>CP119313.1:2694489-3368111 GCA_029202485.1 Candidatus Pedobacter colombiensis | reverse complement strand
CGGTACACGCCCATTTTCTGGAGCAGGCCGCAGGTCTTTTCTCCGGCACCGGGAATCTTGCGGATGGAAAGCGGGGCCAGGAAGTTCTTTTCGTCCCCTAAACACACCTGCCTTTCGCCACAGGGTTTGGCTTCACCCGTGGCAATCTTGGAAACTGTCTTGTTGATGGAAAGGCCAAAGGATATAGGCAAACCACTCTGATCCATGATACGCTTGCGGAGTTCCCGCGTCCATTTCCAGCAGCCGAAGAATTTATCCATTCCGGTAATGTCGAGGTAATGCTCGTCAATGGAAGCCTTTTCCACCAAAGGGGCTTTTTCAGAAATGATTTCCGTGACCATTTTACTATAATGGGAGTAGAGGTCATGGTCGCCGCGTACCAGGTGGGCTTCGGGGCAAAGCTGCCTGGCAAGCCTCATGGGCATGGCGCTATGTACCCCATATTTCCTGGCTTCATAGCTACAGGATGCCACCACCCCACGGTCACTGCTGCCACCGATCAGTACAGGTTTCCCAACAAGGCTGCTGTCCAGCAACCGTTCCACGGATACAAAAAAAGTATCCAAATCACAATGCACTATCTGCCTTTCCATCACTTTTTCAATTAAATTTCCTACTTTTGACACGATTAGTAACAAATCGTTGATTCCAATAGTAGCAAACGAAAATGAACCCGCAAAAAATATTTTTCCCCGGCAACATTAAATTCCTTCGGGAACGGAAGAAATTAAGCCAGGAATTCATGGCTAAAGCACTCGGAATCACACGTTCCAAGCTCAACGCATTGGAAAGTGGGCAGACAAAGGCACCCCAGCCGGAGGACTATGTTAATTTTTCGGGATTCTTCAAAATCAGTGTCGATACGCTGCTTAAAATTGATTTGCCGAAGCTCGGTGAGCTGCGGATCAGGGAACTGGAATCTGGCAATGATGTTTATATGATGGGCAGCAAAATCAGGATTCTGGCCATTACCGTTGATAAAAACAATAAGGAAAACGTCGAATATGTGCCGATCAAGGCTAAGGCCGGATACCGTTCCGGTTATAATGACCCGGAGTTTATTGCAACGCTACCTAAATTCAGTATGCCGAACTTGCCGGAAGCAGGGACGTTCCGGATGTTCCCGATCAGTGGCGATTCGATGCTGCCGATACCGGATGGCAGTGATGTGATTGCCGAATATGTGGAAGACTGGAGAAACATTAAAGCAGATACGCTCTGCATCGTCATCCTGAAAGGGGAACAGGAATTTGTATTTAAGCAGGTAAGGGTACAAACCGATGGCAATGTCCTGTTAAAATCACTTAATGCGCTTTATAAACCATATACAGTGGCCAATGAAGATGTATTGGAAGTCTGGAAATACTATAAATACCAGGCTAGCGAGTTACCGGAAGCCGCTACGGATTTACAGGAGGTGAAGCGTTTGATCCTTGAAGTAAAACAGGATATCCATAAGCAACAAAAACCGGATAAAGGATAAGGACAGCCATGTGTTTATATTTTGGACAGGGATGTTCAAAACTAGATTGCTTATTAAAATTACTGTTGAATTATTTTTACGCGTATGATGCTGGAACCCATTCATATTGAACATGCGGACCTGTTGGTACATTCCTTCAGGGCGGAGGAGATTAAAGGGATCGAAAGCGTGGCTGAGCAGGTTTATGGTATTTTATCGGATGAAGATACGCTCCGGTTCCTGCCTGAAAAACGGCTGTCTTCGGTAGATGATGCGGAAACCTTTTTGAAGGGAAGTTTACTCAACTTCCACTCCGGCAAAAACTACCTTCATTTTATCAGCAACCGGAAATCAGAAAAGATCATTGGTATGATCGATGTCATACCGCCGGAGACCGCTATGCAGTATTACCAACTAGAGCATTATCCTTATTTCATTGAGTTTTATCTGAAAGCAAATGCCGGAAGAAAACAAGTCATGTCTTTGGTTTTGCCCTTGTTTATAGAAAAAGTAAAGCAGCAAAGGATCAGGGAGCTTGCAGCTATTACCAACCGCGACAACATTGGCGCACAAAAAGTACTGCTGCGGTCCGGGTTTGGCTTTAGGGGCAGCTTTGATAGCCTTCAGGATTTTTATACCATTAGCTTCAATTAAAAAAACAGACACATTGACCACTAACCAAATTACGCTGGACTCAGCAAACCTTTACCATACCTTACAATCCGCATTCCGGCAGGCCACAGCTGATGAAACTGCTCTCCGGCAATGGATGGGTAGTAAGCGGACGCTTCCCCTTGATGAAACTTTACCGGAAAGATTTGATGGGCTGGTATCTAAACAATTACCGGAGGCTTTTGGCCACTTCATCAGTGGGGTGGACCTACAACATTCGTTCCTTCAACTAGGCCGGTATGTCCGGAGCTTTGCGGATGCGGCGTTTGTGATCAAAAATATGGAAACCTCTATTTTAAGCCAGATGGAAAAGTTTTCAATTACAGCGTCATGCAAATGGGTTGACGAATTGGTTAGCTGCTGTCATGAGGTTTCAAAAATGCATACCTTCCTGAATAACACAGATCAATAAACTTTTGCTTTTTGGGGCCGTAAATAAAAGAAGCCCATAACAAAGTATGGGCCTCTACTCTCAGCACTTTTGGCAAAGAAAACTGGAAGTAGCGCAAAGTTATAGCAATTCTGAACATGGAATACGCAATGCAGATTTAGTTCTCCAGATTACTTTATTTGCGATAATTAAGCATTATAATCTTTATGTCGGTTACATGAATTGTATAAAAAAAACTAATTTTATATAACAGAATTGAATATCATGAGAAAAGTCATATTTGCCCTTAATATCAGTATCGACGGCTGTTATGAGCACACGAGCTTCAGCCCGAAAAAGGAACTGATGGACTATTTCATCCAGCTCATGCAGGACACAGGCGTGATTGTTTACGGTCGCAAAACATACGACTTAATGATCCCTTACTGGCCGGAAATCGCTAAAAATAAAACCGGTGATCCAAAAGATGTCGCCTTTGCCGAGGTTATGACTCCAATTGAAAAAATTGTTCTTTCACGCACACTTAAAAGCGCCGCGGAAAATACAAGGATTGTCCGTGAAAATCCTGAAGGCCTGATCCGCGAGTTAAAAGAACAATCCGGTAAAAAAATCGCGATCAGCGGTACCAGTCTGCTTCCGGGCCTTTTGGAAGCTGGCCTGATTGATGAACTTTATCTCATTGTCCACCCAGTGCTGATAGGAGAAAACAAACGTTTATTTGATCATTTCCTACTGCCGGAAAAAACCGACTTTCAACTGCTGCATACGCAACAATTCCCATCCGGCGTAATCGCTCTTCAATACCAAAAAAATGGATAATAACGCTAGACATGATGACCGTATGGCAAAGATGGTCTTTGCCTCTGTGTATCCTTTATATCTTTCCAAAATTGAAAAGAAAGGCCGGACAAAGGAAGAATTAGATCAAATCATCACCTGGCTGACCGGCTTTAATAATACGCAAATCCAAGACCTTATCAAGAAGAAAGTAACCTTTGAAACTTTCTTCAGGCAGGCTGCACTAAATCCCCATGCCTCGCTCATAACGGGTGTAATCTGTGGATACCGGGTGGAAGATATCAAAAATCCTTTGACGCAACAGGTTCGTTTCCTGGATAAACTGGTTGATGAATTGGCCAAAGGCAAAAAGATGGAGAAAATATTAAGGGGCTAGTGAATGAAAACAGGTTAGTATGAAACCTTCTTTGCAAAGGCATTAAAACTAAACGAGGTGCAGCATAGCCGCACCCCATTCCGTTGTACACTCTCGTCTGTCTAATATACAAAAATAAAACTGCAAACTAAGAAAAGGATTCATTCCTGGATTGGTGTCATTCATTTGCCATTTGGGGATACTCATATGCCAATTGGGGGGATTCAGGTTTTTAGTGCCCTGATTGTTCCTTAAAGCGCTGAAACACTGCCGAACTTTATTCCATGCACCGGGTAAATACATGTCCGCTGTAATAATGGAAAAGTTATGCAACAATTATCCGTCACCATCAATTGCATGGAACCACGTGCGATTGATCTTCACAGCCATCCTCCTTAAATGTCCGGATTCAGGAAAACCAGAACCACTTAAGGTACGGACTTAAGATCAACCCATAAATCACTTCATAAACAACATCATGAAAAAAACAATCACTTTTGCATCAATAGCCATAGTGGCTATTGCCTTGTTCTTCGCCTGTAAAAAGGCCGGCGAGAACAGCAGCTTTAATTCACCAAATAGTAAATCCTCCGGAATCAAAGCATTGGTAGCCTGTAACTTTGTAACGTTATCTGGTACATTAACTACACAGACCTTATCGGCTGCCAATGTTTATAAAATCTCCGGTATTGTCAGGATACCGAGTGGCGTTACCCTCACCATTCCGGCAGGAACCGTCTTACAGGGGATCAAATCAGCTACCACTGCCTGGCTTGTTATTGAAAAAGGAGGGAAGCTGATCGCAACCGGAACTTCCAGCAACCCGATTGTGTTTACTTCTGATCAGAATGCAGGAGCAAGGGCTGCCGGAGACTGGGGCGGTATTGCTTTTGCAGGTAATGCACCTACCAATGTCAGTACCGGCCTGGATATCCCTTTAAGCGGCAGTTATACCTTAAGTGGCGGATCATCGATCAGCGCTGATAACTCAGGTAACCTGCAATATGTACAGATTCATTTTGCAGGAAAAGGCTACACCAATGATGCTTCTAAATCAGCACTGCTTTTGAATGCAGTAGGCACAGGAACGGCTATTGACCATGTGCAGATCAGCAATGCGCAATACGATGGTATCGGTAGTTATGGCGGCACTGTAAAACAAACCTATATGATCAGCCTGAATGCAGGCCGTACGGACTTTCCGATATCTTACGGTTACACTGGAAAAATACAGTTTATTGCAGCCATGCGGATGATCAATGGTGTAACGCCAACTGGCCCCGCTTATGGTCTTGATATTAGCAATGATCCTACAGGTACCAATAATACACCATTGACCCAACCTGTAATCAGTAATGCAACTGTTCTTGGTCCAAACTATTGTAATTCTACTGCTGTCAATAGTAATTTCCAATATGCTGTCAGATTTAATAATAATGGAGCTGGAAAAATTTATAACAGCGTTTTCTCTTCATGGAATGCTACAAGCACTTCCAGAGGGCTGCTAATCAATGGGAATAGCACCATCAGCCAAACAGCAAGTAATAATCTTGAATTTTCATATAATTCGTTCCATAACTCTGGTGTAACACCTTATACCAGTTCGTTATGGACTGGTGGATGTGAATCCACAATGGCAAGATGGATTGAAGGAACGGGTGTTGCCTCCTGTAAAGAATCTGGATATCAAGTCGTGGGTGTATCAGACTTAGACTACAATTCCAGCTTCTGTTCTGCTTTCTGTGACAATGGTTTTATTTCTAATTTTACTTTAGGAACCAATACAGATCTGGATACACCTAACTTTAGTTGGGACACAGGTAATTCATTTAATCATCCTGTTTATCGTGGTGCTTTCGGTGGTACAGATTTTACGCAAAGTTGGAGTAACTGGTGTCCGTTAAACACAGTTTACTGTTCATAGATTAAATATTTAAACAGGCAGACCCAAAATTGGATCTGCCTGTCAATTTCTGGTTCAGCTGGTTAACGAATCAGGTTTATATCTCCTTTATAAAGCTTTCGGAGCCCATTCGGATAGTCTAATTCAATCAGATAATAATAACTCCCCATGTCACAATCTCTTCCATTTTGAGTGCCATTCCAACCTTTATGACCATCAAGGGTAGAAAAGATCATTTGCCCATAACGGTTGAAAACTTTAAACTGCACCACTTTTTGATAGGTAATGTTGGAGATATTAAAGACATCATTGATCCCATCTCCATTTGGTGAAAAAGCATTTGGTGCAAAGTCCGGCATGGTGAAGTCAATATTGATGTTGACTTCTGTGGTATCCATACAGCCATATTCATTGATACCAACAACGTAAAGGAGCACTGGTTTTAATGGTCTTGAAATTGGATCGGCTTTAGATGCCGTATCCAAACTACTTGTCGGCCACCAGGTATAAAGCAATGCACCCTCGGCATGAAGCAGAATGCTATCTCCATAACGGATCATGGTATCGGCAGGGGAAGCAATAACTTCCGGTTTAGGTAAGGGCAGTATTTCAAAGTGTATTGTTGTATCACAACCTGTGGATGTTGTAATCTGCAATAAATAATTTCCAGGATCAAGTCCTCTTAGGGTATCACCATCATTTCCTGTAAAAGATTTGAGGATGCTTCCATCTTCGGCACGCCATATATAATTAAGGGTTGAGGTATTAGTTTCAATGCTGGCTATAGCAATTCCCATGTGCATTCCGGGACAGCTTTCATGTGTTTCTACAGTTGGAGTATGAACCATTTTGACGTAAAAAGTATCGGTCGCATAATTACAATCTTTAAAATAACTTACATGATAAGTACCGGTATGAAAAACTGTCCTTTTTATATCGCTTAAAGAGTTGTCCCACTGATGGCATGAACCATTTGTATCAGCAACAAGAACAAGGCTATCAGAAAAACAAACGGTATAATTATAAACATTCCCTTGAATGGTATCTACTGTATTGGTGGAAACTACAATGTCTTGCGGTAGAAAAGAGGTACCCCCAAGAGCAGAGCCAAAGAAAGAGCCTCCCATATTGCCCAAATAATCGTTGAGTATGTTATTGTTCAGTTGAGGTTGACAAGCAAGTCCCGAAATATTGGGCAGGCTGATCACATGGAATGCAGGGCCAGGATTAAATCCGACAGGTATGTTAGATGGATTAAGGCAGGTGTAACTTCCATTATCTACATAAAGTTTGCCATCACTACCTTGTTTAATTTCACCCAAAGGATTTGGCGCCACAAGGCTGCATGTGAGTCCATTTTCCATCATTGAAGGAGGGTTAGTAATGATTAATGTTTTAGACGCAATTATTGCCGGGGTAGATACTAAGGAAAGGTCATATTGAAAAAGTTTGCCTGCGGAAAGCCCCGTAGTAATACTTTGACTCCTATAGTTTTGACTCGCATATAGTTTAGTTCCATCGGGAGAAAAGCAAATACCGTTATACCTTTCATGGTTAGCCAAAGTATAGCTATTGATCTCGCTGTTGCCAGTCATCTCTAAAACCTTAGCATTCTTTAGCTTACCACTGCACTTTTCAAAATCATACAATTCAATCCCTTTCCAGTTGCTAATGGCAATATTATTTCCGGTGGGTGATGCTTTCAAATAGCCAAAGGCGATTTGATTATAATCCTGGAGACTAAAGTTCCCAATTGTTGATATTACTTTTTCGGGATGTAGTCCATTCCTGTCAACTATAAAACTATAGTATTCGTTAGCAATCCTGGAACGAATGACCAACCAAACGCCACTACAGGCTTTTATTGCCGTCATTTTCTGTGATACTACTGTTCCATAAGGCGATATCACAACATCCTTATGTCCGTTTACGATACCACCATTGCCATTGTTAAGACTCATGTCAAGCAATGAATAAAGCAATCCTTTATTATAACCATAGAAAATATAGTATTGATCTGGATTTGTAGGATGTGGTATGACTACTGGCATACACCATTCATTATCGACGCTGCACGTTAAATTGCTACCTGTAACCGGGATGCCGCTAGGTAGGTAGATATTCATGACCGCCGGAGCAAGAGAATTGTAATTGGAAAGCCTGACATAGAACCTTAATGTACCATTAGGTGAACAGACAGTAGCGCCATAACCCATAAGGTCAAATGCGCTTGGTATGGTAGAAAAAAAAGGTGAACCGGCATTGAAATTTAAAACTGTATTGTTCCCTGTTGGATAACTAGCGAACGTCCAGATATTATTTTCTCCCTGAGCTTGTGAAAGCAAAGGGAGAAAAGTAATTGCGAATAGAATTGAGAGCCATTTCATGACATTATTTTTTTTGGGTTGCCAGAATTCCGGCAAGCTTGTTAAACAATTGATTTATTGTTTGGAGACTTTACAAGAGCCAAGCATATTACCATTCAAATCACTAAATCTGATGAGGTACAGTCCGGTGACATAATGCTGCATATCAATACCAGCCAAACCAGATGGGATTGTGATGGACCGTAATACCTTACCTGCAATATCATAGATAACAGCTTTTGCCGAAACCTTAAGTTGGATGTGTAGGAAATCATTAACCGGATTTGGATAAATACTTATTCCATTTTCAACAAGCGGATGGTTAATACCCGTTTCAGTATAGTCAAAGCTTGCAGAGGTAATGCTACAGCCGGCGGTATTAAAAACAGCCACCGTATAAATTCCTGTTGCAGTCAAGGTGCAGTTTTGAGCGGTTGCACCTGTAATTGCATTACCATTTAGATACCATTGATAGCCTGCAAATGTTTGGTTCGTTGTGATTTGATTTCCGACTCTTGTAATTACCGGAACAGGAGGTAAGGCATTCACTGTAATGTTTAGGCTGACCGTATCGCTATGATAACAATCATTCATTGCCACGGCTTTTAAGATTCCGCTGTAGCCATTAAAGGTTATATCAATGGTGTCAGCCAAGCTGCTTCCAGTCCAGCCATTGGGCACAACCCAATTATAGGAATCAGCAGTTGATGAAGTCGCGTAATATTGGTGGTCAGAACCAGAACAAACGGTTGTGTCTCCATAAATCAATCCTCCGATTTGCGGAACATTGCAATCCTTAATCTTTATTAAAAAGCCATCAGCGTCACCACCACCAAATGAGGATTGATAGGCTCCGGAAGTGGCAATGCCCGTTGCGCTGACCGTTCTTCCACAAACAACAACATTTCCATTGGCGCCAATATCTAAACCAAATCCGTTGTCATCGTCAATCCCCCCTAGATAACTTGCCCATTGTAATGTATCACCAGAAAGATTTATTCTTCCGGCAAATGCATCCTGAATGCCGCCAAATGATGGCTGCATCGCGTTACTATTGGCAATACCATTGCTACTTGTGGTATATCCTGTAAAGTAAAGGGCATTATCAGCACCTAATTTTAATGCTGAAATGCCATCGCTTCCATTCCCACCATAATAAGTGCCCCATTGACGCAAACCAGTACTATTGAATTTTGCAATGAACGCATCTTCGCTACCACCAGCAAATGCTGATTGATGAACAGCCGTCGTACTGATACCTGTGGTGCTCGAAGAGGTACCACCGAGATAAATATTGCCTGCTTTGTCGGTTGCAGAGCTATAGACACGATCTACTCCTGTATTCCCATAATAAGTCCCCCAAAGTAGCTGACCTGATGGATTGAATTTTGCCAGGAAAGCATCTTCACCGTTAATCGCTGCGTCATAGGTACTTTGGAAACTCCCAGCTGTGGCGATACCTGCCGGGCTTCCAAGTGTTGAGCCACTTACATAAACATTGCCGCTGGTATCACATGAGAGTGAATACGGTAATTCATCTCCTGCCCCGCCATAATAGGTGCTCCAGTTTAAAGCACCCGTTGTTGAAAACTGAGCTAGGAATACATCTGATCCTCCGGCAAGTGTGGACTGATACGCCCCAGGGGTAGCTATGCCACTTGTGCTATTGGTATTTCCTGTTAAATAGATGTGGTTGGAATGGTCAGCACAAAGTGACATTGCGGTGTTTGCCTCATTTTGAGCACCTCCGAAATAGGTTCCCCATATTCGTTGTCCGGATGTGTCAAGTTTTACCAAAAAAGCTTCAGTTCTTGAAGCTGAGCCTAGTTTGGTCGTCTGGTAAGCCCCTGTAGTAGCAATTCCATCTGTACTATTGGTAAACCCAGCAAGGTAAATATTGCCAGAGGTATCAAATGCCACATTCCTTCCAAGGTCGTTGCCACTACCGCCATAATAGGTTGACCAGATCAGATTTCCAGAAATATTGAATTTTGACAATATAGCATCAGAACCAGCGGAATTACTGCCGCCTGCAAAGGTCGTTTGGTAAGCCCCTGTAGTAGCAATGTTGGTTGTGCTGTTAGTTGATCCAACGGTATAGATGTATCCGTCTCTGGCAACTTTGACTACTCTTAAATCATCATACTCAGTACCGCCAAAATAAGTACCCCAATCCACAATTGGGTCAATGATTAAGGTGCCTTGATATCTCTCTGTTGTAAAAGACAGGATATCGCCATTTAAACTAAATGAGGAAGCGACTTTCTTATTCCCCAATGCTTCGTATGCTATTGGCGCATGTTCTGTAATTTCACCAAGCGGAGTAATCGCTTTTAACGATCCGTCATTGTTCAGGTTAATATCGGTGCAGCCTTTATATTGGATCTTGATATCCGATACTTTTCCTCCTTCACGAATAATGAAGTCGTGTTCCATTTTCCCATTCTGAAAATAAAGTACCCAATCGATGTTTGGATATACTTCATGATAGGTAATTTTTTCAAAAGCTCTGACTATAATGACATCAGGATTTTGGGCTACATAATAATTCTCAAAAAAAGGTAGTTGGCCTGTTGTTGTTTTTACGGCATTGGGATTACTGCCCAGTAATTTAACATCCATCCGGTATAGTTCCTTATGGTCTGGGTGCTCCTTACTTATTTTCGACCATTGATAATGCAATTGTCCATTGCCAATAAATAAATTGAGTCCATGGTCTGCATTGATTTTAAAATCAATGTCATTTCTGGTATTGCCATTTTGATCAATGACCTGTCCTTTGTTTTCAGTGAACCTTTTGAGTGCATCTGATTTGGCATGAATGTGCAGGCAGGAGGGTAAGCAAAATAGAAGCGTAAGAAAAAGACTGAGAGATAAATTCCGGTTTACCATGATAAGAAATTTTTAGGGTGATAAATAGCAGGCCGTATTATTTGTACCTGACTAAAGCAAAAAAATGGCAATATTTCATAGCATCAAAAACATGTTTTAATCCAATTAGAGGTTAGTGATTTTAATTTTTGAATGCGATTTTGTCGTAACTTTAGAGAAAGCCATTCTTATGTATTACACAATGGAGGACCTTCGTCAACTGGTTAAATCCATGTCAGGAGCAGAGAAACGTTATTTCACTGTATTCTCAAATGCCTTGAATAAGGGCGGAGAAGAAACAAACTACCGGAAACTCTATGAATCTTTAACGAGTAATGAAAGTGAGGTTTCTGAAATTAATTCGAGCAAATCAAAACAGGTTTATACGACAGCGAAAAAGCAATTGTTTGGCAATATCCTCAAATCCATGCGTGCTTATTACCAGCATAAATCCCCTGAAATTATTATTCAGAACCAGCTTAGCGAGATCGAAATCCTGTATCATCTGAATCTGCCCCAGCAAAGTATGCTGATCCTGCAAAAAGCATATGCCCTTGCAGGTGAACATGAGAAGTTTGGATTACAGTTGCAGATTTTGGATTGGGAGCGGAGGCTAGCTATTGTATTGGATAATCCGCTAAGGCAAAACAGCGAGATCAGGAAAGAGGAAGGAACCATCCTGCTCAAACTGACACAGACCCTTGAAATGGAGAATATTTTTAGTGATGCAAAGGAACTTAAAAAGCAGTATGGTTATGTCAAGGGTAAAACGAAAGATAACCTGGAACTGGAAACCATTAAAGCCCCTGGTATGCCTGCGCTTAATGAATGTCGTTCACACAAAGCTACATTCTACTACCATTTCATCCACGCGCTTTATTACTGGATGATCTTTGATCATCGAAAAGCATATGAATACAGTCAAAAGTTACTAGAAATCAATATTGATGCGGTTCCTCCGAGTGATTATATCGATGGCATATTGGAACATGTCACCTCCTGCGTTTGCCTGGGGAAGTTCAATGATGCACTGATAGGGCTAAAGGTCACCGCCTCGGCCATTGAAGAACAAAAGCTGCATCAATCCAAAGCACTCGCATTTAAACAGTTCTATTACCAGGCATCCTATCAGATCATTATTTACAATTATACAGGAAACGTGGTTGAACTACATAATACCATTAAATGGGTTGAAGAAGAACTTGAAAAATTAAAAGACCAAATCCCGTTCGAAGCCAGACAGGTCATCAATGGCAACCTCATGAATGCTTATCTCGGACTCGGAGACTGGAAAAAAGTGAACGAGCTATGGAATAGCCTGTTCCGGAAACAATCCAAACAGATCAGACGAGATATCTATGATGACCTATACCTTTTCAGGCTATTCAATTTGATACAAAACAAAACCTATGCACTCATCCCATCGAAAGCAAAAGCAGCTTATCGTTATTACCTGCAGGTCAGTGATGAGGGCAGCAAAACGGATTTTGCAATGGAAATGCAACTCGCAGACATCTTTGATCAAGAATACGACCTGGAACATAAGCCTACACGTATTCGTGTGCTAACCCAAGCCCGAAAAATCATCAAACAATACTTGAAAAACTTAAAAGGCTTATCAGGTTTCCAGGAACATTATACCTTTTACGCCATCTGGATAGAAAGCCTAATCTCTGAAATTCCATTTAGTGAGGCAGCCAAGGACTGGTACGAAGCATTTAAAAAATAGTGTAAGTTGCATTTTTTTCACTTATGAATTCGCTTAATATTCCATTATGAACAATTTAGATTTGAGCTTAATCAAAGAACTAACTAAAAGTTTTACTGAGCATCTTGAAATAGAAAACAATCAAAGGATTATTCTTTCAGGTAAATTTGGGACTGGAAAATCTACATTCGTAAATAATTTCTTCTCAGATTCTGGGAAGTACAATGCAGTTTATCTTTTTCCTGTAAATTATTCGGTTGGATCCAACGAAGACATTTTTAAGTACATTAAATACGACATTTTACTAGAACTATTTTCGAAGAAGTATCCAATTGAAGTAATTCCTAAACTTGACATTTGGGGGAAATTGGCTTCATTTTTCCATAAAAACTCCACTACCATGGCGGCTAGTTACATTGCTGCTATTCCTGGTGTAGGAAAGGAGATTACATTAGCATCTTCAGTTTTGGCTGCTTGGAATGAAATCGTAATACAGCTGGACAGCTTAAAAAGTAGTAAGGATAATTTACCTCCTAGCGATTTGGAGGCTTTCGAAAAATTTACTGAAACAATAATAAATAAAGAAGGTAGCTTATATGAATTTGGAATTGAGACTATGTTAATTCGAAATATGCTTGAGAAGAAGCAAAAAGATGATAAAAAAGAGAATGTGCTTATCATTGATGATCTTGATCGGATTGATCCAGAACATATCTTTCGAATTTTCAACGTTTTTGGTACACATTTTAATGACCAAAAAAATTACGTTGGAAATAAATTTGGTTTTGATAAGGTTGTAATGATATGCGACATCGACAATGTTAGAAGTTTCTTTCACCACAAATACGGGCATGAGGGAGATTTTAGCGGATATATTGATAAGTTTTATTCACATAATATATTTAGTTATCTTGATTTCGAAGCAATTAATTATTTCTCCAGAAAACTTCTTTCCAGCATTAACGTAATTGATCAAAATGAGAGAAAAACTAACACGCTATTTAATGATGGTTTTGTATTTGAAATTGTAAGAGAGTTGATAATTAATAGAGCGGTCAATCTAAGAAATATTTCAAAGTGGCATGGTAAAACCTATGTGTTTAAGAAATATAGTCATGTTAACGATCACCATTTAAATACAGAAATTTATCCAATTATTAATAAGATGGATTTCTTATGTGAAGTAATAGGCCATAAAGTAGATTTAATTGGTGCAATAAAAAAAATTAATACTAGTAAAATGCTGCTGGATCCAAAGACAATGATGGATTACGCTTTGCCTTTAATTGAAGTATTTACATACGGAAATCCACCAGAACATGATATAATTAGCTTTAAGTTAGATGGTCTAACCTTTGTTTTTAATAGAGGTAAAGAAGATGGGAAAGCTTCATCCTTAACTTATAAAGGCGAAAATATTTTGCAAGTGTACGAAATTGATATGGGAAGCTTCTTGAAAAACTGCCTTATTGAATATCTAATTTACTTAAACTGACAAATAATAGATATGCTTTAAGATTTCACACCTCCATTTGAGTTCTTTACACCAATAAATCACAGTTTCACGAAATTTTTAAATTATTCTTGTTGTCAATCACTATGTTGGTCAAAGTTTAAAACAAATATGGCAAAATTGATTTTACACCCAACACTTATATATAGAGTACCAAGATTCTCTTACATTGAAAAAATAGACAATAATTTGGAAGAATTGAAAAGTATGATTAAAGATTCCTCACCGGACCTTTATACTATGATCGAAAATCTTACTTTAGAAGATTTCCAAGATGCTGACAGAAAAATTCAATTAAGTCTACGCAAATATTTTAACAGGGCTATATTTCGTTCCACGCCTTTTGGCTCGTTTGCTTCAGTTGGGACTGCAAGAATGGAAAATGATCCTGTAGGTAGAATTAAGATTACGAAGCAACAAAAAGTACATTCCTTTACCGATTGGGCGGTCAAGTCTGCCATTGAATATGATCCAGCTAAGTTGTTGAATGCAAATGTGAAATTATTTGCCAATACAAGCTATTATGTGGTACAGAATGAAATTAGGTATTTGCAAATGGGGGAAGATAATTTTGAAATGACAGCCATTGATTTTGATCCCATAATCATTGATATCCTCAAATGTCTAATCGAACCAAAACCATATGACATTCTTGTTAAAGAAATGGATTCAATTCTTCAACAGGATGAGTTAAACGATTACTTGTATGATTTGATTTCAATTCAGCTAATTATTACATCCCAACAACCTAATATCATCGGCCTAGATTTTTTTAATAGGATTGGAAGACAATTTATTAAAGAAGAAAAAGCCTACTTGATTGCCGAAAGAACCACATTAACAGGTTGTTTCAATAAAGAACATTTTAAACAACTTCCAGCCTTAGCTGATATACTCAGTTGCCTCGTTCATCAGGATACAGAAATAGAGTTAGAACAATTTAAGCAAAAATTTTTTCAACGTTTTGAACAAGCAGAGGTGCCAATAATGATGGCCTTAGATCCGGAGATTGGAATTGGATATGGGGAGATGAATTCTGATGTCCATTCCTCTCCGCTCATTCATAAATTAGCCACACAAGTAGGAACATCGAGCCGGTCAAAATCTGACAACGGCTTTAAAGACATCATTGGAAATACTTTACTCGAAAAAGGATTGGATGGAATAATCCAGCTTGAAGAGCTGATGGGGGATATTAAAGAAACGAAACTGCTGCCCAATACCCTAAATGCAGTCTGTAGTTTGAAAGGTAATCAAGTGTATCTTGATTATCTGGGTGGTGTAACAGCAACCTCTTTATTCGGACGGTTTGCTTTTGCAATACCGACGATTAAAAAGTTTTGCAATGAAATCGTTTCAATTGAAACCAACGCCAATCCTGATGTTATCTTTTTTGATATTGGTTACACGAAAGAAGATGACGTTGATAATATTAACCGAAGGCCTTCTATATATAATTTCCAACTTAACCTTCTTAATTATGATACTTCAGAAATGCCTTTATCGCTAACTGACATCTATATCAGTATTCAAAGGAACGAAGTGATACTGCGATCAGCAACATACAATAAAAGGCTTGTTCCCCGTGTTGCTTCAGCCTACAACTACCAGCGATCTGACCTGCCTTTATTCCGTTTTTTAATGGCGATTGAAAGTCAAAGTCTCCAAAGTAATTTACTATTTAGACCAAGTACCCTAATGCCTGGATTACCTCGCTATCCCCGTATTCAATTCCGGAATATCATAGTAAGTCCTGCTAGTTTCAGGATTTCGGCTGAACTGCTTAAAGGGCCTAATGGACTATTGAATAAAGTTACTCATTTACAAAAACACCTTATTGATCATCTTCCATTTGATTTTTATAAAGTGGGTAAAGGAGATCAGAAACTTTGTTTACATACTAAATCCAAAACCGACACAGAAATATTGCTATCTCTATTGGAGAAATCTGGCATACTTTATCTTGAAGAGACAACAATGGATGCAGATTCTTGTATTCGAGACGAAAACGGTGCTCCATATGAGTGTCAACTCATTCTTACGCTTTACCACCAAGAGAAAGTAGTATTACCAGTGATATCTAATAATTCGCATGGAAAAGAAATACGCAACTGGATACCACCTGGTCAAAATTGGCTTTATTTTGAACTATATTGTAGCCCTATTAGATCAGATATCATCCTAACAGAAAAAATAGGGAAATACTTATCTGTTTATAATTCCCGCATCAAGAAATGGTTCTTTATCCGTTACCTTGAGGGAGGAGATCATATTCGTTTACGCATTGAACTTTATGATGCTAATGATGCAAGGGAAATGACCGGAATGCTATCTGGTTTATTACAGGAAGAATTATCTTGTGGAACCATTTCGGATATCAAGCTTTGTACATATAAAAAAGAGGTTCACCGATATTCATCCGCGTTGATTACAGAGGTAGAAAACCACTTTCAACAGGACAGTATTTACATTTTACACATGCTGCAATTTATGTTACCTGACTTGGCAAAATATAAGCTTTGCATGGATATATTTGATACCATTCAATCTAGCCAAGTATTTAAAGACGAATCATTTAAAAACACTTTGGCTAAGGTTTCACAGTCACTCAATATAGAACATAAGATACAGCCGGATGGATTCAAAGAAATCAACAAGCAATACAAGGGTTTACTGATGCAAACATTTCCATCTCTAAGTGAAGGAGCAAATACTTTACATGCAGTATTAAAGGATTCCTTTATTTCAACTCTTGAAAAATGTCCAGTTTTTAGAAGGCCGGAAATGTTTGCTAATTTATTCCATATGCATATTAACAGATTATTCCGCCAGCATCAAAGGACACATGAGCTGCTTATTTATAATTTCGGATTAATGGACTTTAACAGAAAATTCCATCAGGGCAAAGCAAAGGCTAATTAATGGACTAATTCAAAGTGGATTCATTAATCTCAATAGCTCATCTTTATAGGAGCCGCCGATGGGCAACTTTGTTTTGTCCTTAAGTACAATTTCATTGCCTTCTACAGCGACGATATATTTAAGGTGTACTATAAAGCTTTTATGAACTCTGACAAATTCATTGCCTGGCAATATGGGTTCAAAACTCGCCAGGGACTTGAGTACGTTGATTTTACTCTTATCCTCCATATGACAGAAAATCCATTTATTTTTTGCCTCAATATAAACCAAATCCTTCAGTAGAAGCTGCTTGACAGTTCTTGAATCCAGTCTTAGGAAAATATCCTCATGATTGTAGTTTCGAATAGGCTCACTTTTGTTTTTCATTCGCAACGCAACCCTGTTAACTGCCCGGTTAAACAATTCCTGCCTTACAGGTTTCAAAAGGAAATCAACCACATCCACACTAAATGCCTCTAATGCATATTGATCATGGCCTGTGACGAAAATAATGTACGCAAAGTGCTGAATATACTCTGCCAGTTCAATGCCAGTCATCTCTTCCATATTGATATCCGAGAACACAATATCGGCTATCACCTTTCCCGTTCGGATCAGGTTCAGCGCTACAGTTGGATCAGTTTCGAAACCGACCAATTGTAAATCAGGATTTTCGTTAATAAGGCGGGAGAGACCCACAATAACATGCATATCATCATCGATTATAAAACAACGGATTTTTTTCATAGCTCAATTTTTAAATAAACCTCATAATTATCCTTCGAGGGTTTAATATTGAATTCGTAATGACCTTTATAAAAATATTCCATTATAGAGCGAACACCTTTAATGCCCATACCATTTCCATGTATAATACTCCTTTTATTGTAATTAAATGATTCAAAACAGATACAGTTGCGCTGCACTTTGATGCTGAGTATTGCAGGATAAACCGGATCATGAAGCACAGCATAGCGTATCATATTGTCCACTAAGGTGGCTAGTAAAGATGGAGGGATTGACAACACATTGGCATCATCATCTAAAGAGACTTTAAAATCAATAAATATTTTTCTCTCAGAAATTCGTTCATGAAACTCCAAGATGTTTTTAATCTGTTGGATTTCTTCCGTAACAGTTATTTTTTTGATGTTCCTGATGTCTAGCATAGAGAACCTTAATGTATCCGCAAATAGATGAACTGTATACGCCACATGAGGTAATTCAACTTCAGTATGGGATTTTATATAATTCAAACCATTGAACATGTTATGAAAGTTAAGCTGCATAAGAATTAGCGTATTTTCAATCCGTTCCCTTTCAGCTATTGCAGCTAACTTTTCTAATTCGAGTTTTTGCTTTTCATCTCTTAATCTAGTCCTTGTTTTAAAAAAGGATATTATTGAACCAATTCCTACAACATAGCCTAGCCGCCAAAAAGTTATGAGCATTTGTTTTTGTGAGGTTAAATAATTTAAAAAACCAATACTTTCGGACGGAGGATAAGAAATCCAATTTCGCAATATTACATGTGCGATAACTAATGTTGAAAATCGAAAAGCCAACGTAAATGCCTTATCTGGTACAAATAGTAATGGTAATATGAAATAAAAATTTACGTAAAAAGTTAAGACTTCCAAGGCGAAAATCAATAATCCAATTTCAGTCGGAGGCATCCCCCAAATCGTCATCATGAGAATTTGGTAACCAATTATAAATGCTATACCTACAAAATGGACTAAAATTTCCAGCCAATTGTTATTCAACTCGATTAAGAAAGAATCTTTTTTCATTTTCACGAAGTAATATGTAAGGTTCACACCTTTTAATTTGGGTTTCACGAATTAAAATTTGAAAGCGCTTTTTACGGTTCTATTTTTACACTACCAAGGCAATACAGCTAAGGCTATGAATTAAAACCATGATTAAAAAAGGCAAATCGAAACGAATCTCGGCACCAAAAAAATTGTACATTTTTACATCTATTGGCCAAGGAATTGAAAAGGCCAAGTCTGACACAATTGTTACCACAATCTCTTGGGGAAGTACTTGTTGCCATTAAAATTAAGTGCGAGTTCGCTCGCACTTATCAGAAAACATAAGCGCTTTATATGTCTATATAAAACTCAAAGTACAACACATTTCGATAAGAAGATAGCTTTAAGATGAAAAAAATAATTATTTTATCTTTTATATATTTCAACACAACTCGGAAGCTTATTTTAAGAATTAAATAAAGTTCTTTAATCTACCAAAACGTTTAAGAATTATACATGTCAAATTGAAAGTTTTTCCTATTTACAATTAAGATGTGTTGAACTAACCCCGATTGTTATGGGAATGAAATGCAATGCCACGGGCAAGGTTATCTTTCTCACCAAAGAAGAAGCAAAGAACCGCATGTTGTTGTTGAAAATTCGTTTCCACTATTTAAAACATAAAGTACATATCAAACATCGCCTGGGCAACCCCCACCAGAAAAGAGTTTATTACTGCCCACATTGTTTGGGATTTCATTTAACCAGCTGGACTTTTAATTATTTAAAATTCAGTAGACAAAAAAACAAAACATTTATTCAAGTTGGAGCGCTTAGGGCTAATCCGTTAACTATCAATCATGTTTATATACCCATTCTGGATTAAGCCTAACCAGATTTGAGACAATAAGGCTAGTCATAAATCACCGTCTAATGCTGGAAATAAGAAACGGCAATAGGCACACGGATATAAGGTACCAGCACTCGACCGTTCCGTCCGGCATAAGGTTTATGTAAAGGGACATTAGGCTGCATTTCACTTTAACCAACTAAATACACGCCAAATGAAAAAAACAATCTTCATTTTCGCTACTGCCCTTGTAGTATTGGGCTCTGTTTCAGCTAACGCTGGTGACCGTAAAACTACTGATGCATCTAATTCTCCTGCCGAGGTTAAAACTGAAGCTACCGGAACCACCTACTATATTACAGGTGAAACAACTAAAGATGGTCAACCAGCATATACGTTTGACAATCAAGAAAGGCCTTGTGATGGTGAAAGCATGCCTTGTCAGATCACAACTACGTCAGGCACACTTACGTCCCCTGTTTTGCAATCAGTGGTAAACAATCCTTCTTTAGTGCATATCGATTCTTTCCAGGATTAAGTTTAATCAATAGCATGGGTACTGTTGTATCCATGCTATTAATTCCCATTTTAATTAGTTACATCTTTAATTACCAATATTGGGATCATCCTCTCTTCTTTACTCAATACCAAACCCTGTTTCCTAAGTATTTCAATCAGCCCTTTCTTATCATCAGCATCAGTATGTTTAGGCAAGTCTACAAAGACAGTTGTGTTAAGCGCAATCCCTGTTTCATCCACAAATACAATGGACTGCTTTAAATTCTCCAGATAAGATAACCAACTGCTAATCTCTACATAGGGCACATTGTATTTATGAAAAAGGTTAGTATCATACTTAGTATGCTCTTCTGTCAGGGATTTGGGCTTTAATATGTTGTCGGTAATACGCCTGATTACATAAGCAGTCATTCTTTTTAGTTCAATTTTTCCGGCGACTCCTTTTTCAACAGACAAATACCTGTTGAGATCTATTCGCATAAAACTGCGAACACTATCTTTTAAACTTAAGGGAACTGCTATTTCGTAACTATATTGGTTTTTAGCATTCCATTCGTCCACTAGATTTGCGTCTTTAGGATAGTTAAATGAAACAGTATCCGTCACATCTATCTTCATTCTAAAGTTCGGCTTCATGTCAGCATATGCATCTGTAAAAAGTGCTTTTAGTGGAAGGTTTCGGGCGGTATATTTATATAGGTGCAAAGCTGAATCAGTATGAACAAGTGCCCCTGATCCGTATCCTGCATTTTTCCTGAGCATAGCAGAATAAAATAACGGATGCATTGAAGTATCGCCCGTTTGGATCAATCCCTGCTTTTTTACATCATAACCTGAGGATTTGATGTCCCTTTTAACAACCATTTTTACTTTTTTCCCATCGAGGACTTGTTGTACATGTTCTGCTGTGGCATTTTTTCCTGTAGTAGTCGCAATAACAACACCGGAACTGTCAATCCACACTTGGTAAGGCACACTACTGTGTACGAATATTTTGCGCCAGATGGTATCGCCTATCACATTAGGTAAGGATGAAAGCGCCTGAGGTGTTTTGTATAATTTTAAAATGGAGAGTTGCTTCTCAATATTCGCTTTTGTCTCCCAGGGATCTACGAGAATTACCTGAATCTTTCCATCAAATTGCTTTTGCAATTTTTCCATATGTGGCATTAACCTTATACAGCTTGTGCACCAGGTTGCCCAGAAATCTATAATAACCAACTTACCACGGAGTTCCTTCAGAGAAAATGATTTCTTAGGATAATTGACCACATTCTGAAATTCAGGTACATGATCAACCACATCACCAATTCCATAACTCTTGTAGCCTTTGTCTTGGCCATAACATAAGGTGGATAGCAGCACGCCTACTATTGCCACCAGTATTTTTTTATATTTCATCTCCCAGTTATCTTTCGTTTTGAATTAATCCGGTCAATTGAATTTCATTATCAGGTATTGGAAGCACATATAGTTTATCATTTGGTAGCAGTGTATAGTTTGTACCGTTAACCGTTCTGATAAGTGTTTTTTGAAAGGCTATTTCTTTGTTCAGCCTGCGTAGGTCTTCCCACCTTATATTAGCCACAAAGGGCAATTCCTTCCTTCTCTCAGTAAGGACTAAAGCTAGTGCAGCTGTGGCATCGGCGGCAGTTACGGCAGTAAATGTCCCAGTCTTATAACGGTTGACCAGTAAACGGTTGAGGTCGGAAAGTGCTGCATCTTTATTATTAAGCCTGGCAAAACATTCTGCTCTTATCAGGTATAATTCATTTGTTGCCAAGCCGCAAAAATTGTATGCGTTACCGGAATAGGTACCCCTGTATTTAGCGTTCGTGCCGGATAGGACGTAAAAAATGGTCTTTCTTAAATCATTGCTATTATACGATTGATATAATTCAGGTACAACTATTCCCGGACTGGTGCTGCTCACATTGACTGACCTGTATTTATTGCTGGAAGCAAAAAACAGGATTTCAGGATTGTTTTTACCATACACAGGAAAACGGTACGTAGTACCCATGTTGATAACCGAGCTATTATTATAGTCCAGTAATTCCGGATGGATAGCAATGGCATCACCAGCATAATTGGCTGCCTTGGTATAATCACCTGTATGTAAGTACAATTTTGCTGCCAGGGCAAATGCAGCGGCATTTATAGGACGCTGAAGATATGTTTGGGTAGGCGGGAGCAAATTGGTAGCTGCGGATGCGTCGGAGATCATTTGTTCATACAAGGCCTTCAGGGTTGACCGTTGTACAATCTCATTCACATCAGAGGATAACCGGATAGGCAGCCCAAGGTCAGATACAGCCGAACTATTATCGTACTGCTTACAAAAAAGCTGTGCCAAGTTGTAATAAGCAAATGCCCGATGAAATAAAGCCTGGCCTTTTACAGAATTGTAATTGGGCTCATTATCATTGATCTTCTTTAAGCCATCAAGAACGATGTTTGCATTTTCAATAATGGCAAAGAAGTTATTCCAATCTGTTGAATTACCGGCAACCCATATTGTGCGGTTCCAGGTATACAGATTCCTTTCTGCTTCCGGTACCGGTGAAAAGCTTGCATCGGGAATGGAGCTGTTATCGGCACCTGCAAGCCCGGCAGTTGAATATGTATAATTTAGTTTATAGGCATCATCCAGCAAAGCCTGGAAATCATTGGTTGATTCCGGTATCACAGACCCTTTATTGCTTTTTATATCTAGCCAGTCTTTGCCTTTATTACAGCTACAAAATGCCACGGTAGCCATAAAGAAGGCTATAAGAAGAAAGTATGGTATGTTATTTTTCATTTTCTTTAAAAATTAGCATTCAGTCCAAATGACATTGAGAAAGGGTTCGGGTAAATGGCCAAGCCATTGCCTGCCGCTGTAGGGTCAAGCCCTAATTTGTTTTTCCTCCAGATGATCCCCAGGTTATTAGCGTATAGATACAGGCTTACTTTAGATGCCTTTAGCTTCCTGTAAATTTGCTCAGGTAGATCATAGGCCAACTTTACATCCTGTAAACGGATATTATTTCCATTTTCTACCCTTGCTTCCGAATTTTGATAAAAGGAATTTCTGCTACTGTTGGTGGGATAAGACAAGGATGGCACAGAGGTATGCGCTTCATCACCCGGATGCTGCCATCTTGAAGTGTAATCCTGGTTCTGGCCGTATTGTAGAATGTCGGTGTAGTTTATACTTGTGGATGTGCGTTGGAAAACGAAGCCCAGCTGGTAAACAATATTTAAGGACAGACTAAAATTCTGGTATTGAAAATCATTACGGAAGGCTCCATAAACGGTAGGCAATAGTGATCCTTTATAAACTAAACTATCAGGATTGTAATTATTAATGATGGCAAGATAATCTTTACTGATTTTTCCATTCAGGTAACCTTGGGGATCGCCCGTTGCAGGGTCAAGACCTGCCCATTTGTAAGTGAATAAAGCGGATAATGGCTTACCAACCACCTTTCCAGGATCATAAATAGAGGAAGCATTGCGCACCGCATCATACTTGAGTACCTTATCATGAAGGGCAGTCAAAAGCAAGCTTGTATTCCATTTGAAGGCTCCCTTTAAATTTTCACTTTGCAGGGTAAGGTCAATCCCCTGTGTCTTTGTCTTTGCTGTATTGGCAGTATAGGTAGTAAAACCCGTTTGCGGAGCAAGGATCGTTGGCTGGATCAAATCATTTCCATTTTTTTGAAACAGCTCTATGGTTCCTGATATTACATTTCCTTTGGTTGCAAAGTCAAGACCCAAATTTATATTCCTTACTTTTTCCCATCTTAACCTTGGATTTGGTGCAGAAGTGTTGGTGATCGTTTTTGCTCCTGTAGACGAATCATTAAAGTAATAACCGATCAGGTAGGCTGATCCATTTTGGTAGGTATTGCCATTAAAGCCATAAGTTGCCCTTAGCTTTAAATATGGGAGCCATGTAACATCGTAAAAGGCTTCTTTGCCAATATTCCAGCCAAGCCCCGCAGACCAGAGCGGCGTAATACGGTCATTCGTTTTGGCGCCAAAGAGATTTGTCCCATCAGCCCTCGCACTCAGGTTCAGGATATATTTATCAGATAAAGTATATCCGGCGTTGGCATAATAGGATAGATAGCGGTTCAGCGTACCCGTTACCAAAGCATCCGGACTCGGAATTAATGCAGAACCTATTGGGTTTATGGGCAGGTAGTGTGCGTAGTCCAGGTTATTTACGGCAGTTCCAAATTGTTCTTCATAACCGTAAGAATTCCTAATAGAACCTTCCGTTTTAAACTGCCTTATTTCAACGCCCGCAATCGCCGTGATGGAGTGCTGTTTAAAGGTTTGGTTATAGTTTAGCTGCCCCCTTATGTTGTTCACATACCAATCATAATTCCCTAAATCCAATATCCCACCTAAAGGAAAATTATAAACCATTCCTGTACTTGTGCTAGGGACACTAAATTGATTGATGAGGTTTCGGGTATAGTATGTGCTTTGGCTATGATAATTTCTTTGTCGGATCATCTGTCTTTCATTCTGGTAATTTACCTCTGCACTCAACTGCGGCAGGAACTGATATTTAACGCCGAACCGGATCAGGATATCTGAAACCTTAGTACTATTATCTGCCATAGCAATTTCATCCAGAGGCCGGTACTGCCAGTCTAAAAAGCCTTTGGCAACCGCTGAAGCAGTATAACTGTCCCTCAGTCCACGGATAACTGGAAGGGCATTGCCATTTTGGTCTGCAAGACGGGCATAAGGGTAGATATTGCCGTAAGGATATCCGGTACCTGTATAAGATCCAAATCCAAAGTCGTTATTTAAATCTGTCTTATTCTGGCTATAATTGATACCAGCCATGAACTCCAGATTTTTTAGCGGGGAATAGGTGTTCAGCAAGTTGACTGTCGTGCGGCTAAATCCATTTCTTACAAGATTGCTACGGTTGTTGTCGTGACCTACAGAAAATTGGTAAGTCATATTCGGGCTTCCGCCCCTTAGCCCAAGCGAATATTGTTGGTTAATGGCTTTTTGATACACATACTTATTGTAGTCATTCCTAACGTCCGTATTTGCAAGCAGGTCTAACTGTGCCTGTATTGCAGTTTTATCAGCCGGGTTATTTGCGTTCTTAAGTTTCACCATTAACTCTACGCCAGGGGAAACAGTGGGAAAAGATGTATTGTCGTTAATCATAGCATCAAAAAATCCTTTATCATATAAGTACTGCTCCACCTCCATATAGCTTTTGGAATCGAGGTAGTTGCGGCTGCTAAAAAGATCTGGCTTATTGATAATAGTAATATTACTATTAAAGTCAATTTTCATCTTCTGGTTTTTCTGACCTTTCTTTGTTGTAATGACTATGACACCATTACCTGAGCGTGCTCCCCAAATGGAGGCGGCGGCGGCATCTTTTAAAATAGTAACGCTTTGGATGTCGTTCGGATTAATGTTACTGATCTCGCCCTCATAGGGAAAATTGTCTACTACGATGAGCGGTTCCGTGGAAGCATTGAAGGTACTTTTGCCCCTAATAATAATCCCGGTATTTCGGGTTATTGGATTTGTAGCTATAGGGGAAAGGGATGCGAAGGTACCTCTATAAAGACCAGTGGATATACCATCTATGCGATCTAAGATATTTGTACCAACCCTGCGGTTCAATAACTCATTATCAATCTGCACAAAACTCCCCGTTGCCCTTTCTTTCGGTAAACTCTGATAGCCGGTATTGACCACACTAAACTCCTCTAACTGGTTAATGGATTCTTTTAAGATAATGGTAGGGTTAGCATTATTCTTAGCATCCAGCTCTTGTGATTGATAGCCTACAAATGAAAATTGCAAGACTGCATTTTCATCCGCCACCTCTATAGTAAATTTTCCATCCTTATCAGTGAAAGCTGCTTTGGTAGTACCTTTAACCTTAATAGTCACACCAACCAAAGGAATTCCTTTTTCATCCAGGACTTTACCTGTTACAGTCAGCTTCTTTAAAAAGCCCATGATCTTATCCCTAACACTTTCCGGTTTAAGTTTTACTACAATAGTCTTGTCAATGATATCATAGGAGACAGGTTGACCTTCAAAGCACCTGTCCAACACTTCCTTAAAATCGGTTGCCTTAACATGGATACTAACCGGATGGGATTTAACAAGGTGCTTGTCATTATATATTGGTGCATAGCCGGTCTGCTTGCTGATTTCCTGAAGTGCTTTTTCCAATGAGGCATTGGTGAGCGACAAGGTAACCGTCTGGGCATGTGCCGCTGCACAAACATTCATGATCGTAACAGCAAGAAGGAACACGACAAAGTTGATACGCATAATGATCATTCTTTTAATGGCCGGATCAAGGCCAATGAGCCAGGATAACAGGCGCTGTTTTTCTTTGCCATGGTAGTTACCATAGCTTCTAAAAAAATTCATACTTTTGATTGGTTTGGGTTTGTTGATAAACGACTCTCGCGGGATGTTTTAAAACCCCAGACTTTGCCGGATCGCGCCCTTCACTGCGCTTTCCGGCTTTTTATTGTCTGAAGCATTATTACTACCTAATTTTAATTTTAAATACTTCTACATCATAGTTCGATCATAGGGTTAAACATAGGGTTAGCTATTGAGACCGTTAAGGTGTAATGATTAATTTCTTGCCCTTTTCTGTTGCTTCCAAAGCAAAGTGGATTTGCAGCGACTCAAATATTTTTAATACTGTTGCAAGGTTAGCCTGTCTGTCAATGGTTCCGGTTATGGTATCATCAGGAAATGTGCCGTGGTATTCAATTCTCAGGTCATACCACCTTGCAATCTGGCGCAAAACTTCTTGTACACTCGATTTCTTAAAGGTCATTTTGTTATTGACCCAAGCCATTTCCGAAGTTAGGTCTGCCTGTTGGACTTCCATATTGCCCATAGATTTGGTGACCATCTTTTGCCCTGGGATTAAGTTCATTGCCCTATCTGCCGAACTCACCTTAACGCTTCCTTCTTCAAGGGTGGTAACTGTCCGCCCTTCGTCAGCATAGCTATTGATATTGAAATGTGTTCCCAGTACGGTTACTTGCTGTGTGGCGGTTTTAACAATAAAAGGATGCTCTTTATCTTTGGCAACCTGGAAGTATGCTTCGCCGCTCAAAGTCACCCCCCGCAGCCCACGCCCCATGAAGGAAACAGGATAAGTGAGTTTTGATGCGGCATTAAGCCATACTTTGGTACCATCAGGCAAACGCACCTGATACTGGCCTCCATTCGGTGTTTCAATGGTATTGGACTTCATTGAAACGGATTGCTCTTCCAGGGTTGTATATTCAAGCTGGCCATCGCCTGCTTTCTTTATCAAGATTCCGGATTCAGACCCAATATTACCATCCATCGTGTCATTGAGATTTATCCTTTTGCCATCGGCTAGTGTAAGCATAGCTTTGTTACTGCCCGGTTCTATATCTTTCGCATTTATCACATAGCGGTGTTTAGTAGGTTGGCGCATTGATTTTAGAAAGTAAAGACCCAATAAGCTTATCAATAATAAGGTAGCTGCTGTAATAACATAAGTCCATATTTTGAAGCCTTTCGATTTCGGTGGTCGTTGGTCATTAATGTGTTTGAGCAAAGTTTCGTGGGTTGCGGCCAAACGCTTTTCCCTGTCGATATCCTGACTTAGCTCAGGCTGGTTAAACATGCTTTGCTCAATGAGACGCGTAACATAATCGTCCTCACTACCGGAACGTATATAGTTCATCAACTGCTCCACCTCGGCAATAGTAGCTTTGTTGGAAATATACTTGTTGAATAGGTTTATGATTTTCTGATTGTCTTCCACAGGTGCCTTTTATAGTAATACGGATACCTAAAGGGGTTCATCTGCTCCGGAACAAAAAAATTAATTATTTTTTATGCTGTTCCATTTTTGCATTCTGTTTTTATTAAGTCAGAAGAATTTGCTGTGCTGCAACTAAAGGTATTATGGATATGATGCCAAGTAATCTGAATAATTCCGTATGTTCGTTTTATAAACGCTTTAACATGGAAGAAAAAGATAATCTTCAGATAAACCCTCAGAAATTATCGACTTTAATAACGGAACCACTTCTCGCTGCAATTGCTGCCAGTAACAAAATGGCTAAGGCACAAACCGATTTCATACTGGAGACTTGTTTCAGGAAAAATGATTTGGGTCAATATGAGCCTGAAATGATTGAAATGACATTATCGCAGCAGGTAATTACTCCAGGTACATCAGAAAATCCGGAAACAACTTTCAAAAATATAGATACAACGGTCAAAGTACCTTTACTAACCATTGTGCCCGTAAATAGTATGGCTATAAACGAACTAACGCTCAATTTTGATGTAGAAGTTCTAAATGGTGGGGACAGGGGCGATAAAGGTTTACCGGAACTTTATGGGAAAGTGTCCGGCCAAAAAGTTGCAGGTAAGCCCATACTTTCCTTTAGTATTCATACTTCACAAATTCCATTACCGAAAGGGGTGAATATAATAATTGATGCTTTTAGTCAAAGTATCCAGGCAATTACTAAACCATAACAAACCCTATCATGAAAACAGAACAGCAAATTCCCTGTCCAGTTTGTAATACCTTAATCACATTTGATGCCAAACAGCTAATACTCGGCACCAATTTTCGATGTCCGGGCTGCCATACAAACATTGGTTTAGCTAATGATTCCAGGCCTATAGTCGAGCAGGCTTTGCAAAAATTGGATGATAGCCTAAAAAAAAGGAAAACTAATGGGAAGCCTGATTAATCTTCGTGGTTTTCTAACAGCTTCACGGAATTCTATTATAAAATCAACGCAGCAGATAACTGATTTTAATGAGCAGTTGCTTAAAGGCTATTATGATCCGCAAACGGGTGAACCACTTACCATATCGGTTAAGATGCCTGAGATACAATCCGGACAATTTGCCCTAGCATCACAGGATGTCCCGTTGCTTGCTATTTCCCCAATATCACAATTGGGGCTTTCTTCTGTAAGTATTAAAATGGAATTATGGGTATTAAAAGTGGATGGAGTGATTTATGTTACTATACCATCGGAAGCTGACCAAGTGCCTAATATTTCATCCAGCAAGGTTAACTTCAGTTTTGTTGTCGATCCATTACAAACTGAAGACGAATTTAGGAAGGAACTGGTTTCCGTTGAGGCTGCAGTAGGAAATCTGATGGTATCTTAGAGACTGCCTAACTATAACCCTTAATAGTTAAACAATAATGCGATCCAAATGACATACAAGCAGCGCCATAGTATTATGGTTGCTATTACCGCACCTGAATTATCTGCCGACATAAATTCTTCCTTTATAAATTTGGTAGCTTTTACAATATGGTCATTGATGGTAGAGGTTGAAATATTTAGCTGTTCGCTGACTTCTTTGTAGCTGATGCCTTCTATTTTGCAAAGCTGGTAAACCTGCCTGCGCATAGGGGGCAGCTTGCTGATGGTGGTATCCAAAATCACCTTGCTCTGTTTATAGGCCAATTCATCTTCCTGATCTGTATGCAGTTCTGTGCCTACGTGTATCAAGTAATTTTGAACCTGCGTTTTGACTTTCTCCCTACGCATGTAATCATATACAAGGTTGCTTGAAGTCCGGAACAAATAGGATTGAAAGGAAAGATTGCTGTCAATTGTTGCCCGGTTTTCCCAAAGCCTCATGAAAACATCCTGTAAAAACTCCTGGGCAAGATCAGGGTCTTTAACCAGGTGCAATATATTGGCGTATATCCTTTGGGAATAGGCATTGTAAATTTTCGTGAAAGC
The DNA here is from genome assembly GCA_029202485.1 of Candidatus Pedobacter colombiensis. Taxonomy (NCBI): domain Bacteria; kingdom Pseudomonadati; phylum Bacteroidota; class Sphingobacteriia; order Sphingobacteriales; family Sphingobacteriaceae; genus Pedobacter; species Candidatus Pedobacter colombiensis. The sequence continues at coordinate 3,338,272 of CP119313.1, read as the reverse complement.
TTCGGAGCTGCCCTGGGTCAACTGCTTCAGTAACTCAGGCTCCTGTTCTAATGCTACTCCCTTCATTTTTATCCTGCTGCAATAATATGAATTTAATCATAATTTAACACAAATGCAATGCGGATTAAATCAAGGTTTTAATTAAAAATCCCTTGCAGGTAATATAACCGGCAAGGGAAGTAGTCTTTTGTCTAATTTTTTAAAATTTGGAATATCCTTTTGCCCTAAAGCAAAGTCCAGGAAAGGTGGATAGATGCATTGCCGGAAAGAACAGGCGATAGCCCGCCCTGGTGGATGATTTCCCCATCTTCATCAGAGGACAACTGCTTCGGCCTACCCATGGGATTTAGTGGGAGGTCATCCATCGTTATGCTGCCCCTGATATTTAATACTGCTGCAATCTGGCAGCCAAGGCTAAAAGCTGCACGTTCGGAAAGATCATTCAAATATGTTGCCTGACTGATTGTAAAAATAAAATGGGCATCCATAAAAGTTTTGATATCTGTAGCCAAAGCCTGTGCCTCAGTCAGCAAGTCCTCGTCTGATAGGAGGTAAAGTTCATTCTGTTTTTCGAGCAGTCCAATAGGTGTGAAGGGTTGTTTCATGTTTGTGAAAGGGTTAGATCAATAATTAAACAATAGGATAAAAAAGGCTTTCATTGCCGGCAAGGCCATTCCTCAATCAACAATATATTAATTATTATTAATATATTGTTAGCATTAAAGTTCTTATTGCTAACCAAATACCTTCCGATCCACCTACCTATGGAAACAGTTACTTCCGGCCCAGTAAGGCCGCATAAAAATTTTGAAAAACTCCTCCGCATTTTCCTGGCTATTATTGCCGCTCATTATATCGTTGTAAATGGCACCGATTATAATCTTTTAAAGTTGCTGATCAACAAAAACTATTACTTTGAAATGGCCTTTAGCGTGCTGGTTGCATTACTACTTGTAACCTGGATCAGTGCTGTCAGCTTCAGGCTTGACAAGCGCCTGGGATGGAACAGGCAAACAGTCCCGGAACGCAGCTTGTTCCAGTTCCTGCTGGGCGTAGCCCTTCCGCTTTTTGCGGAATTCATCTTTATCGTAGCTTATTTTTGGTTTGGTGCGCGCATCAATGTACTAAAGACTAACTTTATGAATACGGAGTTCAGGTTGGTTATTTTCCTGATCCTGTTTTTTAACCTTTATTGCATCGCCCGTTATTTTTATTACAAACAGCATATAGCCGAATTGGAACTGGAGCATTACAAACAACAGTTCCCTGTCCAAGCCCTTCAAGAACCTTTGCCGGAAAATGGCAGTACCGGACAGGATACCAGGTATGCACCGGAAACAGAAAATAATAAAAGGGAAATCTTTATCGTCAATACCACCTTACGCAGTATCCCTGTAAGGATTGAAGAGATATGCAGCTTCTACAGGGCCAGCGGCTGTTATTATCTGCGCACCTATGAACAAAGCATTAATGATGCCTTTGTTATCCCCCAGACCTTAAAAGAGGTAGAAGAACTCTTAGACCAAAACCAGTTTTTCCGGATCAACAGGCAAATGATAGTGAGCTTTAAATCCTGCGTATCCTTCAGGCCAGGGAAAGGAAAGATGCTGGAGCTTATTGTAGAACCCAAACATATAGATGAAAATGGAACCACGCTTGATTCCGTTTCCGTAAGCGAAGACCGTGTGCAGGCATTTAAGGCATGGATGGATAGGTAAGTCAGTATCTAAATATTTAGAACGCGTATTTTATTTGTGTAAGCATCCATTAATTTGAGAACTTTATGATGGAACCCACATTTAAAAACCTAATGCTAATAAATCCTAAAATATGGAACAAGACGGAAATACACCATTACAGTACAATATCACTTTGACTGAAACTGAAAAATATGATTTAGATACACTGTTTCAATTTCAGCTTGATAAAGAAGCAAATTATTTAGCTGCTTTTACAGCTAAAGACCCAAACGATAAAGCTGCCTATATTGAAAAGTATGCTAAAATTTTAGCTGACCCAACCATAAATATGAAGACAATAAAAATGAACAATACAATTGTTGGAAGTGTATCCAGATTTTTAATGGAAGGAGATAATGAAATTACATATTGGATTGACAAAAAGCATTGGGGTAAAGGAATTGCATCTACAGCGCTTAAAAACTTTCTGACCCTGGAAAACATAAGACCTATTTTGGGACGGGTTGCGTTTGACAATGTAGGTTCGCAAAAAGTTTTAGAAAAATGTGGCTTTATAAAAATTGGTAGAGACAAAGGTTTTGCAAATGCACGACAGTTGGAAATAGAAGAATTTATTTACAAGTTGACATAGCATTGATATAACAATGAACCAGAACCTGCCATAACCGTATCTCCATTTCCGTATAAATTCGGGACTACCAATTACTATGGATAGCCTCATTCCCCAAAGGGGCTATTGGTTAAAGAAAATGCCTGGAAACGGGAAGGCTTCTTCGGGCATTCAATTTTCTTTTTGGAGGATTCATCGGTCAAAACCGTGGACTCAGCAATTAAAACACCTACAGCTATCTGGAATGCTTTGTCGGAAGATAAATTTGCAAGCACTGTAAAATCAGTAAACATTTATCATCCTTAAACAAAGCCTTCACATGATTACAATTAAGAAACTGCCTGGAACATTCTGGGCGCCGGACACGTCCTCCATTTCAACTCCCACTCTTTTCAAGGGCATGTTCACTGCTCAAAAACACAAAGAACTCCTAACAAAAACAAAAACTTGTATTAAGGCTCAACCCGGTTTAGGATCAGGTAGACGCATTTTACATATCTTGCTTATAAATAAATCACCATTTGTTTTGCCCGTTTATCTTTTGGTTTGCTCACTTAAGCCAGCCAAAAGCAATCCTTTTGAATTGACACCTGGAAACCAATAAACATCAAACTATGGAGAAGTTAAGTAAAGACCTATTGTCGCGGATGCACAACGAGCTGCAAGTAATCGCAATAGAATCAGAAAATCCATTGCAAATGGCAGAAAGATCCTTTTACCTTGCAGATGCTACCGTTAAGGAATTAAAGGATACCATAACCCCTCAAAGCTTTAAAGGAAAGGAGCAGGAGATTAAATTCTTCAAGGAAATCAAACCTTTGTTCCAAAAGGAGCTGATCTACTATCAGGAGCTGTTCTACTATGAAGCTTCCAAGCCTTTTGGCAATGAAAAGGCCACCAAAGGTTACCTTTCTGAAGTTATGAAACGCATTCAATCCTATTTTGATAAGAACCGATACCTCTACAATTACCATCAAACCGGTTCCAACAGGTATGACGATGATTTTTTCCTAAGGCAAAGTGAGCGGCTGCCCCTGCAACCCATATCCACCATAGACCTTGACCTGGATTTCTCTACGCCTTATTCTACGACACTTGCAAAACTTTTAGCCTATGAACAGTTAAGGGACTACCTGCTTAATTCCGAATTCAATACAGCCAATTCAAACCTGCCTAATAGCACAGAGGCTAAGGAGCTGGGGCTGGTATGGTCTGATTCTAAGGCTGCGCTGATCGAACTGGCTTATGCTATCTATGCAAAAGGTTCTGTCAACTTTGGCAAAGCCAGTATCAAGCAGATTGTTACGGGCCTGGAATTTACATTTAATGTGCAATTGGGTAATTTCTACCGAACCTACCTTGACCTGCTGCTCCGGAAGAAAAAATCGACCCCTTACCTTGATGGGCTAAAGGACTTCCTGCTTATTTATATGGAAGAGAGCGTTGATAAGTAAAAAGGATCAAAATAATAGCAACATCTAAAAAACCCAAGCTTGGGTAAAATTGGGATAAATATTAAAAGGATTTCCTTATAACAGGTGTCAATTATACCCTTTAAATGCTCCCAACAGTATTAAAACCACATGAGCTTTGTCCTTATGTGGTTTTTTTACGCCCCCAACTCCGGAAAATTTAACAGAAAATATATTTACCCAAGCTTGGGTGAACTTGTGAAAAAAGGCTTTTGCGGCACTGCACTTTTGCTTCTGTAATCAGGGGAGGATAAACGCTCCCGGAGTTTAAACCTTAAAAACAGCAAGCAATGTTAGAAGCCATTACCTGGAAAACTTACCTAACCGTAATCCTCCTTTCAGTCCTGATCTATTATATCATGATCGGGTCTATTTTCTACCGCACAGAAATCAGGAACTTTTTAAAACGGCATAACCAAAAGGATGATGACAATGATTCGGAAGGGGCGGAGCATTTTTCTTCTTTCGACCAATTGGAAAACGTAGTAAAAGACATAAGGCATGACATCCTGGAGAAGGCAGGCAAAACCGCCAGCAAGGCTGAACTGCTTGGGCAGCTCAGCGAAAGACTGGCAAACTATGATGGGTTACATCAGCCTGCCTTCAGGATGGCCTTAAATAATTACATCATCCAACACGGAGAAAGTATCTGCGGGGTGGTTTTCAGCGAGCAAGAGCTGGAAGCAGCATGGGAAAAGCTGTAGGGCCCGACCTCAGGCAGGAGATGATACGAACCTGCAAAAAAAAGAGTACCCAATTCAATAAATTTTTACCAATAACCATGAAGAGAAAATTTTATGTAGGCGTGTCAATTCTGGCACTAACGGCAATCGGGCTTTTATACGCCTGTAAACGAACTGAGGGCATGGAACAAATGACCACAGACAAAGAAATGAATAGCAGGCCACTGGACATAACCGTTTCCAGTCCACAGGTCAGCAATAGCTGGCTGGAGTTTAAATCACAGGAGCAGTTTAATAACACGATGAAGATCCTGCATGAACAGTACCAAAGCCCTGAGGCGTTAGCCAAATGGGAAAGCACTTTTACCAAAAAGGATTTCGTATCACTGCGCAAGTTTTATGAACAGACGGATGCGGACAGTTCGGAAAAGCGGACTGCACCCACAGTGGATTCGCTGATCAGTACCAACAAAATATTGGATTGTCCCGATAGCTGGTTTGCAACGGTGCTTAGCAAGGATGGATACATACAGATTGCCGATACGGTATACAGTTTCAAGCCTGGGCAGAAAAATGGCGAAGCCTTTGCCGTACCTGCAAGGTATGCCACAGAGCTGATCAAAGGGATAGCCCCGGAAAGGATCAGCGGAAGCAAGATGCATCTGAGCTCCTTTTCTATTATTCCGATACCGCGCTGGAGCGAGGTTGGAGAGGATGTGCAGGGGGGATCTTCAAAAATTCCTATCTGTAGCTACCCCTCCAAATTCATGCCCAACTGGTGGGGACAGGTCGGCGGCGATATTTATGGCGGCGACAATGGCATGGATTTTCCGGAACATAATGGCCGGCAGGTAAAACTGCAATACCACAGATGGCGGGTGGGTTATATCTTCTATGCCAGTACAGGTGTCAGGGTAAAAATGCTGAAGCATACCCGTTTTGCAGGCTGGCTGAGCATTACCTACGCCGATTATATGATTATGGAAGCCTGTTGCAAAGGCCACCTATTCATTCCGGGCTTCCCGCTCATCCCTTTCAGTGCAAACACATTTCCAGCGTGGCCGGGCTTTATAAGATACTCAGAAAACAATTTTGAGAAAACGATGAAATGGGTGGCCAGCGGTCTGGCTAACGATATCCTGCTGGATCATTTCAATTTCCACTTTAAGGTCAATTATCGTGACCGGATCGTAGAACGGTTTATCAGGCAGTAACAAGAAATAAAGATACTGCGGGGCGGCCTGCCATTGGGAGATGGTGATATGGTTTGGGTTTGTAGCAGCAGGCTTGCCCCGCTTAGTAATTGCTGCCGTAGCCAGGTGGACAGGACGAGAGGACGGATAGAGGAAAGCCGACAGCAATAGGAATACCGGGGGCGGAAAGTTGGGTTTGGAATGTGATGAAGATTCCGCCTTCCGGTATTTTTTTTTAAAAGGGAAGTATAAATCAACGTGAGATGGAAAAAGTGAAGAGAGGGATGAATAAATGCTCCCATATAAAAATGAAGAATACGCTGGTAGCCGTGGTGCTGACCATGATAGCTGCAACGACACTAGCACAAGATGGCAATGCCGGGATACAATCTGCCAATACACAGGTACGGGGCTATTTTGCAAACGGGGTAAACCTGATGTATGCTGTTGGTGCGCTAGTGGGACTCATTGGTGCCATCAAGGTCTACCAGAAATGGAACTCCGGTGATCCCGATACTAGTAAAGTAGCAAGCGCCTGGTTTGGCAGCTGTATTTTTTTAGTGTTGGTAGCCACGATTATCAAGGCATTCTTTAATGTTTAAACAGAAATGGTCATGCAGACAGTATTAAAAGAAAAACTACAGGCCTATATCACGGTCAACAACCCGGAGGTGCTGAACGAATTACAGGCAGGCTTATCGGTCAGTGCATACCTCGAAGATAAGGTTAGTGCCGTTATGCCACTGGTACTACACCTGTTAGAAGAAGGAAAACCTTCTTACATCATCGAGGAACTTGCATTGAAGGAAATGACTGCATCGCTACGTCCTTCAAAGTTTAACTACATCAAAGAGCTATTGGAATCAGATTTCTTGGATTCCTATCAGGCGTTCAGTACAGCTGGTGTACTGACTTACGAATGCATCAACCTTATTGAAGCATGCAAAGACATCTTTGAGACCTTCTCCTTTAGCGAAGACAATGAAGATGACCGCTTCTTGAAATACGCAGTGATCGCAAAGATTCACGAATACCTTAATTAATCCATTACAGAAACAGTGCAGCAGGAAAAGACGGGACAATGGCATACAATACACTACATAAACTAAGGGACAACATAGCAGCGATCCGCATTGCCCTTGTCTTCAAGCAAGGGGATGTATTAAGCGATACAGCACTGGCTGAACTCCGTTTGTATTCCGGATTTGGGGGAATTAAGGCTGTACTGCTTGGCAATGGTTCAAAAGAGGAGTGGACAGCACAAGGTGCTATAGCCGCAGATTTCAGGCTCTATGATGATGTCATTTCATTGCATCAGTTATTAAAGGAGCATTTTGATGACATACAATACGGCCAGGTAATCGCCTCCATGAAAAACAGTGCATTGACTTCTTTTTATACGCCGGAAGTAATCCCACAAACGTTATATCAATCACTTGCTGAAAATGGTATTTATCCCAAACGGATCTATGAACCATCAGCAGGGGCAGGTATATTTATTACAGAAGCTTACAAAGCTTTTCCAACACTGGAACTGGTAACAGCCGTTGAAAAAGATTTGTTGACAGGCAAAGTATTACAAGCAATTGCAGCCGGTGAAAAAAAACTTACAAGTGTCCAGGTGTGCGGCTTTGAGGAGTCTACTAATGATGACCACGGGCAATATGACCTGATTGTAAGTAATATCCCATTCGGCAATTTTACGGTGTATGATCCGGCTTTCCCCCAGAAGGAATTATCAGGCAAGATCCATAATTACTTTTTTGCCAAAGGACTTGAAAAGCTTGCTGATGGCGGCATGTTGGCCTATATTACTACTTCGGCCTTCCTGAACAATGCTTCCAACAAAGAGGCGGTCAAGTATCTGTTAGAACGTGCTGATTTTGTCAGCCTGCACGTACTGCCCGATAACTTAATGAAGGATACCGGCAATACAGAAGCGCCCTGTCACTTACTTGTGCTTCAAAAAAACAGCAGTAAGGCTGAAATCAAATCTTATGAAAACTTTTTGCTGGAGACAACAGCAAAAAGAAACGAATACGGAAGCTATACGGTGAGTAGTATGATTGCTTTGCGGGAGCATGATTTCATTATAGGTAATGTTATAAAAGCGGGTACCAACCAATATGGCCAGGCTACAGAGGTTATCTGGCAGGAGGGTGGCATGGATCAAATCGCTGTCCCATTAAGCAGAGCATTATCCCTAAGGCTACAACATGATTTTAATAAGGAAGCCTTTGCACAAATATCATTTGATCCGATACCAACAAAGACCACAAAGGAGCAAAAACTAACGCTACTGCCGCTTCCCGAAACCAGGCCTATAGATGTTACGGTTCAACTTGGCTTATTTGATGTCGCGCCGGCTGAAAGTATCAACCGCGCCCATTCTTATCTCACCGATAGAGATACAGCGCTGATCCAAAAGCAAACGGTGAGGATCATTAGCACCATTAAAACCAAAGAAGCACCGGGTCATGAAAGTATTTTACTGCTTACTGCAAAGCTTACAAAGGGCAACCGGTTCGCCTATAAACTGATCTCCAACCTCCAGGAGATTGAAGCGCCTGCTTTTTGGATGGATGCATATCAATTAAGTCAGCACCAAAAAGCGCTGGGAGAAAAGCTTAAGGAGTATGACCATGCTTATTTCTTCGAAGGTGATTTGAGCCTTGAAAGCGCCTTTGGCCTAAAGGTAGATGGACTTTCTCCTTACAGCGAAATGAAACCATTTTACAGGCTGGATACGCTCGTTACCCAGGATGGCATGGTTGGGCTGATTACTTATGAAGACAGGGCAAAGCAGCATCCATTGTTTGATCCGTTGGTATCGCAAAATGACCTTGATTTTTACAAGGGTTATACGCAGGTAAGGGATCTTTATCTGGAACTCTTCCATGCGGAGGCGAGTGATCCGTTACAACTTTCTAATGCTACGCTCAGAAATGAGTTGAATGAACAATATGATACGCTGACAGCTGCGTACGGACAGTTCAATAGCCCAAAGAACAAAAAGCTGATCATGGCCGATGTTGCATTTGGATTAAATGTACTTTCTTCACTGGAACGCCGGGATCTGGAACAATACGTAAAATCAGATATTTTCTCCCTTAACCTAAATCTTGCAGAAGAAGCATTTAAGACTGATAAGGCAATAGAGGCACTTGCCCATTGCCTGAACATGAAAGGCTTTGTAGACATAAATTTCATTGCGGGCATTATTGAAAAGAACCAACAGCAATGTATTGCAGAACTAGGTGAACATATTTATCTCAATCCCATTACCGACAAATGGGAAACTGCCGATGCCTTTTTGAGTGGTAATGTGGTGGATAAACTGGCACGTAGTTTATCAAAGGTTCAGGATGAAGCTAATAACACACAATATCAACGAAGCATAGATGCACTAGAAAAAATACAACCTGAAAAAATTCCATTTGAGCTATTGGACTTCAACCTTGGCGAACGGTGGATACCGGTATCTTACTATGAGAAATTTGGCAAACAGCTCTTTGACCTGGAAACTACTGTTAGTTTTCTTAGCTCACTTGATACCTTCAAGGTAACGATAAAGGGCAGCAATGCTAAAGTAGACCAGGAATACGCCATACGGCCTAAAAGCGGGAAGAATACTTATGGCTATACTTTGCTCGAACATGCACTTGAAAACACTTCACCTTTCTTTACTTATGAGACACAGATAGGTGGTCAGACCGTCCGGATTCCGGATAATGACGCCACCCAACTTGCTCACCAGAAAATTGAAAACATAAGAGGGGCCTTCCTGATCTGGTTAACAGAACTTCCTTCAGCCGAAAGAAAGGCACTGGAACTTTTATACAATGACACTTTTAACTGTTACCGGTTGCGGGAGTATGATGGTAGTCATCTGAGCTTTCCAGGGCTGAACAAGGCTGCCCTTGGTATTGAAGACCTGTACAGCTCACAAAAAAATGCAGCATGGCGTATCATTGAAAACCGTGGTGGCCTGATCGATCATGAAGTAGGACTTGGAAAAACGCTTACCATGATTATTGCCGCACAGGAGATGAAGCGCTTGGATATCGTGCGTAAGCCAATGATCCTTGCGCTGAAATCCAATGCCAGCGAGATCAGGGATACCTATAAACTAGCCTACCCCAAGGCAAGGATACTGGCACCGGATGACAGTGATTACGAACCAGCGAAAAGGCTACGCCTTTTCCATGAAATCAAAAGCAATAATTGGGATTGCGTGATCCTGACCCATGATCAGTTTATCAAAATACCACAGGCACCGGAAGTGCAACAAGCCATCTTGCAGGCAGAACTGGACTGTGTAGACCAGGATCTCGAAACGCTCCGCTCATTGGGTGATGATATTTCAAAGTCAATGCTCAAAGGATTAGAGATCCGGAAAAATAACCTTACTGGGAAACTCAAAGGGATAGAAGCCCGGATAGAAAAAAGTAAGGATGAGGGCATCGATTTCCGTGAAATGGGTATTGATCATCTTTTCATTGATGAATCCCATAAATTTAAGAACCTGACTTTTACCACCCGTCATGGCCGTGTATCCGGCCTGGGCAATACAGAGGGCAGCCAGAAATCGCTCAATATGCTTTTTGCTATCCGTACACTGCAACAGAAATTCGATGCCGACCTGTGTGCTACTTTCTTATCCGGCACACCCATATCCAATAGCCTTACGGAGTTGTATCTCATATTCAAATACCTGCGCCCAAAGGAGATGAAGCGTCAGGGTATTGAAAATTTTGATGGCTGGGCTGCAGTGTATGCCCGCAAGACGACTGATTTTGAATTCAGTGTTACCAATGAGATCATTGCCAAAGAAAGGTTCCGTCATTTTATTAAGGTTCCCGAACTCGCGATGTTTTATAATGAGATTACGGATTATAAAACCGCTCAGCATATCCATCTCGATAAACCGGAACTGGACGAAGAGCTAGTGAGTATCAAGCCCACAGGGGATCAGCAGGAATATATCAAGTGCTTGATGGCCTTTGCGAAAACAGGAAATGCCCATTTTATCGGGCGGCCAGCGCTTAGTGCCAGTGAGGATAAGGCAAGGATGCTTATCGCCACCAATTATGCCAAAAAGATGTCTGCCGACATGCGGCTGATTGATCCGGTTCTATACGAAGACCACCCAAACCATAAGGTAAATGTTTGCGCCAGAAAAGTAGCGGAGTGGTATGAGAAGAGCCATGAGCAAAAGGGTACGCAGATTATCTTCTCCGATATCGGGACACCAAAAGCCGGTGTATTCAATCTTTACGATGCCCTCAAGGAAAAGCTGGTAAAGGATTTTAATATCCCTGCCCATGAGATCACTTTCATTCATGACAATGACTGGGTTGGCGTCAAAAGAGCAAAGCTATTTAATAAAATGAATAGCGGCCAGATCCGTATCCTATTGGGCAGTACGGAAAAAGCAGGCACCGGCCTTAATGTACAGCAACGCATGGTGGCCATGCACCATATCGATATCCCCTGGAAACCATCGGAGCTGGAACAGCGCAATGGACGGGGCGCACGTAAAGGAAACTGGGTGGCTAAAGCGCATTTTAACAACAAGATTAAGAGCTATATCTATGCTGTGGAACAAAGCCTGGATAATTACAAGTTCAATTTGCTGAAGAATAAACAGCTCTTTATCTCCCAGATGAAAAACAATGAACTCCATATCAGGACCATTGATGAAGGGTCAATAGATGAAAAAAGCGGCATGAATTTCAGCGAATATATCGCTATCCTTTCCGGTGATACTTCGCTGCTGGAAAAGAGTAAGGTGGAAAAGAAATTGGCCGTACTTGAAAATCTGAAAAAAGCCCATTTCCGTGAAATCAGTAATGGCAGATTCAGCCTTGAAAAAATGATTCTTAGTTGTGAGCGTAAAGAAGCTATTTTAGGTAAGCTACGGGAGGACAACTCCCACTATCAAAGGGTACTGAAGCATGAAAAGGATGGCATTAAATCCAATCCCCTACAACTGAGTGGCTGTAAGCATGCTGACACGGAAGTATTGGGTAAATATCTTATTGACCTTCATCAGACTGCTTATCAAAGTACCGACAACAGGCATATTGGGAGCTTATATGGATATGAACTTTTCCTGGTACCAAAATCGGAAACCAATAGGGATAACATAGCTATAGCTTGCAATTCATTTTTTGCAAGGCGTAGCGAAGATGGTATTCATTACACCTATAATGGCGGCTATCCTAATACAGATAATCCAAAACTCGCCGCCAGGTATTTTCTGAGTGCTATTGATATGGTAGGTCAACTCGAGCAAAGACACCAAAAGGAATTGATTGAGCTAAAGAAAGAAATCCCCCTAATGGAAAAAATCCTGGAAAAGCCCTTTCAACAAGAAGAGGATTTGCTAAAGCTCAAAAGCACGCTATCGCTTCTGGAAAAAGAAATCAATAGTAAAATTCAGGAAAGGCAGTTGGCAGAACGGCAACCGAAAGATAGTGTGGAACAAGATCAAGTGGATGGCGTGGTCACCAAAGTTGAAAACCTGTTGCTGGTTAGTCATATTGATGCGCATCAGCAAACGCACAGCAATATAAGGCCGCTTTATCAGAACAAGGAAACGGAAGAAAGGGCTATGAATCCGGTTAGGAGCAGAAAACTAAGAATGTAATATTATGGCAAACAGTGTATATCAAATCAACAAAGGCATTAACCGCAGCATTGAGTTTAAGGGGCTGCGCGCGCAATACATCTGGTATCTGGGCGCAGGCATTCTACTACTGCTCATGGTATATGCCACAATGTACATCATCGGGTTGCCATCCATTTTATGTGTGATCATTATTGCTATTGCAGCCAGCGGACTTATGGTCAAGGTATATGCACTCAGCAATAAATACGGGGAGTATGGCATGATGAAGGCGATTGCAAAACGGAGCATACCCAGGCTGGTCAAATGTAACAGCAGGAAAATATTTATCTATTAAAAAACGAAAGATGGAAAGGCAATTACCAACAATAGAAATAGAAGGAACTACCTTTTTGGTGGATGTAGCTAAAAAGGAACTGAGGGAACTGGGTAAGGATGTGAATACCATCTCCATTTTTGAGATGGATGATAAAGTGACACATTACGAATTTGAATACGACAAGGTGAGCAAAAATATACCCTTTCCTGGTTATCCTGATCTTATCGATATCCGTATCCCGCAATTTGTAAGCCTTGACCCGGAAGGGATGGCAATGGTTTACAATAAGACAGTAGCCGAACTGGAAAACAAAACAGATTTTGATATTATGGTCAATCAGGAGGTTCTTGAAGCAAGGCTTTCAGGGAGGCTGACCACAATAGAGATTGAAGGCCACACTTTTTATGTAGACCTACCCATGGACTGTATCCGGCCAAAAGATGACTTTTCTACCCTTGGAATTACGTTCAGTGAGTTGGAAGAGCATAGATCCCCATTTGAGGAGTGTTACGTTTTTCCGTATAACCCTGCAACTTTCCAGATAGAACAGTTGGACTATGATAAGATCACGTCCATTCCCAAAGATATAGTCCTTATTGAAATTCCACTGGAACATAAACTAGATCCTGTCGGTTTCGCCAGAAAATATGAGCGGGAGCAAAGGGAGTTTGTCCGGCAAAATAATATCCAGTCGCATTTTATTGCTAAAAGAGTGGATTGGGCTGATACCTATATCCCGAAGCTTATTGAGGAAAATAAGGAAAGATTATCAAAAAAGCCGGAAGTAAAAGAAGAGACCCCTAAAAAAAGAAAAGGAAAAAAAATGTAATTGAATTCATCTTAAAAGGATTTTGCGCATGGAAAAGTGGATAGATGATATTATGCCCATACTGGGCATAGAGCATAACTGTATTTTAAGTAAACAGGGCGATATAACGGTTGCCTACAAAGCAACGCTGCCGGAGATTTTTACCTTATCGGATCATGAATACGAGTCCTTTCACCAGGCATGGGTAAAGGCCATCAAGTTACTGCCCAAACATACGGTGTTTCACAAACAGGATTGGTTTGCGAAAAAGCAATATGAACCTACCAAAGAAGAAGACACCAATTTTTTGGCCGCCGCATCAGGACAGTATTTTAAGGGCCGTGTTTACCTGGAACATAGTTGTTATATCTACCTGACTAAGAAGCCTGATGGCCGAAAACTAAGCAGTTCTTTATTTTCCAACCTGCTTCGAAAAAGTATTGTACCGGAACAGACTATTAAGGCAGATATGTTGCAACGGTTTATAGACAGTTGCGGGCAGTTCAAAAAAATATTGGAAGACTCTGGCCTCGTAAAGTTGGAGCGGATATTGGACAGCGGACTTGGCAGTGGGCATCGCAGCAAAGGGGTTATTGAACATTATTGCAACCTTGCAGCGCAAGCAAAAGGTTTATCGGTTAGTGACATAGAGTTTAGGGATAGCATTACCGTTGGATCAAAGCAATGCCAGTTATACACGTTAGCTGATGTCACGGATCTTCCGGCACTTTGTGGGAGCAGGATCAACTATGAAAAATTCAGTACCGACAGGACCAAGTTCAGCATGGGATTTGCCAGTTCACTCGGCCAACTCCTGGACTGCGACCATCTTTATAACCAATATATCTTTATCGAAGATGAGCGTCAGACCATCAAGAAACTCGAAAGCAAAAAGCTCAGGCTGCAATCACTCTCTGCTTATAGCAGGGAAAATGCAATTTCGCGTGATGCGGTCAATGATTTTTTAAATGAAACGATCAGCGAACAGCGGCTTCCGGTAAAAGCGCATTTTAATGTGCTGCTCTGGTCAGAAGATAAAAGCGAATTAAAAGAGCTGAAAAACAAAGTCAGTTCAGCACTTGCCCAGATGGATGCCGTGGCAAAGGAAGAAACGGCAGGAGCCGCACAGATATTCTGGGCAGGGATTCCGGGCAACGCAGCGGATTTTCCTATCAATGATACCTTCGATACCTTTCTGGAACAAGCTACCTGTTTTCTGAACCTCGAAGGTGAACCACTAAGTGTGCTTCCACACCAGGGTATCAGGTTCTGCGACCGGCTTTCATCAAGACCCATTTATGTGGATCTCTTTGACCGTCCACGTGATAGCGGAGTAACCAGTAATATGGGAACACTTGTTTGTGGTACCAGCGGTGGTGGCAAGTCGATGACGGTAAACCACATACTTCATACCCTTTACAGGCAAAGCGCCCATTGCCTGACAGTTGATATTGGAGGAAGCTACAAGAGCTTAGTTGAACTCGTAGGTGGCTATTATTTTACTTACGAGGAATCAAACCCTATAAAATTCAATCCTTTCTTTTTGCCTGAAGGCCAGGAGCTCGATACCGAAAAGAAAGAAAGCCTGAAAAGCTTACTTGTAACGCTCTGGAAACAGGAGAATGAGAATTTCAACCGCAGTGAATATGTCGCACTTTCCAACGCCATGAGTGGTTACTATGAATACCTTGATCAGAATAAAAACGTTTTCGCCTGCTTCAATACCTTTTATGAGTACCTGGAAACGATTTACGTTGGTGTTTTAAAGCACCATAAAGTAAAAGACAAGGATTTTGATGTCGACAACTTTTTATACGTGCTGCGTCCTTATTATAGAGGTGGAGAGTTCGATTACCTGCTCAATGCTACGGAAAAGCTTGACTTATTGGGTCAGCAGTTTGTGGTTTTTGAACTCGATAACATCAAAGACCATCCCATTTTGTTCCCGGTGGTGACGCTCATTATCATGGAACTCTTTATCTCCAAAATGCGCAAGTTAAAAGGCACCCGTAAGGTGCTGGCGATTGATGAGGCATGGTCTGCCATTGCAAAAAGTGGCATGGCAGCCTTTTTAAAGTATGCCTTTAAGACGATCCGAAAATTCAATGGCGTGCCTATCGTTATCACGCAGGAACTAGATGATCTGATCAGCTCACCAATTATCAAAGATGCCATTATTAATAATGCAGATATTAAAATCCTGATGGACATGAAAAAGTTCATCAACAAGTTTGATAAGCTTCAGGACACATTGGGACTTTCCGAGAAAGCCAAGACCATACTGCTTTCTGTCAACAAAGATGACCGTGAAATCTTCATTGACCTCGGCGGTCAGGTACAAAAGGTATATAAGAACGAGTTATGCCCCGAAGAATATTACGCCTTCACCACAGAGGGCAAGGAACGGGTAAGGGTTGCTGAATACGCAGAGCGGTATGGAAGTATGGAAGCCGGAATTGCGGCCATGACAAAGGAAAGTAACGCTAAAAATAAAGAGGAGGTAAAATGAAAAAGCGAATCATGATTGTAATAATGATGCTGGTTATGCTGGCACCTGTAAAACAGACACATGCCCAGATACCCATACTGGAAATCATAAAGGCCGGTATAAAAAAAGTGATCCGCGCGGTTGACCTGCAAATCCAGCGGCAACAAAATAAGGTCATCTGGTTGCAGAACGCACAGAAAGTCCTTGAAAATGCACTATCCAAACTGAAGCTAACTGAAATCAGCGAATGGACCGAGAAGCAGAAAGACTTATACAAAACCTATTTCGAGGATTTAAAAAAGGTAAAGGCTGTGATCAGCTATTACCAAAGGATTCGGGAGGTGGTAGAAAAACAGAAACTTATTGTCAGCGAATATCAAAGGGCATGGGCACTGGTCAGGAGCGACAAGCATTTTACCCCATCTGAAATCGAATACATCGGAAAGGTCTATAGCGGCATATTGGAACATAGTGTGGATAATATGGAGGAACTCTACCTGGTCATTAATTCATTCCGTACACAAATGACTGACGCCAAACGATTGGAGATGATAGCTGGCGCTGCCCTAAAGGTGCAACAGAACTATATCGACCTAAGGGCTTTCAATGCCGATAATTCCATGCTGAGCTTGCAGCGCTCAAAGTCACAGCAGGAAGTGGACATGGTCAGGAAACTTTACGGTATACAGTAACAACAAAATTTAATAATTATGAAACGAATGATCACATTATTGTTCCTTGCTTCCCTTGCAATTGGGGCACAGGCACAGACTTTCGGGGAATGGTTCCGCCAGAAAAAAACACAACGCCAGTACCTGATCCAACAGATAGCTGCATTGCAGGTCTATATAGGGTATGCCAAAAAGGGCTATGAGATTGGAAAAGATGGGTTGAACCTCATAGGTGATATCAAAGACGGGGATTTCAACCTACACAAAACATACTTTGGATCACTCACTGCCGTAAATCCGGAAATCAAAAAGTACAGCCGTATAAAAAAGTGCTTTTACCTACAGGATAAAATAACAGCCTTGCGGGATAAGACGCTCCGGCAACTCAGGGACAGCAAAATGCTTACCCTTAGTGAAGGCAGTTATTGTGAAAGTGTACTCGGGCGGCTTGTAGCACAAAGCGATGACACGATCTCTTCACTCAGGCTCATTACGGAGGATGGTAATTTTTCGCTCAAAGATGACGAGCGGCTGCAAAGGATAAACGCCATGTACGAAGACATGGCAGATAAATATGAGTTCGCTTTATCGTTCAGCAACAATGCCCTTGCACTTGTCCGCAGCAGGTACAGGGATTATGAAGAATTGCAGGACATGGGCATTTTAAACGCCATTAAATAAAGGGATATGAAAAAGATAATTTTTGCAATGCTCCTGTTCCTATTGGGTTTCGGGACTTTAAATGTCCGGGCACAAAGTGATGAAGCCATCCAGCTGCTGTTAAATGTTGAAAAACTGACCCAGTTCAAACAGATCCTCAGCGATATGAAGAAAGGATACACGGTATTAAGCAAGGGATACAAAACCATCAAAGACCTGTCTGAAGGTAATTTCAGTATGCACAAGCTTTTTATTGATGGGCTTATGGAAGCAAGCCCTACGGTCAAAAAGTACTATAAGGTAGGCCGCATCATTGAATACCAGATCGTGCTTATCAAAGAATATAAAAATGCTTATTCAAGATTCAAGGGGAGCAACCTGCTTAACACGAGTGAAATAGCTTATATAGGTAATGTATATAGTAACCTGCTGAACCAAAGCCTGCGTAACCTCGATGAACTGGCCAATGTCATTACCTCCGGCAAGCTGGAGATGAACGATGACGAAAGGCTCAAAGCCATTGATGGTATCTATGATGAAATGGAAGATCAGCTCAGCTTCCTAAGAAGCTTTAACAACAACACATCGCTACTGACCAGCCAGCGTTACAGGGAGAAACAGGAAATAGAACGTAGCAAGCAATTGTATAACCTACCATAAATAAAACAACATATGAGCAAGTGGAGAGGAATCATCCTATGGATGATAGTGGGGATGGTATTGCCCTTATCAGGTCAGGCACAGGGCATGGCAAAAAATATTAAAAGCATGCAAAGCGTGTTGGAGCAGTTGTACAATGAGATGATGCCCAAATGCGATAAACTTATTGGTGTAGGTAGTGGCATAGCAGGCTTTGCAGCCCTGTTTTATATTGCTTCCAGGATATGGCGCCATATTGCCAATGCTGAGCCGGTGGATTTCTATCCCTTGTTCCGGCCATTTGTGCTGGGCTTCTGTATCCTAAATTTCCCAATGGTGATTGCAATGATCAATGGGGTAATGAAGCCCACCGTTACCGGAACAGCGGCGATGATGGAAGATTCCAACAAGGCCATCGAACTCCTGCTAGCGGAAAAAGAAAGGCTGGTAAAGCAAAGCGCTATTTACCAAATGTATGTTGGCCAGACCGGTAGCGGCGATAAGGACAAATGGCTGAAATATACCCAGGGCTTAAAGGATACAGACCCTGCACCCGACGAGGGTTTCCTGGCAGGGCTGGGCAGCGACATCTCTTTTGCGATGGCAAAGGCATCTTACAATTTCCGCAATAGCGTCAAGCAGTGGATGAGCGAAGTACTCAATGTGCTTTATGAGGCAGCGGCACTGTGTATCAATACGCTGAGGACTTTCCAATTGATTGTCCTTGCGATCCTTGGCCCGCTGGTCTTTGGTATTGCCGTCTTTGATGGCTTCCAGCATACACTCACAGCATGGCTTGCCAAATACCTGAACATCTATTTATGGTTGCCTGTGGCCAATATCTTCGGCTCAATCATCGGCACGATCCAGGAAAACATGCTCCATATCGATAACAGCCAGATTGCCCAGCATGGCGATACTTTTTTCAGCCCTTCGGATACAGGCTATCTCATTTTCATGATCATTGCCATTGTGGGTTATTTCACGGTGCCTTCCGTTGCCGGCTTTATTGTCAATTCCGGCGGTGGCGGTGCCATGGGACAAAAGGTAACCAGTATGCTGAGCAGCAGTACAAGCATGGCTACAGGAAGGATGGCACAGGGTGTTTCCAATATAGGTGACCTTAAAAAGAACTTTAATGAGGGCTATTCCGGAAAAGACGGAGGCAGTGGGTTAAGCGGAGCCGTCGGCAGGGGCATTGGCGGGACTTCAGCCTATATGGCCAGTAAGTTATCCGGCAATAATGGTAAAGATAATAGTGATGGTAAAACCTCTTAAACAGCAGCAGTATGTTTACTAAAACAAAAAACATAGATACGGCCTTCCGCCAGATCAGGTCATTTACCATTGCCGTTATAGCAGCATACACATTAGTTTGCGGCTATTGCATCTACAATAGCTATACAATCATTAAAGTGATGCAGGCCAAAGTTTACGTGCTGGCAAACGGTAAGGCCCTGGAGGCTTATGCCTCAGAGCGAAAGGACAATATCCCTATAGAAGCGAAGGATCACATCAGCACCTTCCATCAGTGTTTTTTCACTTTGGCGCCGGATGATAAGCTCATACAGGCCACCATTACAAAAGCGCTCTACCTGGCCGATGAGACTGCAAAAAGGCAGTACGATAACCTGAAGGAACAGAACTATTACAGCAATATCATTTCCGGTAATGTCAGCCAATCCATCACCACAGATAGCATTATTGTAAACACCGATGTTTATCCCTTTGCCTTCCGCTTTTTTGGCAGGCAGGAGATCACAAGGGCCACCACCGTTACCATGCGGAGTTTGATAACAGAAGGCTTTTTAAGAAATGTCCCCAGGAGTGAGAACAACTCACATGGTTTCCTGATCGAAGGTTGGCATACTTTAGAAAACAATGATTTAAGTATTAAAAACAGATAGGGATGGGATTTTTTAAAAGAAACAAAAGCAGTGGGCTTGCTGCGGTAAGTGATAAAGTAGCCCGTGGTATAGCAGGGGCTATCAATAAAGCACAGCACCGTTGGGTAAAGGCCATGGAAAGGCTTTCGGCCAGGCTTTCCATGAAGACGAAGGCTATTGTGCTCTGCACTTATCTAACGCTTATGTTTTTTGCCTGCGGATATACCATCGTAAAAAGCATAAGGAACTGGCACAGTAGTATCGTTGTGGAAACGCAATCCACTATGCCTGCGATCATAACGCAACATAGACATAGGCCTCCGTCAAAGCTAAATGAAGACCCTGTTAGAAACAGGATTCATTTATTCCGGCATTGGATGGATAGCTTAAACACCACTAAAGAAGGGAAGCAACAAATAGATAGCTTCCTGAAAACAAGGCCAGGATTGATGGACAGTATTGAGATGACAGGAGGGATATATGATGGAAATTAACAGGAAGGGGGATCGGAAAACGGAATTATGGGATCGGATAATTGAAGGGGATTGCCTGGAAGTAATGGAGCGTATAGAAGATGCCAGTGTTGACCTGATCCTCTGTGACCTTCCTTATGGGGTAACCAATAACCGTTGGGATACTATCATTGACATGAAAAGGTTGTGGGGGCATTATAAGAGGGTCATTAAGCCACGTGGTGTGATAGCATTAACTGGACAACATGCATTTACTGCAAGGCTCATCATGAGCAACCTTGCCTGGTTTAAGTATAAGATTGTATGGATTAAATCAAAGGCAGGGAACTTTCTGAATGCTAATAAACAACCGTTACGCCGACATGAGGATATCTGTATTTTTTATAACAAACAGCCTTTATATCAACCACAAAAAACCGAGGGAATACCATATGACAAAGGTATCCGGCAAGATAATGCATCAGGAAGCTATGGCAATTTCAAGGAGTTCCCGGTTAAAAATACCGACGGTAAAAGATACCCAACGGATGTGCTGTGTTTTGAAGAGGAGGACATTGCAGACTGGGTATATACAAGTGTTGCATCAGACACCGATGGCGTCTATCATCCCACCCAAAAGCCTGTTTCATTGGGCAGGTGGCTGATCCGGACATTTACCTGTCCCGGTGGTCTTGTACTGGATAATGCCTGTGGTAGTGGCAGTTTTCCGGTAGCTGCAATACTGGAAGGACGGCACTTTATCGGCATTGAAAAAAATGACAGGTCTTTTCACATGGGAAAACGGGTGGATTATATAGCTATCTGCCTTAAAAGGATAAAGGATGCCTGGATGCAGGTGAAACAAGCGGATTTATTTAACAACGAACCATTTTAAAACAACGATTATGGAAAATCAAGCCAGCAATTTAAAGAAGGAAAGGCAGAAAAAGTTCCTGACCGTACTGCCCATTATTGTCATCCCATTTTTGACCCTGATATTTTGGGCGATGGGTGGCGGGAAGGTAGAACAGGCCAAAGCGGAGGCATCAAACAAGAAAGGTATTAATAATATACTTCCCGATGCGAACCTAAAGGATGATAAGGGCCTTGATAAGATGAGCTATTATGACCGGGCTTCAAAAGATTCCGTACGGATTGGCCAGCAATCCCAAAATGACCCCAATTACCAATCCGGTAATTTGCCAGGTGCCTATTTACCTAACAGTCCTTACGTTTCAGCTTATCAGCCACAACCGGTGCAGGGCCTCAATACCTCGCCTTATACGGGAGCCGGATACAATGACCCCAATGAAGCAAGGGTCTTACAAAGGCTTGCTCAGCTCAATCAAGCAATGAATCAGCCAAGCCCATTACCTACCCAGGATAATAAAACAACAAATGTCATGGGCGCTTTGGATGGTGAGGCTGTAAAAAGACTGGAGGCTATGATGCAACAGATGCAATCCGGCAGTACACAGGAAGACCCTGAGACCCGGCAGCTCAATAGTATGCTTGAAAAGGTATTGGATATCCAACATCCGGAAAGGGTGCAGGAAAAAATCAGAAAGACATCGGAGGCCAGGCGCAACCAGGTTTTTGCCGTTTCATCGGGAATGAAACGAGAGGTAATCTCCATCCTCGATAAAAAGGTGACATCTGCTATTGCTACCAGTGATAACGGATTCTATTCCCTGGATGAAGATAAAGGTAGTGATGCACAAAATGCCATTGATGCCGTGGTGCATGAAACGCAGGTGATCGTAAATGGTTCTACGGTAAAACTCAGGCTCCTGGATGATGTCTATATCAATGGTAAACTTATCCCTAAAGATAATTTCATCTATGGAACGGCCTCGCTAAGCGGCGAACGCCTCGTCGTAAAGGTTACAGGCGTAAAATATTTAAAATCGCTTTTCCCCGTCGAGCTTTCTGTGGTAGATATCGATGGGATGGAGGGCATCTACGTTCCGGGCGCTATTGCCAGGGATGTTGCCAAAGCGTCCACGGAACGGGCCATACAGGATATCGGCTTTGGAAGTATGAGCGATAATATCGGGATACAGGCAGCAGGCGCGGGCGTGGAAGCCGCAAAATCGCTGTTCAGTAAAAAGGTAAAACTGATCAAAGTAACGGTAAAAGCAGGTTACAGGGTATTACTGCGTGACGAAAAACAAAAAATGGAGAACCAATAATTCAATTAATAATTTAAAACAGACGATGATGAGAAAGATTTGTGCAGGATGGATATCGCTGATGATCCTTTTAATTTCAGGTGGCCCGCTGATGGCCCAGAACCTTGTTGGTGGTGTGCAACAGGCTGCTATAGCTGCTTTACCACTACAGATCACCTTTGACAAGACCACTAATTTGTTGTTCCCTTATCCGATTAAGAGTGTAGATAAGGGAAGCAAGGGTGTACTCGCCCAGATTGCAAAAGGGGTAGAGAATATTTTGCAGATCAAGGCTGCCAGGCAGGGCTTTGCAGAAACCAACCTTACCGTAGTAACGGCAGATGGCAAGTTATATTCTTTTATGCTAAGTTATACTGACAACCCTTTGATACTTACGATTAAGATCGGCAGCAATATAAACTACCCAAAATCAGATGCGCTGTTTAGTTACCGGAGCGATAACGAAGCCAGGGTAAGTGACCTGACCGAGCAGATCAGTACTAAGAAACCAATACTGAAAGGCATTTCAGATGAAAAGTATGATGTTGCTATTGGGATGGATGGTGTTTACATCAAGGATGACAAATTATATTTCCAGTTCTCCCTTGCCAATAATTCCAATGTGGATTACGGTGTGGATGCGATCCGCTTTTATATCCGTGATAAGAAAAAATCAAAACGTACGGCATCGCAGGAAATTGAGTTAAGCCCTGTACAGGTCGCAGGCAATACCGAAATTATCAGGGGGCAATCCAGACAAAATTTTGTGATCGCTTTGCCCAAGTTCACGATCCCTGATAAGAAACTGCTTTTTATAGAACTGATGGAAGCCGGTGGTGGCAGGCATTTATCGCTTAAGGTGCAAAACAAGATCATTGTTGGCGCTAAAACAATTATGTAATGAAAATCAATACCGGCGATATAGATGGATTGGTTAGCCTGCTTCAGGAAGCTATGGTTAATGGACATGAAGTGGTGCTTTATCATGATGGGCCACAA
Organism: Candidatus Pedobacter colombiensis; assembly: GCA_029202485.1. Classification (NCBI taxonomy): domain Bacteria; kingdom Pseudomonadati; phylum Bacteroidota; class Sphingobacteriia; order Sphingobacteriales; family Sphingobacteriaceae; genus Pedobacter; species Candidatus Pedobacter colombiensis. The sequence goes on along the minus strand of CP119313.1, from coordinate 3,314,890 downwards.
TTTTCCAAGGAAGGTATGGCAACTTACAGGGACGACTTTGATGCATTTGGGCATGATTACAGTAATGGACCCAGTACACATTATTATGCAATGGCTACGATCCAGCCTGTCCTGGAGAAATTACTCCAGCTTCAGGAGAAAATAGAAGTATTTAAAGGCCAGGAGCAGAGCCGTTCCATATCTTTTGATATCCCACAAATTATGTCAGATTATTATTTCAATGTTAATTTAAAAGCTAAGGTTATGAATGAGCAGAATGTAGAGTACCTGGAAAGGCAATTACAGAAAACAGGTATGGGAGAGATCCCCAAAGAGGATTTGCTGAGTAAGATCAGTGAGGGACAGGAAACGTTCACCTTATTACTGGAGAAAAAGTACGGTAACGATACCGCTGTAGCAATGCCGGTCTTCAGGAAATCGGACAAAGGCAACTATTTTTTTAACAGTTACGATATGACTGTCAAATCTGAGGACGGAAAGTCCATTACCCAAAATTTCAAGGTGCGCAGCCCACAAAGCTATGTGGTTGAAAAGGGGGAAACACCGAAGGAAGATAAAAAGGAATGGATCAATAGCACCATTACCTTTAAGGAAGCCTTTAACCTCCTGCAAGGCCGCTCGGTAAATAAGGAGTTTTTAAAGGTGGATAAGGCAGACGAACGCAACAGCGTCAAATTTGATTCCTGGCAGTACCTGGACTTCAAGAATGCAGATACAAACGGAAATTATCCGGCAGTATTTACAAAACCTTTTGATCTGGAAAAGGAACTGGGAAAATATCCTGTTAAGGAACTCCTCAGTGAAACCTATAAAAGTGAGTTGATTTCCTCCTTAAAGCGCGGCAACCGCCAGAGCGTTAATTATATCAATAAGGATGATACAAGAGAGAAGATGTATCTGGAAGCCAATCCTAGGTACGGGGTTTTAAAGGTGTATAACACACAGATGAAACCGGAAAGCCTTTCTTTTAAATCTAAGCCAGCCCTTTCCGAAAGTAAGGAGCAGGGCCAAACACAGTCAGAGGGGGTTCAAAAGGAGAATAAGCCATCTAATAAACAAAGCACAGATGGTGAAAAGCCGGAGGTTCCTAAGCCAGAAAAAGTAGTCAAGAAAAATAAGAAAGGCTTGGCTGCCTAGCTATTCCACTCATTAACGCTATAATCTAACCATATCATGAAAGAACCACTGGAACATTTTGAGCAGGAATTGGAGGCATGGCAGGCTCGTGAGCAAAAGTTTGAAAAACTCTTTGGTCCCGCCATACTTAAAACCAGTGCCTATTTAAAAGAAAAGCTGGCCATGTTTGAACAACTCGAATATAAATATGGTGCTGTGGAGCTTGGGTCGACCGGATCAAGCCTGCTGAGGCAGCGCAGGAGGGAAATAGAAAGAGCCGTTTATCCCAGCCCTGTAGTTAGGGCTTTGTACCGGCTTGCAAAGGCAGTACTATCAAACAGCAATAATTTTGCCTATGAAAAGCAAATCCTGAACAACTACAAACAAGTCCATGCCCAGGTACAGGCTTCGGGGTTCTCCATTGGGGAAGGCCAGGTGGAAAGGATGGTCCGGCAGGGAAACAGGGAGTGCACCCTCCCTGTTTCTTATTTCGTAAGCGAAAAAGAGAAGATGGACTTCGAATTGAAGTTTGTGAGGGACAATGCAGGAGAGTACCAAATGCAGGGATATACCGCCCAATACCAGTCCCTTGGTCCAGATGCGCTAAACAGGAGATGTACTTTTAGTAAAGATCAGTCAGTGGATATCTCTGCACGCCAGTGCTATAACCTGCTTGCAGGGAGAGCTATTTGTATAGATCATGGTCAAGGTAAGGGCCAGTGGATTCAGCTGGATTTTAATGATAAGGATGCAGCCGGAAATTTTAAGACGAAAGTTTTTCCACCTGATTATGGTTTTGACCTTTCAAAATCCATTTCAGATTTGGCTATTGTGGAAGCGCTGAATTTCTCTGCGAAAGCTACCTTAATGGATAAACTAAGTGAGGGTGAGCGGATTAGTGTTACCAATGAAAAAGGTCAGCAAGTTGAAATAGAGGCAAATCCGCACAGGCGAAGATTGGATATTTATGAGAAAGGTATTTTGAAAAATGGGACTGATAGAATTGCCAGTGCCGGATTTAAGGAAACCAGGCAAGCAACAATGAAAGTAGTTAAACCAGCAAAGGCTAAGGGGATCAGATGAAAGCAGGGAACGGTTATATGGAAGATATGTTGCTGCCTGTCCGGTCATTTTTTGTAGCAATACAAAGTGATCCAAGGATAGGGGCAACCCATATAGCTGTTTATATGGCATTGTATTGCAAATGCCTTGCGGAAGGTGACAATGAAATCCGTGTTTTTGCTAGCGATATTATGCCAGTTGCAAAAATTTTCAGTAGGATGACTTATTGTAAAGTCATTAATGACCTTTGTAGTATGGGCTATATTGAATATAAGCCATCTTTTGTGAAACCAAGCCTGATCAGGTTATTGTATATTAAATCAAGTTTATAAAAAAGAGAGGGGATAAATGGAAGATGATGCAAAGAAACTTGTGACAATTGCACACTTAAAAGAGTTTAGGGATGAAATAATTGTGGAAATTGGCAAACTAATAAAAAGGAACTTACCTAATTCTAGTAAAAAATGGCTAAAATCATGCGAAGTGAAAAAGTTTCTTAATGTGTCATCTGGGACCTTACAAACGATGCGCAACAAGTGGTGTGATTACTTTCATGAAAATTTATAAGGTATAGCAGAAAGCCATTTTCACTTTATCAGTCTGTATTCTAATGGATGCCTTTTCATATGGAAAAACGGAATTTTTCGATTTTCTAGATAATGAAATAATTGGTCCTTAAGCTCGGTGCTGTTTAGATCAAATCTAGTACCTAGGTAAACTGCTATCGGGTTTCCAATAGGGATTTTATTCAGAAACTCCGGACCTTGTCTAAAGTAGGTATATCTCCATTCTGCTTCATATTCCCAATCCTTTGATTTTATGAGTGTAGAGCCAATTTTACGAATTATATCAAGTTCTTCTAGTAAGCCAATCTTAAATATTTTTTCGCTATAGACGATGGGCTGAAGGAAAGGTCGTATTTTATCTTCATTGACTAAATCGTATTCAACGCAAATCCCTTTGTGTTGATCGGCATAATGACTCCAAAGCAACAAAGAATCATTGATTTCGCTGAAACTACAAATCTTGATATACTGGTTTGATTCTTCCCGTATTTGTTCCCAACGCTCTTGTATTTTCTTCAGTTGCTGCTCTGGTGTCAATGACAAAACAATCTTTTTTTTACAGCAGGTTTCTATATAAGTCTTGTAAGGTGTTTTACTTTGGGTAAGTTCTTTTATTTCACTTTTTGTAAGTTCCAGCTTAAATTTTTGCTTAAAAAATTCATGAAACTTTTCATCTGAAAAATAATGGCGCAAACATTCGTCATTGTCAAATTGAAGTGAACACTCAAAAGGATCATTAAGTGTATTAATCTCAGCACACCAGATATAGTTTTGCGTGAGATTGTCCAAGCTAAGCTCGCTAAGACCCCGATACTTAAAAAAAGAAGAAGGAAGATTTTGTTCCTTTAAACCAAATGCCTTTTCATAGTTTTCAGACATCATATATTCCCAATATTGTAGGGTCCAAACTCGCTTTCCGGGGGCCATTTTTATTCCGTTAAAATTATTTAAAAAGTTGAGCGCAGAACTGGAATCTAAGAGATATTATTGTGAACCAGTATCATTACTAATTAAGGTTGGAAAACCTTGAAATTCTGTCCTAACAGCATTTCCATTTCCTGTGTATCCCAAAGAGGTCTTGATTTGATTCTCTCCTGAAATACCTTCTGTATCTCTATATTGACTCAAATTATTATCTAGAAACAAGTTTCAAGTATGGTATCTGTTTGGAATTTAGCTATTTTATTATTGGCAGCAATTGAAGCGAGAAGTGTCTGAGAAATTAAATTAGATAATTCCTGAGAGCTGATCTGGGGACATTCCTTTTCTTCCATATCATAGCTATTATAAAACGAACATACAGAATTATTCAGATCACCCAACAATTAGTTTTGTATTTACTATTCGAAACAGTGCATTTGTAAAAGTCAAAAAGGTTCTTTTAAACAGACTGACACAATAATGAATATGGAAAATCATTTTCAGAATTTAATCTTAAACTATTTTGAAAACAAATTTGGAGTTTACAAAATCATTCGTACATTTGCAACCTCAAACAGCGGTTAAGGCCGCTAATTTGTTAAGATCTTGTACTAAATGGTTCGAACTTTGTACTGTGAGGACGACAAAACTACTTGGAAGAGTAGTTTAATATTGACCAGTAAAAACAGATACCAGTTCGGGGTGTAGCGTAGCCCGGTATCGCGCCTGCTTTGGGAGCAGGAGGTCGTAGGTTCGAATCCTGCCACCCCGACATTATAGAAGTCAAATTCTAACAAAAACCCTCTAAATGTAACAGTTTAGAGGGTTTTTTCATTTTAGTCATATCAAAGAAAAGCAAAGAATATCAAGGTTTTTATGCCCTATTCTACACCCTCTTTTTTTCAGCTATAATTGTCTTTCGATAAAAAGTAAAAGTCACTGTTTGAGTTTTTTATTTTACCGCCTTTTTTTGCTACTAAATTTTGCCTCCGATTTTAAGAAAAAATGTGAGGGGGCATAAAAGGGCATAAACGGGCTTAAAACAGTTTAAAGCATGAAAAGTACCCACACATTCAGTCTTTCTTTTTTCTTAAGAAAGGACAAAGCTAAAAATGGAAAGGCCCCACTATTCGCAAGAATTACCGTGGATGGTGCATTTACAGATATTTCAACTAAACAAAGGGTGGATATCTTAACTTGGAATCAGGGCAAACAAACTCTTTCAGGTAATGGAGCGGAGGAATTAATGGTGAGAGAAAAGATGCGTCTTCTAATTAACAATCTCAACAACGCTTACAATGATCTTAGGCATGAAAATAAAGCCGTGAATGCTGAATTGATAAAAGCAAGAGTAGAGGGGAGAGATAAAGATCTCTGTTCTTTAAATTTTTTGATGAACTATCATAATGTCGAGCTTGCCAGTTTGTTAGAACCGGGTACACTAAAAAATTATTTTTCTACTGAACGTTATTTACAGGAGTTCTTGGTAAAGAAACGAAAAATGAAAGATATATATCTGGACAGCATCGATAATAAGTTTATTACAGATTTTGGTATATATATGCTTAATCGTGTGCCAGATAAGGGGCAGAAACCGTGTGGAAACAATACACTTATGAAGCACATGGAACGCTTTAAGAAAGTATTTGGAGTTGCTTTGAAAAACGGTTGGACAATGAACCAGCCATTCCTTCATTTTGAACGGAAAATAATACATAAAGATCGTGATTGCCTCGAAATAGAAGAATTAAATCGCATCAGAGACGTTGATGGCTTAAAGAGTAGTGAGATAATCACTCGTGATCTTTTTGTCTTTTCTTGTTTAACTGGATTGGCTTACTGTGATTTGGTGAGTTTGGCTGAAAAGCATCTGGTTAAAGATAGTGCAGGGGAAAATTGGATTGAAATGATCAGACAGAAAAATAGAAACTTTACTGAGCGTAAATTTCATGTGTTATTATTACCCGAAGCTCTGGAGATTATTAAAAGATATAAAAACCACCAGTTTGTAAAAGAAAGTGGAACAATTTTTCCCTTCGTTTCTAATCAACTGGTAAATCGCCATCTTAAAATTATTGCAAAGGCAGCAAATATTAATAAAGTAATTACATTTCATTGGGCAAGGCATACTTTTGCTACCACAGTGACGCTTGAGAATGGGGTTCCAATGGAAAGTGTTTCGCACATGCTTGGTCATGCAAGTATCCGTACAACACAGATATATTCGAAAGTTAAAAGGAAAAAGGTGTTAAATGATATGACGGAACTAAGAAATAAGATTTCAGTACACCTATTAAAAGTGCTTTAATGATTATAAGTTACATTTAAAAATGATTTTTCTTCAATTTCGTCAGACATCTTGGAATATCGCCATTCTAAATGAGCGCAGTAACCATCTATATCAGGAAAGACGGAAGCATTATTGACTCCTAGGGTATGGAGCTGTTTTCTAATAGAAGCAAATTCTTTAGGGTTAATTATGGCTTTTGTAAGTTTGGGGCTAAAATCCTTATTTCTTTCTAAACTTATCATTTTCCCTTCTTCATTGATTTTATGTACAGTGAAAATTCCAGACTGTGCTGATATTCGCCTTGAAACAACTCTTGAACGGAAAATCTTCGTAAGATTATTACTAAAAGGACTAATAAGATCGGTGTCAGTTCTAAAATCCGCTGTTGTTGCATTTAATATCCATACAACACCATTATCTAAACCTGTTTTTTCATTTTTACGAGGAGCTTTTCGTACAGCAAACCATAATGCTACTAGCGCACTATATGTCCAATCAAGTAGTCTTGTAGGTAATCCATGATGTTGAGCTAATGCAAGCATATCCCAATCATTAGTGGGTTGAAATTCAGATAGTGGAAGTATTCCTCTTTCAAATTCTTTTAGTATTAATTCTTCAATCTTTTTTATAGGCCCATTTAACGTCAATCTAGAAAGCTTTGGAAGAAGTGGGCGATCTGCCCCCTGTCCTCTAAATATTAGGTCTGCCTTATTGTTTACCTCCTCACTAGATATTTTAATTCTGTCAATAAGAGCTATGTACTCAGATATGTTTTTGATTTCTAGAGTTTTATAATTTGGCATTTTTTTATGATATGTAAATTATTCTTAGCCACTACCCAACAGGTCACCATAAAAGTAGGGTTTCTATTTCAAATTTTGCACCATAACATAAACGTATTGATATGGCAGCATTCGATTTAATCACAAAAGATGATCTGGAAAAGTTTAAAATTGAACTTTTCGCAGAATTAAAAAGACCCGGCTACAAACTGAATAAAAAGCAAGAGCAAAAAGAATGGCTCAAGAGCTATGAGGTTCGATCTCTCTTAAATATTTCTGCTGGTACATTAGCGACCCTTAGACGAAAAGGAACCTTGCAATTTTCAAAAATTGGAGGCCTTCTTTATTACAAGCACGATGAGATTGTTAAATTATTAGAAGGAACTTCAGCATGAAAAGAGCAACTAGAAAAACCGCAGATTTTTTGGGGACATTTAGGCCAAAGTTTAAGCGATCAAGAGCAGAGCCACGAACAAGGATTAAGCGACTTCTAAGGGAAGCACTATACTTTCAAGACAAGGCAATTCTGGAAGACATTTACAAGAAATTTCTCACCTGAAAAAGCCAGATCATTTTAAATCAATCAAATTATTTATCTCAAACTGAAGTACAGAGTTACTATCGGGGTAGGTGCTTTGAAGTCCGCGTGGACTTAGCAAAGATGTATTTTCGCATGCGAAAAGCTCTTTGCCATCCTAACGGACGGGCATCACTCGGAACTCGTGATGCTAAAGTCAATAATAGGTGCAATGTATGTCAATAAGCAAAGCGAAGGACAATGAGAGCATTTTGAGCCATACGATTGTTGTAAGAATAACGGCAAGCCAATACGAGAAACTTGAAAAAATTTCCAAGTTGAGTGACAGCAGAACCATTGCAAATGTTGTTCGGAAAATTCTTGCTAATAGGCCAATAAAATTGCTTCATAAAGATATTTCCATGAACGCCCCAATGGAAGAAATGGCATTGATCCGCAAAGAAATCAAAAGCATAGGTGTGAACATCAATCAACAAACACATCGCTATCATGCGAGTACTTCAGAAACGGAAAGGTCTTTTCATTCTATAAAAACTGCTGAAACTTATAAATCTATCGAACCCAAAATAGATCAGCTCATGATGATAATCTCAAAACTTGCAGAGAAATGGTTGCAAGAATAAAAATAGGTACAAGCATAAGGGGCATACTCCATTATAACGAAAACAAAGTTGCCGAGGGGGAAGCAAAGCTAATATTAGCTAGTGGTTTTGCGGGCGACATTGAAAATATGACGTTTCAAAATAAGATACAACGGTTTCAGCACCTAACGGAGTTAAAGCCTAGTGTAGAAACGAATGCTTTACACATATCCTTAAACTTTGATACCTCTGAAAAAATTAGTAATGCCAAGATGCAGGAAATTGCAATAGCTTATATGGAGCGTATTGGATTTGGGGATCAACCTTTTTTGGTTTACAGACATAATGACGCAGGACACCAACACTTGCACATTGCAACAGTTAGTATTCAAAGGGATGGAGAAGCGATAAAAACCCATAACATAGGCAGAGACATATCTGAGCCAGCCAGAAAGTCAATCGAAAAAGATTTTTATCTAGTGATTGCAGAGCGTAAGCAGTATAAACAAGAGCCAGGCATAAAGGCAGCCGATATTGAAAAAGCAAAATACGGTAGAACTTCAACTAAACGCCAAATTAGTAACGTTTTGGCTGGCGTAGTGAATGATTATAAATTCACATCTCTTGCAGAGTTTAATGCTGTGCTTATGCAGTTTAATCTCATCGCTGATCGTGGGAAGGAAGAATCTGATATGTTCCAAAATAAAGGGCTTATTTATTCTTTAATTGGAAGTAATGGCGAAAAAATAGGTGTTCCGATTAAATCAAGCGCATTTTATAGTAAACCTACTTTACGCAATCTGGAAATTAAATTCGAGAGAAACATTGAAAAGCGCAAACCATACAAGTTGAATCTCATTGGACGGATCAATAAGGTTTTTACAAAGTATGAGCGTATTACCAAGGAGACACTGTTGGCTGAACTTAAAAAAGACGGAATAAATCTAGTCTTACGTCAAAATGACCACGGTCGTATTTATGGAACAACTTTCATCGATCATCAAAATAAGGCAGTTTTCAACGGAAGCGATTTAGGGAAGCTATATAGTGCTAATTCAATAATAGAAAGGATTAGCTCGGAAGATAGATTAAGATCGTTCCTACAGCCTGTAATCCATCAGAAAACATATCTGAAAGCACCTTCAAGTAAGCTTGAGAAAAATTATTTGCACAAAACGGCGCCAACAAATTACCTCAAAGATTTGCTTGATAAGTCCCAAGGTGACTATGCTCCAACAATTAAACGCAAGAAGAAGAAGAAAAAACGAGGACTAACCTTATAAAACGAAACTTATGAACACAGGAGAAGATACCCAGAGTTTGAGAAAAATCATAGAATTTACAAGGCTCATTAGCATTTTTATCTTAAGCATTCATTTCTATATCTGTTGTTATGCCGCATTTAAACAATGGGGATGCACGGCCGAAATTACTGATCGCTTGATTTCAAATATCGCCAAAACAGGCTTGTTTGATAACTTAGTAACCCCCAAGTTGGTGGCTTTACTTTTTCTAGCTATATCCCTTTTAGGCGTTAAAGGAAAAAAGGATGAAAATATACAAAAGAAGAATATTGTTACCTATATAATTAGTGGACTGATCTTATACTTTGTAAGTGTCCTTTGTTTACTATTGCCTCTACATTTAGTTTCAATTGCCATTTTATATATTGGACTTACTTCTGTCGGCTATATGTTAACCTTAGCTGGTGGTGGTCTATTGTCAAGATTAATCAAGGACACATTCAACAAAGATGTATTTAATACAGACAATGAATCCTTCCCACAAGAAGAAAGGTTACTTGAAAATGAGTACTCTATAAATCTCCCTGCCGCATACAATCTAAAGGGTGAAACGAGAAGGTCATTTATAAACTTAATTAATCCTTTTCGAGGCTGCCTTGTTTCCGGTAGTCCGGGGTCAGGAAAAACATATTTTGTGATACGTCACATAATTGAACAACACATAAAAAAAGGTTTTTCAATGTTTATTTATGACTATAAGTTTGATGATTTAACCAAGATCGCTTACAATAAACTATTACAGTATCATGGTAATTATAAAGTGAAACCTAAATTTTGGGTGATTGATTTCGACAAACCACTTCATCAATGTAACCCCCTTGATCCTAAAAGTATGGATGACATTACAGATGCCACTGAAGCAAGCCGTACTATTATGTTAGGTCTTAACAAAGAATGGTTAAAAAAAACAGGAGATTTTTTCGTTGAATCTCCAATCAATTTTTTAACAGCCGTTATTTGGTATTTGCGAAAGTATCAAAATGGCAAATATTGCACATTACCACATTGCATCGAACTAATTCAGGCAGATTATGATAAATTATTTGCCGTTCTACAAGAAGAAAATGAAATAATAGCTTTGATTAATCCATTTATCTCTGCTTATCAAAATAAAGCAATGGCGCAATTAGAGGGGCAAATCGCAAGTGCTAAGATTGGTTTAGCAAGGTTAGCTTCTCCACAATTGTATTATGTGTTGAGTGGGAATGATTTTACTTTGGACATCAATAATCCGTTAGAACCGAAGATTGTTTGTATGGGGAACAATCCGCAAAAACAGCAGATTTACGGCGCAGTACTCTCATTGTATGTGAGTAAGATGATTAAGTTGGTGAACCGTAAAGGGCAAATGAAAAGTAGTTTAATTTTCGATGAATTTCCTAGTATATACATAGGAGGAGCATCGGGCATTGATGGGTTGCTTGCCACTTGCAGATCGAATTTAGTGTGCTGTACGCTGGCTGTTCAAAATTATGAGCAGTTAACCAAAGACTATGGAGGTGAAGAGGCGGATGTTATAGTTGGTGTAGTGGGAAATATTATAAGTGGACAGGTAACGGGCAGTACTGCTAAAAAGCTAAGTGAAAACTTCGGAAAGATCATGCAAGATAAACAAAGCAGAAGCATTAATAGTGCTGATATTTCTATCTCAAAATCAACCCAAATGGATTTTGCGATACCTGCCTCAAAAATTGCCACCCTTTCATCTGGTGAATTTGTTGGGATTGTAGCAGATAATCCAGATGAAAAAATAAAGCTCAAAATGTTCCATTGTGAAATTCAAAATGACCATAAAGCCATTGCAGAAGAAGAAAGGAACTATAAACCTATACCTGTTGTTGAAAATGTAACGTATGGGGACATAATTGAAAATTATATAGCTATTAAGACAGATATTGAGAGGTTATTCGAATCTGAACTTGGAAAAATTGCAGCTAGACAGCAAAATGATGATATACAGCCACAGCCATTAACTGAGGATGAACAAGTAGAGGAAGAAGAAGCTGAAAAAGGAATTTCGATGTAGTGAGTAAATAAATTATAATCCTGGACAAAAAAAGCCGTTATGTGGTATGGACGTAAAAGCCATTGAAGGAATGAGACGGATAAAAATGGGCCATATCGGGCTTGATTGATGAGGCATATTTTGAAGCTGAAAAACAAAAAATAGCTCTTGGAAACAATCTTACCTAGTCCGTTCACTCCCCTCAATGGAAAATACAAAGGGAACAACGAAATTTGTTTCCTTTGTATCACTGTGCCTTGTTAATTACTAAAAGGCTAATAAATGACCTAACTTAACCTTAAGCTAGTCCTTATTTGAACGACTTCTTTGTGGATTGATCCAATTTCAGCAGTACATAACTTTCCATTTTTCTTTGCATTCTCATCTAAGAATGCCCCCAAACCGATTAAAAATGCTTTTATTGTATCTAAATGCTCATCTAATCCATTTTTTATTAAAAAGAATTTAACAACTGAAGCTTTAATTGTGTCTGCTAACAGCATTTCTAGCTCTCCAATTGAACTGATTCCATTTCTAGCGTTCCAGGTCTCTTCAAGAATATTTTCGACTATAACTGTGGATGCTGCTAAATCCGAAGTTCTTTTGTGGGTTATTGTAAATAACGAAGACTTATAGCGCCTACGAATTTCGGAAAAGGCATCATAATCTCCATTATTTAATAATTTTACTAATTCTCTATCAGTGCGTAAGCTATATTTATCCATCTTTTTCTAGTATTGTTTATTGTCCCAAAACTTTAGGTTTATAGTAGGTTATCACGTTCAAGACTTTCCTGATCCGTAATAGATATTTTTAATTTCTGCTCCTAAGTAAAGTAGGGAAAGGATAGGGTCAATTTTTCTAATGAACACTATATATAGGATGATGATGTAGAAAATCATATATCTATTTATTACCCGATCTGACTTGTGGGATTTAGAAGGTTTTGATAACATTTAAGTACTTTTCCAATAACGTTTTAATACCTGTTTTTTTCTGTGGAATAGGACGATACCTCAAAATCGCCAGTTTGTAATTCTTGGCTTTTTCGCATGATTAACCCTGCCTCTCTAATTTTTGCACCTACTTCCTCAACCGGAATGCGTAGTGTTTGGGCAATTTTAATGTTAGTATAACCTCTGTATGCTAAAATGAATGCAGCGGTATCAAGTTTGGCCCATGATGCCTCTCGATTTAAATCTGTATTTATTTTGAAACTCGAAATATTACCTTGATTTAATGCTAAATGTCTGGCTATATTAACCATCCATGTGAATAAGCGGTATTCATTCTCATCGTAATGCTCAATTGAAGTGTAAATTGTTTCAAAAGTTTTAATCAATAGTAATTCGTTATGTTCAAATCCTGCTATTTGTATTAATAAATCATTTATGGCACCAGAATATTTATTGTAGATGTATTCATATGCTTTTATTTCTCTAATTTTTAAATCTCTAATCAATTCAGCTTCTGAATCCAAGAGTGAAATGTTCCTTAGCACTTTAGCGTAACGGTTAAGTATAAGGATTTGGAAAAATTATTTTTGAATAACAAGTTGATGTCAATTATCAGATTGAGGGTTGCCATAGGTTGTATGTAGTTTATTAATTGTCTATATCATCACATTTCCACATTAGGAACATAAAAAGACCTAATATCAAAAAGCACCAGAATATGAGTTTAAGAATTTCTTCGCTGCTACATTCTTTCATTGGGAAACCATAAAATAGATATTGATCTGAATAGGTGGAAAACAAATCCATTTATAGTTTTTGAATTGTATTAGGTTCGTTAAAGAGGTATTTATTTGGAGGAGGTTTGCCGATTTTTGTAATCGTTTCTTTTATTTAACTATAAATCTGTCGAATTGATTACTAAAGAATCTAGTGGCCTAAACCTGTTCGTCTTTATATCTTCGATACAGAAAAATAAAAGCCTGTTTGATTTTTGATTTACAAAACATATAACTCTCCCTGTTTTTCAATTTTCAGAACTAGATTTTCCTTGTAGTTTGAATCCCTAGTTAATGGGTGAATAAAAGTTAGTTTTTTTCCAAAGCAAAATGGCGGGGGTAATCATAGCTGATTATATCCCCCGCACATTAACGCCTTCAATTCCAAACATATAAATTAAATGTATTATCAAAAAATTTTTGGCTGTAGTAAAAAACTACAGTGCGTTTAAATGCAATGAGGCCACATTATTTTAGAAATGTGGCCTCATCAATATTGAAGAATTGAAAACTATGCCTTTTTAAGTTGTGCTTTGATCGGAGCTGGAGTTTTGGAAGTTCTTGTGTTTTTTCTAGATAATTGTTCTTTTAAGCGTTCAATTTCCTGATCTCTTTCATCTAAAGCTCCTTTGAAATATTCAATAACTTCTGTTATTGGGTTGTTTATCTGGTCATTTGAAAACACATTATTATTGATCGTTATGCTTTTTTGGTCATAATCTTTGATTTGACTAACGGAGGCTTCTAAAATCTTTGATGCTTGTTCTAGTTTCTCCTCGGAAACTCTTTTGTTGTTCTCCATTCTTGATATATTTTGTTGGTTTACACCCATTTCGTTGGCGAAATCAATTTGCTTTATTCCTCTTAGTTTTCTTATTGCCTGAATGTTCCGACCAATGTGCTTGTTTTCAATCTGCTCCATAATGAGAGTTTAATAAACAAATATAATTAAAAACTTTAAGAGGCTTTTATTTCTTTATTGCGTTGTATTTCGCTAACAGTAAGTTATATTTATTTTCAAGTTCAGCATATTTTTCAGCGTTACGTTCACTGGTTAACTGACTTTTTTCCAGTAGAGCAGTGTACTTTCTCTGTAATTCAAGGTATGCTTTACTTTCTTTTTGCGCTAATTCAATTGAGTTTTCTGGCTGAAAATTAAGGATCTCGGGATAAAGTACTGAAAAATCATAATTAATTGCTCTTGCATACTTAGCCATTATTTTGAAATCAAGATATTCCTGTTTAATATGTGCATAAAAAGTATTCTCTTTGTAAGATGCTCGCTCCGCTGCATCCTTATTGCTCAACCCACTTTGAGAAACTGCTATATACAAGCTCTTCCCTCTGCCTTTCAAATCCTTTATATCTATAGACCTCGATTTCATCCTTACTAAAATAAGGCTATATAACTTCAATTTATATTTGATTTATAGTTTGATTTTAATTGAAAAAACTTATATTTGTTAATATTAAAAGTTTGAAAATGCGAATTTTATAAAGTTTGAATTAAAAATTAGTAGTTGAACAGTTGATGTTCTAATGGTGTAATTTAAAGAGTCTCACTTCCACTCGTCTGACAATAAAAATCGAACGTGAGAACGATAGATTATGCCTGCATTACTTAATTGTGCTATATTAGCATCGTTAAGGATGTGGGCGCTATCGTTTATGCAAAGTTCGAAGGCGTCAGACCCGGTGGAATAATGCAATTCGGAGTGCCCCTCCTTATTTCATATATGAGGCTCGTAATCAATACGAGCTATGGAGGTACAAAAAAAAATAGAATTTCCTTATCTGACTATTCACTACTTTAAGGTGAATAGTAAGTCTGTTTTTTTTTGTGTTTTTCTTGGCATAAGTCCATTTGATAAGTTATTCTCCCTAAAACCCAAAAATCCCATATAATATTCAGTTTTTCAAAGCGGGCGACCTTGCCTTATAGGTGGGGTTAGTGTCGCCTTGCTTTGTCTTTTTCAAATACGCTTTTCTAAATCCTAACTAACTTGAAAATGACTGAATATAGTAACCTTTCTGAATCAATATTAATTTGTCTGCTTAGGGCAGATGATCACCTTGCCTTTCAGGAACTTGCGAAACGGCAATTTAAAGCTTTACGAAATAATAGAGCAAAATATGTAGATGAATCCCCTGAGATCATTGCAGTAATTTCATTTACAATTCAAAAAATATGGGATAACCGCCATGAATTGGATGACAATACTGGACTATTTCCGAAATTATTAGGTGTTATTATTCCGAAACTATTTGAGGTTCTTTTTGAAAGTGACAGAAGTGAGGAACACTTATTCGCACTTGGCGAATATTTAAAACGGGGCACAATTGATGTAAAATACTCAAACTATCATGGAACAAATTAAAACATATTATACGCAGGACGAAATGATTGCGGGTTTGATTTTGAAAGACAAACTGGCTTTGAAGAGTTTGCATGATCAATTTCAGGGATGTTTATATGGTATTATTTCGGCCGTATTTGAAGATCATGAGGTGAGGATTGCTGTTTTTCAAAAAGCTATCCTTAAAATATGGGTTGATGCGGATCAATTCGATCCTGAAAAAGAGAAGTTCTTTACTTGGATGCTAAATATTGTCCGCCAAAGTATTAAAGACGAGTTTAACCATTCAACTCACTCTTCCGATTTAATGTATCGGGATGCTGATTTATGCCGGATTATTGATCACAATGATTTTCCGGTTTTCATTAGAATCTTTTTCTTCGGTAGTTCTATTGAGGAAATTGGTAAGGAGTGTGCTATGAGTCCTGATGATGTACGTAAATCGCTTTTTCATGGTATTGAAAGCCTTAAAAAACATTTAGCTCAATCTTTAGTGGAATGAAAAGGCTACTAACATATAGAACAATCTTAGACATACAACACCATTATGCCAAACCAAATTATTTTTTTATAACTAAGAACCAACCACCTTAAAGATTGAATGATATAAATATTAGGTTAACACTTTTAACCATGCACCGTCCCTGCCGAGAATGTGAATGCGTGGTAAGTGGAAACCATGCCTAAAATGGGTATGGCGCTCCACTCGTTATTTCACCTAGGCAGGGACGGATAGCGGGTTTGGAGCTCATGCTCATTTTTGAAGCTCCCAAAACCGTTTAATAACTATTGATTATCAATTTGATTATGAACGGAAATGCAATCTCAACCAACATATATAGGCCATTCAACCCTTAGAGGATTAATAAAAGTGAACTTATTCGATTCAGCTTTTATTCTTCTTTTGTATTTGTTCCTTTTGGGCACTCACTTCCTATTCAGGAAAAAATATAGGTTTTTACAAATCATATTCAAGAATCTAAAAAGACCCCCTGTTTAATCTTATTTATTCAGGCGATCATCCTTTAAAATTTCTTAACAACTAAACTCATTATCATGAAAAAAACAACGATTTACATCGTACTGGCATTGCTATGCCTAAATTTTAAGGTCAATGCGCAGGATAAAATACAAATGATCCAACCCTTAAAAATTGGTGATACGATACCCGAAATACTAAGAAGGCTGCCTTTAGAGGTAATTAATCAGAGGAATGGTGAACGGAATACCAGACTGAATGATTTTAAAAACAAACTTATCATTTTGGACTTTTGGGGAAGAAGTTGCGCCCCTTGTATAAAGGCATTGCCAAAGCTTGATAGCCTCAATGTCATGTTTGAAGACGATGCCATAATTTTACCAATTTCAGACTTCAATAGCGAATCAGAATTGAGGAGTACCCTTGAAAGGTTTAAAATTCAAACCTTATCAATTCATGGCCTTGAAAACAAAACACTTCTTAAATACTTTCCACATCAATTACAACCGCACCTTGTTTGGATAGATAAAGATTGGCGAATTTGCGCTATCACCACATCTGAATATGTCACTCCTACAAATATCAGCCGTTTACTAAATGGATTAAGTGCGGATTGGCCGAGTAAGCAAGATGTTTTGGACTATAACTCTTTATTGCCAATAATTTCAATCAACGTACCTGAAAGAGCTAAGCCGGAACATTTTCTCTATTCCGTTTTCACAACTCATTTAAATGGCATTTCCCCAAAGAACGGAAAAGTAACAGATAGTGTAAACCAAGCTACAACAACGACCTATTACAATATGAGATTATTGTCTTTTATTTCAATGGCACTGGATAATAAGATAGGTGCCCCTGTAGAACAGTTTGATTTGCAGGTCAAGGATAAAAGCAGGTTTATAATGGACAAAGCCGAGAATTATTCTGAATGGGCAATTGATAATACCTTCTGTTACTCAATTCGTCTTCCTATTCAAACCACCCCTAAGGTAACGCAGATGCTTATTCAGCAAGACTTAATTAAATGGATCAGTCTATTAGGGTTATCTATTAAAAAAGTTTCTGTAAACAAGCAAAATCAAAAGAAGTATTTGGTTACAGAAAATAATAATTGAAAATCAAACTAAAATATTATGAACAACAAAATATATCTCTTGGCTATTTCCTTGTGTATGTTTACGCAGGTTAATGCACAAAATAGCAAACGTCTTTTCTTCGGGAGGGTTATTTCCTATGATAACAGGAAGCCAATTGCTAACGCTACAATATTTAGCTTGAAGTCCAAAACAAAAACGATTTCAAATCTAAATGGTGATTTTTCGATTGATCTGGCTGCCTTCAGTGATAGCCTGATTGTCTCACATCTAAACTATCCAGATATTAAAGTTTATGTGGATGGGAAAACTCCTCAACCCTTTGTAATGAGCTTACAGACATCGGAAAGGTTACTACAAGAAGTCGCCATCACCCTAAATACAGGTTTCCAATCTATTGCTAAAGAACGGGCAACAGGGTCGTTTGTTCAGATTGATGAAAAGACCTACAATCAACAAATTGGGACCAATGCAATTGAAAGGTTGCGATATATCACAAATGGGGTAAGTCCCATCGCTGATAGGATTGGAGCTTTTGATAAAGGGCAAATGCTGATAAGGGGGTTAAGTACCTTTACCATTTCAGTGCAAAAGCCCTTGATTATCTTAGATAATTTTGAATATCAAGGTTCTTTGGATAACATTAATCCTAATGATATAGAAAATGTAACCTTTTTAAAAGATGCCGCCGCTGGATCGATATGGGGAGCAAAAGCCGCAAACGGTGTAATCGTAATCACCACTAAAAAAGGTAAGTTTAACCAGCGTGTTAACATTTCCATGAATGCAAACAGTAGTATCGTTGACAAGCCCAACCTATTCTATGAAAGGAATATTTCTTCTAATGACTTAATTGATTATGAACAATTTTTATTTAGCCAAAAATATCGGTTTGCTGATACTTCACGTTCAAATCATCCCCCTTTTTCACCTGTATATGAAATCTTGTTTAAACAGCAAAAAGGTGTCCTTAGTTCAGATCAAGCTTCTTCCCAGTTAAATAACCTAAGAAATTGGGATGTAAGGAATGATTTTAACCACTTCCTTTATCAAAAAGCTATTAATCAGCAATATGCAGTTGGCCTAAATGGTGGCTCTGAAAATCTAGCATGGATGTTTTCTGTCGGATTGGACAGGAACAGCGGTAATCTTAATGAAAAATATAATAGATTAACTTTAAGGTCTTCTAACGTTTACAAGGTCTTTGATAAACTTTCTATTAGTACCGATGTTTTTTTTACGAATAGTAACAATAAATCTGGTAGACCTGCTTATGGTAACATTAAGCCCAATAATGGAGCTTTACCAATGTATAGTCATTTAAGTGATGAAAAGGGCAATCCATTACCCCTGTACATTCAATATCGTGAGGGTTACATCGATAATTTGGGTGCAGGTAAGCTTTTGGATTGGCGTTATTACCCTTTAGATGATTACGAGCACAGTTTCACTAATGGATCAATACAGGATATTAATGCCACCATTGGGCTGAATTATAAAATAATTACCGGGTTGAATATTGATCTAAAATACAGATACCAGAAGCAAAATACAAACGGAAAGACGGAATTTGATCCATTAAGTTATTACAATCGTGATCTAATCAACAGCTTTAGCCAAATCAACCAAAGTACCGGAGCTGTCACATATAAAATTCCAAAAGGAAGTATTCTCGACATTGCTAATAGCAATTTATATGCTCAGAATCTACGGGGTCAAATCAATTACAACAAAGAATGGTCAAAGCATGAAATTAGTTTATTGGCTGGCTCTGAAATCAGTGAAACTAAAGTGGAAAATACAAAAAATCGTTCTTATGGTTATGATCCTGAAACATTGGGGTTCGCCAATGTCGATTATGCGAACACTTACCCATATTTCATTCAAGGTGGAAATAACTTTATTCCTAATGGAAAAGGATTCGGAAAGACTAATAACAGGTTTGCTTCATTTTATACGAATGGAGCATACACCTTTGATGAAAAATATACCCTTTCAGCAAGCGCTCGAAGGGATGCTTCAAACCTTTTTGGTGTAAATACGAATGACAAATGGAAGCCGCTTTGGTCTACAGGCGCTAGTTGGAATGTGACTAGGGAAGGTTTCTTTAGAACAACTTTCTTCAACAATTTGAAAATTAGAGGAAGCTATGGTAAACAGGGAAATATTGATCCCAATAAGGTTGCAGTAACCACTTTTGCCTACGCCGCAACAAATCCTTATACACTGACCCAGTGGAGCCAAATTGTTAACTATCCTAATCCTGATTTAAAATGGGAGCAGGTAAGTATGTTGAATTTGGGAATTGATTTTAGCATTTTAAACAATCGGGTTTCAGGAAGTTTGGAATATTACCATAAACGAATGAATGATCTTTATGGCTCAGTACCTATCGATAGAACAACTGGTATTGGCTTAGGAAGCATTACAAAAAATGTAGGCAAAGCCAAAGGAAACGGTATTGATATTCAAATTAGAACTGTTAATACTATTGGGCAACTTAAATGGAATAGTGACATAATTTTTAATACCTATTACGACAAAGTTACCAAGCTTAATGAACCACCAGTGTTAGGCAGTGGTGCCATAAGTAGTGGTATAACGCTTATTCAGGACTATTCAACTTACGGACTTTTCGCCTATAAATGGGCAGGTCTTGACCCATTAACAGGTGATCCGCAGGGGTACTTAGATGGAGCAATTAGCAAGAACTATAATGATATTAGAAATCAAACACAGTTTTCAGATATTAAATATATAGGCTCCCAAATTCCGAGAATTTATGGTTCATTAGGGAATACCTTCAATTGGAAGAATCTGGCACTAACATTTAGGGTAACTTACAAATTCGATTATTATTTCAGGAGGGAATCTATAGACTACACGAGTCTAACTGCTCAACTTAAAGGCCATGCAGATTATGCAAAAAGGTGGCAAAAACAGGGTGATGAAAAGGTTACTGACGTCCCATCGTTTATATTTCCGGCTGTTGCCGCAAGAGATGAGTTTTACAGGAGTTCCGAGGTGTTAGTTAGTAAAGGGGATCATATTAGGCTACAATATGTAAACCTTAGCTATGAACTGAATAAAAAACAGATCAAAAATTTACCATTCAGTAGGATACAGTTATATGGTGTTGCTAGTAACCTCGGAATAATATGGAAAGCGAACAAAGACGGCATTGATCCAGATTATTCAAAAATTCCTGATCCACAATCATACGCTTTTGGGATCAAATTAATTTACTAACCAAAAAATATAAATCATGTGTAAAATATTAAACAAAAACATAAATATGATACTTATCATATTTATGTTAATCAGTACAGTAGGCTGCAAAAAATTTCTTGATGAAAAACCAAATCAACAACTTGTTGTACCATCTACAATAAAGGATCTGCAATCTTTATTAGACGATCAAGCTTTAATGAACCAAAAGGAGCCTAATGCAAGCATTGTGGCTGCTGATAACTATAGTGTCAGAACAGCTAATTGGATTTCTGTTGACGAATTACAAAGAAATATGTATGTCTGGTCAAAGGAAAATCAATTTGTAGCAGGAGGTAATAATGCTTGGGTTGTCCTGTATTCTCAGATTTACAAAGCGAATATTGTTTTGGATAACATTAAAGGTGTTAACCGGAATTTGGGTAACCAAGTCGAATGGGATAACGTAAAAGGTCAGGCATTATTTATTAGGGCAAAGTGCTTTTTACAAGGTGCTTTTATATGGACACCTGTTTATAACGAGATGACAAATGACAACGATTTAGGTTTACCATTAAGATTAGACCCGAATTTTAATGTACCCTCTCAAAGAGCAAGTGTAAAACAAACCTATTTTCAGGTATTGGAAGACCTTAAACAAGCCACGTCCTTACTTCCAGTTACTCCAATCCACGTTATAAGACCATCCAAACCTGCCGCTTTTGGGTTGTTGGCGAGGACTTATCTAGCTATGGGAAAGCCGGATAGTTGTTTGAAATATGCGAATCTATGTTTGCAACTTAAAAATAAACTTATGGATTATAACGGAGGTGAAGGAATTAATGTTTTGGCTGAATACCCTTTTATGAGATTTAATCCTGAAGTGATATATGACAGCTATATGGGACAGCCAACTATTTTGTATTATGGAAACATTGATAAAGAACTTTATGACTCTTATTCAGATAATGATCTTAGAAAAAAAATGTACCATAGGAGCAGCGGGGCAATCGACTATTTTAAAGGATCATATTCTGGTACATTCAACCTTTTCAATGGTGTTGCTACCGATGAAGTTTATTTAATGCGTGCTGAATGTTTCGCTCGGTTAAACGATAAGGAATCAGCGTTAACTGATTTGAATACATTAATATCTAAGAGATGGAAAGTGGGACAAACTTATGTGCCATTTACTACTTCAACTGCTGAAGAAGCATTAATCCTTGTGCTAAACGAGAGAAGGAAAGAACTTGTTTTCCGGGGGCTTCGATGGATGGATATAAAGAGATTAAACAAACTAGGGGCTAACATTACATTAAAGCGATCCATAAATGGTCAGGACTACTCTTTGCCCCCGAATGATCTAGGGTACGCTATGCCTATACCAGAAGATATAATTTTAATTTCAGGCATGAAGCCTAATCCACGATAATATTTAGGATAAGGGAAATCACTTAGAAAGGTTTCCCTTATCTTTCTAATATCACTTATAATTTCTCATAAGCAATATTTGCCGGAGTTTCAACAAAAGCTTTTACGTCATTTGTTGACAAGGATTGAAAATACTGATCGAGTTTGTCAACCATTGTGCCCGAGCCTGTTAAGTTGGAATCATCAATTTGAAGAACGCAAATGTGACCTTCTCCCGGACAATCGCTCGGTGAAGTCGTATAAGTCCAATTGGCAGGGTTTCTATAAGCAATTTCGGTGTAGGTTGTACCTGAATATTCAAAATAAACAGTAGTTCCTTTCTGATTAATTTTGTGATTGCCTTTTTCACTTGTAAAGGCAAATAATCCAATAACCGCCATTAAGACGATTGATGCGAGAGCACTTAGCCACGCTTTTTTTTGTGTTTTCATAAAACTTTGGGTTTTGTTTAATAATATATAAGGTTAGGGGAGATGATCTAGGCCATCATTCTGATTAAGCTGGTTCGTAACCTGCTTTTAACTTTAATACTCTTTGTCACAGCACTCCTTTCTTTTAGGGTTATCAACTAATACGATTACTGAAATTAAAGTTCGTCTGTTTTCTAAGAATTACATCGGACATTTGAGGTGAAAAAATCGGACAAAAGTCCAGTCCAAACAGGACACATAGTTGAATTAGTGATAGTTTATCAGGTTATTTACCTCTTAAACGGCTTAGAGTTTTCACACTAATGCGGTGGAATTGGGCTATATGTTGAATTTCTGCCAGATTATAAATATTCGGATGAGCCAATTCGAGATGTTTAACCCTATGTTTGGCTGAATGTCTATAGTATTCTTCAAGTTCATGCCTTTTTCTCTCATAGTGACTTCTGATACTTTCTGACAATAATTCGACTTCGGGAAACTCATTTTTCATGGATAGAAATTCTGAAAACGGAATACCAACAAATAAAGTGTCTTCTAATAACTTAATGTAACTTGGGGATGGTTCCTTACTAAATAGCCCAGGAGTTGTATATGGAAAATCCTTTTCAAACCAAAAGTTTGAGGCCGTTTCCTCAAGCGTGATTGGATTAACCGATAGTTCCATAGCTGAACCCTTATAAATAAATAAACCGACTTCCTGTATCTGCTTATAATTTAAAACTCTACATCCCTTTTTATACCCAATTTCAAATAGATGGTCTGGCAGTTTAAGTTTGAAACCAGTTGTCATGTTAGGATTGTACTTTTCCAGTTCTTCTATCAGTAATTTATAAGCGTTGTTTTTCATAGCGTACATAGATTTAATAACCAAAGGGAAACTTATCCCAGTCATTGGGACACTAGGAGATTCGCCTTTTTGGTTTTTACGATTTTCCTCGTCACTTACCGGAAAACTGTAAAGAATTTAATTTATTCAATTAAGTTAAAAAAATATTACAATTCGCAATTAACAATTTAAAACTGAACTATCTGCATGACATTGTTTTAACTAAATAAAGTAACTCTTAAGTGAAATCGTCCTCTATGTCGCATTAACGGGTGATTTTGGGTGACAAAAATAAATTGGAAATTATCTCATATTTTGGTGATATTTACTATTAATTAAACGCAATTCTCAGGCTCTCGGCTCAATATAAACTTCATTCTGAAGTTAATAAGCTTAGGTATTGCATTGTTTTACCTTAAAGAAACTGCTTTGATAGGAGAATTTAGTCATTTGAACGCTTTTTTATTGTTATCGACAGAGCTAACAAAAAGTTGTTGCCGGGATAGGAAATATCCAGAAGGAGAAATAGCCTTAAGATTGGTATGGGATGAATTTTTGGTTGATATTGATAAACGAATTACTGAACAAGATGCACACAGTAAACTTGCGGTTTTTATTAAAATTGCCCAAAATAACCTTGTTGACTTTTTGGATCATCTTTATAACCTTAATGCTAAGTGCAGCCCGTGCACTGAAAGATGCCGTTTAGAAATTAAGGACTTTATTGCTGAAATTGCTACCGAAGTAGCACACATTTTGGAATCTTTTAGTACAAGGTTTTCAGAATATTTTGATATTAATGGCTTACTTCCACTTTGGATTGTTTACAAAAATAAAAAAGCAAGTGCGTTCCAAAATCGTATTATTCATAACCTTGAACTTAGAAAAGTCGATCCAGAGTTAATACATATCCTTAATGAATATTTAAGTTGTCTTCATACACCCGGAGATTTCAAAATGAAAAATTGGAGACAGTATTTTTATTTGGAAAGTCTTTCAGATGATCTGATTTATTTTACTGAATTATCCGCTTCCGAAGACGATACGCTCAAATTGATTAAAATACTCATTGGGTATAATTTCAATCCACTTCCTTTTTACGAATATATGCTAGAATTTTCTGCTAAGCTGATCAGTTCCGACATGCCATATGAGGAACAAGAAATGGAACTGCTGGTTTTATTAAAAACGATTGAAAATATACGCCCGGAAAGGAAAATGGGGTATATATTAGATGCTCCGGAAATTTTGGAGTCAGTTTCCAGCTTTATTACTCGTGAATTGGGGATTGTAGCTAAAATGAAGAGCGTCTTAATGCCTTATCCTGTAAACGGGGCTAATGGCCGAAATTCCAATTATTACTTTGAAGTTACGACAACAATCGAGGAATTATTTTTTTTAATAAGGGTCATGTTAGAGGTGCGGTTTATAAAAACAAAATTTAAATCGAATCTTTATAGCTTTGTCGCTAGACACATAAGAACGGATCGTACTAAGAATCCGTCTACTCAATATATGAGAAATGTATTTGGGACTAATAAAGAAGTTCCTGTAAGAATTGTAAGGAAGATACGTGCTTGGCTAATGAGTATGATTAATTATATAGATACTAACTTTGGTGGGCAAACAAAATTGTGGTTTCTTGCCATCCTTAACTATTCCTTTATTTTCAGGGTAGTTTTTAAATATGAATAAGGTAAATTTTTTTGAAATCTAAAAAATGCCTTGTTAAAACTGTAAGGTAAATTCTATCTTCTAGGTACTTTTGGCTCGGTTTACGGTCTTATATGACACTTTGGTAATGTCATATATGTCACTATACGGTGTAATCAATTAATTACAATTTGGTTGATATGTAAAACGAAAATCAAATTATTATGATTAAAGATTTAGCGGAACAGCTCTTCACAGAAGAGCGAATGGCAATTGATGAAATTGATAACTCGTCAAATCAGAGCATGACAGGTCAGCGTAAAGCAAAGGTCGAAACTACTTCGAGTTATTTAACACAACTTAAGGAAAGAGTACTTGATTATTCTTTTGCTTCAAAAGAAGAA
This sequence comes from Candidatus Pedobacter colombiensis, assembly GCA_029202485.1. NCBI lineage: Bacteria > Pseudomonadati > Bacteroidota > Sphingobacteriia > Sphingobacteriales > Sphingobacteriaceae > Pedobacter > Candidatus Pedobacter colombiensis. Next base: position 3,289,611 of record CP119313.1, on the reverse strand, counting down.
GAAATTGGTTTTTTTAAGTTAACAAAACCAAAGTTCAGTAGCCTTTTAATTTTTTACAGCAATATCGAACGGATTGAACTTGATAAACCTGAAGGTGGGCTTTCTCATTTAAAAGGTTATTACGAGAATGAATTGAAGACTATTAAAAGGTTTTTTGAGGCAAACAGGCAAATTTACTCCTATTATCGTTCGGAAGCGGATTATTTGGACAACAAGCTATTTCTACGAGGGGTTTTAGATCCGCCAAGATGGTTATGTAAAATACGTGTTGATCAAGATGAAAGATTCTCTACTGCGGGTGATTATATGTTTGCTCGTATCATGGCTACTCAACAAATTGCCCGCTATCTTGAAAATTCCATTACTGGTTTAGACTTTCATCCCTTTACAGAAAATGACATTGAGACAAATTGGACAGGCGAAAGTATAAACCTTTTGGAAGTTGCTTATGGTGTTTATTGTACCTCGCAAGTTAATCATGGTAAAATTGGAATTGCTGAGCTTGTCCGGAAATTTGAAAAAGTATTCAATATAAATATGGGTAGACCGTATAGACGGTTTTTAGAGATCAAACAGCGCAAACGGCTAAGTCGCACTAAATACATCGAAGATATGGCAAAATCAATCAATAAAAAAATTGATGATGAAGATGCTTTTAATCCAAATGATATTAAAAACCCTGTTCAAAATGGGTAAGGTGTAAAATTCTCATTCAGTTTATTTGTAGCCACTACCCATTAGGTTGTCAATGAAAAATTCGTGGCTAACCAAACTTTGCTTTACCCGCTGCAATGGGGCATCGGGTTAAAGCAAATTAATATGTTACAACAATTCACCTGGCAGCAATTCCTTGTTGCAACCTTAATCCTCACACTGATCTGGTACTTCTCGGTAATGTTACTTTTTTACCGGAAGGAACTAAAAGCCTTTTTAAATGGCAAAAAATTGAAAGATGAAAATGATGCCCCCCTTCCACATCGATGGGATAAAAAAGTTGATGAATTACAACCAGCGCCCGAAGAAAATTTGATGGGTAAATCAAAGTTACCTGATGGGGTTTCTATTGTAGAGATGGAGGACATTCAATTTGCAAATGAAGATAATAAGGTGCAGTTACTTGGTTTGGTATCGGATGTGATTGAAGAGATCAAAACCATTTTTAATATTCTGGTCAACGAAGACGGCACTAAACAAGATTTTTTTAAACTCATTGAAGCTGTGAAAGAAAGCTATTCGGGTATCATAACCAGTCAGCATATCCCTCAAATCAATGAATTTATTATTGCCAATGCTTCATTTCACATAACACGTGAGGAATTGGATAATCTCTGGTTTTGATCCTTCCCTAATCATTTTCATTTTATCATTTAAAAATTGACTCCATGCAAAATCAATTCATTAATTCAAAAAAACAAAATTTTGCCAAATGCTTACTGGTTCTTTTTGCTCTTTTTACATCCAATATCTTAACCATTATTACTGCTTATGCTCAATCTGGGAACGGAAATGCGGGGATTCGAAAAGCGGCAGATGAGGTTGCCGGTTATTTTGATACTGGTTGCACCCTGATGTATGCCATTGGTGCGGTAATGGGCATCATAGGCGCTGTAAAAGTTTTCAATAAGTGGAATGCCGGAGAGCCAGACACTTCCAAAGTTGCTTCAGCTTGGTTTGGCTCTTGTATATTTCTGGTGATCGTTGCTACAGTTCTAAAATCCTTTTTCGGGGTCTGATTATGGCAAGCGTTTATCAAATTAACAAAGGCGTAAGTAAGCCCATTATGTTTAAGGGACTGAAAGCGCAATACATCGCTTATTTGGCGATTGGGTTAGTATTACTCTTACTAGGTTTTGCTATCGGTTATGTTCTTGGAATTAGCTTGTTTCTGCTCATGCCTATTATCGTGGTTGTCGGAACCGCATTGTTTTACAGTGTCTTCCGGTTAAGTCATCGATTCGGGGAACATGGGTTAATGAAATTTCTTGCTAAACGCAGTATTCCAGATCATATTAAATTCCGTTCAAGACGGCTATTCACTCAATTAAAACAGCACTAATCATGGTAGAAGCAGCCAATATTTTTCCGATTTATAAAATCGAACACAATTGCATTCTTTCTATGGCAGGAGACATTACAATTGTTTACAGAGCAGTATTGCCGGAGATTTTCACACTCTCGGAGCGAGATTACGAAACATATCATCAAGCATGGATCAGGGCGATCAAATTACTTCCACAGGACAGTGTTTTTCATAAACAGGATTGGTTTATTGAAGCTAACCATAAGCCGGATTTTGAAAAGCATGGAGGTAGCTTTTTATCTCTATCCAGCGAGAAGTTCTTTAATGAAAGACCTCATTTAGATCATGAATGTTTTATCTATCTCACCAAAAAGCCATCCGGCAGAAAGATTTCCTCTTCAACATATAGTAATATTTGTAGGAAAACGATTGTTCCTACCCAAACTATTGACCCGCTATTGTATAAGGAATTTGCAGATGCAAGCGGCCAGTTTGAACGGGTTCTGCAAGATAGCGGGTTCTGTAAGTTAGACAGGCTTAATGATGACGAGCTTGCCGGGACTGCGAATAAGGCAGGAATCATAGAACGTTATTGCTTTTTATTGGGTAAACAGCAGATGCCGATAATCAGAGATATTCATGTGAAGGACGAAATTCGGGTTGGTGAAAAACAAATTGAGTTGTATACTTTATCCGATACGGATGATCTGCCAGCACTATGTGGCAGCCGAATCAATTATGATAAATACAGCACAGATCGAACAAAGTTCAGTATTGGGTTTGCAAGTCCTCTAGGTGCTTTATTAAGCTGTAACCATATCCTTAACCAATATGTTTTTATCGATGATGCACAAAAGACGCTCAAAAGATTAGAAGCTAAAAAACTTCGTTTACACTCTCTTTCTTCGTATTCCCGTGAAAATGCTATCAATCGCGATGCAACAAATGACTTCTTAAATGAAGCCATTGCTTCAGGGCGGTCACCTGTTAAATCACATTTCAATGTTTTAGTGTGGTCGGAAGATCAGGCAAAAGCTAAGGACTTAAAAAATTTGGTTAGCTCCGCAATGGCACAAATGGATGCAGTAGCAAAAATTGAGACGGATGGTAAAGCTCAAATCTGGTTTTCTGGCATTCCCGGAAATGAGGCGGATTTTCCAATGAATGATACATTTGACACCTTTATTGAACAATCTACCTGCTTTTTTAACTTAGAGACTAATTACCGTTCATCAATTAGTCAGTACGGTATTCGTTTCGGTGATCGTTTGACAGGGAGTCCAATAAATGTGGACATTAGTAATGAACCTTACGATCTTGGATGGATCAATAACAGGTCGAAATTTTGTATTGGTGGTAGTGGCTCTGGCAAAAGTTTCCTGTTAAATCATATGCTCAGAACTTATTATGAGCAGGGTTCCCATGTGGTCGTGATGGATATTGGACACAGTTACAAAGGACTTTGTGAGTTAGTTGGAGGTTTTTATTTTACCTATACAGAAGAAAATCCAATCAAATTTAATCCGTTTTATTTATCCGAGGGGGACACTTGGGATACCGAAAAAAGGGAAAGCATTAAAACCTTGATTTTGGCGCTTTGGAAAAAAGATGATGAGCCTTACCGAAGATCAGAATATGTTGCGATCTCCAATGCATTGACCCTTTACTTTAGTCACCTGGACAATAATCCTGATATATTTCCTTGTTTCAATTCATTCTACGATTTTTTGCTGTCAGAATATATGCTTGTGCTTGAGAATGGCAAAGTGAAGGAAAAAGATTTTGACATCGGAAATTTTCTATATGTACTGAATCCTTATTATAAAGGTGGTGAATTTGACTATTTACTGAACGCAACCGAAAATCTGGATATGCTGCATGAACGCTTCATCATCTTTGAGTTGGACAATTTAAAAGATCATCCTATCCTTTTTCCAGTGACCGTAATGGTGATAATGGAATTGGTGATTTCCAAAATGCGCAAGCTTAAAGGTCTTCGTAAAATAATGCTAATCGAGGAATGTTGGAAAGCAATTGTTAAACCCGGAACCGCTGAATATATCCGCTATTTGTTCAAAACCATGCGTAAATTTTATGGGGAACCAATTGTAGCCACACAGGAAATTGAGGATGTGATCAGCTCACCAATTGTTAAAAACGCTATCATCAACAATTCTGATTGTAAGATACTATTAGACCAGAGTAAGTATGAAAACAAGTTCGAAATTATTCAAGAACTATTGGGCTTAACTGATAAAGAAAAAGCTCAGGTACTTTCCCTGAACAAGGCGAATGATCCGAACAGAAAGTATAAGGAAGTCTTCATTTCATTAGGTAATGGGCACTCAAAAGTGTACCGTACCGAAGTTTCCACTGAAGAATATCTGGCCTACAGTACTGAAGAAAGAGAGAAAGTTCAAGTTCAGGAATATGCCCGAAGGTATGGAAGCATACAAAAAGGAATAGCTGTGCTTGCACAGGAAATCAGACACGGTAAGAAGCTTTGAAGATTGCGATCAACTTACCTGGCATCATAATATTTCACACTAATTATTAAACCCATGAAAATTATATCATATATGAAAAAGTACATGGTCATTCTACCTTTAAGTGCCATAACCTTAATGGTCGGACTTCCCAAAAATGCAAATGCGCAAATCGCTGTTATGGAAGTTATCAAAGCAGGAGTTAAGAAAGTAATTAAAGCAGTAGACTTAAAAATTCAACGTCTACAGAACGAAACTATTTGGTTGCAAAATGCGCAAAAAGTGCTTGAAAACCAACTCTCTAAGTTAAAATTAACTGAAATCGCTGATTGGACTGACAAACAGAAAAACCTTTACAGTCAATATTACGATGAACTCTGGAAAATTAAATCTGCCATAGCTTATTATAAGCGCATTAAAGATTTAACTGAAAAACAAATGGCAATTGTCAATGAATACAAATGGGCTTGGAATTTATTTAAACAGGATAAGCACTTTAACATTGAAGAACTGGACTACATGGAAAAGGTTTATACGGGCATTCTTGAAGAAAGCATTAATAATCTTGACCAAATCTTACTTGTCCTTAGTTCATTTAAAACCCAAATGACCGATGCAGAGAGGTTGATCATCATTAACAAGGCTGCCGATCAAATGGACGCTAATTATACCAGCCTCAAAAAGTTCAATACCCAAAACATATCAACGAGTATTCAACGTGCCAATTCTCTAGACGAAACGGCCAGATTAAAAGAAATTTATGGAATCGAAAAATAATATCAGAAAAATTGCTGTTTTGATTTGCTTGTTATTGGCATTCACAACACAGCTTAGCCAGGCACAAACATTCTCCGAATTTTTCAAACAGGAAAAAACGCAGAAGAAATATCTGCTTCAGCAAATAGCTGCATTGGAGGTGTATATCGGCTATGCGAAAAAAGGCTATGATATAGCCAATTCTGGCTTGCGAACAATTAAGGACATTACTAATGGCGAATTTGGTCTGCATAGCGCCTTTATTAATTCCTTGAAAGCTGTTAACCCGGTTATTCGCAATAATGTAAAAGTTGCGGAGATCATAGAATGCCAGATCAGAATCAGCAAAGCATTTGGCGCTGTTCAATACAGCGATGCACTATCAATTAAAAATCGGCTGTATGTGCAAAATGTACAGGAAAATGTAATGGATGAATGCGAAAGTGACTTAGAGGAATTGCTATTGGTCATTACATCCGGGCGGTTAGAAATGAGTGACAAGGAAAGGCTGAGAAGGTTGAATAGGATAAATGAATCAATGGTAAATAAGTTCAGCTTTACCATTGATTTTATGGGGCAGGTTATGATGCTGATCCGGCAAACTGAAAAAGAACAAGAGTTTATTTATCAATTAAAAAAATATTATGAAATCGATTAGGTTAATAATTCCTGCGCTGTGCTTAGTGCTAATGGTATTTTCAGGTAACCAAAGTAAAGCACAGTCAACCGAGGTACAGCAGCTTTTACTGAATGTAGAAAAGCTAAGCCAGCTAAAGAACATTTTAAAGGATATGAAAAAGGGCTATACGATTATTTCCGGTGGGTATAATGCCATCAAGGATATTTCACAAGGTAATTTTTCTCTGCATTCGGTGTTTTTAGACGGGCTAATGATAGTTAGCCCCGAAGTGAAGAAGTATCGAAAAGTCGTTGATATCATAACTTACCAAAAGCGTATTATTTCGGAATACGAATCAGCCTTCAAACAGTTTAAAGCGACCAATAATTTCAATGCTTTGGAAATTGATTATTTGGGTAGAGTATATAAGAACCTCTTTAATCAAAGCATTGATAACCTTGACCAGCTTGTCATGATCATCACATCATCCAAACTTAGAATGAATGATGAAGAACGGTTACAGGCGATTGATCGAATCTTTGAAGACACTGAGGACAAGCTTGTATTTCTTAGAAGTTTCAACAGTCAGGCGCTTGGTCTTTCCTTTCAACGTGAAAAAGAAAGGGCGGATCTTAGACAAACCCTAAGCTTATTCCCTTAATCCCAAACATTATGAAAGTGAAAAATAAAGTCTCAATATGCTTTTTTGCTATTGCATTGCTGTTAACTCCCTTTACTTCAATGGCACAGGGATTAAGTGAGCAGGTTAGCGGATTACAGGCAGTGTTAGATAAAGTCTATAATGAAATGATCCCATTATGTTCTGATTTAATTTCAGTTGCCAGAGGAATCGCAGGATTTGGAGCCCTTTGGTATATAGCTAGTCGTGTTTGGGGTAATATCGCTCGTGCGGAACCTATAGATTTCTACCCTTTATTACGCCCATTTGCCCTTGGTATGGCGATTTTGAGTTTTCCAATGGTACTTGGGGTTATGAATGGGGTGCTTAGCCCGACTGTTACTGGAACCTCAGCAATGGTAAAGGACAGTGATGCAACGATCAAAGCCTTATTGAAACGAAAAGAACTTGAACTTAAGAAAACTGATAAATGGAAATACCTTGTCGGTGATGACGGAATGGGTGATCGAAAAGAATGGTATAAATACACACATCCTGAAGACAAAAACGGCACTGACGAAAATTGGGTTGAAGCGATAGGCAATAATATGAGATTCTGGCTTGACAAACAAGATTATAAAATGCGCCATAGCTTTAAACAGTTTATGAGTGAGGTTTTACAAGTGGTTTACTATGCTGCATCGCTTTGCATCAATACGGTAAGAACCTTTTTCTTGATTGTTCTGGCAATATTAGGCCCTCTCGTGCTTGGCTTTGCTGTATTTGATGGCTTACAACATACTTTATCTGTCTGGATTGCCCGATACATCAATATTTATTTGTGGCTGCCCATTGCAAACATCTTTGGCGCAATCTTAGGCAAGATCCAGCAAAGCATGATTAAGCTAGATATTGAACAAGCTCAACAAAATGGTGATACTTTTTTCAGTTCTACAGATTTAGCTTACCTGCTATTTTTGATCATTGGCATCATTGGCTATCGTTGCGTACCGAACGTAGCCAACTATATTATTCATGCCGGGGGTGGAAATTCAATGTTGACGAGGGTGAACTCAATGACAGGAACCACAAGTAGGACAAGCCAAAATATAGCTTCACAAACAGCTAAGGCCGCAGGTGGCATAGTGTCAGATGTTTATGATAATGCCTATCGTAACATTGGTTCCGGTATGGCCGAAGCATCGGGTCAGGATTACTTTAAAGACAAGCTATCAGGTAAATAACCCTTTAAACTTTAGTTATGTTTACACAATTTAAAAACATCGATACTGCTTTTAAGCACATCAAAACGTTTAGTATTTTTCTAATTCTTGCAAATACGATAACAATCTGTTTTGTGCTTTTCTGGAACAACAGAATTGTTGACAAGGCGAGCAATCGGATTTATATTCTATATAATGGTAAAGTACTGGAGGCCATCGCCTCGGATAAAAAATCTAATCTGCCTGTTGAACTCAGGGATCATATCAAAACTTTTCACCAACACTTCTTTACATTAAATCCAGATGATAAGGCAATCAGAGCAACGGTTAACAGGGCATTGTATCTGGCTGATGAATCCGCAAAGAAACAGTATGACAATCTGAAAGAATCAGGATATTACAATAATCTGATTGCTGCGAATATTGTTAAAGAAGTCCAAATGGACAGCATTAAGCTCAATATCGATCATTATCCTTATCACTTTACTTTTTATGGAACTGAAAAAATGGTCAGGTCAACAAGCACACTTTACCGACAGCTCATTACTCAAGGAGTAATCTATAGTCTTCAAACTCAGACTGACAACAATCCACATGGCTTTTTGATCCGAAATTGGGAAATAGTGGAAAATAAAGATTTACCCCCTAAAACTTAAAGCAATGGCCTTATTTAAACAAAGAAAAACGCAAACAAACGATAATACCCTTTCTGACAGAGTTAGCGAAGGTATTACCAAACAAGAGCACAAGCTTGCGGAATATTTGAATAACAAGACAAGTTTATTAAGTACGAAAACGATCCTGTTTGCATTGGTGCTATTCTGCATTGTAATTGGAACTTATTGCCTTCTGCTCATAACCTGTGCATTCAATTAACTCAATTATTTACATAATATTCAAAATATGGAAACGAAAACACGAATTGACAAAAGAAAGGTTTTGTTAATACTCCCTTTACTCATTATACCATTTCTCGGATTAGGATTTAAACTTTTAGGGGGCGGTGCAAATAATACCGAAGCCACTGGACAAAATGTTAAAAATGGCATCAATACTAATTTACCAGATGCAGCTTTTAAAAAAGATCAGCCAAAGGACAAATTGGATTTTTACGATCAGGCCGATAGGGACTCTATGAATAGAAGAGCAAACAGTATTGAAAACGTTGCAAAAAATCTTGGCTTTAATTCACAAATGGAAGAACCTCAAACCAGAGAAATCAACGCAAAATTAGAAGCACTAAATCGGGAAATCAATAAGCCAATTGAGGTTTCCGGCTCACATCAAAGCCCATCACCTCAAAATCAACAAGTTTCTTCAATTAAGCAGGATGTTGACCGATTGGAAGCGCTCATGAAAACGATGCAGGAGAGTAAAACTGAAGACCCTGAAATGCAACAATTAAACGGATTGATGCAAAATATTCTGGATATACAACACCCTGAACGAGTTCAACAAAAATACAAGCAACAGCAAACATTGAGCGCCGACAGTCAGTTTCGAGCTATTCCAGCAACGATTGCCGACAATAAAAAAGTGGTGCAGGGGGCAACTGTTAAATTGATATTGCAGGACAGCATAAAGATAAATGGTGTGGTAATTCCTAAAGGTCATTCCGTTTTTGGTGCCTGTAAAATTGTCAATCAACGTTTATTGCTGGACATAAAACAAATAAGACTAGGTACTTCTATCATCCCTGTAGATTTATCTGTTTATAGCTTAGACGGTATGATCGGCATTGATGCCCCCGAAGCGATGTTGTCCGATGCAGTAAATAGTGGATCAAATCAGGCAATCCGAGACATTGATTTTATGGGAATTGATCAAACTTTAATAACTCAAGTTGCAGGTGCCGGAATTGATGCTGCCAAGAATCTGATGAGCAAGAAACTACGACGGGTTAAAGTCAAAATACAATCTGGGCATTCAATTTTATTACGAAATAACCAATTGAAACAACGTTAGTATGGAAGCTCATGTCAATAGGGCAAAAGTCCTTTGGGAAAATTGGGAAAAGAGAGTTTCTAAAATTCGGGAATTAACCGGAAACCTTGATGATAAGCAGACGCTAAAGTATAAATACAAATTCCTAACAGATGGATTGCATAGGTTGTCAGTTAATCCTTCAGATAAAGAAAAACTTTATACTCATGCCATAAAGGTTGTAACTGCTAAATTAAGGAAAGAACTATACCCAAACCCCATTGTCAGATTTTTACACCGGGTTCAAAATGAATTGGTTAATAGACCTATACACCTGTTCTTACTAAAAGATTGGAAAAAAGAATCGACAAACTACATTCAGGAGCAGTTAAAAAGCGCTGGGCTTAATCATCTGGCAGGTAAAATAGAAAAGGAATTAGATTTTGAACGTGAAAAAATACACCTAAAATCTGTAAGTAATGTTTATGGTAACGATAAGCTGGAAGTAAATGTGCATTTAGCTAAAATTGATGAAAAGGCGTACGCATATAAGGGATATACCGCTACGTTAACTACAGAAAATGGAGAATCAAAATCTGCAACGTTTTTTCCAACTGACAATATTAAAGTCACTGAAGCATTAAACTTATTGCAGGGAAAGCCGATTTATAAGAGCACTCACCATTCAGAACCAAAAATGTGGATGCAATTAGGGCAAGTTCAGAATTTAGAAGAGGGTAAACTTGAACTAAACAAATTTCCCCCTGATTATGATTTTGATCTGAAAAAGATATTGCTTGAGCATTCGATCAAACTAGAGGTCTATGGAATTTCTATTTCAACTGTGCAAAAAGGGATTGAGGAAGGTAAAAGCGTAGCATTTGATGTGCCTGGGAAAGCTAAATTCTACCTTTCGGCTAATCCTTCTGAAAAGACAATCAATTTCTTCAATGCGGAAAAGAAGCCGATCACATTTGCCCATTTAAAAAAAATAATTAAACCCATTAGTAAAGAGCTGAACAAAGACTTGAAACTAATAAAACAGCGAAACATCGAACCTGAAAACCAATTACAGGTTACCCGTTGAACTATTTTTTAATCCTAAAATCTTAACATTATGAACAAGATTAATTTAAACAATTTGTTTGATCTTAAAGAGGATATGAAAGCTCTAGGTGCAAGCGAACAGTCCCTTAACCAATTAGAAGAAAATATCAGGAAAGGATCTGCCAGCTTTGAAATACTGGAAAGTAAGCAAGTATTAAATGGACACATTGATATTCGTTATCCGATAAAAACATCCGACCCGGAAAAAGGGTACTATTTTTCAAACTTCAAGGCACAATTTTATGGTGTTAAACCTTTGGAAGAAGGACATTCTTATTTTCTGATCACCCCAAATGGCGAGGGGAAAAACGACACTAAGAAATTTGACCACCCAATGGAAGCCATTGAGCAGTTTAAAAAGCGGGATCGAGATTGCGAATTAGTGGTTGGAAAAAGTGTTACCAGTAACTCTTTGGTAGCCAAAAGAGAAAAAAATGAAGTAGTTGTTACTAGAGACTATAGGAACGCTTTGTTTGGTAAGCCGACTGAACAAACATTTTATTGTCAGGAGGGAAAGGGATTTACAGTCCAACAGGCAGCGAATTTAGTTCAAGGTCGTTCGGTCTTCCGTGACGATTTAGCAACTAGACAAGGTGAGAAATATCAGGCATGGGTGAATTTAGATACTGAAAAAGGCAAAACAGGCCAAAATTTCCAACTAAAAACATATCGTGATCCCGCTTACGGTTTTGATTTGAAAAATGTACTAAAAGACTACAATATCAAATTCTTGAAAAATGCACCAAATCAACCTCAAAATTTGACGGAATTAGAAACTGCATTGAGAAATGGAGACAAACCTATTATTGGAGCAAGTAATAAGGGCGTTGATATGGAATTACAACTGGAAACAGCAGTTCGCTTCAGAAAAATGAATTTTTTTAAATTAGATGGAACACCTGAAAAACGAGAATTGTTCCTCACTAAAGAAGCACAAGTAACCCTTGCCCAAAATACTAAAGCGAAAGAAAACGACCTGTCAGAAGCCCAAGGACTAACAAGGTAGACGATCCTTAATTATACATACATTTTAAAATAACAGATTTTTAAACTTTAAACATTTAATCATGAAAAAATTCCTTGATTTAAAAACCTTAATCCTAACTAGCGAAAGGGATGCTCGTAAATTTTATGAAAAGGGTAACAAAACTGCCGGAACTAGATTGCGTAAGTCATTATTGATAGCTAGAAATCTTACCCAAAATATTCGCATAGAGGTCAGCAACCGAAAAAACGCAAAATAGCCCTCCCAATCCTACACAAGCCTGAATGTTTCCATTCAGGCTTTTTTTTGCCTCTTTTTTCCTTCCATTCTTTTTTTCTTACCCTAAAGTACCCAAGTGGAATAGCAACAGGCTAATCCTATAGCCTCAATTTCCACTCTCCTTATTAAGTGAAATACGTGCATTAAGTAAATAAAAAGCCCTCTCAGCCTTAATAGGTACAAATGTCCGAACAATCTTTTTTCCGTCAAGGCTAAACCCTTCGGGTTTGCTCAAAAAAAATCTTCCCTGCTCGCTTCGCTCACGAGGTTTTTTTTTTGGCAAAGCCTTGTCTTGCAAAAAAAAGATTGGATTCAGGTCAAGTACGACATTAAGGCGAGGAGGCTCCCGCCGACTATATTTTTAAAACCCATAGTACCATGAACGCAACAAAAGGCAGAAGCCCACCCACCGAATCCAAAGCCTAGCCGAAACAGTGCAGGCCGTTACAATTGCCTTAAACGGACACAATTTAAATTATTCAATTCAATTATCATTTTAAAAAACACAATCATGAAAAATCAAGGTAAAATCACTGGAACTAAAGGACAAGTAAACAACACAGCCGTAACCGCAAAAGATGCAATTCGTTCGGCTATCCCATCAAATGAAAGTGCGTTAACTCCCTCAAAAGCATTTGAGGAAGTAAATGCGGATGGTTTAGCGTTTAACGGACAGCCCTCTGATGTTATAGAAACGGAAGCCCCAATAATTGAATCGGAAAAAGAGATAGAAACTCCCATTGTAGAACCTACAAAAATGGAAATCAAAATGGGGATTGCTGAAAGGATAGCCGAGCAAAAAACTATACTAGACCGTCATATAAAACTAGGGGATGAACTCGCCCGCAAAATTAAACATCGTGAAAATTTAAAAACCATCATTTCTACGCTTGAAGAATTTGAACTCAGTTTAAAAGACGATGTGGACGAAACAGGCGGAAACTATTATCAAGGTTGTTTATTGACCATCAAGGACGATAACGGCAAAACGTTTACCACTAAAAATCCTGCGATTATAAAAGGCGTGGCCGAGCAGGTTAATAGTCTGTGTACTGAAAAATTAGAAGAAGTAGAAACAGGAATTGTAAACCTAATTCCTGCCAGTTAATCACTATGCGCCCCCCGTTTCTGTGGGGGCGCTTAATCCTTAATAACATGAAAAACCACATTCTATACTTAATGGTGCGTGTTGAGGTGAAAAGCAAATTTGAAAGCCTCTGTAAAACAATTTTAGATTTTGAAACATATACCATTTACACTTTTAAAAGTACTGAACAAGTTGAAGTACTGGAGACTGAAATTTTATTCACCGAATCAATTAACCCATTTAATAAATAAAGACATGGCACATAACTTAAATTACAACGAAAAAACAGAAAAATATAGCTTTTTCAGCACTAAAGAAAAAGCATGGCACAATTTAGGCACAATTGTACAAGACTATCCAACTAGCGCCGAGGCCATCAAGTTTGCGGGCTTGGATTATGTTGTTGAAAAGCGCCCCTTATTTACGGTTGATAAATCCAATTTAGATACTTTTAAAGACCCCGATGCGGATGATTATTTTGACGAATTGACTGCGGGTATTTTAGTGCCTAATTATTTCGCCACGCTGCGGACTGATACCGATGATGTGCTGGGCGTAGTCGGTAAAGATTATGAGATAGTACAGAATGTACAAGCATTTGATTTTTTTGACAGTATTGTTGGTGGTGGAGAAGGTATTTTGTATGAAACAGCCGGGGCATTGGGCAAAGGTGAGCGCATATTTATTACCGCTAAACTGCCCGATTATATTCGTGTAGGTCGAAACGATTGCATAGAAAAATATCTTTTCCTTACAACTTCTCACGATGGTTTAGGTTCTATTACCGCTGCATTTACGCCTATTCGCATCGTTTGTAACAACACTTTAAACGCAGCAATGCGCAATAAAACCAACTGTATACGTATTAAACACACTTCCAACGTACAGTACCGATTAAAAATAGCTCATACACTTCTAGGATTAACCAATCAGTTAGCCAATGAATTGGAACAAGTTTATAACAATTGGGCTACAATCAGAATTACAGATAGTAAACTGAAAGAATTAATTCAGGTTGCTATGTCTCCTAATAAAGAAACTACCGAGGCGTTACGCTCTGGTCAGTTAGACGAATTTTCAACTTTGTATAAAAATACCGTTGAGAACGTATTGGAGTATGCAATGTCCAGCCCATCCCAACAGCAGGAAACCACAAAAGGTACTTTGTTTGGTGCATATAATTCAATCACAGGCTACTATCAAAATGTGTGCAATTACAAGGATGATGAAAGTAAACTGAAATCAATTATGTACGGGACAGGCTTAAAACGTGGTCAAAAGGCTTTTGACCTCTGTACCGATTTTGCCAAAAATGGTAATACCATTCTTAGCGAACATGACTATTAAACGGGGGAGCAATTCCTCCTTTAATCTGTATGTACCCAAAAAATCATTTTAACTCTAACCTTTTAAAATATGAATCACTACATCACAGATTTAGACGGTAATCTATTGGAGGTTACCGACTTAAAAGAGGCTATTTTTCAGGTGGCTATGTACTTAACATACCTGTATGATCAGCCGAGCGAAGAACAGGCAATTTTTGCCATTAGGCGGACAAAATATTGGAAAGATATATATACGAAGCTGAATCTATTGAGAATTAAACAATCATTAACCGCATAATAAATAATCTAGATATGAAAACATTAGAGGAATTAACCAATACTGGTAAAGCTAAACTACTATTTGATCTGTTTCCTGAAGAATTGCCGTTATTTTTGGAACACCTTAACAACATTTGTATTGATTTGGAAGAACGGAAGGAAGTTCTTTTAAAAGAATGGGATAACGGGTTTTTATCATTTCATTTTTGGTTAGCCCTATCAAATGAAACATTAGGGATTTTAAAACGACATAAGTTTAATATGATGAAAAGTAGTACCGTTTTTGCCGATCAGCTATTTTTTAGCAATACCTATATGTTTGTGAATGATGGGATAGTAAAGTATGCAGAGCATAAAAATGAAAATAACAAGTTTAAAATAGCTGTTAACTTGCTTTATCATCCATAGTTAAAAATCGTTTTAAATAAGCTAAAAAGCCCACTGTAAGCATTTTAATAGGCTCAGGGGGCTTTTTGGCGGTCGCCTTTAAGTCATTTGTTATGTGATTTTCATTGGAATTAATTATGAGACACTACTGTGAATGAAAAGAACAATAGGACATCTTTAGTTTATCATCGAGAAAGGTGATCTATTTTTTGCACCACAAAGTTAACTTTGTGGTAAAACTTTTCCTTTCTCTTTTTAACGTTTAGGGCGCTTTTGATGAATAAATAACAATTTCTACTTTTTATTGGTAATTAATTAATTTATTGTTGATCTTCACATTGGGGTTGCTTTTATGGGTTGCAAGTTTTTAATTATTTATTAATAAAAAATGGGATACATGAATGCTTATAAAATACATACTGATCAAGAATTAACTACCTTGTTAAAACAGGATAGTCAAGCCGCTTTTAAACAAGTGTTTGATAGCTGGCATAAAAAGCTATTTCATTTTAGTTTACGATACCTGAACAATAGAGAGGAAGCAGAAGAGGCGGTTCATGATACTTTTTTAAATTTTTGGGCTTACAGGCAGAGTCTAGATACGGAATATCCCGTTGAAGCCTTGCTATACACCACTTGTAAGCGACTTTGTTTGAATAGAATGCGAGGAGCATCAAGGTCAAAAGTTGCGCATGATGTGCTCTGGAATAATTATGAAGACATATGTAACAGTACTGAGGAAGCATTAAACCTGGCAGATCTAGAGATCTTTACCGAACGAGCAATACTTAAATTGCCCAAACAACAACAATTAGTTTTCAGGATGAGCAGAGACGAAGGTCTTTCGCAGAAGGTAATTGCAGAAAAGTTGCAAATCTCAAAAGAAACCGTAAAAAAGCACAGCGCAGAAGCTTTAAAGTCGTTACGCATCCATTTTAATAATTATGGTTTACTTTGGTATTTCATGTTATTCATGTATAAAAATTAATTTTTTTCCTGTCGGACTACTCCCTGTTTCATTTCTCAGTGTATATACTATTATAAGCAGTCATACTGACGAAATACAAGAAACAAAATGGAGACATCAAACTATACGTATTTTCAGGGTCTATTACAGCGCTATGCAGATCATCAGATTAGCAAAGAGGAATATGATCAGCTTTTAGCTTATATCCGTGAAAATGGTATAACTGAAGAAATGCATGAAGTGTTGGATAGAGATTGGAATACACTTCCTGATGATTTTCCACTTTCCGCAGAGAAGAGTAATAGGTTATATGCAGGACTTGTTAATCAGTTAGAATTCGCTAAAATATCGGTAACTCCACAAGAGCCGAAAGGTTTGCAATTATGGTGGAAGGTTGCTGTGGCAGCATCAATGTTTTTAGTTATGGGACTAGGGATATGGTTTTATTCATATCAAAACTTATCGGATGATAAACTACATGATAGCCCTGATATTGTTGCAGGTAAAAATACGGCAACGCTAACACTTGCCAATGGCAAAAAGATAACGTTAAGTGATGCGAAAAATGGGGTAGTGGTTGACCTAGACAAATTGAGTTATGATGACGGTACAGCAGTTTTAACCCCTGGTAAGCAGCTCCCAATAAAGGATACTCCTACTGAGCCAACAGGAGATCAGCATATCACATTAGCAACCCCGAAAGGTGGACAATATCAAATTAAACTACCTGATGGTACAAAAGTATGGCTTAACGCTGCTTCGAGTATATCTTATAGTATGGTGCTTATTGAGCGTGGCTCTGTGCGTAAGGTTGCTCTTAGCGGCGAAGCATACTTTGAGGTAGCTAAAGATAAAAAACATCCTTTCATTGTTACCACAGATAAGCAGGAGATAGAGGTGTTGGGCACCCATTTTAATATAAATGCCTATCAGGATGAGGGAGTTATAATGACTACATTATTAGAAGGCTCAGTAAAAGTTAGAACAGTTAATTCCCCTCCTGATTCAGGAGGGGTGCCCAAGGGGCGGGGAGGTAGTGATGTTGAATCCTTTATTATTCTTAAGCCTGGGGAACAGTCAATTGTAAGTGGATATAATCAAATGAAAGTACAAGAAGTAAATATAGCCGATGCAATTGCATGGAAAAATGGTCTGTTTACTTTTAATAATGCTAATATGGAAACTGTGATGCGCCAAATTTCGCGCTGGTACAACGTTGAAGTGGAGTACGAACATGAAAGCATAAGGCGTAAACTATTAGATGGCTCTGTATCACGTTATAGCAATATTGCAGGAACATTGAATGCAATCACGCAAACAGGAGCAGCCAGATTTAAAATAGATTGTCGTAAAATTACTGTAATTAAATATAAAAGCACCCAATAAATTACCCTACACAAACCTAAAAAACACTAAACTAAATGACTAGATTTTTACTACAAGAAGAATAAGAGATCGGAAGATCTTTTGGGGAGATAAAAAAGAAACTGAGTAGTGGTTCGAAGCACTACCCAGTAATATTTTGAGTCAACCCTTTCCCGATACAATTGCCGGGATAAAATAATTGCTGAACTATTTCATGTAATAACTCAAAACTAAACGAAGGTATGAAATTATATACTTTTAAACTAGGTAATTGCCAATATTGGCACCCGCCTAAAATACTTACGATTGTGAGCTCTGCGCTAAGTAGAGTCGCAAAAATTGATAAACGAAAACTATTGATGCGAGTTAACCTTGTCATATTTTTATTAATCAGTAGTCTACTACAGGTATCTGCCAGTAGTTTTGGACAAAAAATTTCGTATACAAAAAATGGAGTAACACTTCGTGAATTTTTCAAGGAGATTACTATACAAACAGGTTATAATGTACTATACGCACCTGAAAAAGTAAAGGCTACTCAGCGGATTAATGTCGATTTTAAGGAAAAGGATTTAATCGAAGTTCTTCAAAAAATATGTGCAGATGAACAGTTTGTATATACCATAGACGAAAAAAATGTCTTCATCAAACCAGCAGAACAGTCATTGATAGGAAGAATAATAGCCGCCTTTAAAACAATTGATGTGAAAGGTCGTATTGTTGATGAAAATGGGAGCGGTTTAGCAGGGGCTAACATAAAGGTAAAAAACAATACACGATGGATGGTTACTGATGAAGAGGGTTTCTTTACTTTTAAAAATATACAAGAGAAGTCCATCCTTGTAATTTCATACTTAGGACGCGAGACATTAGAGATTCCTGCAAAGGAGGATGTTGGGACCATCAAACTGGTGCTGAGAAACGATAAACTCAACGAAGTACAAATTGTAAGTACGGGTTATCAGGAGCTTCCTAAGGAGCGGGCTACGGGGAGTTTTACCACTATCGATAATAAAACGATAAACCGTAGTGTTTCTACCAATATTCTGGATCGCCTGGATGGGGTAACGAGTGGGGTTTTGTTTACGCGTGGCTATTCAGGTATAGGCAGCAACAACCCTAAAATTTCTATACATGGCCGGAGTACCCTATTTGCAGGGGCCGAACCCTTAATCGTGGTCAACGGTTTTCCTTATGATGGTACAATTGATCAGATTAATCCAGCTGATGTAGAGAATATTAATATTTTGAAAGATGCTGCAGCCTCTTCTATTTGGGGCAGCAGATCCGGAAACGGGGTGATTGTGATTACCACAAAAAGCGGGCATAACAATCAAAAACTTCAAATTGAAGCCTCTTCCACCTTAACGGTAACGGATAAGCCTGATCTGTATTACCCAGGTCAATTGTCCGCTGCCGAATTTATTGATTTGGAACAATACCTTTTTTCCAAAGGTCTTTTTACCTCCAATTTTAGTAACCCATACAACGTAGTGTCGGCAGGGGTGGAGATCTTTAATCAAAGAAAAAATAATAAAATTACCAGTGCAGATTCGGCGGCTAAAATTGATGCTTTGAAAAGTTACGACATCAGAGCCGATCTAAACCGGTATATGTACAGACCTAGGGTACAGCAACAATATCAACTCAATTTAAGGGGTGGAACAGAAAATTATAGGTATTACATGTCTGGAGGATACAATAAGAATCTGGAAAGCAGTGTGCCTAATCATAATGAGCGGCTCACCTTAAATCTCAATAATACCTATGGTTTATTTAACAATCGATTGGAATTATCAGGAGATGTGAATATTGCTTCCATTAAAACCCATACTAAGACAGTTCCTTATACGCCTTATACGCCTTACGATCGCCTGGTAGATGAAAATGGGAATTCATTAGCTGTAGTTAAAGATTATCGAATGTCGTATGTAGATACAGCAGGCAAGGGCAAATTATTAGACTGGCATTTTCGTCCCATTGATGAATTATTTCCCAACCAGGAGGCCACAGTAGATCAATATCGACTAAAGGTTGGTGCAAATTTTAAAATTATTGAGGGTTTAGGCATTAGTGCCAATTATATGAGTTTGAATCAATATACCAATACGGAAACGCTTAGTGGTGCGGATAGCTACGCTGCCAGAAATTTAATTAACCGATATACTTCAATTTCTGGAAATACAGTGAATCGGGTGATCCCAGTAGGGGGTATTTTTAGTAAAAACAACAATGTGCTCCAATCACAATCCTTTCGGTCACAATTAAATTATCACAAAATCATAGCAAATGATCATGAAATCACAGCTATACTTGGCTATGAAGGCAGTGACAGCCGTTCAAATATAGCTGGTCTCACCTATTATGGTTATGATGCTGAAACATTAACCAATGCAAATGGGACTATAGACCCTTTAAAACTATATAAGCTTTATTATGGGCAAGGCTCAGGGTCTATTAATACAGCACCCGGTTTAACAAGAGGCATAGATATCAATCAATCCTACTATATCAATGCTTCTTATGGTTATAAAGGCCGATACATGCTGTCTGGAAGCGCGAGAAGGGACGAATCTAATATCTTTGGTGTGAAAACGAATCAAAAAGGTGTCCCTTTGTGGTCAACAGGAATAGCATGGATTCTGGATAGAGAAAAATTTTATCAGGTGGAATGGTTACCAGCATTGAAACTTCGTTTAACTTATGGCTATAATGGTAATGTGGATAAAACGGTATCCGCTTACTCCACTGCAGCAGTTTCTTCACAAAATATCAATGGTGATACATTTGCCAGGCTCGTAAATCCACCTAATCCCTCTTTAAGATGGGAGCGCGTGAAAACCTGGAATTTGGGATTCGACTTCGGCTTTAAGCGTAGTATGCTTACTGGAAGTATTGATTTTTATCAAAAAAATGCTTTCGATTTGATTGGGAATAACCCCATTGCCATGCAATCGGGCATTTTACAATTTAAAGGTAATGGCGCCAACCTACAGACAAAAGGAATTGATATACAGTTGAATAGTCGAAATTTAACTGGGGCACTCCTTTGGACGAGTACATTTTTATTCAACTTTAATACCGATAAGGTGACCAAATATGATGTAAAACAAAAGTCAAATGCGACTATACTCATCTCCAACAGTCAAAATCCTTTAGTGGGCTATCCTTACAATGCCATTTTTAGCTTCCCCTCTGCCGGATTGGATGCTGCCGGGGCACCGCAAGGTTATTTGAATGGAGTGGTGAGTAAAGATTATGGTAAAATTAACAGTCTGCTAGATCCCAGTCAATTGATATTTCATGGTTCAGCTACTCCAAAATATTTTGGTAGTCTGATCAATACTTTTAATTATCAAAACTTTGAATTGACCTTCAATATCATTTACAAATTTGACTATTATTTTAGAAGAGTAGGTGTTTTTTCTGGCAGTAATTATGGTTCTGCAGCAGGGTTGAACTATAACTTAACAGCCTACAATCAGCGTTGGCAAAAACCTGGTGACGAACTTTTGACACATATTCCGGCGCTAAATTATCCCGGGGTTACTGGTCTGGATCAGTTCTTTACCTATTCAGAAGATCTTGTTGAAAAGGGGGATCACATTAGGTTACAGGATATTAGGTTGAGTTATAATTTAGCTAAGCATAATTTTAACAAATTACCATTTAAAAGCGCTAGTGTGTTTTTTTATGGCCGAAACCTTGGTGTTTTATGGAGACAAAATAGATTACATATAGATCCCGATTTTGGATCTAATGGTATACCTCAGCCTTTTAGTGGTTCCTTGGGCATTAACCTTACTTTATAAGTTAAAATCATGATAGCTATATATATGAAAAAGATGATGATGATTCTAGTAATTTTCGCAGTGCTAGGCTGTACCAAAAAACTGGATCTGAAACCTGATAGTCTTATAGTCGTACCAAAATCAGCAAAAGATCTCCAATTAATTTTAGACAATACAGATGTCATGAATGTGACGCCTAATATAGGGCATGTATCTGCTGATGAGTATTTTTTTTCTAGTTTACAAGCATGGCAGTCATTATATTCTCCTGTAACCAGAGCTGCATCAGTTTGGCAAAAGGATATATATGCTGGAGTGACTCAAGTAAGTGATTGGATAAGGCCTTATAGTACAATTTACTATAGCAATACGGTGCTGGATATATTGGCTAGCCAGGATATTAGCAACGATAATGAGAAGCGGGTCCTTAAAGGATGGGCACTATTTGCAAGAGCTTATGCTTATTATAATTTAGTTAGTCTTTTTTCAAAAGCCTATGATCCATTAAGCGCATCGCAAGATTTGGGCGTTCCCTTGAAATTAAATGCTAATATTGACGAAATTCTTCAGCGAAGCACGCTGGAACAATGCTATAACCAAATCATTTTAGATGCAAAAGCGGCTGGGGACTTGTTGCAACAGGACATCATTTCCAATAAAAGATCACGTCCCTCTAAAGTCGCAGCTTATGCTTTACTCGCAAGAGTGTACTTAAATATGGGTAAGTTTACTGAGGCAGAGGCCTATGCAGACAAGACCTTGTCCTTGTATTCAACATTGACAGATTACAATCTAATTAGTAAAACAGCTGATTTTGGATTATCCTTTAATAGTGAAGAGATTATTTATTTAACTTCTCAATATCCTGATTATGATGAGCTTAACCCTGGTTTAGAAACAGCTTATGGAATCGTTCCCGAATTGATCAATCTATATAATCCGTCTGACTTAAGATTACCCATCTATTTTCAGAAAAATACTTTAGGTAATTACAATATTAGAAGTGTATACACTGGTAGTAGCACGCTTTTTTCAGGATTAGCCACCGATGAAATTTATTTAATTAAGGCCGAATGTCTGGCTAGACGAGGCGAAACGCTACAATCTATGAGTTATTTGAATCAATTGGGTATAAAACGATGGAATCCAAACGCAACCAGTCCATCCAAACCTTATGAAAACCTGATCGCCAATACGCCTGAAATTGCACTCGATAAAGTCTTGATTGAACGTAGGAAAGCATTGGTATTTCGCGGTATCAGATGGACAGATTTGAAAAGGTTAAATGTGGAGGGGCGTAATATTACCATCACCAGAAAATTAGATGATCAAATATTTACGTTGGAACCTAATAGTCCAAGATATGTTTTGCCCATCCCAGACGATGAAGTGGCACTCAGTGGAGTAGCGCAAAACGTTAGATAAAAAAAATACACTAAAAATCAATCACATGTACCTAAAGAAAATCAATAAACTAAGCACCTTAACAACAGTTTTGATGCTAACTGGACTATTAGCGAATGCACAGCTGCAGCAGCAACCGAGTCCTGATCTCACAGGGGTCTGGATTTATAACGCTCAAAAAAGTAACCTCCAAAGTTATCCGGCCTTTGTTTTCCCTAAGGGCTTAATTGTGAAAACAAGTCGGGATTCTGTTTTTGTAAGTCAGGTGATCAGCTATGCTGAAGGAAAAATCGGGGCAAATACTCAGCCTGTAAAATATGCTTTAGATGGAACGCCATCGGAAGTTGTGGTATCGGATAGCACTAAAGTCAGGCTAACTTTTAAAATCTCAGCAGATCGTAAAAGTGCAACTAAAAACATTCGTTTATTCTACACCAATAAACCTGATCAGGTACTGCGCAATACGAACGACATTTGGACTCTCTCTGAGGATGGAAAGGCGCTGGCATTGTTATTTACTGATCAAGTAGATGGCAGGAAAGCGTATACCGTAAAAGGAATATTTGATAGATACAATTAAAGCTATGAAAAAATGAAAAATGCCTGGATATTAGTATTTGCAATTTGTTTTGCTGCATGTAAAAAGGATGCAGAGGTTTTTAAGACCACCAGCTCAATAAACGTGATTAATGCAGCGGTAGATCTTGGGGGGCTAAAAGTAAATCCTACAGGAAAAGCTTATAGTTTCGCTAACACTACAAATCAAGTCCTTTATGGTGCCAATCGATTCTATTATGCAGAACTGGGCTACAAAGCATTGATTGCCGTAGCCACTGCGGATACCACAAAATTGTTGTTTAACGAAAGCCATAATATGGAATCCGGGTTTTATACCCTATACATTTCCGGGACCGCAGCAAAGGTAGAGAGCATGTTGTTGAAGGAGGTTGATTTTCCTTTTATTAAAACTGATGTAAGCACCCCTGCCTCAGCAAATTTTGTGACCAACGTACGCTTCGTAAACTTATCACCCAATAGCCCGGCTGTTAAAATTAAAATTAAAAATAACGCGGTCAATGAAGTGGATAATTTGACCTACAAGGGAATCAGTAATTGGAACAGGTATACCAATAAAGCAACGGCAACAACGCCTTACATTTTTGAAGTCAGAGATGCAAGTTCCGATGCCTTACTACTCAGCTATACCTTTAATGCTACGGTTACCAATAGATTTAAAAATGTAGCCCTGATCATTAAAGGGCTGGTTGGGACAAGCACAGGGGTAAATGCCTTTGGGATATTTGTTGTGAACTATTTTTAATAGCATTAATGACCATTTACTATGAAAAATAAAAAATTTTTACTGCTCATCGCAATGGTTTTCATGATCAGCTCATTGAAAGCGCAAAGCTATAGTTTTAACATTAAAGGTAGGGTCGATTCCACTATAGTTAACTATTTTAAGAACAAAAGTATCCAGATCAAGCTCTACGATCCGGCAAAAAATTTGCTGGGCGGGGAAGTGATCACCGTTCTATTGGATTCAAAAAGAAGATTCAATATAAATGTGAAGTCTGCTTCGGCATTAACTTATGCTTCATTTTGGGTTGTAAATGAGGGGGATAACAAAATGATGCTAGGTAATTTACTGCCATTGATCTTTCCAGCGAGGAATCACCGTGCAGAAGAATATTACTTGTTTGAAAATGGTGATGATGTTACTATGGATGTTGGCCAGAATGGGTATCTTCTTTTTTCTGGAAAAGGCGCAGAAAAATTAAACTGCCAATTCGATATTTATAATGTTGAAGGGGGATCAAAAGCTGTACGGAAGAGATTTATTAAACTAAGCAATGCTAAAGACTATGATAAAGCATTTAAATTAAATGCTGAGGATGTAAGTTTAATGATAAAATTACGTTTAAAGTTATTGGAAAGCTATAAGGGTGAATTTAGTGAATCGATGTACAATAGAATTTACTTAGATGCGATTGGCAACGCTCGTTTATGGGGATTAACTGAACAAAGTAACTTAGAAATATATGGTCTTGATGAAGCTGCATTGCCCGCGTTTAGAAATTTAAATAAAATGCGTGCTGATCAAGAACTAGAATTGACTGTTGATTCAAATTTTATACCTCATTCTGCCTATTATCCGGCGTATATCTTTGAAAAAGAATGGAACCTACAGCGGTTGTATGCTAAGGATGTAGGTTCTGGAGATTCATTTGTAGGGATGTATGATGTTTTACAACAAAAATATCAGGGTGCCTTAAGAGATCAATTACTCATGATATGTATTAGTCAATTGAATCGTTATTTTTCAGCTGAAATTCAATTGAGTTTAGGATTAGTGATGAAATCCATAACTGACCCTGCTTATAAAAAAACATTGATAGCCTGGCAAAAGAAACAAAATGAAGTCTTTCCATTTGAACTACAAGATACAGCAGGTAACATTCGTAAATTGAGTGATTATAAAGGTAAATTAGTCATTGTGGATTTTTGGTTCTCAGGATGTGGGTATTGTAAGATATTAAATAAGACGATGGAAACGATCATTAAAAAGTACGAAAACAATAAAAATATTGTCTTTTTAACCATCTCTTCTGACAGCGACAAAAAGACATGGATAACAAGTGTCTCAACGGGCTTGTATACCTCTCCGGGTACAATTAATTTATATACGAATGGACTAGGATTGGGACACCCAATTATAAAACATTATGATTTTTATAGTGCGCCACAACAATTAATCATTGATAAAGATGGACTATTAATTACATCACACCCCCCTCGGCCAGATGGGAGTTTAGATGATATGAAAAATTTTACTCAAATCATTGATAAATATCTTAACGCTTTAAATTTGTGATTTAAAGCGCGTTGAATTCATGCATATAAAACAAAGTAAAGTGAAGCGCTATCACATAGCGCTCACTTTACTTTAGCATTAGAAATTATTTGCTCTGTTTAGGATTAACGTATTTCTAATGTTAAACTCCATTATTGATATGCACCTTTATCTGTAGAATATGTAGGTGTACCAAGCTGAGCTTGGATAGCACTCAGTTGAGAAGGAACAGTAATGTCTAATGAAGCTGGAACTTGAGTTAAATCAAGGTTATTGGTATTTGGAAATTCCAATCTACATGAAATGTTTTCAACTTCTTGGCATGTAGTAAAAGGTTGTGTAGTTAATTTATATAGGCCGCTTCCATTGTTATAATAAGTGATAGTGGCAAATTTAGCATTGGTAAATGCACTAGCGCTCAAAGCAATTGCTGCAACTGCTACGCCGAAAAATAATCTTTTCATAATCTTAATAATTAATGAATATGACTGAATATAATTTGTTAACTAACACTGATCTCTTCACGCGCTTAAAGGGGGGAGATTATGCCGCGTATTCCGAAATTTACCAAAGATATGGGGGCATTCTATTTGTTTTTATACAGAAACGGTTCGCTGATAAAACTGATGCGGAAAATATTTTGATAGAAGTTTTTGTTGATCTCTGGGATAATAGAGAAATGATTGAAATTACAGGTTTGATCTCTACTTACTTTTATGTTTCTCTACGTACTAAAATGCTCAATTTTCTAGAACGTAATGCTATGCAAAATCATTACATCAATTTTATAGAAAACTTCAATGATAAGGATATTGTAATTACCGATGACTGGCTAGAGCAAAACAACTCGCACCTCCATTGAAAAGTAATGTCAATGCATTCCCAACAACGATGAGAGAAGTATTTTTATTAAGTCGAAATTGAATTTATAACTATCATCAGACGAGGTAAGTTAAAGATAAGAAATACTTGAGAAAATAAATTAATAGAGCAATTGACCTTATTAAGAAAGAAATAGAGCAGGTTAATTAAAATAAAAAATAATAAAACCTGTTCCAGCTAGCGCCTTCCAGAAGAGGTTAACTTTTTGGTAAATTAGACCGTTTATCTTTTTTATAAAAAAGTAGGCTACTAGCTTTTTTTGGAAAATGGATTTTTGGGCAAACATAAGTTGTATTTTTGGCGAATTTTGGCCCAAAAGTTCATTGTTGTTTTTATATATTCCGTAAATGCTCAGGACTTTTTTTGGTAATACTTTTTAAAACCTTATGAATAGGTTTATTTGTAGTAGTCAGCAGGTGTCTGCTATATTCCATCCTTAATGCAATTACCTGTTCCCGAAAGGGCTTGTTAAAGGCTTTCTTCTCCTTCGCGTTGGTATTCACATATAAAAATATCTTTCGACGTAGTACTCCTTAGTCCAAGAGAGATGTAGTAAGCATTTTTCTGTTGTTCAGAGATGAGATCTGGGCTTAAGATCCCATCAATGATTTCGAGATAGTTTCATTTTTAAAAAACGCTAATAATTGGTTGCGGATAAATTTCCTCTATTAAATCATACCTTTTAGGATTCAGAAAATAGCTTCTTTTATTCCCTCTACTTTAAACTCTATTTATTCTCCTCCTGATTCAGGAGGAGTCCCCTTTAGGGGGAGGTGGTGAAAAATAATAATCGTTTATAATCGGATAAAATCCGATTATAATACCTTAACTATTTAGTATTGTTCAGAGAAAAATTCATGACCATAATACAAAACACCATGTACAACAAAAAATTAACCATAAAAGATTGGTCTTTCCAGGATCGTCCGCGCGAAAAACTACTCATCCAAGGTAAAAAGATGATGAGTGATGCAGAGTTGCTTGCCATTTTAATTGGTTCGGGAAGCAGAGATGAAACCGCAGTTGAGTTAAGCAGACGGATTTTACACTGTATGGATAATGATATTCAGAAATTAGCTGAGCTTTCAATCCACGAATTATTGAAATTTAAGGGTATAGGGGAGGCAAAAGCAATTGCAATTATTGCAGCACTAGAGTTTAGTTATAGGCGCATTAATAAAGAAGCTACCAGACAAACGATCAAGATTCAAGAGAGCAAGGACATTTATAAACATATGACACAATATTTAAAAAATTTAAATGGGGAGGAATTTTGGGCTGTTATATTAAATAGGGAGAATCGAATTATTTGTACACATCAGTTAAATAAACAGTCAGAGACTAATTTAGATGCAAAACTATTATTTGAGCTAGCTTTGGAAAATCAAGCCCAGCGTATTATACTTTGCCGCTACGATCCATTTGGAACATTGAAGCCAAGTAATGAAGATTTATTGATCAATAAGCTTGTTGAAGCAGGGAAGATGCTAGGAGTCTGTGTATGTGATTATTTAATTTTAACTGATATGAACTATTTGAGTTTTACGGATCAAGGTTTGCTATGAAGTTTGTCCTTTCCATCTTGGAAAGTGTGTATTGCTAACTAACAATACTTTATCATTACTCAAAGACAGGTAGCCCATTTCGTAACAGAAGATATAAACAGAACCTTTGCTGGTTCTAAATATGCCAGTAAAGTAGCCAAAATTGAAGCCTTTTTCCTGAAGCTCTTTTCTACTTACTTTGGATTTATCAGTTGAATTTAGGTTCTGCAGGATTGTCCTGTTTTTTTTTAGAATTTTGTTGGTTTCACTTATTATTGTGGAGTTATTTGCATTTAATTCATTATTAAAGGCACTTCTACAATAATCATCGCAAAATTTTTTGTCTGAACGTCCTATCACGATTTTATCGCAACAAAGACATCTAGTTTCTGCTTTTGTAAGATTTTTTTTCATGTTTTTTAGATTTTATTTGAAATTCATACCGCATATATAAACTTTTTTAACTGTTTGACGGTAGTTTTTTGTCTTAATAGTTAATTTTTGCTTGTTAATCACTACTCCTCCTTTATTTTAAGATGTATTAATGTTCGACCAAATTGTTTTATAAGTCACTTGATTAAGGAGGTGGTTACTCTTTAGGTGATAATTGCCCGATTGTAAACGTAAGTAACCGATTAGTACACGGCTATTCTATTTAAGCGTGTTAAGTTTGAGCATGATTTGAATATTAAAACTAGAAATTATGGAAAATCAGATGATACAAATTGACTACGAATCTAGAATTATTGCTATTGAAGGGCAATGTATAATGGATCGCATTACACGTAATATGTTGTTTTATGGCATGGAACTGGCCATAAATCATGGTATTGATCTTGAAGAATTGTTAAGCCCAGATCAGCAAGTGATCACCGATGTTGAGATCTTAATTGGTATTGATGATCCCGGATTGAGGATTCTTGCACCATTTTTACTTCAGACACAACATATTTCTCAAGCAGTATTGTTAATCAATTCTTTAAAAAGAGAGTCACCATATCAATTGGAAGAGCAAGTTGGAAAAAATAAAGTGAAAAGGTTATCAGGTTCAGTCGAAATTATAGAAGAATGTATCATCTATTTGATCAAAGAACATGCTAGATTATATATTTTATCAATAGAAATTTCGGCTATGGACCCATTCAATGAAAAAGCGTTCCACAGGAATCCAAACAGTTTTATTGATAGGCAGTATGTAGGTGATTTAGATGTTAATGCAAATCTGCTAACTGCTTTTACCAATTCAACATATCATACAATTAATGAATTGAAGCGCTTGATATTATTACATAGAAAAAACACGAACTTATTAATCAATTAATTATGCTAGTAAAAACATATGCCAGTGCAGTTTTTGGTATAGAATCAACCACAATTACTGTTGAAATTAGTGTTACACCAGGTTCTCAATACATCATGGTTGGCTTGCCAGATAATGCAGTAAGAGAAAGTTTAAAACGAGTTGAAAGCGCAATTGTTGTTGCAGGATACCGAATGCCGAAACAGCGGATATTAGTTAATCTTTCGCCAGCAGATATACGTAAGGAAGGTTCATCCTTTGATCTGGCCATTGCGGTTGGCATCTTAGCCGCTTCTGGGCAGATACCTGCTGAGGCTTTGATTAATTATATCCTGTTGGGTGAATTGTCGCTGGACGGAAATGTTCGGCCAATAAAGGGCGCATTACCAGTTGCCATTAAAGGGAGAGAAGAAGGCTATAAAGGTTTAATAGTGCCCGAAGCAAATGCTAGAGAAGCTGCTATTGTTAATCAATTTGATGTCTATGGAATCAAAAACTTGAAAGGTGTTGTTGATTTTTTTAGTGGTGAAACTAAGCTGCAGCCAATTGTAATAGATACCCGGAAGGAGTTTAGTAAAAATGTCAATAATTACGATGCTGATTTTAGTGAGGTAAAAGGGCAGCAGAGTATTAAAAGAGCAATGGAAATTGCAGCAGCTGGTGGGCATAATGTTATTTTAATTGGCCCTCCTGGTGCAGGTAAAACGATGCTGGCAAAACGACTGCCTACTATTTTGCCTCCTCTAAGTTTGAGTGAAGCATTGGAAACTACTCGGATTCATTCTGTTTCCGCAAAACAGTTTACGGTTGATGCTTTGGTGACTACAAGACCTTTTCGCTCACCACATCATACCATCAGTGATGTAGCGCTTGTTGGTGGTGGGGTTCAGCCGCAACCTGGAGAAATATCACTTGCCCATAATGGGGTGTTGTTCCTGGATGAACTGCCGGAGTTTAAGCGAAGTGTATTGGAGGTTATGCGTCAACCCTTGGAGGAAAGAACGGTCTGCATTTCAAGGGCTAAATTTACGGTAGATTATCCTGCTAGCTTCATGTTGATAGCTTCGATGAATCCTTGTCCTTGTGGCTATTACAATCATCCAAGCATTAAATGTACTTGTGGGGCGGTGGCTGTTCAAAAATATCGCAATAAAGTATCTGGGCCTTTATTGGATCGTATTGATTTACATGTTGAAGTGATTCCGGTAGTTTTTTCTGAGTTGGATTCTACCGAGTTAACGGAAAAAAGTATGATGATACGAGATCGGGTAATAAAGGCAAGAGAAGTTCAGACGAAAAGATTTGTTAATAATAATGAGGTATATGCAAATGCACAAATGAGTTCTAAACAGGTGAGGGAAGTCTGTAGGATTGGCGATGATGGTCGATGGATACTCGAGACAGCTATGAAAAAACAGGCTATGTCAGCAAGGGCTTATGACAGAATACTGAAGGTAGCGAGAACAATTGCAGATTTAGACAGTTCTGAGCATATTGAAATAAAGCATCTATCCGAGGCAATACAATTCAGGAGCTTAGATATTACGGCTAAAAGTAATGTTAAGGTACAAGAATTGAAAGGTTACAATATAGGTTTGGTAGGTTAAGCTTAAATTGAAAAAATGGATATTCACAATCAAAAGTATTTAGCGGCATTTCGCAAAGGACTGAGGTCTAAATTGACTATAGCGGAAGCTTTGTTTTGGAGAGAACTTAAATGCAGGAAATTGGCAGGGTTTAAGTTCAGACGACAGCATAGTGTAGGTAATTACATCCTTGATTTTTATTGTGCTTCGAAGCGTTTAGCAATAGAACTAGATGGGGAAATTCATAACGATCCGTCGATAAAAGAGAATGATAGGATTCGTACAGAGTTTTTGAAGACATATGGAATTAAAGTATTGAGGTTCGAGAATGTCGATGTAGTTAAAAATGTAGAAGGCGTGTTGGAAGCGGTTAAAAAAGAGCTCGTTTAATCATGACTCAGCTAATTTGTGTACATATTTGATCTTAGTACTTATTATTTAGTTCTGTATAAAAGAGGGTGTAAAATAAACTGTGTTTCTAAGTTAATAATTAACTATTTGACAGTTTATTTTACACCCTCTTGGATTCCAAAATAAACTATGGGAAATCGTACAAAATTATTACAATTAGATCATTCCGAATAGCCTGAAATATTTAGGGATGCACCTTATATTAGTAGGTAAGTTAATAAAGGTATCGGGGTTTGTTTTTTAAATACTCTTCTTTCTCTTTCAACAATCTGATCGTATCTTCCTGTAAATTCAGCTTCTCAGTCGTGTGTTTTAGCTCAACACTAAGCTTATCAACCTTTGCTTCCAATTCCAATGTTTCAGCTTTGCGAAAGCTGGCAATCGGCTCTTTATCATCATAAAAGGAGAAAAGGTTATAATCCAGTGCTATGCTCAAAGTCAATAACAGCTCAGTGTCAATTGTCTTACGTTTATAAATATCCGATACATTCTGTTTAGTGGAATTAATCAGCCTACCAAGGCTAGATGGTTTAAGGTTCTTGCTTTCGGCAATCTCTTTTACAAATTCTCCAATTAATTTAACTCTCTCAGAAATATCTGAATGAGCAACGAGATCTCCATTTTTTAAAACCTCTGCGTTTAGTATTTCTTTGTTATCTTCGGTTATCTCCATATTCGTGAGTTATTATTTCTGACAAATTATTCAAAATTAGAAAACGATAGGTAAATAAACTAGATGTCAATCAATTCAAAATTATCATTAAAGACTCTTATTTCCTGTCTTGATTCTATAAGCACTTTTTCCAATTCAGTATAAAGACTATTTGCAAGCGCATAGGTTTTTTTTAAAAAAGTCGGTTTTTTCATTTAAAAATAGCTTTAAGGCTGGTAACAATTGACGCTGTATCTGTCCAGTGGTTACTCTGGTGACAGGAACAGTCTCACTTTTTGGGGTTCTACGATGCAGCTTGTCAGAGAAACGGCCTTGTCCTTCCATTTTTCTTGTTAACCTGTGCTTAGTGTTTAAAGCCATTTTGATAAATTCAAATTCTTCTTCGGACAAAATGAGATTAATATTTACAATATAAGTATACTTAACTTTCATGAGAGATTGTTTAGATAATTGCTAAATGTAGATTTTAGGATCTATCTAATAGTTATTCACTTCATTCAAGCTATTTCAAATAACTAATTCACAAAAGAAAGGACCATATTTGAATGGTAATCAAGAACCCTAGAAGTATATGCAGTTCAATTCATTTGAATGCATGATGAACTGCCTGAAATGTAAATTATTCCTTCACCTTATTGGCTAAATTAGTAATATCAAGCAGCTTTTGAAGTCTCCACCGTACTGGTTCCGAGACTCTTTCATTACCACTACGAAGTATTGCAAAGGATTTTTCAAGGAACCCCTCTACGTTTGAAATGAATACCCCACTATCTATTTGTGCTGTTTCATTAGAAGTGCTTTATAAAAAAAAAGTTTTAACAGTTCAGTCGGATTTTCATTAATGCTCATTTAACAAAAATAGCCATTAGTTCTCCGTTTTCTTTAACCTATTTCGTCAACTTTGATTTAAATCCTACCATTTTTATTGATGTAATCAATGTCCGACTAACATTTTCACAATCCCTACTTAGGATTTAAACCATACTCATTCAGATATTAAAGGGGTCTTAATTTTATTAATGAATGTTTATCAGATTATTCTTAAATTAGATAAAGGATAGGGCAAATTTTAGTATTCTCAAAACTGAAGGAACAAAAACACATAAACAAGTGATTTTTCTTTAAAATATTTATACGTACAATCGTTAAGAAGCGGTATTTATTAACATTGGGTTTAAAAAAGTTAGTTGAAATTTTTTACAAAAAATGCTAATTATGAATAAATTTTACTTAGTTATTTGCTTAATTTTTCAGGTTGTCATTGCTAATGGACAACCGCCATCCTTCAAGTACCATCCTTCTGCTACATTTAAAATTGGAAGGGGTTTTAACCTGTTGAATTTTTCCGAACCTAAAAGAGACTTTTTGGAGAGTTCAGTTCTAGACCGTCAGAGCCGTGAAAGTAGTAATATTAGTATTAGGGCAATAACTAATGAATCTGATTTGAACGAGATTCAAAACTTTAGTTCTGAGGTTGACGCTTCTTACCTTGCATTTTCAGCAAGTGGGGCATTAAATTTAGAAAAAAGCTATTTATATAACAAGAAGCAGCTCGCAATTGCCATCATTGCAAATGCATCATTTGGAACGGAATATTTAACTAAAGAAGTGCTAACTCCAGAAGCCAGAAGTTTAACCAGAAACCCTAAAGAGTTCAGAAATAGATTTGGAGATTACTATATTTCAGGTCAAAAATTAGGTCAAACAATCATTATTTTATGCAAAATATCAGATGTAAATGAAGAATTGAAGAAGAATCTAACCGCAAGTTTGTCTGGTGGGATCTCAATTGGAGCTTTTGATGCAAGCATGTCTGCAACATTTAATGAAGTTATGTCACAAGCAAATCGAGATCGAAAATTAGAATATGAAAGTTATAAATTGGGCAGCTACAATTACGAAAAGGATGCTGAAATTCTGAACTCCCTTAAAGGTATTACCGATTTTAACACTACTATAGCATCAATTCAATCCATCCTAGCTGCACATCTTCTGAAATTTAATATAGATAATGCAAGTATTACGGAATTTTTTTATTCACCCTTTTCAAATTTTGGAATACCGGTTGTGTCTCCAAATAGTTACATGAATGTCAGATTTCAAAAGCTAAAGGTTATAACTGATTTTTATAGAAGGGTACAAACCGATATTGAATTAATTAATGAAATAAAGCTTTTGCCGTATTATTCAGAATATAAATTTATTGGTGATAATGATTATTTAGATAGTGCAAAGACAAATTTAGAAAGGTATCTTTTAAAACTTACTCAAGCTCATCAAAATTGTTTAGATAAATTATGTGATTTAAATAAGTCTTCATGTTGTACATTACCTACTGACGAAAATAGATATGATGATTTTTTTAATCCAACCAAGAAAATTAACGAAATAGAAGAGAATCTTTCAATTGCTTTTAGTAAATATAGTAGAGGGCCGTATGAGGGTTTAACAATGGTAAATCCAAATATTATTAATGCTGAGGCATACTTCGTTAAAACTTCTTACAAAATTCCAGATACAAAAACTGATGTGACTGATATTGAGCCAAATATTTTTGATATATCACCCGCTAGTACCAAAAAGATTAGGTTTGTTTTAGCTTTTGAGATGATTTATCCTGTTGTTAATCCTCCAAATTGGGGAGAATATGTGCCTCTCATTCAGATTTTAACAGCTACTCATATCAGCCAAAGAGCAACACTGGTTATAAATCGAGATGGGTCGAAGGTAGGTAGTTCTGCAAGTTACTCTGGATCTTTTACAGCCCCAATTAATTTTGATTTACCTTTTAATAACGACCCGATAGGAGCGTTTGATCCTAACAATCAAAGTGCTGGACTAGGGATTTCAAAACGTTTTTATTGGGCATCTGACTGGAAGAATGAAACAGAGGCCGCTCCAGTTGATAATTTGATATTTCAATATACAGGGTTAGTTAACTCGATTAGAAACATAAATCTAAATTCCGTAAAAATTAAAAACTATACTTTTAAAGTCGAGGTTCAATAATTATTTGGGTTGAACCCGAGCGTTTTGTGGGCGTTTAGTTAAAAATGATGAAACAAGATTTTGATATTGGTTTTTCCAAATTTTTGGTTCTAAGGTATTCCGGTTAAGGCCATTTTTGAGGAGTCAACGCTAAGAATTAATAGAAGAAAATATTTATTTAATAAAACCTTTTGTTGATAAATCATCAATTATAGGTTCAATAAGGCCTAAGAAGTGATCTAAGTGTTCAAAGTATTCCCGCTCATGGGTACTAAATAGGTTTCAATCAAATTGATTGATTTTTTGTATGAATGTAATATACATCACTATATTTAGTGACGAGAGCGTTAATTTAACGGGGGTAAATCTTAGGATTTATCCCCGTTTCTTGTGTGCTGGGGATGGCAATCAGCTATAGGGTGCAAGTCCCGAACACACTTTGCAGTAGGAAGTGTTAGCCAATAGCAAGGGTGTCGTGGGTGACTGCGAATCCGAAGGAAGCTGGCGGCAAATATGGGGGCCTACGAACAGGAACTGTATATAAGGCGAGGTGATATGGGTGATGTTGCAAGACAAACAAAAGCCCTATACTGCACAGAATATCACTACGTAGATACAGGGGCCACATCCATAGAAAGCGGATTGCCTTACCCCAGGAGATCTCCCTATAATCTATCGAGTGCAAGCGCGATTGCTGTAGAAGAAACAGTGGACAGTATCGTAATGTCCATCTGGTACAGGGAGAAGTCAGCAGATTCCATAGTACTGTTTTTTTTTACAGGAAGGGATGAATGTTGGGATGGCAAAGGAAACAGGAAGTTTACGGCAGAGCGTTCACAACGGAACCACTTTAGAGAACTGCTTACATGAGGGTAGGACGGAATCCGAGAGCAGATGGTAAGAGGAGTTGAGCCGAGCCGTGCAACCAATGTGCACAATGCCTGGGGAGGAGTTTTTTTTTTTTTAGTAGTATGCTTGAAGAAATATTAGACATCCGAAATGTACAAAGAGCCTTTGGGCAGGTCACTGCCAACAAGGGCGCTGGTGGTATTGATGGTATGCAGACCGATGAACTTCGGGACTACCTGAATTCCAACTGGCAGGCATTACGGTCTGATATTCTGAATGGCGTGTACCGTCCGAGTTTGGTCAGAAAGGTAGAGATACCCAAGACTGGGGGCGGTGTGAGGATGCTTGGCATCCCAACGGTGATCGACAGGTTGATCCAACAGTCTATTTCCCAATGGCTGAGTCCAAAATACGAGGGCGGCTTTTCATCGAACAGTTACGGGTTCCGACCAAATCGCAATGCCCATCAGGCAGTGCTCAGGGCGCAGGAACACCTCAATGGAGGCTATACGTGGATAGTTGAGCTTGATCTGGACAAATTCTTTGATCGGGTAAACCACGACAAACTCATGAACCTGCTATCGATGAGGGTAAGTGATAGGCGCACCCTAAAGCTTATCCGATTATATCTGAGCAGTGGTATTATGGAGAATGGACTGGTTACCCCCAGAAGAGAGGGTACGCCACAGGGCAGTCCACTCAGTCCGCTTTTATCCAACATTGTTCTTCATGAACTGGATGTCAAGCTCGAAGAACGGGGTCACAGGTTCGTACGGTACGCTGATGATTGCAGTATCTATGTTCGTAGCAGAAAATCGGCAGACAGGGTGATGGATAACATCACCAGCTATCTGGAAGCAGGGTTAAGGCTGAAAGTGAACCGTGATAAGAGTAAAGTGAGCAGGCCATCACGCAGTACACTGCTGGGCTTCTCCTTCTACAAGACGGGAAAGGATTGGAAAATGAGGATTGCAACCAAGTCGGTGAAAAGTATGAAACAGAAACTTATTGGATATACCAGACGCAACGATCCAATTACTATTACCGAACGGATCAGAAAACTGGATATGGTCATAAGGGGCTGGGTCAACTATTTCTCCATCGCTGGGGCTAAGCATGTGATGACAAGATTGGACGAAATGACAAGGGTCAGACTGCGGATGATCATCTGGA
The DNA here is from genome assembly GCA_029202485.1 of Candidatus Pedobacter colombiensis. NCBI lineage: Bacteria > Pseudomonadati > Bacteroidota > Sphingobacteriia > Sphingobacteriales > Sphingobacteriaceae > Pedobacter > Candidatus Pedobacter colombiensis. The sequence goes on along the minus strand of CP119313.1, from coordinate 3,252,726 downwards.
AACAGTGGAAAAATGCAGGATGTCGAATCCGAAACCTGATTAAACTAGGGGCTGGAAAGCAGAAAGCATTTGAGTGGTCTAACAGTAGAAAGTCCTACTGTCGGTTGTCACATAGTCCAATTCTTCAGTGTATTCTGAGTATTGAGTATTTCGCAAAGCTGAAGTACACTGGTTTTGTCAACTACTACTATTGGAAAACCGAACACCAAACGAAGTTATTCTAACAAACCGCCGTATGCCGAACGGCACGTACGGTGGTGTGAGAGGACAGATAGGGAAATAATCCCTATCTTCCTACTCGATTTTATATCTGATATTCGGCTTTTAAACGTGCTTTGTAATTATTTAGGGCTTTACCTGCATCATCTACTTCGTTTACAGTTATCTGCATCTTTGCAATTAATTCAGTATCATCATGTTCATTCTTTTTGTATTGCTGTTCTTGTGCCTCCAAGGTTAGATAGTTCTTTTGCTTTTCAATTAGAACATCTTGAAGCCTGTTTAATTTCACTTTTTCTTTTATTGTTACATTGTTTAAATACATATCATTTGGATTGGCCGTAAAGCTCCCAAGAATTAAAACAACAAAAAAATATTACTTAAAATTTTTGGCACTCGCCAAATGTGTAAGCCTCTTATTTATAAGTAAGACAATTAGAAGTTTTTTTGCTATTATGAAACGACCTGTAATGTATGTTTAAGTAATATTCTCTCTAAAAGCCCCCTACTAACAGCTATTTTTCCGATTCTTATCAAATCATCCTTAAATTGTTTCGACCTTAATACGGCGGGGGGTACCAAGCCGCATTTGGCAGATGGGCTAACGGGTATTGGCTTTTGCTAATTCTTATTAACCTACAATTTTAACAGTTGCTCTATTAATGATAAATCAGAAGCATCTACAGACAGTTTTATTCCTGAAGGGTATTCCAAAGTAACTAATTTTTGTAATAATCTATCGTTTGATATAAAACTAGAATGGGCTACCTGATCATTGTCTTTTACGGTCGAATAGTCTTGGTTATATAGATCAAGTCTTGCCTTTACGCAAATTTCAGTTTCTTTTTGCATAGGTGAACTATGTTGACCAGTATATAATAGTTCACTTCTATTTTTCTCTACAATTCCACTTTCTGTTATTGACAATTCTGAAAGTTGATCTGTTTTACTATTTGATAAACGCCAATAGTTTGAAAAAGGTCTTGGACGAAAGTTGATTAACCATGCAAGAAGTTCAATGTTTTTTTCACGGGTTTTAATGCCTTTTTTCAAAAAGTTGTTAAGCGGTTTAAATTTATCAGTGTCACATTTTTTGACAGCTAAATCTGATATTTCTTTTTCGTATGGAATTTCAAGAAATTCCTTTAGCATTCGATTATCCAAATTATCACATCCCGCTTCGAACAATAATTGGAATTCGTTGCGGATGTTGGCGCAGGTAGGGTACATTAAATTTTTTGAAAGCTCTCCCGCCGTTTTTTTTTCTTCGTAGAAGCTTATTACCGCAAATCTGTATTTTTCTATCATCGTTAGAGAATTAGATAATAAATTTAACGGAAATTAAACGACCATATATGTATTTTATCTAAAATTTATCCATTTTACGGGAAACCGTAAAGCTTAACTTTAAATAGTTTGTATCTTTCACTAATGAAAACTCAAAAAGACCTACCAGAGATGCGATCATTAACCGAAAGGGTGTTAAATGTATATGTGGCGGGTTTTTTAGACCCAACCATGACCGCTAGTCATGTTATTACAGTATTTGACTTAGTGGAACACAATCCTGATGGCAAGTCACGCCTTCAAAGACTTATGGAAGAAAAACTCACAAAAGAACTAACGCCGCAGGAGATTGAAGAAGCCATTGAACTACTAGAGGATTATCCATTAAATAGCAACTGATTGTTGCCTAAAAGATGTTTAATCGTGTTTTAATAACTATACAATGATTTTGGGTATTGAATCATGATAGTTTTTTGGCTGAAATAACAGAGCATCTAAGTCTTAAATATAGTAAACTGATACCAGTAAATAAATTTCAAGATGTAGATTTCTCTTGTAAGTTTTTAGTGGTAAGATAATCGGCTCAATAACCCCTAGAAATCGTTATAAATGTTCAAAGTATTCCTTCTCAAGGACGCTAATAAGACTGTTATAGATAAGTTGGGGGGACTAAAACCGTATTGAATCTAAAAGTATCAAAACTAAACTATAAGATACAAAGTCATTTAGAAATTTATAACATTTTTATTCAAAGTTTATTTTGCAAGATGCCATCAAAAACCTATCTTTGAGCTATCAAATAAGTAGTTATTTATACTTTGCTATCGGACGATAGTTATACAAGATAACAAAACATTTTATGTTGATTTGATTTGAAATGAATTATGCCCTATTCTACACCCTGATATTTTAGGAGGATATAAGTAGTTGGAAGTAAGATATATATAACGTTTGTGTGGCATCCTGCCACCCCGACACATTATTAAAAGCCTTTAAACCGCAAGATTTAAAGGCTTTTTTGCATCCAGTCGATATAGTTTTCTATTCTTCCTGCTAGGTAAAAAGGTAAATTTAGTAAAGTATATTCTTTTCCATTTGAAGTGCTTATCTTATCTATTTTTAATTGACCTCCATAAATTCTTATGGCGAATGCATGTGTAGTAGCATCCATAAAAGCATGTAAAGACTTTAATGTCCCTGTTGCGCCAGATTTAACTTCAATAGGTATAATTACGCTATTATAAGACATCACAAAATCAACTTCAGCAGTAGAATTTGGCTTTTCTCTTACCCAAAAATGTAATTCATTTAATATATTATATTTTGCAGCTAATAATTCCTGTCCCACAATGTGTTCTGCAATCTTGCCTTTATAAACTGTGTCTATATCCTTTGTAAGGATCAGTTCTTTTTGTAATCCAGCAAAGAAGTTTAACATTCCGGTGTCGAGTACATGAAGGCGGGGGGATTTTTTCTTGTCTGGCAAGAGAGGAACAGCGGTGCTGGTGGTTGGGTATACGAGTTGAATCAACATCACTTTTTGTAGCGTTTGCATGCCTTCACTAACTTCTCTTGACCCATAGTTTGAGTTGCCAAAGCCTTGAAATTTGATGCGGTTACCTGCTTCAAGGAAACTGGTGTTAATAATGTGCCTTATGATTTGAACCAGATTGTTATTCCGTCCATATTTCTCAACATCTTCTATGTATGAATATATCAAGGATTGGTATACTTCTCTCAAGGTAAGGAGGTTTTTATTGGCGATATAATGCCTGATCACTTCAGGCATCCCACCTATAAGTGTATAGGTGTGAAATAAATCAAGTAATTTAGAATGCGTAAAATCTTTTATGGGCATTTCCTTTAAGGCCACTGAAGCCTGGTTTTCATTTAATGCGAGTAAAAATTCATGAAATGAAACGGGTCTCAGAATTTTGTATTCTACACGACCAACAGGGATTTTCGTTTGGCCATTGATTGCTGTTTCTAAAAGGGAGCCTGCTGCTATGACATTTAAGGATGGTATTTTTTCATAGAAATAACGAAGCATATTTAAAGCTCCAGGTACTTCCTGTATTTCATCTATAAACAGTAATGTATTTTTTAAATTGGCTATGTCTTTATTAAAAAGGAAAAATATTTGCTGAGTTAGTTGCTCAACTCTGCCTAATCAGTAAAATCAAGTGAATTATCTGCTTGTTCTAAATTTAAGTAAATATATTGCTCATAATGTTCTGAAAACATATTGACAACAGTAGTTTTACCGACTTGTCTCGCTCCCCGGAGTAACAATGGTTTGCGTTCAGGGTTGTTTTTCCATTTAATCAGCTCGTCAATAATATCTCTTCTAAACATGATTTTGATATATTTTGTAATATTTATAGGGTAAAATTACTTAAAATTTGTAATATTTATAGGGTTATTTTTCTGTTGTTTTGTAATGTTTATAGGGTATTTTGGGTAATTCGATTTCAATGAATACTGAGCTATTAAAAGTCACCCGAGCAAAGAATTTGGCAATCTACTATAGAGCTCATGTCAAGGATTCACTCTTATTACTTAATAAAAATGCCACTGAGATAGAATTCGATAGGAGTCAACTTTCTTACTTAAACAGTAAAGAAAGTATGCAAAGTGTTAGTATTGAGTTGAATAATATTCAGCAGGTTATTGACGAATACCAAAATTCGCTGCAACGATACAAATTATTTTTGGCAATGATATATTACTTTACACTACAGCTTTTTGATTACTCATATGCTAGCGATGTTGAGGTAATTTATTGTTAAATGTTCGAAGATAAATTGCGGGATCAATACCTTCAACTTTCATTTTTAAATTATCATAAGTTTCTAACAGCGGATAGATCGGTTTTCATAGAAATAAATACAATCAATTCAGATAGCTGTTTAGTGCTAACTGTACCATTGATTTATTGGGCTTGGATACAGGGATTCTATCTCCGTTACTTAACAGCAGTACACCACCATCCTCCTTTATCCAGCTTTTTACAAAAATGCTATTGACAAGATGACTTTGGTGGGTACGTAAAAATCCTATTGACTTTAATAGGTCGGCATACTCTTTAATGGAGCGAGATACCAGAATCCGGTCACCATTGACCAGGTAAAAGAACGTATAAGAATTATCTGATTCGCATCGGACAATCTCATTAATCGTAACATAACGTATTTCATGCAATTGTGGAAGTGCAATTTTGGTAGGTTGTTTTGTCCCATTCTGGATGTGGTTTAATAGAAAATTCAATTGCTTGTTTTTTTCCTTTGCCCTGTACTTTTCTTCTGCTTTACTGACGGCTTGGATCAATTCAGAAATATTCACTGGTTTCAACAGATAATCCAGCGCTGCAAATTTGATCGCTGTGATACCATACTTGTCAAAGGCAGTGACGAAAATGACTTCAAATCTATGCATAGGTACCAGTTTTAGCAAATCAAATCCCGTTTGAGATCCCATTTGTATGTCCAGGAAAAGTAGGTCCGGCTGGTGAATATTGATTAAATCAAAGGCCATATTCAGATCTGTAGCAGCTGCCATGACATGGATTGCTGGACAATATTTACGGAGTAAGGAAATGAGGTTTTCATTGTTGGAATGTTCATCATCAATTAATAATGCTTTCATAAATTACAGCCATTGGGATAAAGTGATCTTAATGGTTGTTCCAGATAAGCCTGACTCTATTGTCAGAAAAATGGGGCATTCATGATAAAGATCATTTAATAAAGATATTCTTTTTTTAGTCAGTTTAAGCCCTAATCCACCATCCTCCTGGTCTACCGTAAAACCAACGCCATTGTCAGCTATGGTAATTAACAAGTTATTCTCTTCTTTATAAAAGTTAAGGGCAATTTCACCTTTTCCCTTTAGTGGTGCAATAGCATGTTTAACCGCATTTTCTACAAAAGGTTGTATAAGCATAGTGGGGATTTCAGTATAGCTATTCAATTCATCATTCACCTGTATTTTATACTTAAATGGAAAACGCAATTGTTCCATAGCAATATAATCTTCCAGTAGTTCAATTTCATCCTTTAGACTGATTTTTGCCTCTTCATTTAGAATACGCCTGGTTAGTCTCGCAAACTTACTGAGATACGAATTAGCAGATGCAATCTCATTTTTGTTAATCAGGTTTTGAATTCCTCCCAAGGCGTTGAAGACAAAATGTGGATTGAGCCTAGCGCGCACATTTTCCAACTCGGTTTCTGCTGCTGCCGCCTGATGCCTTGAAATAGTTAGTTTTTTTCTGGTGTTTTTCCGGATCAGGAAGATCAGGATGCTGCCAAGCAATAAAAGTGCTAGCAAACTTAAAATAACTTCCTGGATAGAATATGTGATAGGTGGAGGCAAGACCATGAATGACATGTTGAAGGATTTATTTTCAATTGGTCTAAGGTTATGGCCATTTGAACCTATATATGGTATTATGGAAAGTCTATACTCCCCAGGTGTCAGAAAGTAATCCGTAGGAATAAAATAGCCAGGATTTCCACTTTCATAACTCCAGTTATTAGAAAGAAACCGGATGTTCTCTTTTCCATTAACTTTGTTTTTCAGGATAAGTTGATAAGCAAAATCTAAATCTGTTTTTTGCATGATAATACGAATGCCTTGGGTTTGATTCCTAATTCTGAAGGCAGTGTCGTTTTTCAAAGGTTTATTATCTACAGTGTATAAGTTTTCCGTGATTTGTGTTTTTATTCTTTTGCCCTGTTCTTGCAAAAAGATACGCTTACACTTAGCCTGTTCGAAGCGTTTGTTATAGATCATTAATGTAGTCACCTTACTTCCTTCAGGATATCTGAATATTTTAATAGTAAATTTTTTATTAACCACATTGGGAAGTTCCAGTTTCATGGTCAGGTATCCCGGATAATCACTTCGTTCATTCCAAACGAAATCAATCACACTCAACTTTTCATTAGATCTGATCAGTGTGGTATCGTTTTCAAAAACGGAATAGCGGTAATAACTTAAACTGTCCTTTCTTACAAGTGCAGTTAGTAAAATTTTCTGGGCTCCTTCCAGGAAAGTTAAACTGCCTAGAGGAACGTTAGGTATTGGATTAAATGGATTTATCGATTTTGTGTTTTTGTCGGTGGCTAGGAAAAGAGGAATATTAGAGGACAATGCACTGACACGATAATTTACAGGTTGCCCATATACATCAACTACTGGTGTTTCATTCTGACCATTACAAAAGCTGAACCAGAGGCACAAAACTAAAATGTTAAATATTACTTTCATGTTTAAGTTTTTAAATATGCTTTAAACCTCTGACAAATACACGAAAATAAAAATATACAATTTGAAAGCGATCAGCTTTATCTGGAATATTGCTTCTTTAGAGTTGAATCTGTTTACAGCGAAACTTAACTGATTTGAACGGGTATATTGACGAGCATTCAATTACCTGAAATTTTGGAGTTTTCAGCGACCTGGTTTTTCGCCGAAGGTTATTAGTAAAGCTAATATAATATTGAGTTTACCAGTGTTTGGTGTTTCAATTTAAGGCTTGATATTATCCCTTTTGGATTGTTTTTTTGATTTTGGAACAGCATATTTTCTGCCTATCATCTCTATACATTCTTTACGGGCTTTGTTGATGAACTTTTGAAGCCCTTCTTTGCCTTCATTTTCTTTAAGTCCGTTAGGGAATTCTGCTGTGACTTTAAAAGAAATGCAGTCAACATACTCCTTTTTCATTTCAGGGGGCAGCATCTTTATTTCATCCAGGGCATATAGCTGCAGGTTCAATTGGTTTTTAGCATCAGGTTCCCAAATATTTACATTATGCTGCAGCACCCCCGCACATTCTGCACCCATTTTCATCACAGAAACCTTCATACTGTCGGTCATCTCTTTATCAAGATTGGAAATCCCTTTAGGAAACATTTCTTTCATTTTAGATAGACAGCAGTCGGCATAAGCACGTCTCGCCTTTTCACTCTTTGTAATTGTTCCGGCTTGAGTATAGAATACATCAGTCATTTGTTTTTCCAGCTGCGTATCCCAAGTCTTTGCATCATTTCTGGCTGTTATTCTCTGACATCTGTTACAAGCAATTACAAGTGCCAATAAACTTAATAGAATGCTAAATAGTTGTTTGTGGACAGAAGTCATATGAGCATTAATAACGTGGTTATTTGGTTGGTTATAGCAAATATGTAAAAATTAATTGATATTCTTGTTGAAGGACGATACTTGATATTTTGCATACAAATTATTTTTATCTTGAGCTTTCTCTTAATTTTGAACGTTCTTTATGGATTCACTATTTACGAGTTTATTGTTTTTTAAAAAATCTTGGTTATTAAAACGTTATATTTAATTTAAATCAGATTTTATTGAAATAAATAGAAAATTGTGAAAGGTCTGCTGACTTATGCTTTTTTACTTCAAGGTATATTTGCATCTGCACAGTATACCGCTGTTTCATTTCATAATATCAGTCTGAATGAAGGTTTATCACAAAGCTCTGTAGTTGATATTGCTATGGATACCAAAGGCTTTGTATGGCTTGCCACGCAAGATGGTTTAAACCGCTATGATGGGAAAGATTTCTTAGTGCTGGATAAAAGATTTGATGATCTTACTTCAGGTACCAATAGCAGGCTTGGAAAGATTGTGCCAGGACTGAACCAATCTTTTTGGATCATTGCTAAAGGTGGTTATTTAGAGCGATTTAGTTTGATTAATAATACCTTTCAATCTGTGCCTGTTTATGCTGGTAAAGTCAGGCTAGTCATTACTTGTGTTCTTCAAGAGAAAAATGAAAAACTCTGGATAGGCACTGAAAATGGAAAACTATTGCTTTACAATTGTAAAACTGATCAAATTGACAGGGAAATAGATATCCAGCCAGGTATGCCCAGGTCAGCAGTCAATATGTTGTTTAAAGATCAACAGCAGCGGTTATGGGTAGTAGGGAGCAGTGTGGGATATCTTGATGGAGACCAAATCCTTAACCTATCTGTCAAAGCAGATGAATTAAAAACGGGATTGGTATATAGCTGCCTCACTGAAGATAAAGAAGGTAATCTTTGGCTTGGCAGTTTGGGCGGCGGTCTGTTTTTCAAAAAGAAGAATGAGGTGCATTTCGGGCAATTTAGAGGTTTTTCCACTGTTCGGTTTCCAGCAGATTTGGTTATTGAGGCTATTTTTTCCGAGGATAAGGGGAAATTGTGGATTGGAACCTATGGCAAAGGTCTGTTCATCATTGATCCAAAGGAAGAAGAGATAGGTCAGTTTGTTAACGACAAAAGAAATCCATCATCCATCCCCTTTAATGATATCCTTTCTATTAAACAGGATAAAGATAAAGGAATATGGATAGGTACTGATGGTGGGGGACTGAGTTATTTTAATGCAAACAGGAATAATTTTATCTTGTTCAACAATCAAACTGTTCCTGAAAAAGTGGAAATTGCATTGGTCAGGTCCATTACTACTGATAAAAGGGGGAATATCTGGGCGGGCACGACCAACAAGGGCTTAACACGGATCAACTATCAAAAATCCGAATACAAAACCTGGGAGCTACCCTCTTACCAGAAAAACATTTATAACCCGGATCGGATCGTTTCTCTTTTTTACGATAAGAAAGACATATTGTGGATAGGGACGCAGGGCAATGGTCTAATCCTCTGGGACTCCAAAAAAGAACAGATCATAAAAAGGTTTCACCCAGGTTCGGTATCCAAATTAAATATGCCGGATGGAACCGTTTGGTGTATGTATCCAACTGCCGGAGATAAAATCTGGGTCGGTAGCGGAAGTAGTGGCCTTTGCTTGATGGACAAACAAAACGGGATTATTGGCCAGTATAAACCCGGCAATCAAGGAAGTGTAGATGCCATTCGTGCTATTGTTTCTGTAGATGACAGTACGCTTTGTATTGCATTTGAGAAGACCGGTATTCAGCTTTTTAATACCATAACCAGAACTTTTTACCCTATCAATTCAAGGGGGTTGAATGCCTTTTTTAGCAAGCGCATTACAATTAAATGTCTTTACTACCATCAATCCGTATTATGGATCGGGACTGGTGGCAAGGGGATACTGGCCTACAACCGATTAAGTGGTAAAACTCAATTGCTGACAGAAAAGGAGGGGCTGCCTAATAATACGATTTATGGAATTTTATCCGATGCCAGGGGATATTTGTGGGTAAGTACCAATAAAGGCCTTAGTCGTTTTAGTCCGGATGTGCTGAGAAATAAAGCCAGACCTTCTCAATTTACGAACTATGTCTCTGTACAGGGCTTGCAAAGCAATGAATTTAATACGGGAGCTTACTTCAAAGCGCCCAATGGGATGTTGCTGTTTGGTGGAATCAATGGATTAAATCTGTTCGATCCGGCAAAATTTAAAGAAGAAAGCAAGGCAATACCTGTCGTTTTTACTAAAATATTGGTAGACAATGAACCTGTTGAAGGTGATACGGCTGCCGCCTTTAAAAAAGTAATCAAACTTAACTATAAGAACCATTCTGTTGCTTTCAATTTTGCCGCGCTGGATTTTTTCTCTTCCCCCCGGCATTATTATTATAAGCTGGAAGGCTATGACAAAAATTGGATAGATGGAAATCAAAGGAATTACGTTTCTTATTCAAATGTACCTACAGGGAAATATAGTTTTCAGGTTAAGTATACCAAAAGAGGCGTTACCGAAGGTAAAATAGCGAAAATAAGTGTAAATATTAAAGGGCCTTTCTGGGAGAAATGGTGGTTTATTCTGTTGCTTGTTTTGCTGTTTATCGGCTTAATCTATACTTTGTACCGCTATAGAATTGCTCAGGTATTTAAACTGGTTCAAATCCGACAAAGGATAGCTACAGACCTGCATGATGATATTGGCTCTACTTTGTCTAACATCAATATACTAGCTGAACTTTCTAAAAATAGCCTTGAAAATCCTGCCCGGGCCAATACATTCTTGGACCGGATCTCTGAAGAAGTGCAAGCTTCCAGTCAATCTCTCGATGACATCATTTGGAGTGTAAATACACAAAATGACAACTGGGAGGAAACCTTTAGTCGGATGCGTCGTTACGCCGCAGAAGTGTTTGAAAATAGTCGTGTCCATTATACAATAAAACTGATCGAACAGGCTGGTATAACCAGGTTGAACATGGAAAAGAGAAGGGATATTTTTCTGATCTATAAAGAGCTCATCAATAACATCAACAAGCATTCAGAAGCAACCGAAGTAGAGGTTGAAATGTGGTTTCAGCAACATCAACTGGTTATGTTGGTGCATGACAATGGGAAAGGTTTTGATAAACAGGCTAAAACACATCGTAATGGCCTTAAAAATCTAAGTAGTCGGGTTACGCGATGGAAGGGAAGCATAGCTGTTGAATCCGATAAGACGGGAACTTGTATAAAGATCATCATATAATTTTCAAACCAGGCCGGGTATCACTCATTTGCGGGATTGGAATGCCTGATTAAATGAGTAATTTAGATGAATGAATTCTATTAGCCTTATTTTATTTGAGGATAATGACCGGCTCAGGGAATCTCTGGTCTATCTGTTCAATAATACGGATGGTTTTACTGTCCTGGCAGATTATAATGATTGTAACGATGCGGCTTCTGCAATCCGTGTCCATAAGCCTGACGTGGTATTAATGGACATTGATATGCCTGGACAGGGAGGAATTAAAGGCGTAACTATGGTTAAAGAAACACAACCGCTTACTTCTGTGATCATGTATACTGTCTTTGAAGATGATGATAAATTGTTCCAATGCCTGTGTGCGGGGGCTAATGGATATTTGCTAAAAAAAACACCCCCAGGTAAACTGTTTGAAGCGATACAAGAAGTCATGGAAGGAGGAGCGCCTATGTCCCCCTCCATCGCTAGAAAAGTAATGAATAGCTTTAAACATGGGAAACCTACCCAATATAACCTTACACCCCGGGAATTGGAAGTGATCCATTTACTGATCAAAGGCTACAGCTCAAAAATGATCGCCGGGGAATTAAATATATCCTTTGATACTGCACGTTCTCATTTAAAGAACATCTACATCAAGCTGCATGTAAACTGTGGCAAACAGGCCATTTCTAAAGTGCTCATCGAGCACATTCTGTAATTTTTTCTGATTGCCATACTACCCAAAGATGTGATTTTTTGGCATTGTAAGTAGCTGCAATTTTGTTGAAGTTATTTATTGACCAATAAATTCTTACTACTATGAAATCTCTGGTAAACATCATTTGTTGTATTGTGGCTATTAGCTTTTTTATGAGTTGCAAAAAAGGGAGCACACCTGCACCGGTTGTACCGACTCCTGGTAATAAGGCTACAGGCTGCCTGATCACTAAATCCTCAACTGCCCCTACAACTCGTTATGAGTATAATTATACTAACAATAAAATGACTTCCATTGTAGGGTATTATACCTTATTGTTTCCTGAGTTTTGGAGTACTATTAATTATACCTCTGCAGGAGCCATAGGTAGTGTTGTTCAGGAAATTGGATCTAAATCAGAGTTCTATCGTCCGGATAGCTATACTTATAATTTTCCAAATGGCTTTTTTAATCCTATGGTTGAAACCACTACTCATGTAACAGGTGGCGCAATAAAAGATAATCCGGTGGGAACGGTTATAAACCAGGCTAAGTATAACATCGTAATTGGTGACCAAAACAGACCTTCCTACATCAAAGAGGTATACAAGGACATAGAAATGAAAATTTATTATGACGACAAGTTCAATGCGACCCAGGTGACCTATGAACCACTTACCGGAGTGCGCGGTAAGACTACAATTGTAGCTACCTATGATGATAAACCCAATGCTTATGTAGATGTTCCGGATTGGAAATGGATCGTTATGATGGATTGGATGAATCCTGATTATGTGGTCATGCTTACTGCGCTTAGCCAAAGCAATCCGCTGACAATTTCGCTGATCAGTACTACAGTTTTACCAGGATCGGTTGATTATGTACTTAACTATAAGATCACCTATACTTATAATGACAAGGGTTTACCCTTAACCAGTAGCACCACCATGACTCAAAGTACAAGTAATTATGCACCATATGTTTACCAGGGAACATTTCAGTATACCTGCAAATAAATCATTAAATTCTAAAATAATGAAAAAGTTAGTTTTAACCTTAAGTGTTTTAGCCATAATGGTTACCATTATCAGTTGTAACGGTGGCGCGCAAAATGATGCGAAAAATCTGGCATCGCAAATTCAAACAACAATTAAAGAAACAGCTCCAGGGTCAATACCTACAACAGCAGCTGGCCTAACCATGCGCGCCAAAATTGATGGAAAAGAATGGCAGGCCAATGCTATGATGCCCGTAACAGACAGGACAGGCCGAATAGTGGGCTACCATGATAAGGATTACATCAGCCTTATTTATAACAGAAAGGACCTGGTACAAGGCAAAAAAATTAAAATTAGTTCTGTTGACTTTGTTAATCATGATAATGGTATTTGCGGAGGAGGGGATGGTGAAATGACCATTACAAAGGTGGATAGCGACTGGGTAGAAGGTACCTTCTTTTTTACCGTAAACCACTGTTCCGATGAAAAGGGAAAAACAAATATAAAAGTAACGGATGGTTTTTTTCGTTTTCCGCTTGAAAAGTAAAACAAGCATTAATCTCTTATGCTATTCGCATTCTTTTTCTTTATGTTAAAAACAAAGCCAAAATTGGCATAATGAGCCTCAAAGCCATGAATATATATTTTCGCATTCAGCGCCATCCAGTTGGTTAAATAATATTTTCCACCGAGGACCCAATAATAATGGGTAGGATCAACGGTTTTGTAATGCAAATAGTAGCCGTAGTTGAACATTAAAGCCATGCGACCCAGCCAAATATCCGTGCCAAGACTTACACCAAGTGCCAAATGATCAAACGAGGTCCCAGACTCCTGGTAAGTTCTATAGAAGTCATTGTACGAAAATGGCTTAAAGTAATAAACGACATCGGTTCCTAATTTTATACTGAAAATAGAATTTAACCGGTAGGCATACCCTGCATACATCCCTAATAGATATAAATCAGATGTGGCGCTTTTTTGCGCCGCCGAGTCAGGCAAAGGAATAGGATTGCCCGTCTGGGGATTAATATAATTTCCTGCCTGTATAAAACCACGTCTACCTGCGCCGATACTTACTTCAAAGGATTGTTTATTATCACTGTCAAAGGTTTCTGCTTTTCTATTTGGACCACTTATATGGAGGTTCTGCGTAATCCCAAGGGAGGCATTTATATTATCGATGCCGTAGTTGGGTAACTTAAATGCCGAATTGGAATAATGAAAAAAATCAATACCTAGCATTATCTTGTTTGAGGGCGAGATAGGTGTTTCTGCCCTAAGGCCCGCTTGGATTGCCAGATTAATGTGACTCCCCACTAAGGGATTATTATTCGTATAATAAGTTTGGGTGGTATAAGAAAAACCGATGCCTGGTGAAAATATAAAAGCTGTTTTGCCGACATTAAATATGCCGAAATCTACAATTGTTAGTGCGGCATAGGTACTGCCGATTAGTCGTTTTGGGTTAGAAATTTGATCAGATGAAATACCTTGTGTATTTAGCCAGGCGGCAGTAATGGCCACATCTTTTACATTAAGCGTTTTTATCCAACCAACATCATTATTGGCCATATTTAACCGATACGCAATTTCACCGCCATAAAAATTACCTTTAAGCTGATAATCTGAGGTGAAGATGGTTATACCTTGTATTGCTTTTATGGAGATACTGTTTTGGTTATTTTGAGCAAAACAGTATGACAAATTAATGAGCAGGAAAAATAAAAATGAATAGGTTTTCATATTTAAATAAAAGAGGAACAGCTAAGCCTGAAGTCTGTTTTTAAATTGAAAAAAAACTTTTCTATATAATGCTAAGGATAACTACTATATCTCCGCGAGGGGTTAGTCTTTCCTTTTGGGATAATTTTTCATGGCAACTCTTTTCAAACCAATATCACTTACCGGCTTAACCACAAAAGGTATCTTTTCAATACTAACGTCGCTTGTATCTAAACCAAAGGCTTGCGCTTCTGTTAATTCAAATTTTCTCAACGCAAAATAACTATGTAAGATAAATCCTTCACTAAGACTAAATTCATTATCATAGGATAGAAATTTTTCCATAATCACAAAGCGGAAGTCAGCGGTCAAATTGTATTTCTTTAGTGAGTCATAAGGACTGGTAATATCAAGCTCCTTGCTATTTACCATATCTTCAATTACTTTTCTAAACATAACATCGATCTTGGGCTGTATTCTGAACCCCAGGTGGAAGGTTACACGGATGATTTTGTCTTCTTCAATTTCATTTACGGTATATTCCATCCTATATGGGTCGTCAGCTTGTTCCAGGTGAATAAACCAGTATACATCTGCACGCTTTGGTTTCCTGCTAAAAATGGAATAGATGATATTTTGCTCGATCTGCTTGTTATTGCTGGCTTTGGTAAAGTAAACCAGGTGTGTTGCATATTTAGGAATTCCCTGATCAGCACTTAAATCCTTAATAAAAGGGATCTGATCTTTTAAATCAACAAAATGTACAAAACGCTGGTTAATCTTACGCGCTCTATACCAAATGTACATGGTAAAGATCAACCCAAATTCAAATACCAGGAAGAAAAGTCTTTTCAGCAGTTTAGCCGCGTTGGCCACGAAAAATGAAAATTCAATGCATAAAAACACACCAACAATGATGGTTACCAACCATAAAGGCCAGCATTTGACATACCGCATGAAATAATACATCAATAGGGTAGTCATCAGCATGGCTATGGTAATGGAAAATCCATAGGCAGCTGTCATCGCAGACGAAGTACGGAAATACAGGCATACAGCAATACAACCGATACATATTATCCAGTTAATGCTGGGTATATAGAGCTGTCCGCGTATAGCAGAGGGGTATTTCACGGTGATATGCGGCCAAATGTTCATGCTGATCGCTTCACTGATCAAGGTAAAAGAACCGCTGATTAATGCCTGGCTGGCTATAATCGTAGCTAAAGTGGCGAGCGCTATCCCCGGTATCAAAAAAGAATGAGGAACAATTTCAAAAAACGGATTGATACCATCAAAATCCTTAGTTGAGGGCTGCATTAAAACCCAGGCCCCTTGTCCTAGATAATTAAGCAGTAAAGTGATTTTTATAAAGATCCAGCTTACCTGAATGTTTTTTTTGCCACAATGCCCCAAATCTGAATAAAGCGCTTCTGCTCCTGTAGTACATAAGAATACAACGCCCAATAGCCAAAAACCTCCTGGATGATCAATTAATAATCTTACACCATAATAGGGGTTAAAAGCTTTGATAATCTCCAGATGTTGCACAAATTGTAAAACGCCCACGATCCCCAGCATTAAAAACCATAATAACATAATCGGCCCAAATGAAGAACCTACTATGGCAGTTCCAAAGCGCTGGAAAAAGAACAACAAGACCAGGATCGTAATAACAATGATTAAAACCAGGTTATTTCCGGGAACTATTGTATCTGAGAATCCATTAACCATATGCAGACCCTCAATTGCTGAGGTAATGGAAATAGGAGGTGTAATGATACCGTCGGCCAGTAAGGTACCAGCTCCTACAATAGCAGGGATAGCCAGCCATTTGCCATGACGCCTGACTAAAGCATAAAGTGCGAAAATTCCCCCTTCTCCACGATTATCTGCCTGTAGAGTAATAAATACATACTTGAAAGTGGTCTGTAGTGTTAATGTCCAAAAGATACAAGAAATAGAACCTAAGACAAGACTTTCATTGATTTTTCCCCCTTCAATAAGCAAGCTTTGAAACACATAAAGCGGTGAAGTTCCAATATCCCCGAAAACTATTCCAAGGGTGACTAACATTCCTGCTGCTGATAGCTTTTTTAAGGATTGATCCATATTCGTTTGAATTGCATTAACTTAAGCCGGTACAGTCGTGCAATTCTCGAACCAATTTACAGAAGATTTAAAAGCGTCGAAAAACTATAGTTCTGCTTTAATCTTTTCTATAACTTCTGCATATTCAATGTCAGAAAGCGCAACCTTTTGTGGGTTCATTTCAAAAACACCACCAAACCCATATCCATCTTTATACTTAGGAACAATGTGCATATGTAAATGAGATAAGGTATCAGCATATGCACCATAGTTAATTTTATCAGGATTAAATGCAGCAGCAATAGCTTTTCCTACTTTTGCCACATCTTTCATAAATGCGTTACGTTGCTCATCGCTTAAGTCATGGAACTCAATTCCATGGTCTTTATAAACTACATTACAGCGACCTGGGTGAGATTGCTCTTTAAATAAAAACAATTGAGAAACTTCTAAATCTCCGATTTTAATCATTAAACGATTTAATGTTTCATTATTTTGGCAATACAAACATTCTGAAATAGGTGTAGGCATAATATTATTTTAGATAAATATTGATTTTATGTTTTAGCAATTAGCAAATTTAAAAATACTAAGGAGAGTTGGAATAGCTGGAAAAAAATTAATGGTTTTTCCCCCGTTAATCATTTATTAAACATTTATTAATCTTGTCGGATAAGTTTGGATTGTGTAAACAACCAAATAGACATTATAATGGAAAAACTTATTTTAAGTGCTGATATCGGCGGTTCTCACATTACTGCCGCACTTGTTGATCTTGACAAAAAGAAGGAATTAAGCGGCACATGGTCAAGAACAAAACTCAACTCGGCTGGTACTTCAACTGAAATCATCAATACCTGGGCAGAAACGTTGGAGAAGTCTAGTATAGGACATGATCTAAAGTCGTTAAAGATCAATATTGCTATGCCAGGGCCAATGAATTATAGAAGTGGAATTTGCAAAATAAAAGATCAGGGAAAATACGAATCCCTTTATAACTTGAATATAAAACAAATGCTGGCGAGTCGTTTAGGGATTCAGCCTTCAGCAATTCATTTTATAAATGATGCCGCATGCTTTTTGAAAGGCGAAGTCTTTAGCGGAAGTCTGGAAGGATATGATCATGCTATCGGTTTAACATTAGGAACGGGATTGGGAACTTCATATCTTGTAAATGGTAAGGTAGTGGACTCTGGCTTGTGGTGCATGCCTTTTTTAAATGGGATTGCAGAAGATTATATTTCCACCAGATGGTTTATTAAGCGTTTCGATGAATTGGCTGGCATATCAATTAAAGATGTAAAAGACCTGGTCGACAACCACGCCGGGTCGCCATGTTTTAATACGGTTTTTGCAGAGTTTAGCATCAATTTAGCAGGTTTTATCCATAAATTCATTCGAAAAAAGATGCCTTTGGCAGTCGTACTTGGGGGTAATATTGCCCAGGCTGATGCTCACTTTATAAATGATACAAGGAAACACCTGGCTACGCTTATGGGGTATAGCTTGCCTGTTAAAAAATCCATGTTGGGCGAGAAAGCAGCATTATTGGGTGCAGGATCCGCAAACTAATTAAGAATAGTCTAAAAGTAACTTCAAAACAAAAAGACATGAGTAAGAGCTAAATTTACATATAGCTGTTAATCTATGCAGATATATATTATATTCGTAATGCTTATTATGAGAACCAAATACCTGCTGCTTACTTTATCTGTTTTTTTTATTTTTTGCTGTAACAAAAGCTTTTCGCAATCATACGGCCTTGGATTTTATAGTCACGAAGTTGTGCAGGATCAGCGAACAGGACTTGATCTGAGTCCAGGGAAAACACTTTGTTTTAGCTCAAGTTTTGAAGTTGCTTTTGACCTTAGTTTTATGCCCGATAGAGATGACTATTTCGGCTATATTCTTCGGTTTGTAGATAATAATAACGAGAATATTGATTTGATTTATGATAAGAATCCTGAAGAGAAAAATCATTTCAAGTTAATCATAGGAGATAAGTTCTCTAAAATCGCCTTTAACATTCCTTCGAATGTTTTATTCAGCTCCTGGAACACAATTAAGTTCAAGTTTGATTATGAGAAACAATTGTTGAGTTTATCTTATGGGAAGTTTTCATCTCAAACCAGTTTAGTGCTTAAGAAAGACGATTGCTTTAAAATTCTATTTGGAGCAAACGAATATCTGGGCTTTAAAACAACAGATGTGCCCCCAATGAAAATTAAAAATGTAAAGATTTCTCAAGAAGGTGATGTAAAGTATATATGGAAGTTAGATGAATATGACGGTACGGCTGCAAGGGAGCAAATTAACAATAAAGATGCATCTGTAGTTAATCCTTTATGGATAAAGAAGCTTCATCACGAATGGCAATTGCTTAAAAATATTTCTGTTAAAGGAGCCGCAAGTGTGGCCTTTGATACGAAAAATGAAGTTTTGAATATTGTTGGCGTAGATTCCTTGTTTAAATACCATGTGAAGTCCAGGAAATTAGAATCTGTAGGTTACTTATCCGGAAACCAAAATCTCCTGCGGGGTAATCAATCATTATTTGATAATAAGAATGATCGCTTACTGAACTTTTATATTGACCAGAAAGTGGTAAGTACATTTGATACACTTCACAAAAAATGGAGTCGGAATTTTAACCTCAATACACCGATTACAGATTTTTGGCAATACAATAAATTTTACTCAGCTGTAGATTCTTCTTTATACCTGATAGGTGGTTACGGCCATTTTTTTTATAAGAATCAAATTCAGCGATATCATTTCCCCTCTGGAACCTGGCAAACTGTAAAGGTATCCGGCGACAGATTTACACCGAGATATTTAGCGGCCTTAGGCAGCACTAAGCAAGGAGCCTATATTTTTGGTGGCTATGGTAGTTCGACAGGTGAGCAGATGTTAAATCCGAGGAATTTATACGATCTGCTTTATTTTGATGTCAGGAAACAATCCATAAAGAAGATTTATGAGCTAAAGACTACCGGAGAGCACTTTGTGTTTGCGAATTCTTTAATTATTAATGAAAAAGATAATACCTATTATGCTTTAATATTCCCCAAACATAAGTATAAATCAAGTTTACAGCTCATTCATGGATCATTGTTAAAACCTGAATATAAACTTAGTGGCAGCCCAATCCCTTATCTTTTTCATGACATTAACTCTTTTGCGGATCTTTTCTATTGTGCCGAAAGTAAAAGATTTATTGCTGTTACGCTGTTTAGAGATGAAAGTGACCATACCAATATTCAGATTTATTCCCTATACAGTCCGCCAATTAATGCTGATCCAAGGCTTACAGGTACCTCAAATAAAACCGTTTATTTCCTTGCTTCTATCGCAGCGCTCATTATTGCGAGTATAGGTCTGATATACTTCAGGAAAAGGAATCAGTCTCAAAAAAATGAACCAATCCAGCCTGAAGCTACAACTGAAGCCCTTGTAAAAGCAGCTGCTCAGGTTTCATCTAAACATTACGCTAAGGAATTTAAATCTTCTATTTTCCTTTTTGGGGACATGCAGGTTTTTGATAAAGAAGGACAGGAAATAACCAAACAATTCACCCCTTTAATCAAAGAACTTTTTCTGATTATCCTATTGTATACGATTAGATGGGAGCGTGGTATTAGTTCTGAAAAACTAAAAGAGCTATTGTGGTTTGATAAATCAGAAGAAAGCGCCCGAAACAATAGATCTGTAAATATTGCAAAATTAAAAAGCATCCTGGAGAAATTAGACCATTGTGTGGTATCAAAAGAAACAGGATATTGGAAAATCAATTGTGATTTTGAAAGCACCTTTGTTGACTATTACCATTGTTTTGCAACGATAAAAGACCGAAAAAAGCTGGACAAAGATAAGGTTGCTGAATTGGCAGAAATCATTAAACGTGGTGCATTTTTACCAAATGCCAATTATGAATGGATGGATCAGTTTAAAGCAGAAATTTCTAATGAAATCATTGATACTTATCTTCATTTTGCACATTCCATTGTCATTGCCGATAATCCGGATTTACTCATCGAATTGGCCAATTATATCTTTTATTTTGATCCGATCAACGAAGAGGCTATGATCATTACCTGTAAAGCGCTCGTGCATTTAGGTAAGCACTCTCAAGCTAAAAATACTTATGAGAATTTCTGTAAAGAATATAAGCTTTTATACGGTGAGGAATTCAATAAAAGCTTCAATGAAGTACTAAGTTCTCCCGCTACCGATTAATTCGCTAAGATTAGTTAATTATTTTTTACCCTTAAACACCACTTAAGGGTATTTTTTTAAAAAAAGAACAAATAATTTAGCTTGTTAATTATTTATTATGCTTTTGTTAATGCCCGAAACGAACTTCATGTCGATAACAAAATTATGAACCACGCATATCTATATGATGTGCATTAACTAAACTTAACCAAATATAAATGATTATGAAATCAAAACTACTCATGCTATTAATGGCATGTTGCGTGACGCTCAGTAGTTACGCGCAGTCCATTGTTAAAGGAAAGGTTCTGGATGAATTGGGCAAGGGACTACCCGGTGCAACGGTGGCACTAAAGGACTCAAAAGTTCGAACGATAACAAATAATAACGGAGAATTTGGTATTGGAGTTCCGAATTTAACAAATGCTATTTTAGAGGTAAGCTATATAGGATATATGCTTCAGGTCATTGAGGTTGGAGGAAAGAATAATCTTACCATCAGATTAAAGCCAAATCCAGCGTCACTTAACGAAGTTGTTGTAACGGCGTTAGGTATCAAACGTGATGCTAAATCATTGGGTTATTCCAGACAAGGTGTTGATGTAGATGAGCTAACTGAAGCTCGTGATCCAAATATCATTAACATGTTAAGTGGAAAGGTCGCCGGCTTACAAATCGTAACGAGTGGACAGCCTACTGGAAGTACAAGGGTAGTGCTAAGAGGTCCCAGCTCCTTAACAGGGAATAATGAACCCTTATGGGTCGTTGATGGTATTCCTATCGATAATTCTTCAGGTCAGAACGGTAATCTGGATTACGGTAGTGGTGCTAGTGTGCTAAATCCGGACGACATCGAAAGCCTTGAGGTTTTAAAAGGACCTAACGCAGCTGCTTTATATGGTTCAATGGCAGCGAATGGAGCTATTCTGGTTACCACAAAAAAAGGAAAGGTGAGCAAGAACTTTGGAATAAGTGTCAATTCTAATTTCATGGCCAGTACCATTACAGAACTCCCTGCTTATCAAAATGTGTATGGTGAAGGTAATGCCGGAAGGTTCGTGCAGGACTTAAATAATATTGATCCCACTTTAGGGGTTTATATGATGGGAAAAACAGATAGATCCTGGGGAGCGCCTATGCTTGGCCAACCGTATGCCAGTTTTTCCGGAGCAGTGCGTACTTATATTCCTCAACCGGGTAACGTAGAAGATCTTTACCACTCTTCGCTTACAGGCATACAGAATATCTCAGTAAGTAAAGCCGACAATGCTTCTTCCTTCAGACTTTCCTATACTTTTACGAATGGACACGATGTGTTGGAGAAACAGAATATCGTTAACAAGCACAATATTGCTTTAAATGCTTCAAGGGTGGTTAAACCTTATTTAAGAATAGAAACCAGTTTGCAATATGCCAATGAAGATGTAAAAAACAGGACTTATAGAAATATGGACAACAACAGTCCAATGAATGCTTATATCTTCATGATTAGAAGTTTGAGCCCTTCAGATTTAACGCCTTGGGAAGATGCGAATGGAAATTCCTTTAATTATACGAACAAAGGTGGTTTTGAGAATCAGTACTGGTCCATTAATGAGAATTCTAATGGGGATAGAAGAAATAGACTGATAGGTGGGATAACCGCAATCTTAGACATTAATAAAGATTTAAAATTCAGAGCAAAAGTTGCTACGGATATGTTATTTGGAACAGGCTTTACCTATGTTGAAAAAGGAGGAGCTATTTCTAAAACAGGATCTTATTCCGAATTCACGCAAAATAATTCGAACTGGAACAAGGAAGGTTTGTTGATGTATAATAAAAAGCTTTCTAAGTTTTCAATTTCCGCAAATTTGGGCGGTAACCTGAGAACCAGTAATAATTACAGAACTGATGCCAGAACAACTGCGCTTGCCGTTCATAAAATGATTAGCATCAGTAATACCTCTGTAACTCCCCTTGCTTCCGAGCAATTGGATCGGACAGCAGTTAACTCTGTATTTGGTACAGCAACTTTTGGCTATAATGACTATTTATTTGTTGATGTAACGGGTAGAAATGACTGGTCTTCTACCTTACCTAAAGCCAACAGATCTTTCTTTTACCCATCCGTAAGTGGAAGCTTCTTGTTTGGTGATTATTTTAAACTTCCAAAGGACATCATCAGCTTTGGTAAGGTAAGGGCTTCCATTGCCAGGGTTGGTAATGCAACAAGTGCAAATAACCTGATCTCGGCTTTTAATTATGGAGGTAATTTCTTAGGCAATTCGTGGGTTGCCATGGATACTAAATTGAAAAATCCAAACTTAAAGCCAGAGCAAACTACTTCTGCTGAAGTTGGACTGGAGCTCAAGTTTTTGAAAGGACGTATAGCTTTGGATGCTACTGCGTACAAATCTTCATCTGTTAATCAGATCTTCGAAGCAGCTGTTCCGGTAGAAAGTGGTTTTAGCAGAGCAGTCCTGAATGCCGGTGAAATTCAAAATAAAGGTCTTGAATTTACTTTAGGTGCAACCGCTGTTAAAACGAGAGATTTTAGCTGGAACGTAAATGCCAATTGGTCAATGAATAAAAATAAGGTCGTATCTCTGACACCGGGGATTGATCGGTTTCAACTTGGAGGATGGTGGCAAATGTCTGTAAATGCCGACGTGGGAATGCCTATCGGATCAATCAGAGGAAATGATCAATATCGGGCAAGTACAGGTGAGGTGATTATTAAAAGCGATAGCGGTCAGCCTTATTATGATCAGAATGTATATCTGGGTAATTTTCTACCTAAATGGCTCGGCTCATTTGGTTCGACATTCAGATACAAAAATTTCGACCTGAATTTCAATTTTTCAATTAAAATGGGGGGAGATATTTATTCTGTGGGTAACCATAAAGCAAACGTTGCTGGAAATACCATTGCAAGTTTACAAGGAAGAGAAGAGTTTTTGTTTAGCACTATTATTCTGGGCGAGAGTGGGACAGAACAGAAAGGTGTAACCCAGCTTTATGGTTTACCTTATCCAGATGCCAACCGCTCAAAAGGGATGAAGTTTGATGGTTATTATCCAAAGTTGGATGCTTCGGGCAAACCAATACTTGATGCGAATGGCCGTATGGTACCGGGAGAAAAAGCAGATTATAATGTCTCACCACAAGCTTACTGGCAATATATGGATTACAATATGCATGTCAATATCTTCGATGCATCCTATATTAAGCTTAACCAATTTATTTTGGGTTATAATTTTCCATCCAAAATTTTTAGCAAGACCCCATTCCAAACTGCCAGAATCGCATTGGTTGGAAGAAATCTGTGGACAATTCTTAAACATACACCTAATGGTATAGACCCCGAATCAGCAAATTCTTCGGGAAATGCTCAGGGAATTGAGCAAGGCGGTTCGCTTCCTTATGCTACCTATGGGGTTGATTTTAAATTTACATTTTAATAATTATGAAGAAATACATCATATATATAGCGATTGCTGCAATTGGTTTGCTACAATCCTGTACCAAGAATTTTGAAGAAATAAATAAAAACCCGAGTCAATTTAATGCTCCCGATGCGGAGGCAATTTTCACGGGAGTGGTAAAAGCAACAGCAGATCAGATGGAAAGAAATAATTATCTGTTTTTCTGGACCTATTCAAATTTTTTCGCTATTGACGGAGGTACGGCAAGGTATGGTACCGGCGACGATACCAACTGGCAACAAATGTATATTAACATATTGGGCAATATCAATCAGCTCAAAAAACTTTATGCAGATAATCCGCAGTTTACGAATAGAATACAAATTGCAGAGATATGGGAATGTTATGCATATTCTTATTTAGTTGGAACTTATGGTCCGGTACCATACAGCAAGGCATTAACAACAGGTACTCCTGTAATCGATTTTGATGACGAGAATACTATTTACGCGAGTTTGCTGGACAGGCTTAAAAAAGCTTCGGATAATTTGAATCTTGCCGGAGATAAGTATAGTCCGGACGTTGTATTTAATGGTGACTTGTTGAAATGGAAAAAATTTGCCAATTCTCTGCGGTTAAGAATCGCCTTAAGGTGTTTGAGAAATCAACCTGATCTGGCACAAGCGGCAATCAAAGAGTTGATGAGCAATGAAAGTACTTTGCTGGCATCATCAGTTGATAATGTGAAAATCGCATACGGAACGGGAGAGGGTAATGAAGCACCTTATTACATTCGATTGGTTAAAAACACAATTAACGATGGCGACTATCCTAAAATGAATGATTACCTGTTCACCAATTTCAGATCTTATTCTGATCCGAGGATGGGCGCTTATTTTGAATCTGTTCCGGTTGCAGACCGCTATGCAATTATCGACACTTTAACAAGCAACCTGGATGATACTTTAAGAGTTGTATCTTATAAAATCCCTTACCTGGGCAGCCCTAAATCACCCGCAGTTTTGCCAACCTGGGGACTTATAGGTCAGAGTCCGATAAGTGGTTCGGTATTTAGAAATTTCAGCAAACCTAAAGCCGCTATCATAACTTCCAATCATCCTTTTAATATTATGGATTATGCAGAAGTGTGCTTCATGAAAGCTGAAGCCAGATATCTAAATTATGGAGGTGTCAAAACTGCTCAACAATATTATGAAGATGGGATTAATGAGAATTTTTCGACCTGGGGGATTTCTAATTCTGCTCCATCATATTTAAGTCAGGGCGGAATCAAGTGGGGGACCCAGGGCAAAGGATTTAATTATTATACTGGGATTGTAAATACCAATATTCCCCTAAATGACCTGAGCAAAATCTGGATCCAGAGATGGATAAATTATTACCCGGATGGAGCCTTTGAGGCCTGGTGTTTACAGCGTAGAACACAGTCATTGAATCTGCCACCACTCACCAATGCGGGTAATCCAAACTTAAATTCTACAGTTACTGATATTCCGGACCGATGGGAATTCCCTAATGTGGTTAGAACATATAATTCTATAGCCTATAAAGCAGCAATAAGCAAATTCGGTGGACTGGATTTACCTACTATGCAATTAAACTTTTCTGTTCCAATCGTACGTAAAGACTGGAATACGGTAACAGCATTCTACGATGCCAGGTACCTTCAGAAATGGTATGGTACAACCATTCAGGACCTGACAGCCGCGGGTGTATCCTATGTGCTAGTTAATAAATTTAAAAAACCATAATTAAGTTATAATCATGAGATCTATATATATAAAAAGTTGCTTTCTGGCTTTGCTTGCATCTACATTTTTATGCTCCTGCAAAAAAGACAAGGGGCCTTCTGTTGATGATACGCTGCTTAGCTATGAAATTCAAAATGTTCCTGCTACCAGAGATTTCCCTGTAGGTGCCTTTTACTTGAATACGGGTGCATTTAATACCTCTATTGTAGATGTACCGGTAGTTGGAAAATACAATTTTACCAATGGTGTTCCAGTGCCTGCAAGTCCGTCCGATCCCGCTATTATGCCTCAGCATATCGATTTTGCGCTTAAGGCAAAAATAGATTATTTCATTTTCTCTGTAAGATCTGTAACCTTTGATAACAGCGGATATAATGCGGATTCTTTGTTGATCAAATCATTCCTGGATGTCCCGGCTTCTGCAAATATGAAGTTTGCAGTTTCCTACACTTTGGATATTTCCAAATTCGGTGTAAGTAACACAGTGGCTCTGGAAACCAGGCCCCAAGCTACAATTGATGGCTTTTATAATGATTTTAAGCGTTTGGCAACCTTTTTTGGAAAAAGTAATTATATGAAAACAGGAGGTAAGTGTATCCTGGTCATAAATTCTGCACAAAATCTGAATGCCATTAACTCCCCTGCAGTTTATGCAGAGATTAGAAAACGACTTTCTGCATTGGGTTTTGAACTTTTTATCGTTGGAATGCAAGACAAGTGGTCTCCGCCGCAAAGATTTTACTACAGATTTCAAAATTGCGTGGATGCGATGTATGAAGCCAATATGATTGATGCAGGTGACTCCCCAGATAAAGTCTATCTGTTTCATCAGATGGTAAATGAAAACTGGAAGTATTGGAAGCAGATGTTAGACTCCTGGAATATTGAATTTATTCCCTCAATTGCACCTGGAAGAATTTATACTTACGAAAATGCAACCAGTAAAAATTTACCACTGAAAAGATCCGAAAGTTTCTTTAGGAAATTTTGCAGCGTAGCGAAAATGAATGCTTCAAAGAGTGGTTTGATATTTATCGACTCTTTTAATGAATTCAGGAAAGACACACAAATCGAACCTGCTCAGAGCTATGGGAATCTTTATCTGGATATCACCCGTCAGGAATTTAAACTTAATCAGAATTAAAACTCAAGATGATGAAGAAGAAAATATTCATTTTTGCAGCGCTGCTTACAATTTTGTTTTGCTGTAAGAAAAAAGACAATATTAAGCCGGAAGAACCAGTATCTATCGTTGGGGCAGATCAACTCGCGGCTACAAGTAAGCCAAGTTCCCTGAGTTTTCCGGTAAGCTCTACTGTTGAGCTCAAATTATTTAGTGATGCAGCCTGGTGTAAACCTACAAAAGTGGGAGATAGTGTAAAATTAGCTGTTGATGAAAATAAAGCATTAGATAAACGGACTGCAAAAATTGTGGTCAGCGCCAGTGTTGGATTATATGCTAAAATTGTCTACGTCGTTCAGGATGGAGGGCCACCTTATCTAACTATAGATCAAAAGGAAGCTCAGTATGATGAGATGGGAAGAACGGATTCGGTAAAAGTAAATAGTAATCTGGATTGGGCTCCTTCCAGTAATGCCGATTGGTGTGCAGCCACCAAAGAAAATGGTAAATTAGTGGTAAAAGTCCGTCAAAGCTTCCAGTTAACAAAGAGGCAAGCTATTGTAACCATTAAAAAAGATCCTTATACACTTGTACAAACTTTTACCGTAAATCAGGATGCAGCATCCTTTGGTGTGGATAAAGATGGATTTTCATTCCCTGTAGCAGGCGGATCAGACCAGACGAGAGTGGTGGCCACCGGGGCATGGACAGCCACAAGTAACGCCGCCTGGTGTAAAGCAGTTCAGAGTGGAACCAATGTCATCATAACTGCAGATCCAAATACAGGAAGGCCACGTACGGCAGAAATTTCAATATCATCAGGTGCAAAAGTAGCTAAGATTATAGTGACCCAGGCCGGATATACCGGACTTGAATTGGATCAGCAGGCACTTGTCGCTTTATACAATAGTGCCGGTGGAGCTGCATGGACAACAACCTGGAACCTCAATACTACAGTCTCTTCTGCATGGAAAGGCATTACAATTGCAACTGTAAATGGCGAAAGTAGAGTTACGGGTTTAAATTTAGGAACTAACAATCTTGTAGGAACACTGCCAGACAAGCTTGGGCAACTTACGGAACTGAAAAATCTGGTGCTGAACAATAACTTACTCACCGGTGGTTTACCTGCTTCAATCGCAAATCTTACCAACTTAACAGAGATCAGTTTACAGGTAAACCCAGGCTTTTTTAATGGCCCTGTACCAACAAGTATTTCACAATTGAAGCAATTAGCCGTATTAAATTTAAATACCACAGGTCTAACTGGAGCTTTTCCAACCTGGATATCTAATTTAAGTAATCTTAATACATTGGTTTTTAGTAACAATAAGCTGGATGGTGAGATGCCTGCACAGGTAACTGATTTGAAACTACTTAGAACATTTCAGAGTCATAGCAATAATTTGAGTGGTTCATTACCTGTTGGGTTTGGTACCGTGGCAAATCTTGGTTCTTTTGAAGTTAAAAACAACAGGTTTACAGGAGCAATACCTGCCGATTTGAAATCGCATCTAAAATGGTCAACTTTTAACCTTGCAAATATTTGCCCTCAGCAAACAGGGTATGGATTTACCAATTGTAATTAATTAAAAATTAAGGCTATCACGAGTCTCAAAGCTCGTGATAGTTTTTTAGAATTTCTATCCTGATTACCAATAAAGAAAATGACCATATATGCTATCGCTAAAATAAGCAGGCATAAACAAGGACTGGAAATAGATTATGAAAAGAAACAAGAAACTTGTATGGAGTATCCTGGTATTGTCGATGGTTATATATACCTGTAAAGTATCCAGACAAATCGTACAACGTGATGCCAATGGAAACATTATCGTGAATAAGAACCCTTCACCAGCTTATTTATCTCCTCAGGAAAGTTTAAAGACCATGCATTTGCAGAAGGGATATCACCTGGAGCTGGTAGCCAGTGAACCCATGATTCATGAGCCTGTAGCTATAGCATGGGATGGAAACGGAAGAATGTATGTCGCCGAAATGAATACCTATATGCAGGATGCAGATGGAACCGGTGAAATGAAACCAATATGTACAGTTAAACGGCTGGAAGATACCAATGGTGATGGAAAAATGGACAAGGCTGTTGTTTTTATAGATCAGTTGCTATTGCCAAGAATGATTCTCGCTCTGGATGATCGGATTTTGGTAAATGAAACAAATTCCAATAATATTTACAGTTACAGGGATACCGATGGAGATGGAAAAGCAGATGAAAAGAAATTGGTTTTCAGAAATGACGAGATCAGTACCAGTAATCTGGAACATCAAAAGAGTGGGTTAATGTGGAACCTTGACAATAGAATTTATGTCACTGTTGAGAATAAGCGATATGTGTATCAAGATGGAATGCTTAAAGCCGAGTCCCTGTATGAAGGGCCGGGAGGCCAATGGGGCTTAACCAGCGATAATTATGGGAGATTGTTTTTTTCTGCCGCCGGATCAGAAACACCTGCACTTAACTTTCAGCAAAATCCTGCCTATGGCAGATTTGATTTTAAAGATCAGTATAATGACGATTTTCAGGCAGTGTGGCCCATTATTTCTACCCCTGATGTTCAGGGAGGCTTAAGCAGATTACGTCCGGATAGTACACTTAATCATTTTACTGCTTGTACAGGACAATCAATTTTTAGGGGAACTGCATTACCGGCAGATGCACAAGGAGATTTATTTATATGTGAGCCGGTAGGCAGGTTAATCAGACGTGCTAAAGTGACGAATACGAATGGAAAAATTACTTTAAAAAACGCTTACAATAAAGAGGAATTCATTGCATCTACAGATATGAATTTTAGACCTGTGAATAGCGTAACAGGACCAGATGGATGTCTATACATTGTTGATATGTACCGTGGAATCATACAAGAAGGCAATTGGACAAAAAAAGGCACCTATCTCCGTAAACAAATTGATGAAAAGAAATTTGATAAGAATATTGGTAGAGGTAGAATTTACCGTGTAGTATATGATGGTATAAAACCAGATCGGAATGTGCCGAAAATGTTAGACCTAAGTACAGATAAATTAATTCCTTATCTGGCACATGCTAATGGATGGTGGCGCGATAATGCGCAGAAATTGATTGTAATTCGTGGCGATAAATCAGTCGTTCCTGCTTTGAAAGTCATGGCATTGAGTAAAACAACCAGCCAACTGGGTAAGATACATGCGCTATGGACATTGAGCGGCTTAAAAGTTTTAGATAAGGAACTGCTTAAACAAGCATTTCGGGACAATGATCCGGAGCTGCGTAAAACTGCCGTGTGGATCTGTGACGACCTGGTTGGGAAAGGAGCTGAGCAACTGATCAATGAGATGGAATTCCTTAAAAACGACCCTAATGCCGATGTGCGTTTTCAGCTGGCCTTAACATTAAGATTTAGCAAGTCAGATAAAGCCCAGGATATTATCAAATATATGATCGCAAATTATCCTGATAATCAGTTATTAGTTGAATCTCAGAAAAGCTTTGAAAATGAGAATAATGCACGTGTGCTAGCAGCCAGGAAAGCAGCAGCAATGAAGGAAGAAGATCAAAAATTGATGTTAAATGGAGCCACTATCTTTAAGCAATTGTGTGCCATTTGTCATGGTGCCGACGGAAAGGGGGTGACTATTGGCGGAAAGGATATGCCTGCACCTCCATTGGCTGGAGTAAAAGATGTAAATGGAGATCCTGAAAAACTAATCAAAATTTTACTTCATGGCTTATCCGGTCCTGTTGATGATAAAAAGTATGCGGATGCTATGCCGGCACTTGGGAGCAATGACGACGAATATATTGCTTCGGTACTGAGCTATATCCGGAATGATCTTGGAAACAAAGCACCCCTGATTAAACCAGAAGAAGTCAGGAAAGTAAGGGCGGCGAATCAAGGCCGCACTAAGAACTGGACCATTAAAGAACTGGAAAGCACAAAAAAATAGAAAACCTACATATCACATGCAGAATGACCCTTTTTAGAGGTTATTGTGCCCATGATATGTAAAAAAATAACCTATATATTAATCTTAAGTCTTCAGAATGATAAAGAATATTATTCAATTTATAATCAGGAATGCGTTGTTTTTAACCTTGCTTTTCTTTAATAACGGATGTGCTGTTGGACAGGAAAAGTCCTATGATGGTTCAGGTAATCTAAAATATGTAGACCCTTTGATTGGCAATGTCGGTCACTTATTGCAACCCACAAGGCCAACTGTTCAATTGCCCAACCAAATGATCAGAATGTTTCCGCAGAGAAAGGATTATATGGACGATCAGATTTCAAGCTTTCCTCTAAATGTGGTTTCTCATCGGTTGGGAGAGGTTTTTGCCCTAAAGCCTGCTACTCAAAATCCGGAGCCTGATAGCTGGAAAAGAAAAATGACCTATGATTATGACCTCGAAATTACCCGCCCATGGTATTACAGCACTTATCTTATTGATGATGATGTTAAGGTTTCATTTACTCCGGGGAAAAAAACAGGCTATTATAAATTTGAATTCCCCGCTAAAGGAATGAAGGCACTACTCTTTGAAAACTACAATCAGGGTTTGAATGAATTTAGCTTTATTTCTGCCAACGAAATTACCGGCATGGAGGTTTATCATGATGATATTAAAGTTTATCTATATGGTGTTTTTAGTGAAGAGGCTGTTGTGGGTACAGTAAAGGATAACAAGCTTTCGCCGGTACGTAAAGTTACTGGAAAAGATGCCCGTGCCTGGGTTCGTTTTCCGCAGAACACAACCGGAACTATTGAATTTAAATATGCAATATCCTATGTAAGTGCAGAACAAGCTAAAAAGAACTATAACAATGAATTGAAGAACATGAGTTTTGATCAGCAAGTTGCTATAGCTGAAGCTGCATGGGCAAAAGTGATCAATCAAATCAAAACTACCGGTGCTACAGAAGCTCAGCGGCGCTCATTTTATACCGCTTTATATCGTTGTTACGAACGTATGGTAGATATCACAGAAGACGGCCAATACTTTAGCGGATTTGATCACAAGATACATCAGAGTAATCGCCCGTTTTATGTAGACGACTGGGCCTGGGATACTTATCTGGCACATCATCCCCTTAGAATTATCCTGAATCCGGAGCAGGAAGAAGATATGTTAAATTCATATGTAAAGATGTATGAGCAAAGCGGTTGGATGCCAACTTTTCCGGTGTTGTTTGGCGATCATGCCTGTATGAATGGATTTCATTCCACCGTTAGTTTTTTAGATGCGCATAGAAAAGGATTAAAAAACTTTGACCTGAATAAGGCTTATGAGGGCTCGTTAAAGAATGCAAATGAAGCAACTATGATTCCATGGAGAAATGGACCAAAAACAGAACTTGATGATTTTTACCATAGTAAGGGTTATTTCCCTGCGCTGAATATTGGTGAAAAGGAATATGTAGCAACGGTCGACAAATTTGAAAAACGTCAGGCTGTAGCAGTCACATTAGGACACAGTTACGATGATTGGGCATTAGGCCAACTTGCAAAGGATATGGGAAAACAACAGGATTATGCTAAGTTTAATTTGAGAGGTCAGAACTATAAAAATCTTTGGAGTAATGAAGCAGGGTTGTTCTTACCTAAGGATAATAAAGGAAACTGGATAAAAATTGATCCAAAATTTGACGGCGGCATGGGAGGCAGGGATTATTATGATGAAAACAACGGTTGGACTTACATGTGGCAGGTGCAACATGATGTTGATGGTTTGATGACCCTGATGGGCGGAAGAAAGGCTTTTGAGAATAAACTGGATCAACTATTCCGGGAACCATTAGGAAGAAGTCAGTACGAGTTTCAGGCAAGATTTCCGGACGTAACAGGAATAGTCGGACAGTTTTCTATGGGAAACGAACCTGGTTTTCATATCCCTTACTTATATAATTATACATCGTCTCCATGGAAAACACAAAAACGTATCCGGTTCCTGTTGGATACCTGGTTTAAAGATAATGTATTTGGTATTCCGGGTGATGAAGATGGTGGCGGAATGACTGCATTTGTGGTTTTCTCGGCCATGGGATTTTACCCGGTAACACCCGGAATACCAGTATATACAATTGGAAGTCCTGTATTTGAAAAAGTAGCCATTGATTTACCGAATGGCAAAACCTTCCAGATTATAGCGAATAAAAGTTCAGTGGTAAATAAATATATTCAAAGTGCAAAGTTTGATGGTAAAGTATTAGACACTCCATGGTTTACCCATCAGCAACTTATTGCCGGCGGTAAGCTGGAACTGGAAATGGGACCATTGCCAAATAAAATATGGGGAACAGGACAGGATTTAAAAATGTCAAAATAAGAAATGATGAGGAGAAAAATATATTTACTGTTGATATGTGCTATGATAACCGGTTTTGGTTATGCCCAAAATAAACATGCCAGACAATCCAGGTTCGCGAGTTATAAAGGATTGGTCATGGCGGGTTATCAAGGTTGGTTTAATGCTAAAGGAGATGGTGCTGATCGAGGCTGGAATCATTATGGAAACATCGATAAAGAAAGAATAGGAGTAGAAATCTGGCCGGAGATGTCTGAATATGAAAAAACATATAAAACACCCTTTAAACTGGCAAATGGCGACAATGCATACCTGTTTAGTGCTTATGACGAGTCGACCGTAAAGCTTCATTTTAAATGGATGCAACAATATGGTATTGATGGTGCATTTGTTCAGCGCTTCGTTACCAATCTCAAGTACGCGAAAGGAGTTAATCACAACAATAAAGTGCTTTCCTCTGCACTCAATGCTGCTGAAAAGTATAAAAGAGCAATTGCAGTAATGTACGATTTTTCGGGCATGCAAGACGGTGATGAACAGCTGGTTATTAATGATTTTAAGCAACTGGTAGACAGTATGAAACTGACCAGCCGAGGTAACAATCAAAGTTATCTATATCACAATGGAAAGCCTTTGGTAGCCCTTTGGGGAGTGGGTTTTAATGACAACAGAAAGTATTCATTAAAAAATGTTCGTACGATTATTGATTTTTTACAAAAGGATCCGGTTTACGGAGGCTGTTCTATTCTGTTGGGTGTTCCAACGCAGTGGCGAGAGCTTGCCGGAGATACAGAACCTGATCCGGAATTGCTGGAAACATTCAAGAAGATAGACATCATACATCCCTGGTTTGTTGGTCGGTTTATTGAGTCCCGGATTCCAAAGATGATGGAAAGGGTCCGGGCAGATATTGCCTGGTGCAAACAATATAACATAGACTATGTACCCGTAGTTTATCCGGGCTTTAGCTGGCATAACATGAGACCAGAGTCCCCATTAGATCAAATTCCAAGAAATAAGGGGCAGTTCTTCTGGAAGCAACTTTCAGGTACGATTCAAAATGGTGCAGAAATGTTGTACGTGGCTATGTTTGATGAAGTAGATGAAGGAACGGCAATTTTTAAAATCAGTAAAAATCCTCCGGCAGGCAACATTGAGTTTGTTAAGCCGGAAGAAGGCATCCCTTCAGATTATTATTTGTACCTGAGTGGCTATGCAGGCAAAATGCTGAGGAAAGAAATCCCTTTTCAACTTAATATTCCCGCTCCTATACTTAAAAAATAGAATTGGATTTAAATTATCTAACAACCAAAAAAATGAACGAATCAACCACTAAAGTCGCTTTTACCGACAAGAAATTTCTGCTCACGCTTGTCTTTGTTACCTCACTTTTTATGTTTTGGGGGATCGCCATTACCATGGCCGATGTATTAAACAAACACTTTCAACATACCATGAGTCTTTCCAAATCACAGTCGGCCTTTGTACAGTTTGCAGTTTTTGGTGCTTATGCCGTAATGGGGATTCCTGCCGGCTTATTTATGAAACGTTTTGGTTATAAAAAAGGCGTGCTTTTGGGGCTATCCCTTTTTGCATTGGGCGCCTTCTTATTTGTGCCTGCCGCCAATATTTCCTCATTTGCCTTTTTTGGTATTGCCCTGTTTATTGTTGGCTGTGGTTTATCTACGCTGGAAACGGTAGCGCATCCTTTCGTCGCTTCACTCGGAGATCAGCGGACCAGTGATCAGCGGATTAATTTTGCACAGTCTTTTAACGCAGTTGGCGCTATGCTGGGCCCTGCAATCGGTAGCTACTTTTTATTGAGTCATAATGTGGAAGGGAGTACAGACCTTACTTCCGTTAAAATACTATATGCGGTAATAGGTGTGGTTATTTTGTTGGTTTCCATATCTTTTTCTTTTGTTAAAGTTCCACCTACTACAGACCCACATGCGGTTTCATCTCTGGATGCAGAGCATATAGACATTGCACCCGATAAAAAGTTATTGGCTCATAAACATTTTGTGTGGGCCGTTGCAGCGCAGTTCTTTAATGTGGCTGCCCAGGCAGGAACATGGGCGTTTTTTATCAATTATGGGCATGAAAAGATGGGCTTTACTGATGCCGAAGCAGGTAATTATATGGTTGCCTTTATGGGAATGATGCTAGCAGGACGTTTTATAGGGACATTTTTAATGCGTCTGATTGCCCCAAATAAGCTATTGGCGGCATTTGCTTTAGGAAACATTGTGATGTGCCTCATCGTTGCTCAAAGCTTTGGTGTGGTGTCTTTCGTTGCTTTATTGATGATCAATTTCTTTTTTAGCATTATGTTCCCTACCATCTTTAGTTTGGGCCTTAAAAACCTTGGTGCACATACACAACAGGCTGCTTCATTTTTGTCAATGGGAGTAGTGGGGGGGGCATTTTTCCCTTTCATCATGGGGCTAATAGCCGACAGAGTCGGAATTGCCAATGCATATTATGCCCCGATCATTTGCTATGTAGTGATCTTCCTGTTTGCCTACAAATTTTATAAAGTAAAACACTAAGGCTGTTTTACATTTTTTTATACCAAATTATAACACACACAATGACGATGAGCGATCAATTTCGAACCCTTACTTTAATGCTGTTGTTTTTTAGTACAAATCTGTTTGCGCAATCAAAGATTGATGTAACAGAACGGTTTGAGAACCCTAAAAGCAAGTTAGAAAAAACCGGTAAAGGTTTGCTTAAGATAGAAAACGGGGTTTTAAAAAGTAAAGATGCTTATGCCACATTTGGCGATGCTGATATGGTTAATTATGAATTCAGCTTCAGAGCACGTACACCGGAAAATGAAAAGCAGGTACAAATCTGGTCTGGATTCAGAGCTTTAAGCAGAAACGACCGGTATATTTTGGGCCTTCGGGGTGGGATAGAAAATGACCTTTATCTGGCTAGATTAGGCTATATGGGGACAGATGACCATCTGGCCTTAAGACATCTTGATTTTCAGTTAACGCCCGGTAAATGGTACGATATCAAAGTCCAGGTTGTGGGTAGTCGCATCAAAGTTTTTTTGAATAAGGAGGAGCTACCCTGGATCGATGTTCAAGATCCAAATATGCAGCTAGCTGCGAAAGGGAAAGTCGTATTGGGCGGGAGCTGGATCAATACGGAGTTTGATGATCTGAAGATAAAATCACTGGCAGCAGATTATTTCTCCGGTAATCCCGTAAAAGAATACCAGGTCAAAAAAGCTGATAAAAATCTACTACGCGAAAAACAAAGAGCAGCATATAAACCAATTCCGGTTAAACCAATAGGGCAATCCAGAACAAAAATATCACTGGATGGCGCATGGTTGTTCAGTCCCGGTTACGAGTCAAAAACTGCTGATGCGATTTCGCCTTCATCTTCTGATCAGGATTGGCATGTCATGACCGTTCCTCAATTTTGGAATCCAAATCGGGAGTGGCTTCATGGTGAAAGGTATAATACAGCAAGTAAAGGCGTTTCAGACAATTATTACCAAAAGGAAATAGAACGTTGTGAAGGCTATACTTTCGATTATAAAAAAACTGATGTGGGCTATTACAGGCAATGGCTGGAACTACCGGAAAACATCAACGGAAAATATCTTGAATTGACTTTTGATGCGGTATCAAAAATTGGCGAGGTGTTTATCAACGGAAAACGAGCTTCAGACCCACATATTGGGATGTTTGGAGAATTTAAAGTCAACGCTACACCTTTTTTAAAGCCTGGAAAAAATCTGATTGTAGTTAAAGTATCTCGTGATTATGTAAAAGACATCAAAGATGCGGATAAAGTAACCGATGTTGCGGTAACTGTTCCGGTTACAAACAAAATGTTGAAAGATCTGGCACATGGATTTTACAATGATGATCCTGCAGGGATCTGGCAACCGGTAGCTTTGGTGATCTCAGATCCGGTAAGAATTACTGATGTGTATATTAAACCCAAATTAACAGGAGCTGATTTTGAAGTAACGGTTAAAAACAACAGCAATGCCGCGCAAAAATTTACCTTGTCTACAGCAATCAACTCAGCCAAAAACAAATCAGCATTGTATGATGCAGTGAATTTAAAAGATTTGTCTTTAAATGCCGGAGAAGAAAAGACCTTCAGCTATAGTGTACAAAATCTAAAACCATTGTTGTGGACACCAACCATTCCAAACCTGTACAATTTCAATTTTATATTGGGGTTGGTCGGAAAGGAGGCTGATCGTCAGATGGTTGTTTCCGGATTCAGGACATTTAAAGCCAGGGGGGATTTCTTTTATTTAAATGACAAACAATATTGGCTAAGAGGAGGTAACCATACCCCGATGTCTCTTGCACCTAATGATACTGCCCTTGCCAACCAGTTCAATAAATTATTGCATGATGGAAACATTATGGTTACGCGTACACATACTGCTCCTTACAATGAGTTGTGGTTATCTTCATCAGATCAGAACGGTGTAGGTGTTAGTTATGAAGGGGGATGGCCCTGGTTAATGATTAGAAACAGTATGCCCGATCCCAAATTGATAGAACTCTGGAAAAATGAGTTTTATGACCTGATCAAAAAATACAGAAATCATCCTGCGTTGTTGTTCTGGACAGTAAATAACGAGATGAAATTTTACGACAACGATCCGGATTTTGAGCAGGCTAAACTTAAAATGGCAATCATCTCTGATGTAGTTAAAAGAATCCGTCAGATTGATCCGACAAGACCGGTTTGTTTTGACTCCAATTACACCAGGAATGAAAGGAAGTTTGGTAAAGATTTCTTTACTAAAATTGATGACGGTGATATCGATGATCACCACTGGTACGTCAATTGGTATCATGGTTCTATTTTTAATGAATTTAATGGTGAGTGGCAAAAGAATTTTAAAAATGAAGGCAGGCCATTAATTAGTCAGGAGTTTTCTACAGGCTATGCCAGCGAAACCGGGCATCCGACACGATTTTATACCTATGTACATCAAAATCCCGGATCGCTTGTGGGTAATTATGCCTATGAATTTGCCAATCCGGAGTATTTTTTAAAAGCACAAACCTTTATTACCCGGGAATCCGCAGAAGCGGTACGCAGAACAAACGAAAAAGCTGCTGGTATCTTGCATTTTGCTGCATTAACCTGGTTTAAGAACATTTATCTGGCTGATAAAATTGCGCCACATCCAAGTTATCTGGCCATGAAAAAAGCATTACAACCGGTACTCGTTTCTGCGGAACTTTGGGGCAGACATTTTTATGCAGGGGCACAGTTGCCGGCAAGAATTTATGTGGTGAATGATAGAGATGATGCAACAGCACTTGCTGAGACAGAACTCCAGTGGTCTATACAAGATGCCAATGGTAAAACCCTGGTAAGTGGTAAAGAAGCGATTGAGCCTGTTGCTTATTACGGTCGTAAGTGGATTGCGCCGAAAATTAACATTCCTTCAATTTTACCTGCTGCTAAAATTAATGCAAAGTTGGTTTTAAGGCTATTGGAGAAAGGAAAAACGGTGTCTGAAAACGATTATGAATTGTTGCTTTCTAATCAGAAATGGTTAGGCGCAAATGAATTGAAAGGACAGAATATTGTATTGGTAGATAAATCAGACAAGGCTACAGCAGTTGCAGATTACATTGGGCTAACTTATAAAAAGAGCAATTCCCTGATAGAGGCTATCCAGGGAAAACCAGGTATCTTAATTTTAAGTGGCTTAGACGCTGCAAACACCTCTGCAGCGGAGATCGCGCAGGTCAAATCTTTTGTGACCGCAGGTGGAAAGTTATTGCTGTTAAATTCAGGTAAACTGGCAGTATCCTTATTCCCGGAACAGGTACGTGACGTTTTACAGGAAAATGGTGAGATTGTATCTATCGAAATTCCGGAATCCACTGTTTTTGATGATATAGATCCTATGGAAACCAGGTATTTCAACAACAATAAAAGAGACAATCCACTTGTGATGAAAAGTGCTTATAAAATTAATCGGGATCAAGGGATAGAGGCGCTGGCTTCGTTTGTTAAAATTCACGGATATCTGGAGGGGGACATGAATGAACGGACCAGGAAACTGGACGAGATTAAAGGCTTTCCAATTGTGAAGATCAAAAATACAGGAACTGCGATTTTATCAGAAATGATGCTTGAAAAAGGCACAACCGATCCTGTTGCAGGAAAACTATTTGTAAACATGTTAAAAGACTTATCAAGCAATTAATCATATGAAAAATCTATTTTTTGTTCTAATATCTGCCGGCTTTATATTTTCAGGTTGTTCATCGAAGAAATCAATTTATAAGTCAGAAGGAAATCCATTCATCAGACAGATGTATACTGCCGATCCGTCTGCCAGGGTTTGGAAAGACGGGCGTTTGTATGTTTATCCGTCTCATGATGTAGACCCGCCACGTGGATGCGATTTAATGGATCAATATCATGTGTTTTCTACAAATGATATGGTGCACTGGAAAGATCATGGTGAAATCCTGCGCGCTTCTCAAGTACCTTGGGGACGTAAAGAAGGTGGTTTTATGTGGGCTCCAGACTGCGTATATAAAAACGGTTTATATTATTTTTACTTTCCTCATCCTAGTGGGACAGAATGGAATAAGACCTGGAAAGTGGGCATTGCAACCAGTAAAAAGCCAGCTAGTGATTTTGTGGTTCAGGGATATCTGGATTTGGGCAATGACAATTTCGCCATGATTGATCCTTGTGTTTTTGTGGACGATGATGGCCAATCTTATTTCTATTACGGTGGGGGAGATCGATGTGCCGGTGGTAAATTGAAAGACAACATGAAGGAATTAGCGCAACCCTTAGTATTTATGGAAGGACTGAAAGATTTTCATGAGGCTACCTGGGTGTTTAAAAGAAAAGGGCTCTACTACCTGACTTATGCGGATAACCACAGAGAAAATGGAAAAGGAGCTAACCGTTTGAGTTATGCAACCAGTACTAATCCATTAGGGCCATGGACTTATAGAGGTGTTTATCTGGATCCCACCGGTTGTGATACCAGTCATGGTTCAGTAGTGGAATATAAAGGACAATGGTACGCATTTTATCATAATAGTGTGCTTTCCGGGAAGGGGAATCTCCGATCTATTTGCGTAGATAAATTGTATTTTAATGAAGATGGAAGCATACAAAAAGTAAAACAAACCGGTAAAGGCATTTCAAATTAGCAGCACCTCTGGCAATCACCATAATCTCTGTTTTTTTTAATATTTAAGTAATTGTGGGCCTGTTAATGATTTATTATGCTTTTGTTAATTGCAAAAGTTGATTTTAGGCTAACGGATGACCATAGTGGATCATTCATTTAAACCAACACAAATCAAATATAAACATGATGAAAAAAGTTTTTACCTCAGTTCTGTTATTGGTGGCATGTGCTTATGCAAATGCCCAGAAAGTTCAAGTCTTGGATCGTTGCGAATCTTTAGGTGAAAAACCTAACCATTGGTTTACCAATGGTGGGCCAACTAACCTGGATGTGGACAGCAAGGAAGGAAGCAGTTCGATTGCTTCAAGCACTTTCAAAGCTGAACGATTTAGAAGAATTTATGCCCAGGAGTTTAATACCGGCGTAACTAAAGATAATGGTTACCTCGCATTCTGGCTTTTTATAGAAAATCCGGAGTTATTAAACGGAAACGGACAAATTGCAATTTCGAGTCAGGGTTCGGCAGAAAAAGATGCTTACTGTTATGCTTTTGGTGGCTTAAAGATTGGGTCAACCAGGCTTGCGGCGGGCTGGAATCATGTCATCGTTCCGCTAAGTTTCTTTAAAGACGTTCATGATCAGCCAAATTTAGCTGCGGTCAATTATTTTAGAGTTTTGCTTTACAATCAAAAAGATGATTCGACTGCACAGAATATGAAAATTGACCATATTCGTTTTAGTACAGATAAGACGCAATTGGAGGCGTCTGCCAAATAATAGCTGATGCCCTTTGATAAAAATAAATGAGAATTTTAAACAACAATATAAGCAGGGTGATGGCCCTGCTTATGCTCCCATTTGTCGGTTATGCGCAGGAAAAGAGTAAAACTTTTACAGCCGAATTTGCTCCGACAGATAATTGGGTAAAACCTGTGGAAAAGCCATACAGGCAAGAGATATGCTTAAATGGATCATGGCAATTCCAGCCTGTAGACTTGCCTCAGAATTTTAAAGAAGGTATTGATCCTACACCGAAACTTGCAGATGCCAAAGCCGGAAACTGGGAAAAAACGCCGATCAAAATTCCATCGCCATGGAATGTGAACAGCTTTGCCGATAAAAACGGCCAGGGTGGCGATTTCAGAACTTATCCTAGTTATCCTAAAAGTTGGGAAGCTGTGAAAATGGGTTTGCTTCGCAAAACTATGACTGTTCCCGTCGCCTGGAAGGGGCAAAGAATATTATTGCATTTCGAAGCCCTGGCCGGCGACGCTCGTATTTTGATGAATGGAAAAGAAGTAGGTCAACATTTTGGGATCTTCCTGCCATTTGATGTTGATGTAACCGAAGCAGTTACCTTTGGTAAAGAAAATGAATTGACCATAGGAGTGCGGAAAGCTTCCCTGTTTGATAAAAGGAGTGACTATGGTCGCAGAACTTATCAGGCTGGCTCATTCTGGGGACAGCACATTGCTGGAATCTGGCAGGATGTATATCTTTTGGCTGTACCAGAAATCAGGATCACAGATGTATATGTGAAACCTCTATTGGATCAGAATAAGTTGGAAGCAGAAGTAACGGTGACAAACAATACAGCGCAGAAAAAGAAGGTTACCTTAAACGGAGATGTATATAAATGGATTTCAAAAGCCGGTAAAGATCATTTAACGGCAGCTGCTCCAAGTTCAGCTTTGGAAACTAAATCTGCATTGAACATCGCCCCGATATCGATTGAAGTGCCGGCTAACGGAACAGCGAAAGTTACCTTGTCAGCCCTGGTGGATAATAAACTCAATACCTGGAGTCCATCTGCACCTAATTTGTATGGTTTGGTCATTAAAACCAGTGTAGATCATAAAGTTATAGACAGTAAGTATAGTCGCTTTGGCTGGAGACAAACTGCACTGAAAGACGGAGCGTTTTTGTTGAATGGAAAGCCTTTTGTGATAAAAGGAGATTCCTGGCATTTTATGGGTATCCCGCAAATGACACGCCGATACCCTTACGCCTGGTATACCGCTATTCGGGCTGCAAATCTAAATGCGGTACGTCTTCATGCGCAGCCTTATCCTTCCTTTTATATGGATGTAGCTGACGAAATGGGAATTTTGGTATTAGATGAAACTGCGGTTTGGGCAAGTGATGGTGGACCTAAATTGGATGATCCGGCTTATTGGAAGGACTCTGAAAATCATCTTCAGGAACTGATTAGGAGAGACCGAAGCCACCCAAGTGTGATTGGATGGAGTATCTCCAATGAGGTGATGCCGATTGTTCATGGGGTGATGCGTAATCCGCCGGGGATGAAAGAAAATCTGATTAAACATTATACGATTTGGGCGGATATCTGTCGCACACTTGATCCGACACGTCCCTGGATTTCTGCTGATGGAGAAGATGATGGGGAAGGCAATTTACCCGTTTACCTGGTGCACTATGGTGGAGATGCAGCGATGGAAAGAGGCCGGAAAAGTGGAAAACCCTGGGGGGTAGGAGAAGCCGGGAACGCTTATTACGGTACACCGGAACAAGTGTCAGAAAGTAACGGCAATCGAGCTTATGAATCTTTTCAAGGTAGGATGGAAGGTGTAGCAGCATCCTCTTATGCTTCGCTGATGATGCAGGCAAAATACAAAGCCAGCTATAGAAGTGTCTTTAATCTGGCCTGGTATGGGCTTAAGCCACTTCCATTGGGGTTAAAGGATAAAACAAAGGCGCCTACCTTAAAAGATGGGATTTTCTTTACTTCCTTTGCTGAAGGCAAATCAGGTGTACAGCCAGAACGACTGGGTCCTTATACTACCACCTTAAACCCCGGATATGATAGCACATTGCCGCTGTATGAGCCCTGGCCACTGTTCGATGCGATCAGAGATGCTAGTGCTGAGCCGGCAAAAGCTACAAAGTGGGTTTATCAAAAAAAAGAAGGGGAGGAGAAAATAGCGCCAAAACAGATCAAATCTGTTCAGGTCATTGGTGCGAAAGCTAGTAGACTTGCCTTGAAATTGAAGCTGATCGGGGTCAATATAAATGCAGTTAATGACTCAGAAATACCTGCTTTACTAATTATAGATGGCGACAACCCACCGGGAACCGATCAGTTGGCATTTATCAATAAAGTGTATGCCAACGGAGGAACGGTATTAGTCCTTAATCCAACCGTAAATAAACAGAAAGAATTAAACGCTATTTTACCGGCAAAATTGGAAATCAACGGCCGCCAGGC
The DNA here is from genome assembly GCA_029202485.1 of Candidatus Pedobacter colombiensis. Lineage (NCBI taxonomy): Bacteria > Pseudomonadati > Bacteroidota > Sphingobacteriia > Sphingobacteriales > Sphingobacteriaceae > Pedobacter > Candidatus Pedobacter colombiensis. The sequence continues at coordinate 3,209,083 of CP119313.1, read as the reverse complement.
TTCTTCTTTATTGCCTGTTACAAAAGATCCTGTAATCTCCGGGCTTACCGCAAAAGATCTTTATTTTTCTGAACTAACACCATCAGATGCAGTACTAAATTGCTTAGCAGGACCACTTGTTGAGCAAAGCACAGTTTTATTAAAAGCTAACGATACAGATTGGCTAAAATGGAACAAACAAGCCGAGTATGCAAAAACGGCTATGGTTTTAAGATCCGAGCTGGAAAGCAAACCATCAGGAGCGGCATTGATAAAAAAGGAGATCGGTAAAGGTCAATTATTAATCACTACACTTTCTGTAGACCCACGAACTTCAAAGGCCGAAAATGTAACCGGTACCTTACTGAGCAATCTTGGTTTAACCTTAAAAAAGATCAATCAGGATGGTAAACCTGTGCTTAAAACAGGCGGAATAGTTGCCGGATTGATGCTGGGTAGTTTTCCAATTACTTCCATAAATGAGGCCGGTGAAAAGGAAATTCTGAATGCTGCTGAATTAGGCAAAGTTGCAGATGGGACCAGGATGTTGTCAAAATCATGGATTAAAATCAATAGTGAAAACGGAATGTTTGACCTTAAAAAAATAAGTTTTGAAGGGCCTAAAGAAAATGCAGAAGCTTACTTCAGCTTTTGGGTATTCAGTCCGCGTCCTTTGGACGACCTCCTGATCGAACCCAATATGCCGGTGGTAGATCTGGAAGTTTCTGTAGATGATGCGGCAAAAATCTGGCTTAATGGTAAGCAGGTGGCTAAGAACATCAGGACTGGACCACTAGAAGGGGGAAAGACAGTTGCTCATGCACTTAAATTCCACCAGGGATGGAACCAAATTCTAATTAAAACCATACAAGCAGGTGGTAATTGGCAGTTTGCCGGACATTTTACTTCCAGTCAACCTGAATTCCTTTTTGAAATGGATTCAGCTTTACAGGCACCTTAAATCCAAATCAAGAGAAAGTTCATCATGAACTTTCTCTTTTAATAAAACGATACATAACCAGAAATAAATGTTAAATCAGAAGAAAGAATTATTTGATAGTGTAGCACAGCGACTAAAAATTGAAGGCTTTAATGTTATCAACCGTGATGAAACCCGTCCTTGGGGTGGTTTTTTTGTGATTGAGGAAGATCAGGCACAACGGTTTGCAAATGTATATTTTGATAAACTGAATGTAGAAGATCTAAAAATTTCAGGTAAGCTAAGCCCAAAAATATTAATTGTTGCCCCCAATACCCGACTTTCATGGCAGTATCATCATCGCCGCGCGGAGATTTGGAGTGTCGTAAATGGATCGGTTGGTGTGATGACCAGTGAAACTGATGACCAGGGACATGTAGAGCAATTAGTGCCGCAACAAACAATTAGATTAAAACAAGGTCAGCGTCACCGCTTAATTGGTTTGGAAGGTTGGGGTATTGTTTCTGAAATATGGCAGCACACTGATTCAGAAAACCCTTCGGATGAAAGTGATATTGTTAGGGTTCAGGATGATTTTGGAAGATAAGCGCTTTAAGGTAGTTCGTTCGAGTCTATAATCAATTCTTTGCGCACAAAATAGGATAATATCTTTTCAATATGACTTATCGTGTGTAAATTAACCTTTTCATTCCAAGGATACTCCTACATAACGATTGAAGACATTATAATGAAACCACTGATAACCTTATTACTTTTTTCTTTAACCCTGATCACTTTTTCCGGTAATGCCCAGCATTTGAAAATACCCCAACGCAAAGTAAATGCTTTGACAGGTTCTGCATTTGCAGCCTCTATCCGCGATTCCCTGCTTTCTCTTTCCGAGCGGGAAGAACTTATGCTAAAAGAGGTTGAACATGGTAATGTCCCGGATTTTTACCGGAGTTTTTTACCTGTTACTGATACTGCCAATATTGAAGGAAAACAGTATATTATCAAATATTTTGTGGCGCCCGATTACCTGGTTATAGGTTCGGATAAGGATTATTTTTACGCTCCATTAACAGCGGCAGCAGCGCAGAAGATAGCCAACAAACTAAATTGCAGTCTTCCTACCAGAAAAATGTCTGACCGGATTTACCAATCTGCCATTTTTAAATTAACACCCGAGCCAATTCCACCTTCAATGAAGATGATGACCGTTCCGGTTTTTGAAGATCACAATAGGCTTGTACATCAGCAGCTGGATCGGATAGGGGCAAAACCGGGCAGTCTTGTTGCCGGGAATAAAAAGGATGTAATCATATCGAATAAGATTGCAGCTACAGACGGGACTTTAAGAGTGGTTATTTATGGCTGGCATAAGCCAGATGGCAAGGCTATTCAACCACTATATAATGGACATAAATATGATTGGGTCGATTATAGTCATGGCATCAGACTAATACAAAATCAGGTTTACTTGAATGGGCGTAAAACCACCATCAAAAAAATATTGAAGTCAAAAAAGCTTAATGTGCTACTATCCGATGAAGATGTCATTCGTATCCATTATCTTTAACACCGAAGAATTTTGTTGTAAACTATGAAAAGATATCTTTTATTATTTTTGTTATTCCCGGCATTATCAGGGTATGCTCAAAACACGATCAACAACTACAAATACGTATTGGTGCCAGAGCGATTCAGTTTTTTAAAGCAGGATCATCAGTATGGATTAAACAGCGAGGCTAAGACTTTGCTGGAGCAAAAGGGCTTTACAGTTTATTTTGATGATACCGATTTGCCTAATGAAATAGCTAATAACAAATGTAGGGCGATGAATGTAGATCTTATAGAGAAAGGAGGAATGTTTACCACCTCACTTACGCTGGTATTAAAAGACTGTCAGGGGAACGTGATCTTTAAAGGTAAAGAAGGGAAAAGCAGAGAAAAGGAATATTATGCGGCCTATAATGAAGCTTTAAAGAATACCTTTGCTTCCTTAAATGAGGTTCCCTATACTTTTACCGGCGAAGCTGGTAAGATTGACCCTCCATCATCAGTTCCTTCCAGGACTGTCGTGACACACACAAATCAACCGGCAGTAGCAGCAGAAGTTACTCAAGCCTCAGGAACATTATATGCTCAGGCAACAGCAAATGGCTTTCAGCTAATAGATACAACTCCGAAGAAAGTGCTAACCCTTTATAAAACCTCAATACAGGATTGTTTCATTGCAGATAATGGTCAAGCAAAAGGAATTGTGCTGAAAAAAGACGGAAAGTGGTTTTTTGAATATTACAATAATGATAAACTGATTTCCGAAGGCTTAATGATTAAGTTTTAATATTCCAGTAAGTTACACCAAAATAGTAGCTCCATTAATCAGCTGGTTAATGGAGCATGGGGTTTTATATTTTGATTTACCCTAAATAAATTATTTGGATCGTACTTGCGCTTAATCGCAGCTAATCTTTCGTAATTTTCACCATAGGTTGCTTTTACGCGTTCTTCTCCTTCATCCATCATAAAGTTCACATAAGCACCGCCGGCAGAATAAGGATGAAGTGCTTCCCAATACTGTTTAGTCCAGGTTGTAATCTTTTCTTTGTTTACCGGATCTGGGTCAACACCTACAATCACCATTGCCCATGTAGCATCGCGGTAACTCCAGGGCGTATCTGTTTTACTAATTCGTGATGCCGCACCATTAATGGGATACAAGTGCATAGTTGAATGCATGGTAGGTAGTTCATTGGCAAACCTAATATGCGCAGTAATCGCTTCATCGCTTAATTCTTTTACAAAGTCAGCACGCCAATACCATTGAAGACCAGGAGGATATAAGCCGTCAAACATACTTTGCAAAACCGGTTGGGGTAAAGGACCAACAAAATCAAGCGCAGGAGTTTTAAAAGACCGAATAGGCTTAAAGGTTTTTTCAGCGTTTTCCATAGGCCCGGTAAAAGCCCATACAATACCGCACATTTTTTTAAGGTGGAGATGTTCCGGAAAAGGGGCTGCAGGAGGAACAGTTAGGAATGCAAAAAAACCATTCAGGTCATCCGGTGCATCTTTTATCAGTTCACGATACCATTTCATTACCTCCTCAGCTTCACTTAACTCATATAATATAGGACCACCGTACACCATCGATATAGGGTGCAGTTTAAATGTAAAAGCAGTAACTACGCCAAAATTTCCGCCACCTCCCCTCACTGCCCAAAATAAGTCTTGATTTTGATCTGCATTTGCGACAACAAAACTTCCGTCAGCCAACACCATGTCTACTGATAACAGATTATCAATACTCAGACCGTATTTACGGGTAAAATAACCAATACCTCCTCCGGTAGTTAAACCTCCCACACCAGTTGTAGAAATAATTCCGCTGGGTGTCGCCATACCAAACACATGGGTAGCATGGTCAATATCCCCCCAGGTGCATCCTCCACCTACCACTACGGTTTTTGCCTGTGGGTCGATACGGGTATAATTCATCCTGGAAAGGTCAATTACCAATCCGTCTTCACAAATCCCTAATCCTCCGGCATTGTGTCCACCACTACGAATGGAAAGAAGTATATTATTTTCTCTTGCAAAATTCACTGACCGTATCACATCAGCTACATCCATGCAACGGGCAATCATCCGGGGATGTTTGCTGATCATTGCATTGTACACCTTACGGGCGTCATCATATTCCTTATCCAGAGGTTCAATTAAGCCGCCTCTCAAACTCTCCCTAAATTCCTTAATAGTTGCCATAACCTAAGTTTATTAAATGATTCTAGGGACAATTAAATTTAAGCATTTGTTTTAAATAAAAAGAATGAAATGGTTTACTCCTCCTTATTTTTCATCATCATCAATAAAGAATAAGCTCCATTTAATACAAAATCCTGACTTTCCATATTGCTGTTACTTGCAAATATAATCGCTGTATAGCCATTGGTATTTTCGCCGGTATTCACCTCAATCATTTCGAATGTCCTTTTGCCTTTACTTATAAAAACAAAGTTTTTGCCTTCATATTGTACGATTGCTTCGGTAGGAAGTACCGTTGCTGTTGCATTTTTAACCTCAACTTCCGCATTCATATAGGTGCCTGGAATGAGACGCTTATTATAGTTTTCAAAATGACAATGTACGTCTGTATTCCTATCGTCCGACAGGTCCTTTCCGATCATTAGAATCGTACATTTATGTTTCTTTTCCCGTTCATTATTTGTATAAGCGAATAACTCCTGTCCCACATAGAGCTTATCCAGATCACGTTCAAATACCTTCAATGCCAAATGGATGTCAGAAGGATCAACCAATTCAAACAATACCTCTGTTGGCGTCACATACTTGCCAATATTTACATTTACTTTTGAAACATAGCCACTAATGGGGGCGTAAATATTTACGCTTTTGATAATTTTAGTCTCACTGATGTTGTTCACATTGATTCCCGCAATGGACAGTTTTTCTTTTAAAGATGAAATAAGTACAAGCTGACTCCTATAATCGGCTTCTGATTGCTGAAAGACCTTGTCACTGCTGGCCTGACTTTGATTCAAGTCCTTTTGCCTCTTATATTCATTTTCTAAATATTTGATCCTTGCCTTAGCGGTCAGGTAATCTTGTTGTAACTGGATGTATTGCTGATCTTCTACCGTACCAATTACCTGGCCTTTTTTAATGTGCATACCCGGCAACAGGTTGGTAGATTTTAAATATCCCCCTAAAGGTACACTGATAGATACCATATTTTGTGGTGGAACGTCTATTTTTCCATTGAGCTTTAAGGTGGTGTAGATCTGCTTGTGTTCCACTTTACCGGTGGTGATGGCTGCATTTTTGAATTGTGCAGCTGTCAGGTTCACACTGTTCGAATCGATCGCCACATCTTCAGGAACTGTATTATTTTGCTGTCCACAGCCCGATATGAGCAGGAGCATGGCAGATAAGTAGGTAAGGAGTCTCATATTATATAAATTAAGGATGAGTTAGATAATTAAGAAGAATCAACGTTTCATTAAGGTTTTTAACTGCTTCCAGGTAATCGCTTTTTACAGCAGTAGCCTGATTGATCAATTGTACCCATTCCAGGTAGTTGATATTTCCACTATTTAGTTGTTGAGTTGCTGTTTTAGCAATTAAATCAGCATTTTTTAATGATTTCGCTTCGAAATATTCCACAGTCCCGCGATATTTTCGATACTGTGCAAGGGTGGATTGGTATGTTCCGGATAGCTTTTGTAAACTCAGTTCATAATTACTTTCTGCCAGTTCCATGTTGATCCTGGCACTGTTGATTTTGCCCTTTAGATACCCGGCAAAAATAGGAATACCCAAGCCCAGCTGTACGGAACTAAATCGGTTTGAAGCTGTATAGAACTTTTCATCAGCACCAATGCCTCTGATGCTTCCGTTATTATAGCCCAATGATAACTCAGGGAGTAGCTTGCTTTTTTCGACTGCAATAGCTGCTTTGGCTATTTGTTGTTCCTGCAAAACAACTTTAATTTCGGGGTGCGCTCCAGGGTCAAAGCGATTCAGCTCATGGACAGCTATAGGTTTGATTTCAGCTACTGGTTTAAAAGTGCTGGTTGAATTGAGTAATACTTGAAACTGGAGCTGCGAAATCTCTTCATCAGCTTCCACCTGTCTCAATTGTAGCTCAATTTGTGCCAATAGTGTTTCTGCACTTGTTTTTTCAAGGATATTGCTTTCGCCCTTTAAAAGTCGAAGTTCAGCCTTTTTGTAAAATGCCGTATAAAGACTATCTGCCTGAAGTAGCAGATTCTTTTTTTGTTGCAGGTAAACCATCATGTAAAACACCTGGCTTACTTCCTTCTTTAAGCTGGCCGTTCCCAGCGCCACTGCCAGCACACTGCTCTTCCAGTCTTCGTGCAACAACTTATTTTGCCTGGCGTAAACAGTCGGAAAGCTAAAGGACTGGCTTATTCCAAACTTCGTGTCGGTATAGCTGCTGTTGATTTGTCCGCCTTCTGCAAAAACATTCGCTTGAGGAATGTTTGCAGAAGTGCTGATCAATGTTTGCCGGTACTGTGCCTTTAGTTTTTCATTTTTTACCGTTAGGTTGTTTTTTACCGCCGTATCTATTGCAGCCTGTAGGGTTATTGGCGTTTGGGCATGAGTAATGGAAGTCATGCCCATTAAGAGTAATAGTGTTGCCCCGGTAATGGCTGGTTTCTTTATTGCTGTTTTAAAGCCTGTTTCAAACATGATATATAGAATTGGTAAAACAAATAGGGTGAGGAAGGTAGCGATCAATAAACCCCCAATAACCACCGTTGCCAATGGCCTTTGAACTTCTGCGCCTGCTCCATTGCTCAGGGCCATCGGTAAAAAACCTAATGAAGCCACAAAGGCAGTCATCAATACAGGCCTTAACCGCACTTTGGTACCCATCAGCACAATGCGCTTAAGGTCTTTGACGCCTTCCTGCTTAAGCTGATTAAATTCCGAAATCAGTACAATACCATTTAACACCGCCACACCAAAAAGTGCAATAAAACCTACACCGGCACTGATGCTAAATGGCATTCCTCTCATGGCCAGAAATAAAATGCCCCCAATGGCAGATAGTGGAATCGCCGAATAAATCAATAAGCCCTGTTTCAAGGAATTGAAAGCAAAATAAAGCAGTAAGAAGATGAGTAACAAAGAAACAGGAACGGCTATCATTAAACGATTCTTTGCCGCATTTAAATTTTCAAAGGCGCCCCCATAGCTTACATAATAACCTGCAGGAAGCTTCATCTGCTGATTTACCTTTTGCTGAAGTTCTTTGACAATTGTTTGTACATCTCTTCCACGTACATTAAAGCCTACCACAATTCTCCTTTTCGCATCTTCCCGCTGTATTTGATTGGGTCCATCTTTGATCTGAACATCTGCCAATTGATATAAGGCTATCTGGTTGCCTTTAGGGGTTGGGATCAACAGATTTTGAATATCCTTTAAATCCCTTTTTTCTGATCCACTAATTCTGACCACCACCTCAAAGCGTTTTTCACCTTCAAACAGCAGTCCTGTACTTTGTCCTGCCAGAGCCGTGTTTACAATTTTATTTACATCCTCAATGTTTAGATCATATTGGGCCAATGCATTGCGGTTGTAATCGATAATGATCTGAGGCATACCGACTACTGTTTCTACATAGAGGTTTTTTGCGCCATCAACAGTGTTGATGATCTTGCCCAGCTGATTAGCGTAATGGGATAAAGTATCTAAGTCTTCACCGAATATTTTGCAGACCACATCCTGCCTTGCCCCGGTCATCAGCTCATTGAACCTCATCTGAACAGGAAATTGAAATCCGGCAGTAATCCCCGGTACATCCTGCAGGGCTTTCCCCATTTTTTCAGACAGCTCATTAAATGTTTTCGCAGAAGTCCATTCCTTTTTAGGTTTCAGGATCACCATCATATCACTTGCCTCCATAGGCATTGGATCTGTTGGTACTTCGCCACTCCCTATTTTGGTGACTACTTTTTCTACTTCCGGAAATTGATTTTTTAAGATCTTTGCCGCCTTTTGTGTATTGACAATTGTAGTTGTGATGCTGCTTCCCGGCAATACCCTGGTATCAACAGCAAAATCACCTTCTTCTAAGGCGGGTATAAATTCTCCACCAAGGTTGGTTAGCAGAAATATGGATAGGATAAATAAACTGCCAACACCCAGCATCACCATCTTCGGGAAATTCATGATATAGCCTAATGCTGCCTGGTAGTTTCGTTCTATGGAGGCCAATATCCGATCCGAGATGTTTGGGACATGCTTTGTTTTTTTGCTTAGAAAAACCGCACTCATCATAGGTATGTAGGTGAGTGAAAGTATAAAAGCGCCCAGTAGTGCAAAAGCAACAGTTTGCGCCATGGGTTTAAACATTTTTCCTTCAATCCCCTGGAGGGTAAAAATAGGAAGATAAACCACCAGGATAATGATTTGGCCAAACACCGCGCTGTTCATCATTTTACTGGCAGAGCCATTCACCTCCATGTCCATCTCTTGCTGACTTAGCCGATCATTGGCTTTGCTGTGTTTGCCATGGCTCAACCGGTGCATGACCGCCTCAACGATGATAACTGCCCCATCTACAATCAGGCCGAAATCCAGTGCTCCCAGACTCATCAGATTGCCGCTAACCCCAAAAAGGTTCATCATGATGATGGCAAATAACATCGCCAGGGGAATCACAGAGGCGACTAAAATACCGGCTCTGAAATTACCTAAGAATAAGACAAGTACGAAGACAACGATCAGTGCACCTTCCAGCAAATTTTGGCTTACGGTGCCAATGGCATTGTTAACCATCTTTGTGCGGTCTAAAAAAGGCTCAATGATTACTCCTTCAGGCAAGGTTTTCTGGATCTGTAAGATGCGGTCTTTAACATTTTTGATAACCTCACTGCTGTTGGCCCCCTTTAGCATCATCACCACAGCTCCGGCAACTTCGCCTTCATCATTGTAGCACATGGCTCCATAGCGCGTAGCGTAGCCGGTTTTAACGGTGGCAATGTCTTTAATGAAAAGCGGACTGCCTCCCGCAGTAGTTTTGATCAATGTATTTTCAATATCGTTCGTACTTTTAAAAAGCCCCTGGCTCCTGATGTACAAAACCGTTGGTCCTTTTTCGATGTAAGCACCCCCGGTATTTTGGTTATTTTTTTCAAGCGCATTGAACACATCAGTGATGCTAATGCCGTGCGATGATAGTTCATTTGGGTTGACTTCAATCGAATAGTGCTTGAGTTTGCCACCGAAGCTGCTTACCTCTGCAATTCCCTTTACGCCTAGTAATTGCCGGCGCACGATCCAGTCTTGTATAGTACGCAAATCTGTCTCATTATATTTGCCTGCATAGCCTGGTTTTGGTTTTACTACATACTGGTAGATTTCTCCCAGACCGGTGCTAACCGGGCCAAGTTCAGGAACGCCAATACCAGGTGGGATTTGTGATTGTACTTGCTGTAAACGTTCGGAGACTTGTTGACGAGCCCAGTAGATATCAGTCGCATCATCAAAAACTATAGTCACCAGGGATAAACCAAACCTGGAAAAGCTCCGGATTTCTTTGAGACCAGATATATTACTATTGGCCTGTTCAATCGGGTAGGTAACCAGCCGCTCAATATCTGTAGCACCAAATGAAGGTGCAATGGTAATTACCTGCACCTGGTTATCGGTGATGTCAGGAACAGCATCGATGGGCAGTTTAGTCACTTCATAGCTGCCATATCCGATCAGGGCGAGCATAAAAAGCGCAATAATGAGCTTATTCCTAACGGAAAAAGCAATAATGTTATTCAGCATAACCTAAAAATGTGGAAATTAGTAAATGGAAATGTGTAGCAAAGCTTCCCTTAGGGGTGCATCACCAGACATAAATCATCAATAAATTGAAACCTAATTAACAGGATTTTGGAGGTTGCCAAATACCCGACATAAAATCAGATGGAATAAAGGAATCATCTGCAATATAGATTTTTGATGAGATGATTTGCAAGGGGTTGACGTGGAACAGTACCATTGAATCCGGAATAAAAGCCGGAGCATTTGGGGCAGAAAAATGATCTGATCCCTTAAATGGCAACTGCATGTCTCTTTCATGATCAAAGTCTTTTGCGCTATCATAGATATAATGCTGCGTCAAAAAATCAAAGAATGAAATGTTAGGATTTAGTATTTTATGCTCTGCATAATGGTCAAAGAAAACCGGTAGTTTCATCAATTGAGACACCTCATTTGTAGAGAACAAATGAATCGTGAGAAACAATATTGCGGCTAACTTTTTCAAGGTCGTAAAGTTAATTAGAATTTTATCACATTTTGTAAGTATTGGTGCTATTTATAAAATAAAATGGATATCACTTGTTTTGACCAGATTACTTGTATTTATTTGTAAATACAATCGGTTGCATTGTTTTAAAATTGATAGCCAATAAACAATGTTACGATAGCCAAACTTTAACCAAAACAAATTTGATATGAACAAGTTAACTCGAATCAACCTTCTTTTTTTCTTCATAATGTTAAGCTGGATAGGGAATGTGATTGCTCAGACTAAGTCAAATGGGGTAAGGGAACGTATATTGATCAATAAAGGATGGCGGTTTTATAAATACGAACCCAGTCAAAAGACAGATGAGTTGATATATGATGTGCGTCCGGATGTAAATGTGGATGTAGATAAGATTGCTGCTGATGCCAAGCCAACAGAAGCTGTAACGGTAAAGGATTCCATTCCGGTTCTCAAATCTTATATTATGCCAACGGGCAATGATTTCTTAAAAGATAAAAATAAAGCATATGTGCGTCCTAAGGGTAATCCTGGTCAGGACTTCCCCTTTGTGCAAAGTTCTTTTAATGATAGCTCATGGGAGCAGATCAATCTGCCGCATGACTGGGCGATTAAAGGGCCATTTTATCAAGGAGACAATTCGCCGGTTGGTGGTGGTATGGGACGTTTACCTATACAAGGAGTGGCATGGTATCGAAAAAAGCTGGATATCCCTAAGTCTGATGCCGGTAAATCTATTTTTCTTGATGTGGATGGTGCAATGTCTTATGCTATGGTATGGCTAAATGGGAAATTGATTGGGGGATGGCCAAACGGGTATACTTCCTGGCGCGTCGACCTTACACCTTACCTTATTCCCGGAGGTAACAATCAGCTTGCCATTCGTTTAGATAATCCCTTAAGTTCTTCCCGCTGGTATCCGGGTGGAGGTATTTATAGAAATGTCTGGCTCACTAAAGTTGACCCTGTACATGTGGCTCATTGGGGAACATTTTTGAAAACCAGCAATATTTCAGTAAAATCTGCAAAAATAGATCTGGAAGTTAAAATAGATAACAATTCACGTAAAGATGAGCATTTGGATGTGGCCACTGCAATCTATTTATTAGATAAAAACGGCAACAAGTCGGGTACTCAGGTGGCTTCGATAGCACCAATTCAACTAACAGTTCAAGCGCTTGGAAAGGGGAAGGTACAAGGAGGAGTTATGATTGCTAACCCTAAACTCTGGTTTCCGGAACAGCACAGTAACCGTTATGTGGCAGTGACTACCGTTTCTGCAAAGGGCAAGATTGTAGACATTTATGAAACACCTTTCGGTATTCGTGATGTAAAACTAGATCCTGTGCAAGGCCTTTTTATCAATGGGAAGAAAACCGTAATTAAGGGAGTTAATCAGCATGCCGATCTTGGAGCGCTTGGTATGGCTTTCAATGAGCGTGCAGCAGAGCGCCAACTCGAGATGCTTCGCGAAATGGGTTGCAATGCCATCCGTATGTCACACAATCCACCTACACCTGAATTACTTGAGCTAACCGATCGTATGGGCTTTTTGGTTATCGATGAAATCTTTGACTCCTGGGAGCGGAAAAAGACACCCTTAGATTTTCACCTGATTTTTCCTGAATGGCATGAACAGGATCTAAGGGCATTAATCAAACGTGATCGCAATCACCCTTCAGTAATTCTTTGGAGTTTCGGAAATGAAGTAGGGGAGCAATATACCGATAAGGAAGGCGCTTTGGTAGCCAAAAAACTATACGATATTGTAAAGGATGAGGATCCAACCCGATTAACCACAGTAGCCATGAATTATTCCAAGCCCAATATGCCACTTCCCGGAGTAGTAGATGTAATTGGTCTGAATTATCAAGGGGAAGGGATACGGAATGGTGATGCCTATGCAGGACTAAAAGGGATCAACACTGCACCCATGTTCCCAGGGTTCCATGAGAAATTTCCGGATAAGCCAATTCTGAGCACAGAAAATGCAGCCGCGGTGAGTAGTCGCGGTGAGTATCTTTTTCCGGTTTATGGAGGAAATAGTTCGCCAATCAGGGATACCCTGGGTGGAAACCCAAAGAGCCACCAGGTCAGTGCTTATGAGTTGTACTCGGTAGATTTTGGTGCTTCGCCTGATAAAGTTTTCGCTACTATGGCTAAACATCCCTTTGTAGCAGGTGGCTTTGTATGGAGCGGCTGGGATTACCTTGGCGAACCTACGCCTTATTACAGTTCAAGGAGTTCTTATTTCGGCATCATCGACTTAGCCGGATTTAAAAAGGACCGCTTTTACCTTTACCAATCGCAATGGCGACCGGAAGTCCCTATGGTGCATATATTGCCACATTGGAATTGGCCGGAAAGAGTTGGTAAAGTGACACCAGTGCATGTTTTTACCTCGGGTGATGAAGCAGAATTGTTCCTTAATGGAAAGTCGCTGGGCAGAAAGAAAATGGCAGATTTTGAATATCGACTCCGCTGGGATCAGCTTAGCTATGAACCCGGTGAATTAAAGGTGATCGCCTACAAAGCTGGAAAAGTATGGGCTGAGGAAACTGTTAAAACAACAGGAGCACCCAAAAAACTGGTGCTGTCGGCAGATCGGGCTACCATTAAAGATGATGGCGTTGATTTGTCCTTTATTACCGTTAAGGTAACTGATGAGCATGGATTGATGGTTCCAAATGCAAAGCAGCTGATCAAATTTACCATTGACGGTCCGGGAGAAATTGTGGCAACCGATAATGGTGATGCGACTAACATGGTTTCTTTTGCTGCTCATGAGCGTGATGCTTTCAATGGACTTTGTCTGGTGATTGTCCGTGCTAAGGCGGCACAGTCAGGGGTAATCAGGATAACCGCAAGTTCAGCCGGGCTTGGAAGTGGCACCATGGTCGTAAATACTTCGGCATCCAGATAAGAACGGTATCCTGTAAAAGTCATCGAACATTTCATCTTTTTTGAAACAATCCTGATCCTGATTGTTTTATAGGACTGATTACTGTTTAAATCTGACTGAGATGGAATCTAATCTTGAACATTCAAAAGCCCTGGATCCTTTATTGGAGCGGATCGGTGATGCACATTGCGTATTACTTGGAGAAGCTTCCCATGGCACGCACGAATATTACACCTGGCGTACGGCTATATCGAAAAGACTGATTGAGGAAAAAGGTTTTAATTTTATTGCCATAGAAGGAGACTGGCCCGATTGTTACCGGCTGAACCGTTATATCAAAGGATACGATTCAGCAGATAAAAGTCCCGAAGAAATGCTGAGAAGTTTTAGAAGATGGCCAACCTGGATGTGGGCAAACTGGGAGGTAACGGCACTGATCAGCTGGCTTAAAGATTACAATAAGCAGCTTTATCCCAATAAAAAGATTGGTTTTTATGGCCTGGATGTCTATAGCCTATGGGAATCGTTATATGTCATTACTGAATACCTGGAAGGCACAGATCCGGCCACAGCAGCAATTGCGAAAAAGGCCATTCAATGTTTTGAACCTTATGACCGTGACGAGTACAGGTATGCCAGGGAGCAAGCTACCATAGCTGATTCTTGTCGGGATACACTGGTGAGCATGTTAACTGAAATCCGTAAAAAAGCCTCAGGATATAACCATGATCCTGAAGCTGCGCTGAATACTGAACAGAATGCGAATGTCGCTGTAAATGCAGAAGAATACTACAGGAACATGACCGGCTTTAATGACAATACCTGGAACCTGAGGGAGTCGCATATGATAGAAACCCTTTATCGGCTGCGCAAATTTCATGGGGCCGGAGCTAAAACCATTATATGGGCACACAATACACACATTGGTGATGCCAGATATACCAATATGCATGCCGAAGGCATGGTCAACCTGGGCCAGCTGCTAAGAGAAGAAATGGGGCTTCAGGATGTGGTACTCGTTGGCTTTGGATCTTATCAGGGAACAGTAATTGCAGCAAAAGAGTGGGGTGGAGAAATGGAAGAGATGAATGTTCCCGAAGCTCATCCGGGAAGTGTAGAAGAACTGCTGCATCAGGATGCTGCGACAGACAGACTCTTAATATTTGAAAGAGACAAAAAACAGCGCTTTGATAAGATGATGCCCCATAGGGCCATTGGAGTTATCTATCACCCGAAAAGGGAAAGTTATGGGGCCTCTGTATTGAGTTCCAGGTATGATGCCTTCATTTATATTGATCAGACTATGGCACTGCATCCTTTATACCTTAGACCAGATGGTCATCAAATTCCCGAAACTTATCCTTTTTCCTATTAATCTATTAAACGAGGAATATCATGGAAACAAGTAATATGCTGATACTAACCGATTTCTCCAATGCCGCTTTAAATGCGGCCAGGTATGCAGCTGCATTGGCCTATCAGCTTAAGACCCCGAAGCTGATCTTATATCATTCTTTTGAGCCTGCAGCTATACCACCTATAATTTTTGTCCCCCTTTCGGAGGGATTTACAGATTCCCTGGATGAGAGCAATGGTAGGATTACTGAATTAAAAAATGACCTTCAGGATTGGTTACCTGAACAGACTAAAATAGAAACCTTAGTAGATGACAGGGCCTTGGTGCCCGCTGTTAATACGCTAATTGGCCAGTATGACATCGGACTTGTAGTGGCGGGGATTACCGGAAAAAGTAATCTTGAAAAAATTCTGATCGGTAGCAATACCATAGGCCTTGCAAAAAATGGTCAGGCCCCATTGCTGATCGTGCCACCGGTTGCTGCTTTTCAACCCATAAAAACCATTGTTTTTGCCGGTGACCTGAAGCAGGTTTCTGAGCCAGGCTCAGTATTTGCAATCAAAACTTTCGTACATGCACTGGGGGCAAGATTAATCTTGCTGAATGTTGATGATTACGGGAAGCATTCTGATGCAGACAACAACGATGAGATGGCTGCGCTGCACGAGATTTGGGGTTCGCAAGTAGAATACCATTACATCGATCATAATGATACCGTTGCAGGCATCATGGAATTTGCAGGACAACAGCGCGCAGAATTGGTCATTACTATTCTAAAAGAGCATAGCTTTTTTGAAAATATTTTTCATCGGAGCATGACCACCAGGCTTGCATACCATACCCATCTGCCCTTACTGCTATTCAAAGAGAAGTTATAAAAGGGATCTTATCTACTATCTTGCTGTTCCAAACCTATCTTAGGTTTTTATATTTCTGATATTCAACACCTGCTATAGAATCTAACATCTTGCTTGTATACAATGCTAAACATGTACTAATGATGTGTTTACCTTCTGATCCCTCAGCAACCTTTCCTATACTGGCTATGGAATCTGATACCATCTTCACATTTGTACTTTTTGCTATGCTATCAATAATATGATCAGAGTACATTATAAACTCCCCACCGCCGCCTTTGTTCTGTTTCATAAGTTCTTTAAATGTTCTGGATCCATTAAAGCCATAGTATAGACATTTTTCAAATACTGCCTGTTTAAAATAAGCCTTAAAAATTAATTCTTTTTCATCTATCTTCGTACGTTTACAACCAAAAAAAATCATTAGGAAGATTGTAAAGCTTGATATTTTAATTCTCATATCGGTTTAATTTAAATTCCATACGTTAATGCTCACTATCTCTCCTTTAGGATTAAAATATTCTCAAAGCACAAGCATTAAACCTCGTTGCGGGACTTGTAATACTTAGGAGATTTGAAGTGTTGGAAAGGCATACATACTAATCGTAATAATCAATAGTATCGATAAACCATCTGCCTTTTTCTTTTGTAAGCGTAAATATCATTTTAGTTTGATATTTGGAAATATAAAATTGGACAATGGATTTATTGCTAACTATTACAATTTTCTTAAACAAGCCTTTTTTATAATGATCTAATATAAGTTCAGGTTCATAGCTTTGGAGAGGGATATCTAAATCTAAGCCATCTGTTTTTATAATAGCATCTTCTTCTATTTCTGGATCTTTATCTAAACCCTTTCCTATTTTATAAAAATACCCCCGCAAATTATTTAAGTATAATTCGGAGAATAAACGGCTTTTTCTGTATTTATTAAGATATAATTCAACTCCATCTTTGTCAATCTCTATCTTTTTTTTATTCCCTTGCTTGATAGCTTTAGTAATCGAATACTTGGGACTTAAATTTTCTCGATCTGTTATCTTATCCCATTCAAAAAAACTAGTAATTGTTCTTTTTATTTCAATTATATCTTTGTTTTGGACTGTATTAGTCGCATTTAAACAGAAGACAAAACAATAATAAACTCTTCATTTTGATTATTTTTTTATGCTTTTTCTAATGTGGGTTAAAATAAAATCATGATGACCAGCAAGGTTTTGATATTGGCTTTTACTTCTTCCAGAAATTTTTCAGGTTAGCGGATTATAATACAATTTATAATACTCCCCAAATATTGGACAGCTGATTAAATTCATAAATTTAACAGTTGAAAATGAAAAAAGAGCGTAGAAAATTCAGTTCTGTTTTCAAGACCAAAGTGGTGCTTGAAGCAATTAAGGAAAGTAGTACCATGCAAGAACTTGCGTCCAAATACAGTCTCCATCCCACACAGATCACCGCGTGGAAGCGTGAATTTCTTGAGAAAGCCGATACGGTGTTTGGTTCAGAGAAACCAGATGAAAAGGAAGAATCTAAAGAGAAGGAACTGTACTCCAAGATTGGCGAACTTCAGATCCAGGTTGATTTCCTAAAAAAAGTCTTGGGGAAATGAGTATGATTGAAAGGCGTAGCCTTATTTCCCCGGAGCACCAGGCGCTGAGTATTGCCAGTCAGTGCAAGCTACTGAACTTGCAGCGCAGCTGCTATTATTTCAAGCCTAAAGGCGAGTCGCTGTTCAACCAGTCGATAATGAATTTGATTGACCGTAAGTTTCTTGACTGCCCGTTTTACGGCGTGGACCGGATGACTGCGTATCTTAACAAAGATTTGGGATGTCATGTGAATAACAAGCGTATACGTCGTCTTTATCGTGTGATGAACCTGCGGACAATTTATCCTAAAAAGAACCTGAGCAAGGCTAATGCGGCACACCATAAATATCCATATTTGCTGAAAGGCTTGAAAATAGATCGGCCGGGCCAGGTTTGGCAGGCTGATATCACTTATATTCCCATGTTCAGAGGCTTCATGTATATGTTTGCCATTATTGATGTGTACAGCCGAAAGATTGTCGGATGGAGCATTTCAAATACCATGACCGTAGAATGGTGCAGAGATGTACTGCTTGAAACCATTGAAGAACATGGTACACCTGGTATATTTAATACGGATCAAGGCTCACAGTTCACCAGTCCGATCTTCACTAAAGCACTTAAAGACAGTAATGTAAGTATATCTATGGATGGCAAGGGAAGAGCCTTGGATAATGTGTTCATTGAGCGATTCTGGAGATCTTTGAAACAGGAGTATATTTATCTTAACCCACCTAACGGTGGTATGGAATTATTCCAGGGTATAAAACGGTATGTGGAATTTTATAACAATGAACGAAGGCATCGGTCAATGGACGATCTTACGCCAAATGAGGTATTCTATCAAAATAATAAAAAAGTGTCCTAAATAATCTTAAGTTTGACCTATAGCTGTCCAGCAAACCGGGAGTACTTCAGAGTATATTAGGATATCTCGTCAAAAAGTTTGGTAAGTCATTTACAAGGGCCTTGAATTTTGGATAATTAGTCAATTCTGAAACGTCTAAAATTGGTAAATTAATTGTTGAATTTGAAATGTCGTTGGCTTGAATTAATTCTGAAAACGTTGCGTCAGTATTTTCATTTAAATACGCAATTGCCCATTTTCCAAATTCTTTGGTTTCTAAAGTCTCTGCCTGTAAATAATTCAGTAGTTCTTCAACAATATTTGAATTATTGTTTAAAAAAGATACTTCGCTATCACTTAAGTGCATATCGGTATTGGGGTCTGCATTGTAATAATGGATGATCAGTTCTGTTGATGTTAATGGTTGTGGATTTGTGTTTGGGTCAGGAATGTCTTCATCGGGTATTGACATTTCAGAACAAGGTATTATATACTCCTGTCCCGGTGGTGGAGGTGTTGTTGGTACTACATAATTTGGGTCAGGATTACAATGTATAGGCGCGTAATCATCAGGATTTGTACCGCCTCCGTTCCCATTTCCATTTCCTGTAGGCGGTTGACCGCTACCGCCTGAAGGCGGGCCACCAACACCACCGCCACTTGGCCCACCATCCTCTACTGCTAAGCAATCATAAGCAGTTTCGTATGATAGGGTAGTCGTATAACCTTGTTTGGGTACATCTCCGCAGGTACAACCCCCAGCTACCCACATTTCATAGGTGTGGCCCTTACAGCTACAAAGGCTACGACCTGTAGTAAGGGTATATGTGGTGGTGTAAAAACAAATTTGTTGCTCATCATTAGACATCACGGTGCCTTTTATCCCGGATATTTTTTTTTGAACTGATTGTATTATTGGCCGTTCTATTCAAATTTTCTTCTTTAAAGTCGATAACCCGTTTTGTTTTGCCATCCCAATCCTTTACTAAAATTCTTCCTTCGTATTTCCTTGAAATTTTTGAATTTATCCATTTTTCAGTGGGCTTTAATTCTACCCATTCTGTTATGATGTGATCCTTGTTATCTTTGTACATCATCATATAATTCAAGAATCCGAATTTTACCATCTTCTTTTCTGAAATATGAACGAATACACCTTCTTTATGTAGTGGAACTAGGACGGCATTTGTTTTAATGGAAAGGCCTTTATGAAGTACTCCCGGTTTGCTGGACAGCTATAGGTCAAACTTAAGATTATTTAGGACACTTTTTTATTATTTTGATAGAATACCTCATTTGGCGTAAGATCGTCCATTGACCGATGCCTTCGTTCATTGTTATAAAATTCCACATACCGTTTTATACCCTGGAATAATTCCATACCACCGTTAGGTGGGTTAAGATAAATATACTCCTGTTTCAAAGATCTCCAGAATCGCTCAATGAACACATTATCCAAGGCTCTTCCCTTGCCATCCATAGATATACTTACATTACTGTCTTTAAGTGCTTTAGTGAAGATCGGACTGGTGAACTGTGAGCCTTGATCCGTATTAAATATACCAGGTGTACCATGTTCTTCAATGGTTTCAAGCAGTACATCTCTGCACCATTCTACGGTCATGGTATTTGAAATGCTCCATCCGACAATCTTTCGGCTGTACACATCAATAATGGCAAACATATACATGAAGCCTCTGAACATGGGAATATAAGTGATATCAGCCTGCCAAACCTGGCCCGGCCGATCTATTTTCAAGCCTTTCAGCAAATATGGATATTTATGGTGTGCCGCATTAGCCTTGCTCAGGTTCTTTTTAGGATAAATTGTCCGCAGGTTCATCACACGATAAAGACGACGTATACGCTTGTTATTCACATGACATCCCAAATCTTTGTTAAGATACGCAGTCATCCGGTCCACGCCGTAAAACGGGCAGTCAAGAAACTTACGGTCAATCAAATTCATTATCGACTGGTTGAACAGCGACTCGCCTTTAGGCTTGAAATAATAGCAGCTGCGCTGCAAGTTCAGTAGCTTGCACTGACTGGCAATACTCAGCGCCTGGTGCTCCGGGGAAATAAGGCTACGCCTTTCAATCATACTCATTTCCCCAAGACTTTTTTTAGGAAATCAACCTGGATCTGAAGTTCGCCAATCTTGGAGTACAGTTCCTTCTCTTTAGATTCTTCCTTTTCATCTGGTTTCTCTGAACCAAACACCGTATCGGCTTTCTCAAGAAATTCACGCTTCCACGCGGTGATCTGTGTGGGATGGAGACTGTATTTGGACGCAAGTTCTTGCATGGTACTACTTTCCTTAATTGCTTCAAGCACCACTTTGGTCTTGAAAACAGAACTGAATTTTCTACGCTCTTTTTTCATTTTCAACTGTTAAATTTATGAATTTAATCAGCCGTCCAATATTTGGGGAGTATTATAATTTTTTAGCAGCCCCGAACTGAGTGCGGGAATTAACCAGAGTGTGCCATTGATGGTGGTGTTAAGTCTGATTACTTATTTAATACTGATGGAGCTTAGCCTTTGGCTGTTCAACAGGTTTTTAATGAGGATGGGCTGTCCGCCGATAGATGAAATAGTTTTAAAATTTAAGGACCTAAAAGAATGGCAACAATTAATTTTTTTATGGGCATGTTATGCCTTGGTATTGTTAGCCGGGGCAGTATGCCTGGCTGCAATTTTATAACATTTGATAAATACAATTATGGAAAATCAAGAAATAGAACTGCAATCATCGAAATCGCCCGAAAAGAAATCGGTGTTAGGGAATCTGGTCACAATTCTGGCCAGAGAATCAGTGAGTATCTTAATTACGTGGGTTTTAAACAGGCTGCTCCCTGGTGCGCGGCGTTCGTCTCGTGGTGTCACAAGGAAGTAGGACTGCCAGAACCCAGATCGGCATGGAGCCCGGCATTGTTTCCTCTGCGGCGCCTGGCAAGGGATCGGCTCCCCGGAATGGTCATTGGGATTTATTTCCCTTCGATAAATCGGATAGGGCATGTTGGTTTGATTGAACAGGTACACGGAAGCTTAATTTTTTCAATTGAGGGGAATACCAACATAGCGGGAAGCAGGGAAGGGGATGCAGTAATGCGGAAAGTAAGACATAAAAGGACGATAGCGAAATATGCAGATTGGTTATAAGGACATTAAAACAGTAATATTATGGGGATTTTAAGAAGTGGAATATTTGGGGGTTTTGAGAAAAAAACAGGACGGTTGGTTGGGAGGCGGCTAAAAGACAAAAGTGTGATTTCCGGTACCCCGCACAAATCAACGAAAGCAAGGTCGCAGGCACAACTTGAGCAGCAATTGAAGCTGGAGTTGGTAATCTCATTTTTGGTGAAGTTTAGCAATCTGATCGCAGTAGGATTTAGAAAAGTTAGGGGGAAGGGAAATGCATTTAATACTGCTGTTAAGCATAATTTTAAGCATATCGTAACAGGGATAGCACCCAACTTCACTATTGATTATACGAGAATGGTTTACAGTGTGGGTAGTTTGGCCGGTCCAAATCAACCTGAACTTTCATTAATGGATGATGTAGTGCAAATCAGATGGCTACCGGATGTGCAAATGCAGTTTAGCCAAAACACAGATAAGGCAAGTTTTACAGTTTATTGCCCCGATAAGGATTTTGTGATCACAAAAATTGGTACTGCGCTCAGATCTGCGCTGAGCTATCATATGGTCTTACCTTCAGGTTTAAGTGAGGGCAGGCTTCATTGCTTTATGAATTTTGTGAGTGCTGACGGAAAATGGGTCAGCAATAGTACGTATTTAGGAACAATTTAAAAATCAAACAATGGGAATTTTAAAAAATGGTATTATGGGAAACTACCGTGGTAGAATCGGTAATCTTGTATTTTATGTTTTAAATGGTAAAACAGTGGTACGCACAATTGGCAAAACGACCAAACCTCCCACCGAACTGCAATTAAAATGCAGACAGGAAATGAGTGTGGTAAGCAGTTTTTTAAAGCACATTACAGAATTTATCAATGTGGGCTTTAACTTAATGGCTAAATATAACAATAAGCATCCTTTTAATATGGCCCTTTCCTATAATAGGAAGTATGCTTTACAGGGAAGATATCCTGATATCGGGGTAAACTTTAAAAAGGTATTGGTGACAGAAGGAAGTGTGTTGAATGCGATAGATCCGTTCATTGAAAGCATACCTGAGGGGTTAAAGTTTAGTTGGAGTTGTCCTGATAGTTTAAACTGGTCACGGCCTAATGACAATGTGATGCTGCTTGCGTATTTTCCGGTATTGCAAAAAGCGGAGTATGTTCTTTATGGAGCAAAAAGATCAGCAGGTTCAGATATTTTAAGTCTTCCAGCTGATCTGTTAAATGAATATATGGAAGTCTATATTTCTTTTGTCGCAGAAGATAGAAGGGGGATTGCTAATAGCACCTATCTCGGGAGTTTTAATGATTAGCTTATTCCAAAATTCTTTTTGTATTTTTCTATCGGCGAAAATGCAGGATGTAAAATGTCAATGGTTTGATCAAATATTGTCGATACCTAATAAAGCTAAAATGGATAGGAAAAAAAAGAAACAATTGGCGAATAAGTCTGCTGCTAACGTTGAGTTGCAACGAAGAGCTTTGAAAGATAGATTTTTGGATCGTGTTAAAAAAGTAGTTCTGCAGATCGGCAATGAAGCGCTTTTGGAAAAATTCCCGGCTATTTATTTTGAAAAACTCTACGAATGTCGTTATACGGTACTAAAAGCGAAAGCTGCCCCTGGTTCAGATATTCCCAGGAATAGAGTAATTCAGTTTAATAAACTATTACAGCAGCTGATGGACGGCATAGAAGTTATATTTCCTAATGGAAATAAAATCCCAATTTCCTGGTACCTCTCAGAAGGGATGACATTAGCAGACTGTATCAGCGGGATTGAAACTTATGATGATCCTAAACTGGAAGAAATTAAGGCGTCTTTTGCTTTTTGTTCACATGATGGTAAGTTCCATCATCATCTACAGGAGACATTGATTGACCTGGTAACTGATACCTGCACATTGTTAAGTGATTACAATGACCATATTTACAGGGCCGATCTTTCAATGACTTCCTATTTTGCGAAATTGAGTTCGCAAAATGATATCATTATTTACACCTTTAAACCAAAGAAAGAAATGATAGAAACGAAGAAGGGTACGCGTAGCGCTATACGTCTGGGTTGGCCTTCTTCAGAATTCGAGTGGAAATATTTTAATGTCAAGCCATCATTACTGGGTTTTAAAACCCAAGGACTGGATATTCCTCTGGAAATATACATCGGGACTCATACACTTGAGAGACTACAAAAAAGGATCAATATAACTCCGGGATTGATGCATCAAATACTGCTGCTCACCTTTTTAGAACCCAGGATACCTCACCGATGGGATGGAGACAAAACTTATGTCGATTTTATGGTCTCTGATCAAAAAGTTGGATATCTTGTAGTGAAACTACATGGCAGCAAAATGATGATCCATACTTTTTTATTTCTAACTAACAATGATACTTTGGAAGGTGAAAAACTTGGACGTCTTTTAAATATCGTTAAGGAGGATAAAAAATATTTGGAAATTGATAGCCTTCCGGCTTTCAATTCCTATCATATTGACAAAAATGAAGAGCTAAGCAAACTATTTAAAGATGCAGGCTGCGGATCTTTGCTAAAACTTGGCCACCTAGAAGAATTCACTGCCAACCAGATCGCAGATAAAGATCCTGAATCTATTTTACACTACCTGGCAGATGCTCCATACTTTAGCAAAGAGGTTTCTATAAATGATAGAGATTTATCAATATAGTAAGGGCGATTTCTACTATAAAGACTCTATTTCTTGTATAGTGAGTCCGGTCGTCTCAGCGATAAAGTTTAAAGAAATATTTCCGGCTTTTAATTTGAAAGCCATTTCTTTACGTTCTTCCACACGACCCTTTTCAATACCCCTCTCAAGTGCCTCTTCTTTCACATACTCCATCGCACTATAATTGTCACGTTGTATTTTTAATCTTTGCTGATATTCGTTCATTTCCTCTTGGGTTAAGTTGCCAACTTCCGCAATCTCAAATACTTTGTCATATTCTCCCTTTCCTATCAAAGATAGCGGAATTTCGGATAGTTCTTTTAGGTTATTTAAGATGTAAAGCCATTCTTCCAGTTCATTTTCCAATTCTCCTTCTGGTTTCTTAAATTTAGGCATCTCTATAAAAATATATGCCAATTTTGGATAAAATTCCTGGTTCGCATTGATTTCCATTAGCCGGACATCATGTATAAAATGATCAGGGTGGCTGTCATCGAATTTAAAATTCATGATGGCTATAAAGTATATTTCAGGAATCATATAATTCCAATCTGCAACTACACCGACACCCTTCGTTTAATTGAATTTAACCAAATAAAATAACATAAACTCTGGTGAAAAATTTAAATGTTGGTATCATACCCGCGTAGTAGATAGAAGGAGGATTGCTAATAGCACTTATCTCGGGAGTTTTAATGATTAGCTTATAAAGATTCTATTATTTACACTTTTAAACCAAAGAAAGAAATGACAGAAAGGAAGAAAGGATTGATGCATCAAATATTCTGCTTATAAAGACTCTATTTCTTGTATAGTTAGTCCTGTGGTTTTAGAGATAATGCTAAAAGGAATGTTTTCGGATTTTAATTTGATCGCGACTTCTCGACGCCCCTCTTCAAGTGCCACTTCTTTTACATACTCCATTGCGCTATAATTATCACGCTGTATTTTTAATCTTTGCTGATATTCGTTCATTTCATCTGGGGTTAAGTTGCCAACTTCCGCAATCTCAAATACTTTGTCATATTCTCCCTTGCCTATCAAAGATAGCGGAATTTCGGATAGTTCTTTTAGGTTATTTAATATGTAAAGCCACTCTTCCAGTTCATTTTCCAATTCCCCTTCTAGTTTCTTAAATTTAGGCATCTCTATAAAAATATATGCCAACTTTGGATAAAACTCCTGGTTCGCATTGATTTCCATCAGCCGGACATCATGTATAAAATGATCCGGATGGCTGTCATCAAATTTAAAATTCATGATAGCTATAAAGTATATTTCAGGAATCATATAATTCCAATCTGCAATTACACCGACTCCCTGCTCCTGAATCAAATTTGCCGTATAAAAAATGCTTCGGTCTTTAAAGTTTTTAACTTTTGCTTTCTGCATTTCTACGATAAAATTTTCGCCCTTGTCACTGGTACAGTACAAATCAAATACTGTTTTTCTATAATCCTTACCAGAACCTTTATATTCCGTATCATTATATTGAATATCAACAATTACTTTCCTGCCTTTTAGTACTTGATTGAGAAAACTGATTAGAAAACTCTTGTTGGGTGCTTTACCAAAAATATGCTTAAATCCAAAGTCACTATAAGGATCAATAAATCTTGCGCCATCAGTTTCTTCACTCATTTTTCCCTGGCTATTTCAACAAACGTAATTAGATAATTAATGATAAACATTACTGAACTGAAATTCAGTCGAAAGCTGTGTTTAATTGAATTTAACCAAATAAAATAACGACTATAAGTTTTCTATATTTAGCACACGGTAGAGCCACCAGATTGCAGATTTTGAAAGATGGAAAACAAAACAGATTTATTTCTGTTTTGTCTTTTTAATAGGTAATATCAGTTAACCAAACATTGACACAATGAATTATTCTTCCGGTAATGCCTGTTTAATATGGAGCGTGCATTTTTGCATTATCTTTTAAAATGTTGATTGGAATTAAAAAATGCCCGATATATTTTTGGGGGGATGGCATATTCTATGTGTTGGTTGTACTATTATTTTTGATATTGAAAAAATGCCGTATTGCAGGTACATTATCTAAACAGCAGGTATGCAATTCTCAGGTCATAACAAAGTAGTCAGAATAGATCGTTTCCTTTCAAAAGAGAAGCTTATACAATTGATCAAATTCGGGATTGTTGGCTGTTCTGGCCTGGTCATAGATTTTGCCATTACCTATTTTTTTAAGGAATATGTAGGGTTAAATAGATTTATTGCAAATGCGCTGGGCTTTAGTGCAGCAGTAACCAATAATTACTTCATCCATAGATTCTGGACCTTTAAGAGCGACGAAAGACAGATCGCCAAACAGTTTTTAAAATTCCTGATCGTTTCAGTTATAGGATTGGGTATAAACACCCTGTGCATCTATACCATTCAACAATGGACATACTTGTCATTCTATGTGGCAAAATTTATAGCTATTTTGTTGGTTTTTATGTGGAATTATACTTTAAATGCGCTCGTAACATTCAAAAAAAATGAAATCTAAGATAGATAGCATCTGGTTACTTATTTTATTAACAACAGCTGTAAGGATAATTATAGCATTAACGCTGGATTTTGGAAATGATGAGGTTTATTACTGGACCTATGCCCGGCATTTGGAGTGGAATTATTTCGATCATCCACCTATTGTAGCCTGGCTGATTAGGATTACCACATTAAATCTTTCTTTACATAACGAATTAGCTGCCAGATTTGGTGCTATCCTCTCTTCTGCAATTTGTACATTTATCATCTATAAAACAGGTGCTCTGATCCATAATAAACGGTCGGGCTGGTACGCCGCTCTTCTTTATTCTGCTTCTTTTTATTGCAGCATTATAGCGGGTACCTTTATTTTGCCGGATAGCCCACAAATGGTCTTTTGGATGCTTGGCCTGTTTATGCTGATCAAAATTGATAAGTCAACAAATGCCTCCAGGCCTAATCTGCTTTGGATTTATTTTGGTATCGTAGCCGGACTCTGTATCATGTGTAAGGTACACGGTGTTTTTCTGTGGTTGGCTGTCGGCCTGTATGCTGCGATTTGGAAACCTGTTTGGTGGCGAAATCCATGGATGTATATTTCAGGGGTAATAAGTTTGCTGATCATTTCTCCAATAGTGATCTGGAATTTTCAAAATCATTTCATTACCTACGCTTACCATGGAAGTAGGGTAACACCAACAACAGAACTTAATCCTATCGCTTTTTTCAGGGAAATATTTGGCGAGTTTTTTTATAACAATCCTTTTGTGTTCTTACTGGGCTGGGGAGCTGTATGGAGTTGGCATAAAAGTAGATTGGTTGTTGCTAAAAAGGATCTTGCCTTATTGATATGCTACAGTTTGCCACTAATTGTTACCCTGTTTTTTTTAGCCTTATTCAGAACAACCTTACCACACTGGTCTGGCCCGGCATATAGTGTGCTCATATTGATGATCGCTATAAAACTGGCTGATTATACGGATAGAAAAGCCAATAGAATTGTGATGTCCTCGTTAGCATTTTATCTGGTTATTGTAATTGCAGGTCTGATCATGATCAATTTTTATCCCGGAACAATCGGTCCTTCGGATGATCCTAAAACTGTTGCTAAGGGTGACGTAACACTCGATCTATATGGGTGGAGGGATGCAGGTAAGCAATTTGAGCAGTTATATCAAAATGACATCAAAGATGGAAAGATGCTTGCTCATGAGCCAATCATCATCAATAAGTGGTTTCCGGCTGCACACATTGATTTTTACATAGCCGGTATAACTAAACAAGAAACCTATGGTATCGGGCCGATCTTTGATCTTCATCAATATTATTTTTATAATCAATACCTTAAGGAACCGGTAAAAGGATCTGATGCCTATTATATTACCAGTTCAAATATGTTTTCAGAGCAAGACATTGATTTCAATAAAGAATATTTTGAAAAGATAGAAGACCCGGTACTTCTCCCGATAAAGAGAAATGGGAAAATATGCAAGAACTTAATGGTATATCGGTTGCGAGGATTTAAAGGAAACTTTGTTAAGCACTGAATCCTACTCTGGTTTTTTATGGAAATTATGATTTGATTGTAAAATCTTAACATAGGTCAATGAAAGCAGTTAGATTTTGAGCTTATCTTTGGATCAAATTAATAACCCAGAAAATGAAATTAAAAATCAACACTATTTTATTGTTAGTAGCTGTAGTTGCATTGTCAGCTTTTAAAAACCCTAACAAACCGGTTACTTACACTGTAGATGCCGCAAAATCAACTATTACATGGCTTGGTAAAAAAGTAACAGGATCTCATAACGGAACCATTGCTTTAAAATCAGGATCATTAGACATTAATGGTAAAAATGTAACTGGTGGTACATTTGTTATCGATATGACTTCAATTGCTGATGCTGATGGTAGCGATAAGTTAGAAGGTCACTTGAAAGCTGATGATTTCTTCGGTGCAGCTAAATTCCCTACTTCAACTTTTGTGATCACTAAAGTGACCGGTGCAGGTGCAAATGTAACTGTTGCTGGTAACCTGACTATCAAAGGTATTACGAAGCCTTTAAGCTTCCCTGCAACTGTAGCTGTTAATGCAGATGGTACTGTTTCTGCTTTGGCTGGTAAAATCACTGTTGACAGAACTAAGTATGACATCAGATATGGTTCAAAATCTTTCTTCGATAGCATTGGCGACAAAGCAATTGATGATAACTTTGAAATCGGAGTTAAATTGATCGCTAAAAAATAATTTTTCCTGTAATGGAAAGAAAAGGCTTGCTCATTTTATTGGGCAGGCCTTTTTTGTTGGGGGGTAAAAAATTATATTCGCTAAATATGATGAAGCCCATTTTTCTTGTTGTCTTATTTACCCTCGGTTTAGTTTTTTTTAATCCTGCAGCAGCTCAGTCTGATCCGGTATACCGGATAATATTGCAACGGGTTCATCAGGAGCAAATGGATGAAGTGCAAGATATCAGGAAGCTGGACAAGGAGGTTAAAGACAATCTTTCGGGTTTAAACCTGGAGAATGGAAAATGGGAATCCATAAATTATGCCGATCATAAACGAATCAATCCAAATTGGTTGCCTGTATTGGAAAAGATAAGGACGATGACTCTGGCTTATTCATCCCCCAAAAGTAGCTATTATAAGGATAAAAAGATTTGGGAAGCAATTGATAAAAGCCTGAAATATTTTACCGGTCTTAAGCCTTTACCTTATTGTGATAATTGGTATCAACAGGGGATTACACGACCGCAGACTTTGGCGCTAAGCCTTGTCAATATGAGGTTTGGGGAGCTGCCTTTAGATAGTCTGGTTGAAAAAAATACACTTGCAGCGATATGTAAGGATACTGCTGTTACCAGCAATGGGCGAAATAATCCCATGCACAAATTCAACTTTGGTGCCAATAGATCGCAGATCGCTATGGGCTGGATATTTATAGGTGCGTTATTAGAGAACGAAAAAATGGTGGATGTGGGTGTGAAAGAAGCCTATTCACCCATTCAGTACACAACAGGAGAAGGAATTCAATATGATCTTTCTTATGATATGCACTTTGGATATCTATATAACGGAGGTTATGGAACAGAGTTTATGAGATGTGTGATTAAGTCTGCGGCTTATACTTTTGGAACAAAGTATGCTTTACAAGGAGGGCAGCTGGATTTATTTAGAAAATTTATATTAGAATCAATATTTGGGGTTATTCGCGGTAAATGGATGGATTGGAATGTTGTGGGGAGAGGTATTTCGCGTGTGGGTGCCATAGCAAAAGACTACTCGCCATATCTTGAACATCTGGAAAAAATTGATCCTCAGGGAAAGGAACAATATAGCAACATCAGGAAAAGAATGAAAGGCGAAGTGCCCGTTTCCTTTAATGTGGAACCTTTTCATAGTCATTATTGGAATACTGATTACACTGTACATGCCAGATCTTCGTACTTTATGTCTGTACATGCGGTATCTAACAGAAAATATTCCCAGGAGATTGGAAATTTAGAAAATATGAAGGGATTTTGGGGAGCAGAGGGAACGATGAATCTCCAGTTGAAGGGTAACGAATATTACAATATATTCCCACTGTGGAATTGGACCAAACTACCAGGTACTACTTTACCAGACACTTTGCCAGTGGTTAAAGATAAAGCGCCGGGTGTGGGGGACAGGAGAGGTACCCATCCTTTTTCGGGCGGTGTATCGGATGCACGCTATGGCGTGACGACCTACGTAATGGATAATGATTTGTATACATCAGCAAAAAAGTCGTGGTTTATGTTTGATGATGAAATTGTATGTTTAGGAACAGGTATTGGTTCTACACTACCTTATTCGGTTAGCACTACTTTAAATCAGACAATTCTTGCAAATGATGGACTGACTTTATGTACAGGTGGTCGTATTTCACATTATAAAAAAGACCTCCATTTAAGTTTTAAGGATCAGTTAGAATGGGTATGGCACGACCATGTAGGATATGTGTTTCCTCAAAAAGGCAACGTCTATCTGTCTGCTGAAAACAGGGTTGGCGATTGGACGGGGATTAGCATGACAGGTGAAGATGTTAATAAAAAAGTAGAAGCCAAATCTGTTTTCCAGTTAAACTTGCAACATGGTATTAGACCTGAAAATGGAAAATACGCCTATATTTTGCTACCGGGTATCGAAAGTCCGATGAAGGTGAAGCATTATCTGGAAAAGAAGAACATTAGCATTGAATCCAATACTGAAAAGCTTCAGGCGGTATATCATCATAGATTGAAGATCTGGCAAGTGGTGTTTTACGAGGGTAATGTTCAATTTGACGATGGGCAAATCAAAGTATCGACAGATATTCCATCTGTATTGATGCTAAGGAAATTGGAAAACGGCAAATATCAACTTTATGCTGCAGATCCTTCCCAGCTTTCCAAAACGTTGAGTGTTAAGATAAAGATAAAAGGATCCGATCCCCAAACGATTAATTTAGACCTTCCTCAAAAGGAATATGCCGGTAAGACCGTATCGGTGGTTATCAATTAACTTTTTGCCTTTGGCAGCACCAAAGCTGCCAATAACCTCATCTCATGCCGGTTTAGGTGATACATAGGATTTTTGCCAATGAAACATTTGTATAGTTTAAATGAACAAAATTCCCCCTATTTCATAAGGTGGTCGAAGTACATTTACTGAAATTATAAACCATAATATAAACCTAAACCAAAATTAAATGAAAAAATTATTACTAAGCTGCTGTTTAGTGGTGGGTATGACATCTATGTCTACGGCACAAAGTCTTTTGATAGCTATAGAAGCTGAAAATGGGAGATTGGGGTCCGATTGGAACTCTTTAACAGATTTGGGGCTTGGGTATATTAGTCCTAAAACCGATAAGATTGAATCTTATTTTCCGGGTAATGAAACAAAAGTTGCAACCTATTCTATAAAATTTCCTAAAGCTGGGGAATATGAATTATACCTGAAAGTGAAAGTAGGAAGTGGAGGAGCGAATGATGATAGTTTTTTTAGTGGAAAAGGTTTCGGTAATAAAGATGTAAGAAAATCAGATGATTGGGCAATGGTAAATGGGTTCTTTATTAGTGGATACCATGCTGATCAATCTACTGCTGTTGTTGAAGCTGCAGGCGCAGGTAAAACCGATACATGGAAGTGGGTAAGTATGTCTAAATTTAGTAATAAAGCAACAAATTATATAGTTCCGGAAGGACAACTGACACAAACTTTCCAAATCGCAGGGAGAGAAGATGGGCTGGATATAGATAAATTTGTTTTTGCTTCTAAAGGTACATTAGTAACAGTAGAGCAGCTTAATAACGCTAAATAAATATGCTATTTGATTGATTTAGCCATCAGTTATTTAAAGTAAATCAAGTTTAAATTTATTAATTAATTATATGGACATTTTGTTGTTTTATCAAAAACACATACAGATGAATAGAAAGACTATTGCCGTTTTTTTAACGGGCTTTTTATTCATATTTAGCGCTCAAGTCTTTGCAAATCACGTAAAAGATGCTGCATTTCAGGATATCAGAATTACCGGAACTATAAAGGACAAATCAGGTGATCCAATTGTAGGCGTGATCGTTTCAATT
The DNA here is from genome assembly GCA_029202485.1 of Candidatus Pedobacter colombiensis. Lineage (NCBI taxonomy): Bacteria > Pseudomonadati > Bacteroidota > Sphingobacteriia > Sphingobacteriales > Sphingobacteriaceae > Pedobacter > Candidatus Pedobacter colombiensis. Next base: position 3,176,874 of record CP119313.1, on the reverse strand, counting down.
TTAGGAACGAATAAAAGTGCCAGCAGTGATAAAAATGGAAAGTATGCGATCATGGCGAGCAAAGGGCAGATCCTTATTTTTTCATACATTGGAATGAAAAAACAAAACATTACCGTTGGTACCAATAGGGTAATAGATGTAGTGCTAAAAGATGATGAGATCAATTTAAATGAAGTTGTTGTCAACGTGGGTTATGGCACAATGAAGCGAAGTGATTTAACCGGATCCGTATCATCTATCACCGCTAAAAGCTATGAGAACTCTGTATCTACCACATTAGATCAAGCCTTACAAGGTCGTGTTGCCGGTTTACAAATGGCTCAGAACTCCGGAGTTCCCGGTGGTGGTAGTTCTATACAGATACGCGGGGTAAGCTCTATTAGTAATACCAATGAACCAATCTATGTTGTAGATGGCGTAATTATAAATGGAAAAACAGGTGATAATGACGTAAATGCAATAGCAAGTATTAACCCTGCTGATATTGAGAGTGTGGAGATACTTAAAGATGCATCTGCTACGGCTATCTATGGTGCACAAGGCGCAAATGGGGTTATTATTGTTACCTTAAAAAAGGGAAAAGAAGGCATTCCGATATTCAATTTTAATACAAAACAGGGGTATCAGGAAATACCCAAGTTCATAGACATGATGAACTTAAGGGAGTATGCACAACAACGCAATGACATGTCAGATGTGTTGGGTTATGGCAGAAGGGCAGATTTTGCCAATCCATCAATTCTAGGAGAAGGAACAAACTGGCAAAAGGAGCTTTATAGCCATGCACCTATGCAGACTTATGATATTTCTGTTCGTGGAGGAAATAGAGCCTCAACTTATTCCATATCTGCCGGATATCTGAATCAGGATGGAATTGTTTTTGGTGCCGGATACAAACGTGGGACTTTTCGTGTAAGCACAGATAATCAGGTTGGTTCATGGGTTAAAATGGGAGGTAGTGTAAATGTAAACACTGATAAACAAGAGACTTCTGTATCCTCCTGGAGTGTAATAGGAAGTTCATTATTCCAGGCTCCAAGTATCCCTGTACGTAATGCTGATGGCTCGTACGGAGGACCAACAACCGAATTAGACCCAAATAATTTAAGCTATGCTAACCCGGTGGCCATCGCTTTGTTAAACCAACGAAACAGAGACAAATTTGGAACTAGGGGTAATATGTACCTGAATTTACAGCCGCTTAAATGGTTCAACTTTAGAACAGAATTTAGTGGTGAAGGAAATATTGATAACTATCAGGAGTTTTTACCAGCCTATCAGTTTGGACAATCCGTTAAAGCTAGTCCTGATAACAGACATGATAAAACCTTTAGGACATTCTGGTCCTGGAAAAACCTGGCAAATTTTGACAAAACATTTGCAAAAAAACACCGGATGACATTGATGGTGGGGCAAGAAATGTGGTCAAGATACAGTGATTTTCTAAGTGGAAACAGGCAGGGAGGATCTAATGAACTAACAGGTTTAGATGCCGGAGATGCAACTATTGCTCAGAATAGTGGGAACAGTGGCAAAAACACAATGTTTTCTATATTTAGTCGTCTAACTTATGATTATGCCGGTAAGTACGCTTTTACAGGAACAATTCGTCGTGATGGCTCCAGTAATTTTGCACCCGGTCATCAATGGGGAACATTTCCTTCAGCGGCTGCAGCCTGGCGTATATCAGAAGAGGATTTCTTTAAACCCCTGAAAGATGTTGTAAATAATATGAAGTTCAGGTTGAGTTATGGAAAGGTAGGTAACTCAAATGTAAGCGCATTTGCTTATGGAAGTAATTTGATAAACGTTCCAACCGCCAATTGGGGACCATCATTCAAAACAGGTAATATCTCCAATGAAAATTTATCATGGGAAACTACCAAATCCTGGAATGCCGGTTTGGATCTGAATCTTTTTAAGAATAGAATAGAACTAATTGTTGATGCTTATATTAAGAAAACAGATGATTTATTGCTTAGATTAAGCTTACCTGCTTTTACAGGTACGGGTTCCGCATATCCCGGAACAGCCGAAGCACCATGGTATAATATAGGAGCTATACAGAATAAGGGGGTTGAATTTACTTTAAATACTGTCAATATTTCCAAATCAGAGTTCAGCTGGAATTCAGCATTGGTTTTTACCCTAAATCGTAATATGGTAACCCGTATGAACACTGAAACGGCAGATGTTCCTATGTATGATTATTCCAATGGCAATAATATAGTTACACGTACCATGACGGGAAGCCCGGTAAGTCAGTTTTATGGCTACAAGTATGTTGGACGTATTAATTCGGCTGCTGACTTCCTGAAAGATAATGGAAATGGTACAAGTACGGTTATCGTTCCAACTTTTAAATATAGGAAAGGTGATATTATCAATAATACAGATCCTGCCCTGATTAGCTCAACATATATAGGCGATTTGCTATTTGCAGATGTTAACGGAGATGGTATTGTAAATGATGCTGATATTACAAACATAGGAAACCCGTTTCCTGATTTTACTTTTGGGTTTACCAATAACTTTAAATACGGAAATTTTGATTTTAGTTTCTTTCTGGATGGTGCTGTTGGAGCTAAGGCATTTAATATTTTAAGAAGCAGGACAGATGATCCACGTAGCAGCGCAAATGTGAGGAAATATGTAGCGAACTATGCAAAGTTGGGATATATAGACGGAAACGCTGATAACAAAAATATATGGAATGTTTATGTTTTGCCTGGGTCTGATCCGGATGTAGGACGTATGTCTGTTCAAAATACCAATAATAGTATATTTAGTAGCCGTTTTGTAGAAGATGTTACCTACCTGCGTATTCAGAATATCACTTTGGGGTATAGATTTCCTACAAAGATGATTTCTAAATATGGTTTAAAGGGCTTACGTGTTTACTCTAATCTTCAAAACGTATATACATTTTCTAATTACTCGGGGTACGACCCGCTAGTAGGTTCGCAAAGTGGACAAAGTATGCTAAGGTATGGTGTAGACGGTGGTAGTGTTCCGGTTCCACGTATTTATACTTTTGGCTTAGACTTAAACTTTTAAAAACTAATCTCATGAGACCATCATGTGCAGCAGAACACAAAACCGAAATGAATAAATTTTTGGTAGCACATGATCGCTTCATAGCCTTTAAAAATCAAATTATATTCTGATGAAAAATAAAAAGATAATAGCCTGCATTTTCTGTTTCCTGGGAATGGTTAGTTTAACAGGCTGTAAAAAATTTCTGTTGCAAACATCTGATACGCAAAAAGAGGCTGGTCAGTCTTTCCGTACTATTGAAGATTTACGGGCAAGCACCGCATTTTTATATACTGCACCTTGGTCAAAGTTTCATCGTGACGTTCCCGCAATAACGGACGGAAGAGCTAACAATCTCTACATTGATGGTGTTACCGGGACATTGGCTTCTATTTCATTATTTGCAGAAAGTTCAAATTTTGTAGAGTTTGGAGTGGTATGGTCAGGTGCTTATGTAGCCATTACGCAGTCTGATTATATTATAAAAGATTATGTTCCAATGGCAATAGCCAACGGAGTAGACGCGACTAAAGCAAAAGCATGTGAAGGAGAGGCCCGTTTTATGCGTGGTACAGGTTATTGGTATTTAGCCATGTTATGGCATGATGTGCCCATCATTGATGATCCCAGAGACCAGGTGTTAAACACGATCATTGCTCCAAATCGTTTTGAGGATATATTGCAATATGCGATAAATGATTTAACATCAGCTGTAGAATTGCTCCCGGCAACAGATACAAAAGGCCGTGTTACTAAATATAGTGCCAAAGCTATGTTAGCCAGACTTTGCTTAACCGCAGCTAATTACGCACAAGGAAACAGATTTTCAACAGATTATTTAACCCGAAACAATGTTGGAAGTAATAATGAACTGGCAGAAAAGTATTACAATCAGGTTAAAACATTAACTGAAAGTGTGATCACAGAATCAAGCTATGATATTTTAGACGACTACGAAGATTTGTTTAAAACGCAGAATAACAACAATAGAGAGGTTTTGTTTGGTGTTCAGTATCCATCGGGGCTTACAGATGCGGATTTGCGTAATGCGGTGAGTGAAAAATTGGCTTATAATGCCGAGGTGACTGGAAATTTAGCGAATAGCAGTAGTCTTTTCGTGTCTTATGATATGCTAAAATGGTTTGTTGATGATGGGGCACTGTCAAGATTAAGGGGGAGTGTTTGTATTCCCGGCCAAAATTATTCATACCTGGGTACACAGCTTCCGGCAGGTAGTTGGACTGTGCCTGTAAGTACTTCGAGCAGGACTAAATGTAGCTTAAAGAAATATATGGTAGGTAGTACTAAAGATACTGATGGTGCTGCTGTAAAAGGAAATTCAGGATTGATACCAGCTGTGATTAGAATGGCAGAAGTCTACTTAATGTATACAGAAGCAGCAATGGGGTTAACTGACCAAACTTCTGATGCTAAAGCGTTGAGTTATTTTAATAAGGTTAGAAAGCGGGCATTCAAGTTAAACATAAACGACTTTGTGCCCTACACAATTGTTACTAAAAATACGCTTTTAAAGGAAAGACGTTTGGAGTTCTTTTATGAAGGATTGTATTGGCCTGATTTGGTACGCAGATCATTTTATGATATGAATTGGGTGCTCAGCTTCTTAAATAATAAATTGAAAGATAGTAATGCAAGTACTGAGTTTACAAGCTGGACATCCTATTCTTATACGTATGATCCGACAAAATATGCTACTACCGGTGGATGGAATAGTTCTCCACGTCAACAAGCAGGATATATTCCTCAACAAGTAGTACACAACGTTCCCGAAGGTTCGTATGTTCATGCAGTTGGTGCTAAATCAAATATATGGGCATTCCCTTATCCTTCAATCGAATCTTCAGCGAATCCTAAATTAAATTCTGAGCCTGTTAAGTATCAATTTTAAATTAGAAAATTAAAATCATGAAAAAAAGCGCAACAATCTTCTATATGTCTTTTATCTTTTTATCCTGTCTAGGATTAAGCTCCTGCAAAAAGGATAACAGCAAAACAATACAAATTAATAGTGTATGGAGCAATGAAATTAATGTAGAAAGTAAACAGATACATGCTGCTTATTTTAACAGTTGGATACGATTACACGGAGAGGGATTAACAGGTCTTCAAAAGATTTATTTCAATGGAACTGATATTCCTTTTAACCCTAACTATGTTACTGATAATGATATTCTTGTCAAAGTGCCAGGCATTGCCACAGGAGTTGCAGTGCAAGATCAGCAGCAGCTAAATACGGTACGAATACTAACCTTGAATGGAGAAGCGATATACCATGATTTTATTTTTAAGGATCCGAATAAAATACCTAGTGTAGCGAGCGTTTCTAATACAATGCCTTATCCCGGAGAGGTAATCGAAGTTTCGGGGGGGAATTTAGATAATGTTACGAAAGTATATTTTCCAGGAAATATTGAAGCAGAAATAAAATCTGTTACGAGTAAAATAGTAAAGGTAGGGGTTCCTAATAATGTTGACCGAAACCTTAGTGGTGCAATGAAAGTCGTTGCGGACGGAGATGAGTTCCTATCTCCTCCTTATATGTTTTATCAAAAAGGTATTTTCTTAAAAACGTTTACCGAAGATGTGATGAGCGTTAATGGTAGCGCAAATATTAAGATTTATAGTACCCCTTCAAGCATTTCAACGATCACGAACTTATCCATTAATCCAGATGTTATTTTGGCAATACCGGAAGTTTCAAAAAACGTGGCGGTTTCCAGCGCTTGGACAGGTTACTTTAAATATAATCCTTCTGCTGCATTGCAAAAAATAATTAATGATCCATCAAGTGGAATTACAGGATCATCATCTTTACAAAATCTGGCATTTCAATTTGATTTATATATGAATCAATCATGGAGTTCAGGATATATTTCATTTTGTATAAATAAAAATGCAGGTGCAACAACAGCGGCTTATCGCTACAATATTTATTCATCGGCAACTACTGCATCATTTGATTTTAATGGGGGATGGAAAACCATAACAGTACCTTTTGGAAATTTTAAAAGTTTAGCTTTAGGATCATTGGCAGATTACATTGGTGTAATTACCAGTAATAATTATGAAGCATTGATAGGTTTTTCTAACTATAATCCTGAGAATGATGGTCACACTGCAAAAGCACTTAGTAACTTTCAAATGTTCATAGCAAACGTCCGTATTGTGCGTACCAAATAAATCATTAATTAAGCACTATTCATGCTGAAAAAATTAAAAAACAATGATAAGAATATTTATAACTGCAATATTTACAGTATTGCTTAACTCCTTCCTTTTTGCAAAAGTAAAATTGCCTAAACTGGTTAGTGATGGAATGGTACTACAAAGAGATACTCCAATAAAAATTTGGGGTTGGGCAGATAGAAGTGAAAAGATTGATGTCCGGTTTCAAGGAAAGCAATATAATGCCATTGCCAATAATCAAGGCGAATGGGAGATAACATTACCTGCCCAAAAGGCTGGTGGTCCCGTTCAGATCCAGATCAATAACATTATTGTAAAAGATATCCTATTTGGAGATGTATGGCTATGTTCAGGCCAGTCTAATATGGATTTGCCAATAAACCGGGTGTTGGATCTTTATAAAAAGGAAATTGAAAATGTAGAAAACAATCAGATCAGGTTATTTCTTGTACCCACAGCTTATGACTTTCAGAAAAAGCAAAGTGATTTGAAAAGTGGAGAATGGAAAGCTGTAACTCCGAAAAATGTATTGGATTTTTCTGCAACGGCTTATTTCTTCGCTCAATCTTTATATGAAAAGTATAAAGTTCCAATAGGCTTATTAAAATCCAGTCAGGGGGGCACGAGAATAGAATGTTGGGTAAGTGATGCTATCATCAGAAAATACCCTGCACCTTATGAAACATTTAAAACACTGAATAGACCAGGGTACATTGATAGTGTTCAGAACGTTGATAAAATGAATGTAGAGGGATGGAACAGGCTGTCTAAACAAAATGATGAAGGCATAAAAGGAGGGTGGAAAGGTAATGAAACAGATTTTACCGGTTGGACTAACTTTAAAGTTCCCGGTTTCTGGGCAGAAACAAATATCGGTGCAAAAAATGGTGTTTTCTGGTTGAAAAAGGAATTTGAAGTGAATGCTCCAATGATCGGTAAAGAAGGGATACTAAGGCTGGGCACAATCGTAGATAGTGATTCAGCCTTTGTGAATGGGACTTTTGTAGGAACAACTTATTATCAGTACCCTCCACGTATTTATAAAGTACCGGCTAATGTACTAAAGCCAGGGAAAAATATCCTGACAATCAGGATTGTAAACAGCAAAGGAAAAGGTGGGCTCACTGCAGGTAAGCAATATAGTTTAGAGGTAGAGGATAAGATCATTGATTTAAAGGGTGACTGGAAGTTGAAGATTGGTACACAGATGCAGGAAATGCCTAATACTACCACTTTTCAAAACGGACCGGTTGGATTATATAATTCAATGATATCACCACTTGAAAAATATTCGATAAAAGGATTTGTATGGTATCAGGGGGAATCCAATGCTGGAAATGCTAAAGCTTATGCACCAATTTTCAAAGATTTAATATCAAGCTGGAGAGTGAGCTTTAACAATGAAAATCTACCATTTTTATATGTTCAGCTTCCGAATTTTGGAAAAGCTCAAACAAGTCCAGCAGAAAAAAATTCCTGGGCGGATTTTAGAGAAATGCAAAGGAATGCACTGGAAATACCAAATACTGCTATGGCTGTTACGATTGATGTTGGAGAATGGAACGATATACATCCACTTAATAAAAAGACTGTAGGTTCCCGTTTGGCTTTATTGGCGCAAAAAGTAGCATATAATGAGAAGAATATAGTTAGTTCCGGACCATTGGTTGAAAAGATGGAAGTTAAGGATGGCAAATGTGTGTTGCAGTTCCAGCAAGTGGGTAAAGGATTGACATTTAAAGATGAATTGAAAGGATTTGTTATTGCCGGTGAAGATGGCGTGTTTAAGTGGGCTCAAGCTAAAGTTATAGCTACAAATAAAGTGTTGGTTTGGAGTGATGATGTTAAAAATCCGACAATGGTAAGGTATGCCTGGGCAGGAAATCCGGTAAGTGCGAACTTAAGGAATGATACTGGTTTACCTGCATCGCCATTTGAAATAAAAAACTAAATAATTTTTCAGAGATGATATTTAATTACTTGTCAAAAAGTACGCTGCTCTTGCTATGCCTATTATTTATGTGCTTATCGAGCTGTAAGGTCCTTCATTCGGATAAAGAAAAGGGACTAAAAGATTACTATAAAAACTACTTTCCTATAGGGGTTGCTATTAATGCAAATACGTTGAAGGATGTTAAGGAAGTAAATTTAATACGTAAAGAATTTAATAGTATAACTACTGAAAATGAGATGAAAATGTCATCCATAGCGCCAAAAAAAGATGTTTACAATTGGAAGAATGCAGATGCTCTTGTGAATTTTGCCGGGGAGAATAAAATGAAGGTCAGGGGGCATACCTTATTATGGCATAAGCAGACACCCGATTGGATGTTTCTTGATGACAAAGGCAAGCAAGTTACACGCGAAGTGTTGTTGAACAGGTTAAGGGACTACATCTTTACCGTTATGACCAGGTATAAGGGAAAAGTATATGCCTGGGATGTTGTTAATGAAGCTATTGATGATGACAAAAGTAATTTTTACAGAAAGTCTAAATGGTTAGATATTATTGGAGAAGATTATATCGAAAAAGCATTTGAATATGCACATGAGGCTGATCCTAAAGCATTATTGTTTTATAATGATTACAATACCGAGTACGCTGCCAAACGAGATAAAATCTATCAATTAATAAAGAAACTAAAAGAAAAAAATATTCCTATTAACGGATTAGGTCTACAAGCGCACTGGTCAATTTTCGAGCTATCAGAAACGCAACTAAGAAAATCAATAGAATTATTCTCTTCATTGGGTATACAATTGCATTTTACAGAGCTGGATGTCTCAATTTATAAATGGGAGCCCGATGAGCGGAAAAAAAGAGCTGACGAAAATGACAAGCTAACTCCTGAATTGGAGGAAAAACAGGCTGAAAAATATGCGATGTTCTTTAAGGTATTTAGGGAATATCAAAAAAATATAACCAGTGTAACTTTTTGGAATTTATCGGATAGATATAGTTGGCTGGATGATTTTCCCATAGCAGGAAGAAAAAATTATCCAACCATATTTGATGCCAATCTGATCCCGAAAAAATCGTACTATAAAATCAAACCTTAATTAATATGAATTTAAAAATCAGAATTCTTTTTGTGCTGTTCCTTTTATGTTTTTTCCAGAAGTTTAGTTATGCTGTTGGGTATGAGGAGCAAGATTATTTGTCGACCAAAAAAGCTGCTTCGGATTTTTCCCTATTTGAAAAAGGAAAAGTAGCTCCTGTTTTTTCTGGTTCTAAAGAAAATGAAGGCGTTAAAATCGCTTTAGAAAATTTACAAAAGGACCTTAAAAGAGTAACAAATGTTGAAACTAAACTATTATTCGATCAATCTACATATGAAAAAAATATAGTCATTGTAGGAACTATAGGGACTAGTCCAATAATTGATGAATTAATTAGAAATAAAAAAATTAATATTTCTGCAATAGAAGGGAAATGGGAAGGCGCTTTAACGCTAGTTGTAGAAAAGCCTTTTGAAGGAGTAGATAAAGCCTTAGTAATTGTTGGGAGTGATAGGAGAGGTACTATTTTTGGTATTTATGAATTGTCATCACAAATCGGGGTTTCGCCATGGTATTGGTGGGCTGATGTACCTATATCGAGAAAAAATGAATTGTATATCAAGAAGGGGCCTTTTGTCCAGTATCCTGAGGTAAAGTATAGAGGGATTTTTATCAATGATGAAGCACCTGCATTGACAAGATGGTCTAAAAAAACATTTGGAGGATTAAATTCGGGTTTATATCAAAATGTTTTTGAGTTATTGCTGCGTTTAAAAGCAAATTATATATGGCCTGCAATGTGGGGCAATGCATTTTATGTGGATGATCGAAAAAATGGAATGTTAGCCGATAAAATGGGAATTGTTATGGGTACTTCTCACCATGAACCCTTGACAAGAGCACAGGCTGAATGGAAAAAATATGATGGTAAAGAATGGGACTATAAGACCAATAAAGAGCAGCTACATAGTTTTTGGAATGATGCAATTAAAGAAAGAGGTAAATTTGATAATCTATTTACTATAGGTATGAGGGGCGATGGAGATGAGCCCATGAGTAAAGAAAATAATATTGGTTTACTAGAGAATATTGTAAAAGACCAAAGATCAATACTTGAAAAAAATATAAAAATGCCGGCTGCTGAGATTCCTCAAGTTTGGGCTTTGTATAAAGAAGTTCAGGAATATTACGATAGTGGAATGAAAGTTCCGGATGATGTAACATTATTATTCTGCGATGATAACTGGGGAAATTTAAGAAGATTGCCAGCCTTAAATGAAAGAGATCGTAAAGGCGGATATGGAATTTATTACCATTTTGATTATGTTGGGGTACCAAGAAACTATAAATGGATAAATACCAATCCAATTCCTAAAGTTTGGGAACAAATGAATTTAGCATACCGATATGGTGTAAATAAATTGTGGGTCGTAAATGTTGGAGATATTAAACCGATGGAGTTTCCAATTAGCTTTTTTATAGATATGGCTTGGGACCCCAAAAGATTTAATGAAAGTAATTTACAAGAATATACCAATAGCTGGTCTAAAAAGCAATTTGGAGAGAAATATGCCGTCGAAATTGGAGAAATTATAGCCAGGTATTTAAAGTTTAGCGGAAGGGTTAAGCCAGAGTTACTAAATGAAAAAACATATAGTTTGGCCAACTACAGGGAGTATGAAACCGTTGTAGAAGACTATAAGAATTTGTTAATCGCGGCAAATAGGTTAAGTGGTTTATTGCCCGCAAATTATAAAGATGCATATTTTCAGTTGGTATCGCATCCGATTATGGCAAGTGCTAATTTATATGAAATGTACTATGCTGTAGCAAAAAACAGATTATATGCAAATCAGGGGAGAGCATTAACCAACTTTTATTCACAAAAGGTAGAAGAACTATTTAAAAAAGACGCTGATATCTCCGGAATATATAATAAAGAGCTTTCGAATGGTAAATGGGATCACATGATGGATCAGGTTCATATAGGTTATACGACCTGGAACGATCCGAAAGAGAACATGATGCCAACAACTCAAAAGATAACGCTTCCTGAAACAGGAGAGTTGGGAGTTGCTATTGAAGGGTCTGAGAGATGGTGGCCAAATTCGGAAACAGAAGCTGTTTTGCCTGTTTTTAGTTCAATTTACCCTAAAGAATATTATATAGAGCTATTTAATAGAGGAAAAAAGCCAGTAAATTATGAGGTGAAAACGGCTCAAGATTTTATTAAAATAAGTAAAAATACAGGAATACTAAAGGATGAAGAAAGAATAGTAATTGCTGTGGATTGGGAAAAAGCTCCGGATGGGGAAACAAAAGTTCCTGTAACAATTGTATCAGATAAAAAGGTGATCACGGTTTATGCTACTGTTAAAAAGAGCTTCACAGCATTTCCGGTAAAATTTAACGGATATGTTGAAGATAACGGTAACGTGTCTATTGAAGCCTCCAATTATCAAAAGGCATTCAATACGCAAGGTATTGAGTGGAAAATTTTAAAAGATCATGGCCGTACAGGCTCAGCCATTTCTACTTATCCTGTTGATCTGGATAGATTAAGCCTGACCAAAAAATCTCCATATTTAGAATACGATATATACGTTACCTCAACAGGAAATTTTAAAGTAGATACTTATGTATCCCCAACTATAGACTTTAAAAATCACAAAGGGCTGCAATTTGCTATTTCTGTGAATGATGAGGATCCTAAAATTGTAAGCCTACATAGAGATAAATTTAACATTGCAGATCATACCAACCCGGAGTGGTCTAAATCTGTAGCTAATAACATTAAAATTTGTAACAGTACAATCAAAGTAAGTAAAGCCGGAGTCCAAAAATTAAAGATTTGGATGGTTGATCCTGGTGTTGTGTTTCAAAAAATTATCATAAACACCGGTCAAGAAAAAAATAGTTACCTGGGCGCACCTCCTACATTTGTGAATAAATAAGAGAAATATAAACTGGTTGCATTATACAGCCAGTTTTTTTATATTTAAGATATGGGATTTTTGATTCCAATACCAAAGTAAAACCAAATAGTAATGCATTTCATTTTCATGCGGCAGTTGATCAGGGGCTTTGTTTATTCCTTGATATTCTTACTGTTTTCTTTTAAAGGAAACTTATACGGACAGCAGAATAAACTGAAGTTTATTTCACTGAATGTTAAAAATGGATTGTCTTCAAATATTGTAAACGATATCGTGAAGGATAATTTAGGTTATTTATGGTTTGCTACTGAGGATGGATTAAATAGGTTTGATGGTCGGAACTTTTATGTATATAGGGCGAAGCAAAATGATATTGAGAGTTTACAATCAAATGAAATATCATGCATTTATAAGGATAAAAAAGGAGTATTATGGATTGGGACGTCTGGAGGGGGATTGTCCAGGTATGATCAGAATAAAGATAAGTTTTACAATTATTTTTATAATCCGAATAAATTAGAAGGGTTAAATAGTGCTATTCGTACGATCTGTGAAGATTATCTGGGGAAAATGTGGATAGCAAGTTTTGGCCGCCTACATGTATATGATACCAAAACAAATAAGCTGGAAAAGTTTTCTAATAAAGCGCTTTTTGGTGCCGAATTGAATAATCCTACAATAAATGTATTGTCTCTTTTCGAGGATAAGCACAAAAGAATGTGGATTGGAAGTAATGAAGGTCTTTTATTATACGATAGGGAGAGAAATACATTTAAGAAAATTGTAATCAATGGTGCCAATCCGAATAGAAAATATATTGTAAGGACGATTAATGAAGATTATACCGGCAATATTTGGATTGGTACAACTGAGGGGATCATTAAAATAGTCCCTTCCTTATCAGGTGAGAATTATCAAACCCGGTTTTTTTTGAGTAAAACAATTATTTTTACAATAAAGGTTGATAAAAATTTTTTGTGGGTAGGTACAGAAAATGGACTATATGTTTATAATGTTGATAACAATAGTCTCCAACATTATAAACCCAATTTAAGAGATAACTATAGTTTAACATCCGGGTCCATTAGATCCGTTTATTTAGATAAAGAGGGATTGGTATGGCTAGGCACTTATCGTGGAGGAATTAATGTCTATGATAAGAACTTAAGCCTTTTCAATATTGGAAAAATTCATTCTAAAGATGACCTCAGCTTGTCTGGCTCCATCATTACTTCATTTGCTGAAAACGATAATTCAACAGTATTTATTGGTACAGACAATGGAAGCCTGAATTTATTTGATAAAAATAAGGAAATGGTCTATCCAGTGGAACTTCCCAATCAGCAGAATCCAGCGCAGCATAAATTAACTATTTTAAGCCTCTTAAAAACCAAAAACAACAAACTTTGGATAGGAACTTTTTTAAATGGATTGCTCATTAAAGATCTTCAAACAAATAAGATTGAACAATTTTTAAAAGGAGAGAATCAAAATGATGAAGATAATAATGATGTTTTTTGTTTATTGGAAGATAGCAAAAACCGTATCTGGATTGGTACCAATGGAGGTGGTGTAAAGATCTATGATCAAAATGAAAAACATCTTTATAACTCTAAACAGTTTTTTAAAAATAAGGAGTTTGCATTTCACTGGTATGTGAGAGCAATAGTTGAGGACAAAAAAGGGAATATTTGGATTGCCTCTCAAGGTGTTGGGGTAGCAAAATATAACCCTGAAAGTCATTTGATTAAAATTTACAATAAAAACAACTCGAATTTAACGTCCAACTCTATACAGAGCCTTTATGTTGATTCAAAGAATAATCTATGGTTAGGAAGCGTAGGACAAGGTTTTTATCGTTTTAATGAAGAGCTGGATTCTTTTGAAAATTACTCGGAAAAAGAAGGACTGAGTAATCCTGAAGTTTATAAAGTTTTAGAAGATAATAATGGATTGATTTGGTTAAGTACCAATGTGGGGATTAGCAGTTTTTCACCTAAAAATAAAAAGATTAAAAACTATACTTACCATAATGGTTTACAAAATAACAACTTTGTTAGAGCTTCTGGGTTAAAAACTACTGATGGAACACTTTTCTTTGGAGGAATTGAAGGGTTTAATTATTTCAGCCCTTCTAATATTAAAACTAATTATAATATTCCTCCGATTGTTTTTACAGAACTAAAAGTCAATAATAAATCTATCATTGTCTCAGAAGATTCTACATTTTTAAAAAAGCATATATCAATCGCGGATAAAATAGATTTATCGTATAAACAAAACTTTTCTATTAGCTATGTGGCTTTAAATTTTACTAGTTCACAAGAAAATAAGTACGCTTATCAACTGGAAGGATATGATAAAGAATGGAATTATGTTGGCTCAGCCAAAGTTGCTTCTTATACCAATTTAAGCCCTGGAACATATACCTTCAAAGCAAAAGGAAGCAATAATGACGGGATATGGAATGAGCAGGGAAGTTCTATAAAGGTGGTTGTACATCCTCCTTTTTGGTTAAGTCCTATAGCTTATATCTTTTATGCTTTAAGCATAGTCGGATCGGTATTATTTATCAGGTATTTAGGGATAAAAAAGATAGAAAGAAAATACCAAAGGGAACAGGAGATTTTAAAAGCCAAGCAAGTATTTGAACAGGAGAAACATGAAGTACAAAGACAGTATGAATTAGATAAAATGAAGCTTAAGTTTTTAACAAATTTGAGTCATGAGTTTAGAACTCCAATTTCGTTAATAATGGCTCCGGTTGACAAAATATTAAATGGAGGTTCTATTGTAGATGTGATTGAACAAGCTTCTACCATAAAACGGAATACGAGAAGGCTACTAAATCTGGTGAATCAGTTATTGGATTTTAGAAAGATGGATGAGAAAGAGCTTACCCTTCATTTGCAAAAAGGAGAACTCGTTTCTTTTCTCCAGGAATTGATAGATTCATTTAAAGACCTATCAGATAAGAAGAAGGTTAGATTATACTATATAAGTGAATTGGAGGAGTTTTATACCTTTTTCGATACCGATAAGATGGAACGTATATTGTTTAATTTATTATCCAATGCATTTAAGTTTACGAATGAAGGTGGTTATGTAAAGGTGGAGTTAGAGCGAAGTAGAAAAACATATTCAGGTGGAGATAAACAGTGGTTTACGATAAAGGTAAAGGATAACGGAGTTGGTATTCCGGCCGAATACCATGAGAGCGTCTTTGCGAGATTTTTTCAGAATGAGGTGAATACATCTATTCTGAACCAAGGAAGTGGCATAGGCTTATCTATTACCAAAGAGTTTGTGGAGTTGCATGGGGGGACTATTACTATAGAAAGCGAAGTAGGTAAAGGAGCGACTTTTATTGTAGAGATTCCTTTAATAGCAGGAGAAGAAGAGATCGCAGAATTAAAAGAAGATTTAGGTACAGTCGCTACGGATGAAAAGATTACTATACCACAGGAGCTTGCAGATGAAAAAGTAAATGGCTTAGTTAAGGTATTAATTGTAGAGGATAATGAAGAGTTTAGATATTACTTAAAAGATAATTTACAAAACAGGTACAAGGTAATTGAAGCATCTAATGGTAAAGAGGGGTGGCAGCAAGCTTTGTACCATCATCCGGAAGTGATCATCAGCGATATTAGTATGCCATATATGAATGGGATAGAGTTAACTAATAAAATAAAGTCTGATAAACGAACCAATCATATCCCAGTAATACTTTTGACGGCCATAACAGGTGAGCAGGAGCAATTAGATGGCTTAGAAACCGGAGCAAATGATTACATGACTAAGCCCATTAATTTTGATATCTTGAATGTTAAAATACGTAATATTTTAAAACTGAATCAGAAATTTAGAGAAACCTATAGTAAACAGATTAAAGTTTTATCGCCGGAAATGGAGATTACATCTGATAATGAGAAGTTTTTAAATAAAGTTATCTTGTATATAGAGGATAATTTAACAGACCCTATGTTATCTGTTGAAAATCTAAGCAAAAGTATAGGTATGGGTAGGGGGACATTGTATCGTAAGATATTAGAAATTACAGGCTCTACTCCAATAGAGTTTATTCGTACTGTAAAATTGGAAAAGGCTTTAGTTTTATTAGAAAAAAGCGATATGAATATTGCGCAAATTGCTTATTGTGTAGGTTTTGCTACGCCTAATTATTTTTCTAAATCCTTCAAGGGAAAATATGATATGTTGCCTACTGAATATATCAGTTCGAAAAAGAAACAAACTTAAAGAAAATCAACTTTGCCGGTTTCCATTTTATAAATACCACCAACAATTTTAATCTCTCCTTTTGTTTCCATCTCCTTTAAGATAGGACTCTTTTCCCTGATATTCCGGATACTGAGCTTTACATTTTCGAGGCAAATGTGATGAACATAGGCTTCATTTTTAGTGTTTTTTTCTCCTTTGAATTGAGTATCGGAAATTACTACGGGACGGATTTTTGATAGTAAAGCTGTAATGTTTCCAAGCTTGACATCTTCAATTGCTGATTTTATCGCTCCGCAATGTTCGTGTCCCAATACAACAATGACCTTCGCACCTGATACCTTGCAGGCATACTCCAGGCTTCCTAAAATATCCTCGTTTACAATATTTCCGGCTACCCTGGCCACAAAAAGGTCTCCAATTCCCCGATGAAAGACATCTTCTACCGGTACACGGGAATCCAGGCATGATAGAATTACAGCTTTAGGGTATTGTCCTAGTGCTGCTTCACGAATTCTACCTGAATTATTACGAATTGTTAAGGCATCGGAAACAAAATCTTCATTTCCTTTTTTGAGGATGGTTAAGACCGTATCCGGGGTCAATGCCGCCTGTTGCTCAGCAGTTAAAACTTTTTCAGAAAGTACATCAGTACTGTCTATTTCAATTGTTTCACTAATTTCTCTCCTGCTACTTAGGGGAAGGGGTTTATTATGACATGCAACTAAACCAGTTACTCCGAAGATCAGAGAGGTCATAAGTAGTTTTGAAATGCTCATGATGTTATGGGTTAAAATTTATTTTATGAAGTTATTAACTGCATATAAGTAAAATGGTTTTTTATTTCTAATAAAATGTTACGTTATATTTATGTTTCCAGCACAATAATTGTAGTCGTAGTTTAATATTCAGTTTTTTACTTAAATTCAAATTGATGAACAAAAAATTACCACTACCCTTATGGACCATTCTATCCCCAATCGTAGCCTGGCTAGCCTATTTTGGTATTTCATTGGATTTGGGGATTTTATACACATTCTTTCTTGCTGCTGTACTTATTGCTGCAGTACTTGCTGCAGTGCATCATGCTGAAGTTATCGCTCACCGTGTTGGGGAGCCATTTGGTACTTTACTGCTCGCACTTGCAATTACGGTAATTGAGGTTGCACTAATTGTTTCGCTAATGCTAACCGGTGGCCCGGATACGGCTGCACTTGCCCGTGATACGGTTCTGGCTGCAGTGATGATTATTTTAACCGGAATTATTGGTTTGTGCTTATTGGTGGGGGGCGCTAAGTTTAAAGAACAGGTATTTAGTTTGCCGGGGGTAAGTGCAGCTGTGGTGACCCTTACAGCGATATTGGTGTTGACGTTAATTCTTCCAAATTATACGACAAGTAAGGTTGGCCCTGAATACACTCCGGCTCAGCTTATTTTTGTGGCTGTAGTGTGCCTGGTATTGTATGGTGCTTTTATAATGGTCCAGACCATCAGGCACCGCGATTTCTTTTTACCTCCGGGGGATGATGGGAATGAGGAGGTACATGCTGAGCCACCAACTACTAAAGTCGCATTATGGAGTACTTTTTTATTGATTTTATCTCTTGGGATTGTGGTGTTGCTTGCAAAGGCCCTGGCACCGGATATAGAAAATGCAGTAGTTAACTTAGGTGCGCCAAAATCATTGGTTGGGGTAATCATTGCTGCGGTAGTATTGTTACCTGAAGGGCTTGCGGCCTATCGTGCAGCGAGAAAGAACCGTTTACAAACCAGTCTGAACCTGGCTTTGGGGTCTGCATTGGCCAGTATAGGTTTGACTATTCCGGCCGTTGCAATTGTATCTATGGTAACAGGAATGACCATTACCCTGGGAATTGATATGAAGGCGACCGTATTGTTGCTCCTGGCACAGTTTACCATCATGCTTTCGCTGGCAACTGGTCGTACCAATATATTGCAGGGTATCGTACTGATGGTGATATTTATGGTTTATCTTTTCACCATTATAGCCCCTTAATTTATTACTTTACATAAACTGCAGCTTTTCTTCTTCCAGATCGAGATATTTCAAATGCTTACGGATAATTTCTTCATCTAGCACTGCTTCATCTCTGTTTTTGTTCATCAGCCATTGCCTTTGCTGGTTAAGGATATCAATGTATATCACCTTGCATTCTTCAGCCATGAATTCATCCTCGCCTATGGCACTATTTTGTTCCCATTTAAGCGCCATTTGCTGCAGTGCAGGTTGATGATTGAGCTGTTTACTATAATTGGTTCTTAAATGTAACAGGGCATGTTCGGCCAATTGCTTTTTTATGGTATGATACACTTGCTCTTCCGGCAAGGTTTCATCAAGATTGGGAATTTGTATTTTTCTGATTAAATATGGTAAGGTTAATCCTTGTAGCAATAAGGTTAACAGGATAACAATAAATGTAATAAAGAGAATGAGGTTGCGCTGTGGAAATGCAGAACCATCAGCCAATTGTACAGGAATCGATAATGCAGCAGCTAGAGATACCACTCCACGCATACCAGTCCAGCCAATAATTATAGGAACTTTGTAGCCTGGATTTCTTGCATCAGCAACGGTGATAAAATTACGCGCAATGAGGGTAACAATCACTGCACCATAAGCCGATAATATTCGTCCCAATATCAATACGACTGTAATTAGTACACCATAGCCAATTGCAGATGAAATGCTTACACCTTCCAGTCCTGCAGTAATTTGGGGCAGGTCCAATCCTATAAGCATAAATACTAATCCGTTCAATACGAAACAAAGGCTTTCCCAAACATTTACCCCACGCAGGCGCGAAGTACTGCTTAGAAATAGATGCCGCTTGTTGGAGAGCAGCAAGCCGCCACTTACGACAGCAAGTACACCTGAGCTGTATACCTCTTCAGCGGCAAGGTACATCAGATAAGGTGTGACAATTGTCAATACAATATCGGTATTGGCATCAGTGGGCAAATATTTATGTGCCTTCATAAAAATCCATCCAACAAGCAAACCGATAGCCACTCCACCAATCAGCATCCAGCTAAAGCTTAGTGCAGCTTCTTGCCAGATAAATTGACCTGTAGCCACAGCTATTAACGCAAAGCGAAAAATAATCAGTGACGAAGCGTCATTCAGCAAACTTTCACCCTCTAAAATAGAGGACAATCTTTTAGGTACTTTTACAAATTTCAATATGGCTCCCGCACTTACTGCATCTGGTGGAGATACTATGCCGCCAAGCAGGAAGCCTAAAGCCAGAGAAAAACCGGGTATAAAATGATTGGCCGCAAATGCTACCGATAGTGCGGTAAGAAATACTACGATAAAAGCAAAGCTCACGATGATGCGTCGCCAACGCCACATTTCTTTCCAGGAAACAGCCCAGGCAGCTTCATATAACAATGGCGGTAAAAAGATTAAGAAGATGAGTTCAGGGTCAATATGTAAAGCCGGTATGCCTGGAATAAGACTGATAGCCAATCCTGCCACTACCAGTAAAACCGGGTAGGCTACTTTTATTTTATTTGCCAACATGATCAGCAATACAATAGCTATAATTAAGCTCAGATAAAAAGGGAAATTTGCTATCATATTATATCTAAATATTTAAATAATATACAAAAGTATAGGCTGAAAATAGCTACCCATTTGTATTTTATTTTGAAATTTTCAATTGTCTGTCTGAAATTCGTAATTTGTATCTTACAAGCAAGACGAAAAAGCCTACATAAAATTTTACATTTTGAAACACGCAGAAAAACATTTGGAAAGCTCGGATTTCATCACAGATATGGTGATTGGAATGAGTGATGGATTAACGGTGCCATTTGCACTTGCAGCAGGTTTAAGCGGGGCTGTTAGTAGCAATACCATTGTAATCACTGCCGGAATCGCTGAGATTGTTGCCGGTTGCATTGCTATGGGATTGGGTGGCTATTTGGCCGGGAGAACGGAGTTGGAGCATTATGAGAGTGAATTGAAGCGGGAGTATCAGGAAGTACAGGATATGCCGGAGGAAGAGCGGGCGGAAGTAAAAGCTATTTTTGCAGATTATGGTATTGATGAAGCAGGGCAGGAGCTGATTGTGCAAGCCCTAAGCAAGGATAAAAAGAAGTGGGTAGATTTTATGATGAAATTTGAACTGGGCCTGGAGGAGCCTAATCCCAACCGGGCGAGAAATTCAGCCATCACCATTGGACTGGCTTATGTGGTAGGCGGAATGCTGCCTTTATCTGCCTATTTTTTTACTGACCATCCGCATAATGGATTAATGCTTTCGGCGGTGATCACTACAATTTGCTTGTTCGTATTCGGTTATTTTAAAAGCAAGGTTACCGGGCAGCCACCGTTGATGGGTGCTTTGAAAGTGACAGCTATAGGATTGATTGCTGCTGCTGCTGCCTTTGGGATTGCAAAAATAATTAGTTGAGATAAATTGAGTTTTTCAGGTCAAGTTCGCTTTATTTTACTTTTAAATTTAAGGTAATGATGTTAGAAACCAATCCTGTTGATCTGTTATAGTGTCCATATCTTAATTCCAACATGTTTAAATGTTGCCATCCAAAAACACCATGTGGTGGGGCAAGACGGATACCGGCTCCATAAAAATTACTATTTAGTGCCGACAGATCATAATCACTGGTAAAATATTCTGCAGAGGGAGCATGTTGCCCATAAGGAGCAAAATACCGGGTTCCGGTTTGTTTGTTGTAACGATAAAATGGGCTTATGGATATAAAGGAGGTTAATTTTACCGGAACTTCCAGTTCTGCTGTATGTGCCCTGATTCCCCAGTTATCTATATAGTAACGGTAATAACTGCGGATGATGATCTGGTCGGTTGCAAAATAATTTACCCTTGCAGCAATGGGTAATTTATAACGTTGATCAGGAAGGGTCTCTGCCCTTAAAGAGCCATCTGTAAAGTAAACACGCTGGTATTTGGTAGCTAGTAAGCCCTCCTGATAAGCGGGTTCAATTATGAGCTGTGCTTGTAATCTTTGATTAATAACCTGTGAAAGTGAGAAGGAAGCACTGAATGAATTTCTCGGACTAGAACCTTCGTCCTTAGGTGCTCTACCATTAGTAAGACTGGTGGCAGCCCTTAGTTCAATAGGTAGAATTACTTTCCAGGTATCCAAAAATGCCTGCAACTTAAGATCGAACTGTGTATTTTTATCTTTAGATAAACGGGTAAGGTTAAATCCTGCTCCTAACGAATGATAATCGTATTCAGTTGAAAAGGAGCCCGTAAAACCAAAGGCATTTCCTGTTTTCTCGTTACTGTGTGTCCAGTTTAAGGATGGATAAATGCGTGTATCGGACATGGATGCAGAAGAAATCGTACTTGGATCGATCTTGTCTGATGATGCGGAAGTATAATGATCTATCCCCAGTTCAAAGAAAAAGGTGTTTTTGTTCCCTGCTTTGTTAAATTTAGACAATTGCAAATCTATAGTATTTGCAAAATCAGTTAGTTTTTCAGTCCCAATGCCACCTGTAACAGCGGAGTTGTTACCATCCTGATGGTAATAGGCTGATACCAGGTTAATCTCATCAATTTTGAGTTTCCTGCTTTGGTAGTTACTGGTGTCGGAAGGAGTGGGTTTAATTTTAATTTGCCCATTGGCACCTAAAACGCCTAAGAATAGCATGAGTACATGCAGATAGATCTTTCTCATGATTTAATTAGTTACAACCACAGCCACCACCGCTTTTGCCGCCATTAGCACCAGAACCACCCTCACGATATAATTGGAAACTCTGTTCAAATTTCTGCACAGTTCTGGAGGATAGCGCCATTTCGGCATCATTTAGTCGGTTTTTTTGATAGGGTTTAACTGCAGTGCAAGCTTCGAATAGGCTAAGAACAAAAATGCTTGCACTCAGAAGTACAGATAGTTGAATGGACGTTTTCATATCAGTGTTTTACATTAATATTTTTGGAAGTATACAACTGGTCATTATCATCTATGATGATGCAGGCTATTTGTTCCAGTTGGTTAATCAGATCAAGACCTACCTCAACACCCATTACAATTATAGGTGTAGCGAGTGCATCAGCCAGTTCAGCACTGGGACAAATGATACTTACACTTTTAATTCCACTCACAGGTAAGCCTGTTTTTGGATCAATGGTATGTGAGTATTTCCGGCCCTTTATAGTTGCATATTTTTCATAATTTCCGGATGTGGCAATAGCCATATTGCTAATGTTTAATGCCGAAAAAGGGCGGTCGCTTTGATTTGGGTCTGCAATGCCTATTGTCCATGGTGTATCCGTCAATTGGCGGCCCCAGGTAATTAAGTCGCCGGCGGCATTCACTATTCCATGCTCAATTCCCAGGTTTTGCAGTATTTGTTTAGCTTTATCGGCTGCATATCCCTTTCCTATACCTCCAAATCCAATGCGCATTCCTTCGTTTTTTAGCATCACGGTTGAACTTTCAGTATCTATCATTACGTTCTGATAATTGATCAGGCTTACCGATTGTAATGCGGTTTCGAAATCGGGTAGAGAAGTCATGTTTACATCAAAGTTCCATAAGCTTTTATCAATGGAACCATAGGTAATGTCAAACGCACCCTGGGTAATGTCAGATATCTTTACTGAACGCTGAATGAGCTTTATGACTTCCATATCGACTTTTACCGGCTTTATCCCTGCATATTTATTGATCAGGCTGGTTTGACTGGCATCTTTAAAGGTGCTGAGTAATGTTTCAATCCGGCTAACCTCCGCTATGGCTGCATCAATTGCATTTTGTCCCGTAGCTTCATCGTCAGTAATTACGGTAAACTCAAAACGGTTGCCCATCAGTTTTAAAACACGATTATAAGTAGCCTTCGTTTTCATATGTGGCTTATTTACCAGACTGATAAGCGTTGATTTCCTGAACAAATTTTTCAGGTGTCATATTGCTGGGATATCCATCCCATGATTTTAATACTTTACCATTTTCATCTATCAGTAGGGTATATGGGAATTTACCATCAGGGTTGTATTTTTCTGCCAGAGCCTCATTTTGTTTAACCTGGTCAGCAGGTAATTGGTTTTTCTTTTGTCGTGGGAAATCTGCACGCACCAATACCAGGTGTTCTTTAGCATAGGTTTCAAAGGCTTCCGATTCCAGAATTTCTTTTCTTAAACGGATACAAGGGCCACACCAATCAGATCCTGAAAAATTGATCAGGATTTGATGATGTGAGGTTTTAGCTTGTAGCTGTGCTTCGTTGAAATTTATATTCCAGATTAAGGAGACAGGAATAAAGCTAAGTAATGCGATTAATAATAATTTCATCTTGTTAACTATAAATTCTTAATGAAGTGCCTGTTAGTTGCGTATGGTAAGTTGTTAAAGGTCTTGAAGTAGGGCCATTAGTTACCGTTCCGCTCTCTGAAAAAGTGGCACCATGATTGGCACAATAAAATCTGCTGGCACTACCCTGATAAATTAGTCCGTAGTTTTCATGAGTACAGGACCTTTGTACTGCAATGTAGGTTCCGGACATGGTACGGGCAACAATAACGCCATTAGCAGTCAAATATCCACCATTATTGTTCAGTGCTGCATTTGCTCCCGCTGTTAGATCTAAGCTGAAGTCTACATTCATTGGGCCTGAAGTACCATTTGATGGTGAGTTTGAACTTTTTGAACAACCTATACAATTGATTAAGGCAAAGGTTGTTGCTGATAATCCAATACTGGCTAAAAAATCTTTCCTATCCATATACTTGGTTGATGGTTAATGCAATAACGGATTGAATTCTGAAGAAATTATGAAGTTGATTGTTAAAATATGTTAAGTTTATTTTTATATTTCACGCTCAAAAAAAAACTATATTGGTTTCTTAAACTTTATATAAATCATGAAGACTTATTTAACGCTCTGTTTCTTATTTTACTCACTTCTTTCCTGCGCACAAAAACCAATCTATAATATAGATGCAGAAGAACTTAATCCGGTTACTAAAATGCCGAAAGGTTGGAGCTTTTCATTTAATGACAAGCAAAAGTTGGCTTACGCTGTGAAAATAGACAGCGCAGTTAAGCAGTCTGGCAAATATTCAATTTCTATTCTAAAATCAGGCAATCAATCTGAATTTGGCGTAATTGACTATGTAATTGACAAAACGTTCATCGGCAAAAGTATCGAGCTTAAGGGCTATATAAAAACTGAACAAGTAGACTCTGGCTATGCAGGTCTGTGGATGCGTATAGATGGTAAAGACGGTGTTGTTGCTTTCGATAATATGGCTAAGGAAATGAAAAATCTTAAGGGAACTAAAGATTGGAAAGCGTATTCAATAACTTTACCTTATGATAGTGAGGCGGCAAAGGAAATTCATATTGGAGGATTACTTGTAGGTAAGGGTAAGGCATGGTTTGACAGTTTTCAACTTTTTATTGACGGGAAAGCAATCAGCGAAGTGCCCATAAAGCAAATGGTTTTATCAAAAGCTGATTTAGATACCGCATTTAGTAAGTCATCTGGAATTATGCCTTTTAAAATTACACCCCAAATTATGAATAATTTAACGCTTGCCGGCCAGTTTTGGGGCTTTCTTAAATACCATCATCCATCAATTGCCAAAGGTGATTATAATTGGGATGCAGAATTATTTAGATTTTTGCCACAGGCTATTAAAGCAAAAGACAACACCGAGCTTAGCAAAGCATTAGAAGCTTATCTGGATAAGCTGACCATTCCTTTACCAAATAAGGAGAAACCATATACAGACAATAAGATTATTGCAATAAAACCCGATTATGGTCAGTTATTTGACAGTTCTGTTTTCTCAAAATCATTGACAGAGAAATTGCTTTCTGTTAGAAATTGCACAAGGACATCAACACATTATTACGTTTCCTTTATGGGAGTGGTTGGGAATCCTGAATTTAAAAATGAGAAGTCGTATGTAAAAATGGCTTATCCGGATGCCGGTTACAGGATACTAAGTTTATATCGTTATTGGGCGATGATCAATTACTTTTTCCCTTATAAAGATATAATTGGAACAAATTGGAATAATGAGCTAAAAGCCTCGATTCCTGATTTTGTGGAAGCTAAGGACACCCAGGCTTATGTTTTAGCAACTCTTAAAATAATAGCTAAGATAAACGATACTCATGCTAATATCTGGAGTTATAATGAAAGTTTAAGTCAATTTAAGGGAAAGTATAAACTTCCATTCAAAGCTGATTTTATTGAAAATAAATTAGTCGTTACTGGTTATTATGGAGATACGCTTAATGTAAAACAGAAATTTTTAATTGGCGATATTATTTCAAATATCAATGGTAAATCTGTAGATCAGTTGATAAAAGAATTTTTACCTTACACGCCAGCCTCAAATTACGACACCCAATTAAGGGACTTGCCAGAACGATTTTTACTTCGAGGGAATACAGACGTTTTTACAGTTGAACTAAATCGAATGGGGAAAAAGCTTATTGAAAAGTCAAATGGTCTTGATATAGCTTACTATCCGAAATTTAACCCTCTTTCAGAAACTAAGGCATTTAAGTTGTTAAATAATGAGATTGGATATATTTACCCGGGTAAATATAAAAACAGTGATCTGCCAGCGATAAAGGAGCTTTTTAAAAACACGAAAGGTATGATAATAGATATGCGTTGTTATCCTTCTGATTTTATGCCATTTACTTTCGGTAATTACATCAAATCATTATCGAGTCCTTTTGTGAAATTTACTAAGGGAGAATTATCTCAACCAGGGCGGTTTACCTATACTGAGCCCTTAAACAACGGAGCCTTAACTGGTGGCATTTATTCGGGTAAAGTAGTGGTAATTGTGAATTCGACTTCACAGAGCCAAGCTGAATACACAACAATGGCTTTTCAAAGCGCTCCTTATGTAAAAGTGATTGGTAGTACAACCGCAGGTGCAGATGGAAATGTATCAAGAATCGTATTACCGGGAGGCATTTCTACCATGATATCTGGTATAGGCGTATTTTATCCGGATGGTAGGCCAACACAGCGGGTAGGGGTCAAGATTGATTATGTTTTAAAACCAACGATAAAGGGCATTATAGAAGGTCGGGATGAATTGCTTGAAAAAGCAAAAGAAATGCTTGGCGATTTAAGCAAATGATTTGATAATGCTAAGAAAGGATTCTACATCGAGAGCAATACAGCCACATAATGACAGATGGCTGCTGCCAGTGACAGCGAATGCCAGATTGCATGGGAATAAGTTCGTTTGCCAAATGTATAAAAAACAGTCCCTGCCGAATACAAGCCTGCACCGATAAATAGCATAATCACTACCGATGCCGGGAGCACGGCAAAGAATTTTTTTCCACCGATTAGCATCATCCAGCCCATTAACAGGTAAATGACAGTGGATATGATGTTGAACTTGCCTGTATACCAAATCTTAAAAAATGCACCCAGAAGGGTTAATCCCCATAATACTGAAAGTAATGTAATTCCGAAAGTATTGTCCATGTAGATCAGTAAAAAGGGGGTGTAAGTCCCTGCAATCAGAAAGTAAATACTGATGTGATCCAAAATTTCGAAGAGTCTTTTTACCCTTAGTTCAATCGCCAGATGGTATACCGTAGAACAGGTGAATAACATGAGGAAACAAAATCCATATATTCCGGCACCAACTATGGCAGGTACATTGTTATGGGCCGTGGCGATGCCAACTAATACCGGTAAACCACTAATACCGAACAGTACACCAATACCATGAATTAATCCGTTGATGAGCTCCTGTTTTCTGGTAAATTTGGCCTTAATTTCCTTCATTATCTTAATAACAATTGAAATCTGTAAAGGTTAACCTTACGCAAAAAAATCAGTATCGAAGCTATTCATCGAACCTTTTCAAATACAAACCTGGGATTTTGATAATTGATTGGAACGTTCTTTTTGAAATAAGGCATGTTCATGTATATTTCAAGCGCACCTTCACCCATAATCAGTTTACCATCTTTTTTTAATAGGGCTATTGGGGTGATATGCCAGGTCTCTATCCCATAATGTTGAAAACGGTAAGTCCCCTTTAAAGTGTCTCCCTTTACTGCTCCTGTTACATCCCCGGAATCTTTATACGCTCCGTGGTAATTTATTTCAAATTGTCCGTAAAATTCTTTGTCTGTCAATTTTATTTTAAGGGTAGCCGTATCATCTTTATTGATACTGCGATATAATGTTTTAGCCGCATTGCTGTCTGCAGCATTATTGTCGCAACCGGATAGGATAAAAATCATTCCTGAAAACAGCAATTTTATAACTTTCATTGGGCTTTTTTCAAATATAGCTATAGGTAGGTGAAATCTTTTCTAATTTTGGCCCAAAGAAGATATTTATCATTATGCTTGGATTAAAATTATTGACAGACCCGCGTTGGGCAAACATTGCTGAATCAAATTTGGAGGAGATCTTGACCGATCATGCCTGGTGCGAACAAAAAGCAGCAACGAATGCCATTACCCTGATTGCCAATAATTCGGAACATATGGACTTGGTGGAAGCGCTTACCGCTATTGCCATTGAAGAAATGCAGCATTTCCAAATGGTGGTGGATATTATTAAGCAGCGGGGCTATACCCTTGGTCGTGAACGTAAAGATGATTACGTAGGCAAACTGGTTAAATTCAGCCGTAGAGATGGTAGCAGGAATTCAGCTTTTATTGATCGTCTTCTATTTGCAGCAATGATTGAAGCGAGAAGCTGCGAGCGATTCCGTGTATTGTCGCAAAATATCAAAGACCAGGAATTGGCAAAATTTTATCACGATTTAATGGTTTCAGAAGCAGGGCACTATACCATCTTTCTAAACTTTGCCCGTAAATATACCATTGATATTGATGTCGAAAAAAGATGGAAAGAATGGCTTGAATTTGAGGGAGAACTGATCCAAAGCTTTGGAAACAAAGAAGCAATTCACGGATAATTATAAAAAACAAACTATATCAGTTATATAAATGTTGTAATACTGAATTTAAACATAACTAAAATGAAAAAGATCTTTAGTATTACAGCATTAGTGGCCGTTTTTACATTTACCCTGAGTTCATGTGGTGGCGGTGGTAATGAAAACAAAACAGAAACACCAAGCACTCCTGTTGAGGAGATGGCTCCACCGGCAGAGGAAGCAATCAGCAATACTTTAACCTTGACAGCTCATGATGAGATGAAGTATGATCAAACAGAGTTAAAAGCGCTTGCAGGAAAACCAATTACATTAACATTTACGCATATTGGTACAATGGATAAAAACGCAATGGGTCATAATTTTATCCTCTTAAAACAAGGTACAAACATCGACGATTTTGCTAAAAAAGCTTTAACAGCAAAGGACAACGATTACATTCCTAAATCTGAAAGCGATAAAATTATTGCGCATACCAAACTACTTGGAGGCGGGCAATCAGACACAATTGAGTTTACTGTCCCTGAAAAAGGTACATATGATTATATCTGTTCTTTTCCTGGACACGTTGCTACAATGAGAGGTAAACTGATTGTAGAATAGGATTGATAGTGCAGACTATGTTCCCGATTTTAAATCTCCGGGAACATGGTTTGCGCTCTTTCACCAATTAAAGGCATTGGTTTTTTCTCTCCATTTAAAACGCCAATAAATCCAACGATCCAGATAATAAATAGACCTACATATACAATGTATGCAAGGTAAATAATACCAAACATGCCTGTCATGGCGATTAACATTCCCAGAAAAAAGCTGAGCGCAAAATAGATAACTGTTGAAATGATGGCGAATAGTAAAGTTTGTCTTAGATGATAACTACCAAAATCTGTTTTCTTATCCTTGTGAAGTGCAAAATAGGCGATTAACCATAAAATTATACCGAAATAGCTCAGTATAGCAGCTGTTTTCCCACTGTCTGAGGTTACAGGCGCTGGCGTTAAAGGATTGCTTGTTTCCATTTTGAAGATGTTTTAAGGGTGTAAAATATTGGTATACTGTAAAATACATTCCAATAATGATGCCACATAAATTCTAAATCAGTTATAGGAAGGAGCTTCTATTCCCATCCGTTTTAGTTTTTGGAACAGATGATGTGGATCGAATGGTTTTGAAAGATAGTCGTTCATCCCGGATTTTTTTACCCTATCTGCTACATTATGATTTACACTTGCTGTAAGGGCAATAATATGTATCCCGGCTTTTCTTTTGTTACTTAGACTGCGAATTGTCTCAGCTACCTCATAACCATCCATCTCAGGCATATAAAGATCCATCAGGATTACATCAAAATCTCCCTCTTCTAACTTTTGCAGGGCAAACAGGCCATTTTCAGCAATTGTAGGGACAATATTCCACTGTTCCAGTGTCTTTTTAATGACAAGAATATTTACTGGATTATCCTCTGCGACCAAAACTTTCAGATGTGCCAATTCGTTCTTTGTATCTACAGGTTTATGAATGATCGTTGCATCAGCAATGAAATACGGAAAGGTGATATCGAAAAAGAATTTCGCTCCTGTATTCACTGTGCTTACCACCTTAATATCACTATTAAACATCTTTAGAACTTTCTTAACAATAGGAAGTCCAAGACCGGTACCTCCATAATGGCGACTTGTACTTGTTGATGCCTGGATAAATGGTTCAAAGATATGTTGCTGTTTATCGGGCTCTACACCTATACCCGTATCTTCGATTGTAAACCGAATGGTGATCTGATCTTCAGTTGTATCAATGGTATGGGTAGACAAGGCTACATATCCGGTTTCTGTAAATTTAATAGCATTGTTTAATAGATTAAGCAATACCTGAGTTAAACGGGTAGGGTCACCTACTATAATTTTACCTTCCAGCTCCTCGGCAATCGTAAGTTTTAAATCCAGCATTTTTTCCTGAGCCTTTAATTTAAGGCTGGAGTGGTTATTCTTTAGCAAGGTGATGAGATCGAACGCGATGTGTTCCATTTCAACCTTATCGGAGTCAAATTTATTGAAATCAAGAATGTTATTCACAAGTAACAATAGGTTTTCGGCGGAGAATTTAAGCACAGAAAGGTTTTCTTCCTGATCTTCACGCGGGTCCTGGAGTAAGAGTGCATTGGATATACCAATCACGCCATTTAAGGGAGTACGTAATTCATGCGACATTGTTGAAAGAAACTCCATTCGCGCATTGGATACTTTTTTAAGGTCAGACAATGTTATACTAAGCTTTTCATTCAGCTCATTTAGCTCGTTTTTTGTTTTCGTTAGATTGATGAAGTTGCGGTTAAATGCTTTAAAGAAGTAATAATGGAGGTAGATGATCAATAGAAAATTATAGGCCGTAACAAAAAGATAAGTAGCCTGGTTAACTTCATGTGGACCTGAGCCTAAATAGAAATAGTTTTTACTGTCTATCCCCGTATATATGATTACTGGTAAGACATTAATTGCCGAATAGAACCATCCCCACTTTAAACCATGCATATAAAAGCTAAGTGCGCAGGCAAACCAGATAAATTGCAGGGTCTCTACGTTAATTCCTTGTACATATATGGATAAATTAGTCCAAACGGCCAATGTGAGTAAACAAAGTGATATATGTGAAGCTAATCTCCAGGCACGGGTATAATAAATGGCGGATATGAGTACTAAGCTGGCTATAAAAACCGTACTCACTCTTATCAGATGTGGGGTCTGGCCGCCTATAGAATAGGCAACAATTAATATACCTGTAAATGGTAAATATAAAATCAGGATATAAAGCAGCATTTTAACCCGAGCCTGATTTATAGGATCAGTTTCGGGTTTTGCTAATTTGATGACAAAATCTTCAATAGGTTGAAATAGATGAATCATGATTATTTTATTTAGCAAAAAAAAAAATTGGATGTGGGGCTTTTAGAAAAATGCTGGGTGGAACCTGAGTAGGATTAAGCTGGAAACGGGGTTTTTTAATGTTCCCGGATAACAATAACAAAAGTTAACGTTCAATGTTTTTTCTAATTAATAATAATAAAATCAGGCGTTAAAGAGTTTTTTACAATGCTGAGATTGTTATTCAGCATTTCTTGTAGCTAAAAATTCTTCAATTCTTTGAATGGTGTCCTCGAAAAATATCTGATAAGTGTCTTTTGTTACATAGCCAATATGGGGTGTGGCTAGTAAATTGGGTAAGTTCCGGAAAGGATGATTGGTTGGTAAAGGTTCTATATCATAGACGTCTAATGCTGCCCCGGCAATTTTTTTGTTCTGCAGCGTGTTGATCAGATCGGCTTCATTTACCAGCGGCCCTCGCGAAGTATTGATAAAATAGGCTGATGGTTTCATTAAAGAAAGCTCTTTTGAGGTAATGATATTTCTGGACCTCGCACTTAATATTAAATGTACGGTTACAAAATCAGCTGTTTTAAACAGTTCTTCTTTACCAACTAGTTTTACTCCATGTTCATGCGCCTTTTCTAAGGTCAGATTTTCACTCCAGGCAACCACCTCCATTTCAAAGGCTTTAGCATATCTGGCGATTACGCTGCCAATATTACCTAAACCTATAATTCCGATAGTTTTGCCTTTCAGATCAACACCAATTCCTTTTTGCCAATTCCCTTCCCTTAAAGAAGCAGATTCAGCAACAATGTGCCTTGATATGGCAAGCAGCAAAGCCCAGGTCAACTCTGGTGCTCCGCTTCCATGATAACCGGTCATTGAAATGGAAATGCCTGATTCTTCGGCAGCCTGTGTATCTATAGAAGCATTGCGTTGTCCGGTAGAGATAATTAGTTTAAGGTTAGGTAAACCAGAGAGAATTGCTCTGGTTAATGGGGTGCGTTCACGCATTACACAGATCACATGAAATGGCATTAACCGTTGTATAATTGCATCCTGATCTGTAATGTGGTCGTTAAAAGTAACCACCTGAGCTTTTTTGAGTATGGTAGACCAATCGCCAAATGAGAAGGCTACATTTTGATAATCATCTAATATTGCAATTTGAAGGGATGTATTCATTTGCTTTGTTTTTTACAAAGAAAACAAGTTGTGCCAGATTAAGTTTAGCAATAAATCAGTTATCTTTATCCTTACCAAATATTTTAATTCCTGAAATCTGTAACAAAATCCCAATTGATACTGAAAAAAATACAGAAGCATGCTTTTTTAAGCCTGATACTGCTTGTGCAGATCAGTCAGTTATTTGCCCAAAAAACGCTTGTATTTAAAAGGTTAAATGTGGATAATGGCCTGGCTCAAAATACCGCCATGAGTATTTTGCAGGATAAAAAAGGTCAAATCTGGATAGGCACATTTGATGGTTTGAGCAAGTTTAATGGAACTGAATTTAATACCTATAAAAATGATCCCGGAAACTCCGGAAGTTTAAGCAATAACCAGGTTAACAAATTGATAGAAGATAGGGAGGGCAACCTGTGGATTGGTACATTAAATGGTATAAACCGTTACAATAAGGCTACAAATCAGTTTGTACGCTATAAGCTCGAAGGATTATCAAAAAGATATGCGGTTTTTGATATGGTGCAGGATAAAACAGGTATGATTTGGGTGGGGACAAGTGCCGGTTTATTTATTTATAACCAGCACCATAAGAAAGAGCTGATCTATGCCAAAACCAATATATGTAGTGATAAAGTTCAATATTTATATTTTGATCAACAAGAGCATTTATGGATAGGTACAGCTAAAACTTTAAAAATTTACGATTTGAAAAACCGTAGATTTTTAGCAATTCCGCCAGCTTTAAAAGCATATCGTAAATTACCTGGCGCTGTTATTAGAAGCATCATTCAGGATCATTCTGGTAATTACTGGATCGCTACCGAATCGGAAGGTTTGTTCTTTTACAATGCCCAAACTCAAACTTGTATAAACTATAACAAGGATAATGGACTGCTGAGTAATACGGTAAGAGCATTGATAGAAATTGATAACAAGGTAATTTGGGTTGGAACTAAAAATGGATTGAATACAATTGGTCTAACCAATCATCAGATCAAGGCGTATAGGCATGATCCTGACTATCCAACTTCACTTAGCCAAAATTCTATACGCTGCATATTGAGAGATAAAGAAGGCAGCATATGGTTGGGTACTTATAATGGAGGGGTTAATGTGGTTTATAATCAGTCGGATAACTTTTACAATTTAGGCCGTAAACAAGGTCATAACAATGGATTGTCGTCCGAAATTGTAAATGCCATTATGGAGGATAATGACGGCTCATTATGGATAGGTACAGATAATGGATCTGCAGATTTGAATCATGTGGATAGCACATTTACAATTTATCATACCTATAGGAATGATAAAAAGAAGGCTGAGTTGTTAAACACCAGTGTTAAAGCCATTACAAGTCATGAGGATGATACAAAACTTTGGATAGGTACAGGAAGTGGCTTGAAAATATTTGATAAAAAAAATCACGCTTTTTATGATGTCAACCTCATCGCTAAACCATTGGTGCCCGGATTTATCCAAAATTATGTTTTATTGAGAGGTAAGGATGGATTGTGGGTGGGGACAAATTTCGATGGTTTGTATTATATCAAAAATGATAAAGTTGTTAAGCATTATCTGCCTTCTCCAAACTCCGGTAATTCAATTAATTCGGTCAACATAACTTCACTCTTATTGGATGGGGAGCGCTTGTGGATAGGTACCAAGTCTTCGGGAATCAGCTGTTTAAATATACATCATCAAACTTTTGAAACTTATCAGTTTGACGAGGCCCGAAGCAATGGCCTCACCAGCAGTTCTATTTTGAGTATTTATAAAGATGCTCAAAATAGGTTGTGGATAGGTACGGATGGTGGAGGAATCAATTATATGGACATTGCTGCGAAAAAATTCTATGCAATTACTGAATCCACAGGTATTTATAGCAATACCATTCATAAAATAGCTGAAGATAGTAGGGGGCGACTTTGGTTCAGTACAAATAAGGGAATATCTTGTATTGCATTTAAAAAATTTGAGCTGCCATTTAATGCCCGTCAATTAAACATTATTAATTATACTGTTCAGGATGGTTTACAAAGTAATCAGTTTTTGACCGGTGCGGGAACTAAAACTAAAAAGCAACAATTGATCTTTGGTGGTATTAATGGAGCAACCATTTTTGATCCTGATCACATCAAAACCAATCATGTAAAACCAGCTGTTATATTCACCGATTTTTTAATTTTAAATAAACCCGTTCAATTTGGTATTAAGGATTCACCTTTGGCGAAGCCGATTGAGGAGACGAAACAGATTACTTTAGCCTATAACCAGGCATTTTTTAGTATTGGATTTGCCGCTCTCAATTATATCAATCCGGAAAAAAATCAATTTGCGTTTAAGCTGGAGGGGTTTTCTGATGATGCCTGGCATTATGTGGTTAACCAGAGAATGGCCACCTATACCAATCTTGATCCGGGCACCTACCTGTTTAAAATAAAAGCTGCGAATAATGACGGAGTATGGAATGAAACACCGCGTACTTTAAAAATAGTGGTGTTGCCACCATGGTATAAAACCTGGTATGCCTATATAGGGTATGCCCTGATAATCCTTACTTTATTATACTTGTTTAACAATTATTCGAAAAAAACTGAACGCCTAAAAACACAGCTGGAGTTCGAATCTATTAGTCATTTAAAGGACCAGGAGCTGGCTCAAAAAAAGCTTAGCTTTTTTATGAACATATCTCATGAAATTAAAACACCTTTGACCCTCATCATGGCTCCGATAGAGCGGCTTGTTAAAGCTAGTGCCGGTGATAATAGAGTTCAGCATCAGCTGATGCTGATACAGCGCAATAGTGAACGACTCGTAAAACTGATCAACCAGCTGCTCGATATCCGGAAGTTTGACTCTGGTAACATGCATTTGGAGGCTGCAAAAGGGAATGTTGTTCATTTCCTTAAAGAGATTTCACTGGCATTTAGCGGGCTTTCCATTTCAAAGAATATTAACCTGGTTTTTAAAACCGAGACAGATGAATTGTGGGCCTGGTTTGATAAAGACAAACTGGAAAAAGTAGTTTATAATTTGCTATCCAACGCTATAAAATTTACGCCTGTTCATGGTAAAGTTACACTGTCTGTGAAACAGGAAGCTGACGAAAAGGGTGATCACATGGTTATTGCTGTTGAAGACAATGGATGTGGGATTGCTCCGGAAAACATGGATAAACTCTTTACTCAGTTTTATCATGATGAGCGGGACCAATCTAATGTACAGGGGACTGGTTTGGGATTGGCATTCTCTAAAGAATTGGTCGAATTGCACCATGGAAGTATAAAGATTGATAGCAGGCCGGAGCAGGGAGCTGAACGTGGGTACACCCGTGTTGAGGTAAGGATGCCTATAGGCAACGCATATTTTAAGTCGGAAGAAGTTATTGAAAATTTTAAGAGTAGCGAGGATATAACTGAATATTTACCGGCAAGACAATTGTTACCATCTCAATTTTCTTTGCGTAAAGCAGAGATATTAAAAAACGCAGGAAAGGAAAAGATCTCTATTTTGCTTGTGGAAGATAATGAAGAAGTCCTAAACTTTGTTAAAGAAGGATTTGAAGACGATTTTGAAGTTTATACTGCCGTTGATGGATTAGCGGGCTGGGATTTAGCTAAGGAGAAGATGCCCGATCTGATTATCAGTGATGTGATGATGCCAAAGATGGATGGGATAACACTTTGCAGGAATTTAAAATCGGATATTGTCACAAGCCACATTCCTGTAATACTTTTAACAGCCCGTACACCTTTGATCTTTAAGATGGAAGGACTGGAAACCGGGGCCGACGATTATGTAACAAAGCCCTTTAATTTTGGTATTCTGGAAGCCAGGGTTTGGAATTTAATTGAAAACCGGCAGAAATTAAGATCGAGGTATCAGAAAGAGATCATGCTTGAGCCTCAAAATATTGCAATCAGTGAGGCCGACGGACTGTTTTTAACTAAAGTTTTGGCATTCATTGAAAAACACATTGGAGATGAAACTTTGAGCGTTGAACAGCTTAGTGAGGCAGTGGCTATGCACAGGAATACTTTTACAAAGAAAATAAAAGCCTTAACCAATCAGACCGCTGTGGAGTTTGTCAGGAGCATTAAACTAAAGCGCGCTTCACAATTGTTGTCTAACGGAGAGTTGAATGTTAATGAAGTCGCCTATAGTGTTGGGTTTTCAGATGTAAATCATTTCAGGAAGTGCTTTAAAGAGCAATTTGGTTATACCCCAAAAGAGCAGGTTTAAGTGAAAAAGTGCATTACCCATGCATTTTTTTGTCAAAACCCATGGCTTTGTGTACCTGGAGGTGCCTAGTTTTGTAGGTAAGCCGCAAGGGATTTTGAGCTGCGGGTTAACCACCAAATATTAAACAACTATGAGCAAACTTTACTTAAGGGGTCTAACAGGCCTTTTCCTCTGTTTTATTTTTTACGGGCAAAATGCTTTTTCTCAGCAGACCAATCCTGTAGCTAAAACAAGCCAAAAAACAATTACCGGTGTGGTAAAGGATGATAAAGGCGAAACAATTCCAGGCGTAACAATTAAGGTCAAAGGAACGACAAAAGGAACAACTACTGATGGGGATGGAAAATATAAAATCGGTGTATCAGCCAGTGATGAGGTATTGATATTTAACGCCATTAGCTTTGACACTCAGGAAATAGCGATTGGTTCCAATAAGGTGATCAATGTAACCTTAAAAACCAAACTAAATGATTTAAGTGAAGTGGTCGTAATTGGGTATGGACAGGTTAACCGACGTGACCTTACGGGTTCTGTTGGAACTGTTAATATAAGCGACTTAAACAAAGCGCCCGTAAAATCATTTGACGATGCTCTGGCAGGTAGGATTGCCGGAGTTCAGGTAACTTCTCCTGATGGACAGCCTGGTGCCTCGCCCGAAATTATAATTCGTGGTGGTAATTCCGTTACTCAGGATAATTCGCCACTTTACGTTGTGGATGGTTTTCCAATAGAAAACTATACCAACAATGCCATCAATCCGGCAGATATTGAATCCATAGAAGTGTTAAAAGATGCATCTTCTACAGCAATATATGGTGCGCGTGGAGCCAATGGGGTAATCATCATTACTACGAAAAAAGGCAAGACCGGACCGCCTGTATTAACCTATAATGGTTATTACGGTTTACAAACAAATACTTCAAGAGTTAAAGTTATGGATCCCTATAACTTTGTAAAGTACCAACTGGAAATTGATAACGCAAAAGCTACTGGTTTATACCTAACGAATGGACAAACATTGGATAGTTATTTAGATCAGCCTGGATTGGATTGGCAGCAACAGGTTTTTCGCACAGCGCCCATGTCCAATCATAATATCTCTTTAAGAGGTGGTACAAAAGATACCAAATACACTGTTTCCGGATCTATATTTCAACAAAAGGGAACTATCATTGGCTCAGATTTTAAAAGGTATCAAGGCCGGATGAGTTTAGATCAGCAGATCACTAAAAAACTGAAAGGTGGGATAATGGCTAATTACAGCAGTATTATATCTAACGGGACTCAGGTTGGTGGTAACTCGCAAACAGCTTTTAATTATTTAATCAATGTTTGGCAGTACAGACCGGTAAATGGTACCGGTAACCTGGATGCTTTGTTGGAAGATGCGCAGGATGAGGATGTCATTACCGCTTCTAATTCTAATTATCAATGGAATCCAATTTTAACAGCTTACAATGAGATACGAGGTAAAATTGGGAATGTATTAACAACCAATGCTTATCTGGAATATAGTATCTTACCTAAGTTAAAGTTGAAAGTTACGGGTGGTTATAATAATAACTTTACTGAGGCTGATGTTTTTAATACTTCAAACTCTCGTTTAGGAAGTCCGGGCAGCAGTTTAGGCTCAGGTGGACCAAATGGTTCAGTCACCTATACTTCGCTTTCAAATTATGTCAATGAGAATACCTTAACTTACAGTAATGTCATCCATAAAGATCATGCTATAAATGTGTTGGCAGGTTTTACAATGCAGGGGAATAGTTCGAAGCTTTTTGGTTCCAGGGCCACATTGGTTCCAAACGAAAGTTTAGGTGTTGATGGTTTGGGACAGGGGACACCGTTCAATATCAAAACAACAAAATCAAAAAATACACTTGCATCTTTCCTTGGCAGGGTCAATTACAATTATAAATCGAAATATTTGGCAACAGCTAGTTTCCGTGCTGATGGTTCTTCAAAATTTGTCGGTGATAACATTTGGGGTTTCTTCCCTTCAGGATCATTGGCATGGCACATGAGTGAGGAAAACTTTCTTAAAAATAATAAGATCATATCTGATGTTAAAATCAGGACCAGCTATGGTGTAACTGGTAATAACCGGGTTGATGACCGGGCTGCATATGCCTTGTTGACTCAGGGAGGTGCTGATTCATATTCCTTTAACAGTACATTTTTAAGTGGTGCTTATGCCTCTTCTTTGGCAAATCCTGCATTGAAATGGGAAAGTACTGCTGAAACTGATATAGGTCTTGATTTGGGATTCTTTAATCAACGCATCACTTTAACAACAGATGTTTACAATAAGAAAACCACGGATTTGTTGTTAAACGCGCAATTACCGGGCACAAGTGGCTATGCTTCTGCATATGAGAATATTGGTGCCGTACAAAACAGAGGTCTTGAATTTACTTTGGGAACGACCAATATTACCGGAAAGAATTTTAACTGGTCAAGTAGTTTTAACATTGCATTTAACCGCAACAAAGTGCTGGCATTGGCTCAGGGGCAACAGACGTTATTAACAACAGTAAGATGGTATGCTACGGGCCTGGGACTAACCCCGGATTTTGCTGCACAAGTTGGACAACCGGTGGCGATGTTTTATGGTTATAAATGGGCTGGGGTGTACCAGTATAGTGATTTTGATGAAAATACACCCGGTGTTTTTACTTTGAAAGCAAATGTGCCGAATAATGGTAACCCACGTGCGAATATCAAACCCGGCGACATTAAATATGTGGACCTGACCGGAGATAATATTGTTGATGGTAATGATCTGACTGTTATTGGTAATCCCAATCCTAAGTTTACCGGCGGATTTTCTAACAACTTTAGTTACAAAGGTTTTGATTTGAATGTTTTCTTTCAGTTTGTTTATGGCAACCAGATTCAAAACATCAACAAATATTTAATGGAAGGTTCAACTGTATTTGGATCAAATCAGTACGCAACTTATCAGGATCGATGGACACCGACCAATCCAAGCAACACGTACTTTAGAACTGGAGGGGGCGGACCGGCTGTGTATTCATCGCGTTTGTTAGAAGATGGTTCTTATCTAAGGTTAAAAACAGTCAATCTGGGCTATACATTTGACCCAAAAATACTTAGGAATATCAAATTATCCAAAGTTCGTTGTTTTGTGTCTGCACAAAATTTACTCACATGGACAAAGTATTCCGGTCTTGATCCGGAGGTGTCATCCTATAGTTCTGCTTTAACACCGGGAATGGACTATTCGGCTTATCCAAAAGCCAAAGTGATCACCTTTGGTTTAGATGTGTCACTGTAGTCAATTTGTATTATCAAGGTTAATCTTAAAAGATCATGAAAAGAAATATTATTTTATTAAGCATATTGGTCTTTACAGGACTTACTTCCTGTAAAAAATATCTTACCCAGCTTCCTGAGGACAGTATTGCACCGCAAACATTTTATAATACTGAAGCACAGTTAAATTCTGCTTTAGCAAGTGTGTATTCAGAATTAGGAAATACCGATGAGTCTACTTACTCTCGTTTTCTTTCCCTGGAAGCCCCGGGAGCCAATGATGAGGATTATTTTAGAAGTTCAAATACCATTGCAGCAAGCTGGTACAACGTAAACTCATCGTATGGAAACTTTAACAATTGCTGGAGAAATTTATATGCAGGCATTGAAAGAGCAAATTTATTACTTGCTAATATTGATAAAGCCCAGGTGTCTCAGTCTGTAAAGAACTATGTACAGGGTGAAGCATTGTTTTTACGCGCTTATTATCATTTTATCCTGGTGAGCTATTGGGGAGATGTTCCACTGAAAATAACTATCACCAATTCAGTTACTGAAACGAGCTTTCCACGTGTTCCTGCAAAGCAGGTTTATGAACAGGTAATTCAGGATATGACCACAGCCGAAGGTTTGGTAAAAGCAACAACAGAATGGGGTGCCGCAAATACCGGAAGGGTATCAAAAACTGCTGTAGAAGGTATTTTAGCACGTGTTTGTTTATATGCGGCAGGCCGCCTGTCTGATCCAACCTATTATCCAAAAGCTGCCGACTGGGCTCAAAAAGTGATGAAATCACAGCTTCACTCTTTGAATCCGGACTATAAACAAATATTTATTAATGAAACTGCTGATATTAATGAGCCGAAAGAATGTATTTGGGAAGTTGAATTTTACCGTGATGCAGGAGGTGTATATTCAGAATATGAGCGTTTTGGGTCGACAGTTGGGATTAATAACAGTAATCTTTCTTATGGCTTTATGCAAGGAAATTACTTAGCTACAGGGACATTGTTTAATTCCTATGCAGCAGGTGATACCAGAAGGGATTGGAATATGACACCTTTTTATTACAGTGGTAATGATGCCAGCAAGGGAAAAATCAACTTTGCTTCGACCTATATTTGGGGTCGTTCTGTTGCCAAATGGAGACGCGAATACCAAAACAGTGACATTATAACCAATAAGAATTTTGGAGGGACCAACTGGCCGTTATTAAGGTATGCGGATGTATTGTTGATGTTTGCTGAAGCGACCAATGAGGTAAGCGGACCAACAACTGATGCTATTGCAGCTGTTAATGCAGTTAGGGCAAGAGCTTACAATAGTCTTAAAACCATTAATCTAACTGGTGCAGGATCAGGATACACTACAGCACCTACAGTTACCATTACAGGCGGCGGCGGTACCGGTGCTGCGGCCACTGCAAAAGTATCAGGAGGTAAGATTACCGGTTTTACGATTACTAATGCTGGCTCTGGTTATACCAGTGCACCAACTGTAGCTTTTTCGGGTGTGGGTACAGGTGCTACCGCTGATGCAGTTTTATATACAGCAGCGGATGCAAGTTTAACTTCTGCACAAACGGCATCGCCTGCAGCTTTCAAACAAGCCCTCCAATTGGAGCGATCTTTGGAATTGGCTTTCGAAGGACATCGTAAACTCGACTTGATCAGGTGGGGGATATTTTTAAAAACGATGAAAGATATGATTCCGATCATCACAACTCAGGCCCCGGTAAATTCTAACAATACATTAGGGTACTCCGGTCAGGCTAATGCTTTGGCTCCTTACAATAATGTGTCTGAGCGGGATATTTTGTTTCCAATACCGATTCAGGAGACTACGCTTAATCCTGCTATTACAGTAAACAATCCCGGTTGGAATTAAGAATGGATTAGCATTTATAAATGGTTGATTTTGCTTAGATTTTAAAATAAAATGGTTAGAATACAATTGGTTATGGTTACAAGAGTAGTTTTGTTGGTGGCAATTTTATTGCCGCCAGCAATTACTGCTAAGGCTCAATATCTAAGTCTGAACAAAAGCGAGCTACAAAAGCTGTCAACACTGATCAACACAGATCAAAATGTTAAAATGGCTTATCATGAGTTGGAAAATTTGGCTGATGCTACTTTAAAGCAACATCCTGATCCGGTAGATACGATCATTTCTGAAGGCCACCTGGCAAATGATCCTAAGAAACTAAAAACACAAAAGTCCCTTGCTGATTTAGACAAAATATATGCTTTGGCCTATACCTATAGCATCAGCAATAAACCCGTTTATTTAAAGAAATGTATCGAATATATCTTGGCCTGGGCCAAGATTAACCACGGTGCGGGTAATCCGATAAATGATACCAAGCTAGATCCATTGTTTGATGCTTATGATTTGATTAAGGATGAAATGACTGTGTCGGAGAGAAATACTGTTGATAAGTGGCTTGTTGAGATTGCAGATGCCGAGATGGCCAGTCCACGCTTTAAGTCGGGCAAGAAAAGTGTCTATAACAATTGGAATTCCCATAGGATAAAGGTTGTTGGAAACATCGCATATCTACTTAGGAATAAAAATTACGAGTTATTTGCAGATACTGCCATAAAAACACAGATACTAAAAAATCTGTATGCCGATGGTTCGGGTATGGATTTTGAAGAAAGGGATGCACTCCATTATCATATCTATACTTTAGAACCATTACTGAAAATAGCAACTGTAATTAAGCGTGCCACAGGGATCAATTATTTTAATTATGTATCCCCGTCGGGCTCCTCTATTCAAAAATCAGTTGAGTTTTTGGCTCCATTTGTCACTGGCAGGCAAATTCATCATGAGTTTGTAAATAGCAAGGTCCCATTTGATAAAAAAAGAGCCGACAATAAAGAACCAGGTTATATAATAGGTGCAAACTTTAAACCGAAAACGGCGATAGAGGTGCTTTCTTATGCAGCATATTTTGAGCCGGCCTATAATGTTA
The DNA here is from genome assembly GCA_029202485.1 of Candidatus Pedobacter colombiensis. Taxonomy (NCBI): domain Bacteria; kingdom Pseudomonadati; phylum Bacteroidota; class Sphingobacteriia; order Sphingobacteriales; family Sphingobacteriaceae; genus Pedobacter; species Candidatus Pedobacter colombiensis. Next base: position 3,133,991 of record CP119313.1, on the reverse strand, counting down.
TGCTTAAAAAATTGTTGGGTTCAGCCGATATTTATTCCGATTGGCAATCCGTCTTAAACGTGGTAAAGGATTAAAATGTAAATTGTGGAATAAACTTTTATTATGGTAAAGAATTTAATCGCACTGGCCTGTTGTCTGTTATGCTTATTTACTGCTGCAGAAGCTAAAGTGTATAAGGTATCAAATCCGGATGAATTTAAAAAAGCGGTCGCTGTGGCGGTACCGGGTGACGAAATTGTAATTGTTGATGGTCACTATAGTGGTTGGGAATTAACTGTTCCCACGATGGGTACAGTCGGGAAAGCTATTGTGATCAAGGCCGAAACAGCTGGGAAGGTGGTGTTTTCCGGGGATGTAAACAAGCCAGTATTTCAGTTGACCGGGAGCTTTACAGAAATTTCAGGTTTAGCTTTTGAAGGTTGTAACTTATTTAAGGTACCGGGAGGTACAGGCATTTTGATTGAATTGAAGGCTACAAAATATTGCCGGATTACTGATTGTACATTTTCTAAAAATACTGCGAAAAATCAGTTTATGCCAATTGTTGTGATTTCGGGCAAAGCCGAACACAATCGGGTAGACCATTGCAATTTTATAGGGAACATTGATAATCAGGAATTGCAGGTTAAAATTGTTTCGGAATCGGTACCTCTTTATACACTGATTGACCACAATGTGTTTAAGGATAAGGATAAAGTAAGCTGGAAAGTATTTAACGGTGGCGAATGTGTGCAAATAGGACAAGATCCGGTACTGTTAGGTACTAAAACTGCCGGGTCCATTGTACGAGATAACCGATTTGTCCGTTGCAATGGTGAAGCAGAAGTGATTAGTAATAAAAGTTCTGGAAACAGCTACATCAATAATTATTTTGAAGATTGTGTAGGAGAATTGGTAATGCGTGGCGGACATGATTGTTTAATAGACAGCAATATTATTAAAGGAGGGACTGGCGGAATCAGGGTTAATGGAACGCATCATACGATTACCAACAATACATTTAGCGGGTTGCCCGTAGCGATCAGGTTAATGTATGGTATGGCAAAAGGGAAGACCGAAATTGGTTTTTACATCGCAGCTAGTGATTGTCTGATTAAAAATAATCGTATCGGCAATACGACCACGGGTATTTTAATTGGTGACAGTAAAAATGCAGATTGGACCGGGAAATTTGATACAGCAAGATATCCTTCTCCTACCATACAGAGTGTTGCACCTTTTGACAATTTGCTGGTAGATAATGTGATAAGGGACACTAAGGTGCCAGTTAAACATAATGAAAATTAGTTGTAGCATGATTGAATAATCGAGTTTTCACTCATTTGTAGTAAATGTAAATAAGTTATATCTTGTCATCACAAATGATAACCGAAAATTAATTATTCTATGCGTAAAAATCTTCTTGTATTTGGTATGAGCTGTCTGCTGATGACGAGTTCTGCAGAATGTTTATTTGCATCAACCGGTAAGATAGCTGTCGAAGCACAAACTGCGGCCCCAAAAGATCTGATAGGCCGCTGGGACATTACTGTTGACGAGAATGGTAAATCAGCACCATCATGGCTGGAAGTAAAGCTTTCAGGCTTCCGTACACTGGTAGGTTCTTTTGTTGGTGCCTCGGGCAGTGCTCGTCCGATCGCTGAGGTAAAGTTTGACAATGGTAAGTTCAGGTTTGAGATCCCACCGCAATGGGAAAATGGAAACCAGAATTTTGTGATTGAAGGGGAATTACTAGGATCTGGAATTGAGGGGACTATGATAACCAGTGATGGTAAAAAGTACAAGTGGAAAGGCGTAAAGGCCCCTTATTTAAAGAGAACGGCGGCTCCGGTATGGGGTAAGTCAATCAATTTGTTTAATGGAAAAGATTTAACTGGTTGGAAGGCTACAGGCGAAAACCAATGGGTGGTAAAAGATGGTATTTTAACTAGCCCAAAAGCCGGATCTAATTTAATAACGGATGAAAAGTTTAATGACTTTAAATTGCATGTTGAATTCAAATATAAAAAGGGTGGAAACAGCGGTGTGTATTTGAGAGGTCGTTATGAAACACAAATAGAAGATAGTCCGAAAGATGCGCATCCAAACTCTGTTTTGTTTGGTGGAATCTATGGCTTTTTGCCAGCCAATGAAATGGTAACCCTTGGCCCTGATCAATGGCAGACTTATGATATTACCTTAGTTGGTAGAATGGTAACTGTGGTGGCCAATGGTAAAACAATAATCAACAATCAGGAAATACCTGGCATTACAGGTGGCGCTTTGGATAGTAATGAGGGTGAACCCGGACCAATTTATCTTCAGGGTGATCATCAACCCATAGAGTTTAGAAAGATAATCATAACGCCTGCCAGGTAAAGGCAATCTTATTAAAGCGACTAAGCCTGTATCATAAATCATGATCAGGCTTTTTTATCCAAAACATTTGGGGTGTAAAAAGGGTTTTATAGAAGAACGGGTTACCATAATGTAACGCTACTTTCTAAATCATCCCTATGAATAAAACAATTACTAAAGCAAAAAAAATAGTAGTTCTGCTTTTTATTGGTTGTTTGCTGTTGGCCGGACAGGTGCAGGCACAGTTGATTAAATATGAGAGCAAAGATTCTCTAAACGGAAAACCTAAAATAAGCTCTTTCCTGATAGGCCGTTTAAAATTGAACGGTATATATGACATTAGTGGGAACTTACATGGAAACAGTTCTTTTCTGATCCATGAAAATGATGTGTTTGGCCGAAATAAACCCGCATTTTGGGTAGACATGCGTCAGAGTCAGCTTCGTTTTGCCACAACAACACAGTTGCCTAATGGTAAGGAAATAAAAGCCATGCTGGAGGGAGATTTTGAAGGTGGCCCCAACCGTACTTCACTGTTCAGATTACGCCAGGCCTGGATCAAGTATGCGCACTTTACGCTGGGACAAAACTGGTCTACTTTTGGCGACCCTGATTTATGGCCAGCTAGTTTGTTGGACTGGGATGGCCCAACCGGAATGGTACTGAGCCGGAGAATACAGCTTAATTATAGGAATAAATTTAGTGAAAAAGGTAGAGCTGGTTATGAATTAGCTATAGAGCAGATGGAACCCAGACGGTTATTTGATTACACAGCAAATGTAGATTTTGGCGTGGATTATGCCCCTCGAAGGATTCCTGATGTAATAGGTGCTTTAAGATATGATTATGACAATGGCGGATTTTTAAAGGTCGCAGGGATATATAGAAATATCGGTTACGATTCTAAAAATGTGCAGGCAGCTGATCCTGGGTTTAATTATAGAACAGCGAATGGCTGGGGCTTTACGGGCATGGCGAGCATATTTTTTAATAAAAAGTCAGGACTAGTAAATAACCTGCAGGCACAATGGAATATTGGAAAAGGCATTTCCGACTATTTTCTGGCCATTGGTGGCTCCGGTCTGGATGGCTTTGCTAACGAAGATGGGCAAGGGATATTAAATCTCCTGGATGTACATTCAGGCTTTGTTTCTTATCAACGTTTCTGGACAGCAAAGTTTCACACCATGGTAATCGCCTCTTATAACCACTTTTCCGGTGGGCTGGGAACTGTTGCCCCATGGAATGAAATGACCAATTACCACTTTACTTTAAATCTTTCCTATAATTTATTGGATAACCTAATGATTGGTTTTGAGCCTCAGATTGGTTACAAAGAACTTAAAATGGATCGGGATATAACCAAAGGGAAAAATGCGGTACGTATAAACTTTGGCATGTTGTATAATTTTTAAACGCCTTAAACTAAATGATGATGAAAAGAATACTGATATTTTTAATGATGGTGCTGTTGCTACAGGTTGCTTATGGCCAGAAACCTAGAATTATTATCCTGGCCACAGGTGGTACTATAGCAGGGCAGGGCGCTTCGGCTGATCGCGCGGGTTACACAGCGGGTAAAATTCCGGTATCTGACCTTATTGGTTCAATACCATCCATAAAAAACATAGCTGAGGTAAGTGGTGAACAGATTTCTGCTGTTGGCAGTCAGGATATGAGCCTGGAAATCTGGAAGAAACTTGCGATCAGGATCAATGAAATCTTCAGCAAAAAGGAAGCGGATGGAATTGTGATTACTCATGGTACTGATACACAGGAGGAAACTGCTTATTTCCTGGATTTGGTAGTGGCGTTCGATAATCCTGTGGTACTTACAGGGGCTATGCGGGCATCAACTGCAATTAGTGCAGATGGACCAAAAAACCTCTTTGATGCCATTACGCTCGCAGCTGACCCTAAAGCTAAAGGACGAGGGGTGTTGGTTTCCTTTAATGAGTCTATCTTTAGCTCAAGAGATGTGACTAAATTGAATACAACTAAGGTAAATGCATTTGGCTCGCCAAATAGCGGACCTGTTGGACAGGTGTTTGATGGAAAGGTGGAGTTTTATAAAAGCTCCGACCGTCAGGTATCTCCATTGGCGCCATTTAAAATAGATAACAATACTGTTTTTCCTAAGGTGGAGATTGCTTACGCGTATGCTGATGCATCTCCGGCATATCTTGACCTTTTGGTTAAAGACAAGGCTGCGGGTATTGTAATTGCCGGAGTGGGCAATGGAAATTTTTCGAAAGCATTTACGAGTGTAGTTAAGAAAGCCGTGGCGGCGGGAATTGCTGTCTGTCGTTCAAGCAGGTGTGTATCAGGACGGGTAGTGGAAGATGGAGAGGTAAATGATAAAGAACTGGGGACGATTGTTTCTGATGACCTGAATCCACAAAAAGCGCGGATACTACTGATGCTGGGTTTATTGAAAACCCACAATACTGCTGAACTTCAGCGATATTTTCTGCGCTATTAAAAGATTTTAAACTTTTAACATTTATATTATTTAAATCAAATTATTATGGGATCTTTTCGAATTGAACACGATTTTTTAGGGGAAAAAGAAATTAGTAATGATTGTTATTATGGCGTTCAGACAATGCGCGCTAAGGAAAACTTCGACATTACCGGTATTCCAATTGGTAGTGAACCACTTTTCATAAAAGCTTTTGGGCATGTTAAAAAGGCTGCTGCATTAGCCAATAGAGATTTGGGAATTTTGGATGCTAAAAAAGCGGAGGCCATAGCTTATGCATGTGACAGGTTGATTGCCGGAGAGTTTACAGATCAGTTTGTGAGTGATCTGATACAGGGTGGTGCCGGAACTTCAACCAATATGAATGCAAATGAGGTTATTGCAAATCTTGGACTTGAATATATGGGTCATAAAAAAGGCGAATACATTCATTTGCATCCCAATAATGATGTAAATCTTTCACAAAGTACGAACGATGCTTATCCTACCGCATTTAGAATTGCGCTTTATCTTAAGATAGATTCTTTTGCTGATGCCTTAGAGCAATTACAAAAGGCTTTTTTTGAGAAAGGAGAGGAGTTTGCTGATGTTTTAAAAATGGGAAGAACACAGCTACAGGATGCTGTGCCTATGACTTTGGGACAGGAATTTAATGCTTTTGCGACTACCTTAGGGGAAGATGTAATGCGGATAAGAGAGGCAGAGAAATTGATTACTGAGGTAAATATGGGGGCAACAGCTATAGGTACTGGCGTAAATGCTCCTGAAGGCTATTCGGCACTGTGTGTAAAATACCTTGCGGAGATTAGCAAAGTACCGGTAATTCTTTCTGCCGACTTGATTGAGGCAACTTACGATACAGGTGCTTATGTACAATTGAGTGGCACTTTAAAGCGTAGTGCAATTAAATTAAGTAAGATTTGCAATGATTTAAGGTTATTGAGTAGTGGCCCGCGCTGTGGTTTAAACGAAATTAATCTTCCAGCTATGCAACCGGGTTCATCTATTATGCCGGGAAAAGTAAATCCAGTAATACCGGAACTGATGAACCAAACGTGTTTTTATGTGATTGGAGCAGATTTGACGGTTACGATGGCTGCCGAAGCTGGACAATTGCAGCTAAATGTGATGGAGCCTGTAATTGGTATGGCCTTGTTTACTTCGTTGCAGTACCTAACGAAAGCCTGTCATGCGCTTAGAAAAAAATGCGTTAAAGGTATTACCGCTAATGTTGAGCACAGCAAAAATCTGGTGATGCAAAGTATTGGAATTGTAACGCAGTTGAATCCAATTTTAGGTTATGAAGAATGTTCTTCTATCGCTAAAGAAGCACTTAAAACAGGTAAATCAATTTACGAAATAGTAGTAACCGAGAAGAAGCTGATTACCCAGGCCAAATGGGATGAGATTTATTCCATTGAGAACCTAATCCATCCTAAATTTATTGCGCAATGATATTCGTTCAACTGGGCATATTATTGGCCATGATCCTTATTGGGTCAAGAATGAAAGGTATTGGGCTCGGGGTGATGGGAATGGTAGGTTTGCTGATTTTTGTACTGGTGTTTAAAATGACACCTGGAGAGCCACCTATACCCGTACTGTTAATTATTTTAGCCATTGTAACTACTGCTGCTACTTTACAGGCGGCAGGTGGTTTGGATTATCTGGTCAGTATTGCAGAACGGATCATCAGAAAAAATCCCAGTCAGATTACCTTTATTGCCCCTTTTACCACTTATTTTCTCTGCTTATTTGCGGGAACTGCGCATATTGTGTATTCACTTTTACCTATTATTGCAGAGGTATCGGCTAAACAACGAATACGTCCTGAAAGGCCATTATCCGTTTCCGTAATTGCTTCTCATCTGGCCATTACTGGTAGTCCGATGAGTGCAGCTACTGCTTCATTAATTACAATACTTGCTTATTCTTCTGCTTCAATAGATATCATGAAGATTTGTATTCCGGCTGCGCTTTGTGGAATCCTGGCCAGTATTTTAGCGGTGCGGAAAAAAGGATTGGAATTGGATCATGACCCCGTGTTTCTGGAGAAAATGAAAGATCCGGAATTTGCTCGTTCGATGAGTACAAGGAGTACTGAAAATGGAAAGTCAACCTATAAACCTGAGCCAGGTGCTAAAATAGCGGTGGCCATATTTGGTCTTGCCATCCTGCTCATCATCTTTTTCGGTGCGTTTCCAGCTTATGTACCTTATGTTGGTGGTGAAAAAAGTTTTAGTGTAAATGCTGATGGAACCATTAATTTGACCACTTTGATCATTATGATCACGTTGACTGCTTCAGCATGTATCATGCTGATCACCAAAACCTCTGCTGTAAAAGTTGCAAAGATGAGTTTATTTACTTCGATGGCTACTGCTGTGGTTTCTGTACTTGGTGTGGTGTGGATGAGTGCTACTTTTATGTTAGCCAATGAAGCTGTAATTGAGCATACCTTCAGGGATATAGTTACAGGTCATCCCTGGACTTTTGCAATCGCTTTGTTCTTGATGGGGGCTTTGACCTTTAGTCAGGCTGCAACAACGAGAACGCTTATGCCAATGGGCGTGGTGCTTGGAATCACCAATCCCCATTTATTAGCGATGTTCCCGGCAGTAAACGGTGATTTTTTGTTACCCGGATATCCAACACTTGTTGCTGCAATAGATTTTGACCGAACGGGAAGTACAAAAATCGGAAAGTTTGTAGTAAACCATAGTTTTATGCTGCCCGGGCTGGTTGCTATAACGGTAACGATTATTGTAGGTTTTATTTTAAGCGGGGTACTATTGTAAGTTATAAGTAATGGTTAATTTATTTAAAATGCCCAACTAAGCTCAGTTGGGCATTTTACGTCATTACAATTTGCTGCCTTCAGTTAATTCCTCTGATCCAACTTTTACAATTTGATCTTTGGGGCTGATTTCTCCAAATACTTCCTGAAGTTCACCTTTGCGTATACCTATGCTGACAGGTATTCTTTTGGCCATCTGGTTTTCGGCTTTGATGACAAAGACTCCAGATTGCGCATAGACAATACTGCTAGCCGGTAACCACATCGTAGGATAAGTCCTCCGCATTGTTAGTTTTACCTGGGCAAATTCTCCACCACCAAACTGATTGTCATTGTTGGGAACATCAAATTCGGCGGTTGCCGACCTTGATTCCTGCTGTAATAAATTGCTTTTACGTGAAATACTCGATTTAAAAACCTTTCCCGGATGATCACTAACCGTAAAGGAAATTTTAGTGTCTTTACCCAGGGATTGGGTATGTTTCTCAGGAATGGCTACAGTTAACCTGAGGTGATTGGTCTGTGCAACTGAAAACAGCGCAGCTTGCGAATTCTCGCCCACTAAGGCACCAACTGATACATTTTTGTCAGTAATTACACCATCAAATGGAGCCGTTATCCGTAGATATTGCTGTAATTGGGCTGAGGCACCCGTATTGGCTTTTACTGAAGCATAGGCTGCACTGTCGCTTCTAAATTTGCTTTTTGCTTTGTCCAATTCAATTTCTGCTACTGCACCTGATTTGGCAGCAGCTTTCTTTAACCTTTCGTAAGCCTGACGACTGTACAGGTAATCCTCATAGGATTTATTTTCATCTGATTTTGCAGCAAGGTATCGTTGATTAACTTCAGGAGCTTCAAGTAAGGCAAGCAGTTGGCCCTTTTTAACGTGACTACCACGATCTACGAGGATTTGCTTTACAAAGCCTTTAATTTTTGGATAAAGTGTAACGACTTCATAAGGCTTAAGCTCACCTGGAAGTTCTAATGAATAAACAGGCTGATCAGTTTTCGGATTCACAAATTGAACCTTCGGGGCAGTAACAATCTTTTTAGTAGTGTTTTTTGGTTTCTCCTGTCCACAAGAAGCAAGGATAAACAGCAAAGGAATCATTAAAACAACGCTTTTAAAATTAATAGGTTTCATAAAATATTTTTGTTGGTTTATATTTTCCGGATCATCAGGATCAAGTGTTGGACTGTTTCTGTTGCGGTTTTTCATTACCGTAGCATACAAATGAGGCAATACCAGCAGCGCTGTAAGTGTAGATAAGATCAATCCACCAATAACTGCTTGCCCTAATGGCGCAACTTGTTCGCCACCTTCACCCATACCTAGCGACATAGGTATCATACCGGCAATCATGGCCAGGGAAGTCATGATGATTGGTCTCAATCTGGATGATACGGCTAAAAATGCGGCCTGTCTGGCAACCATGCCACGTTTTAAACGGTTAACTTCGGCTTGGTTGATCATCAGCACTGCATTGGACACCGAGACACCTACCGACATGATGATCCCCATATAGGATTGGAGATTTAAAGTACTTCCGGATAAGGTTAACAAAATCAGACTTCCGCCAATAACTGCAGGCACAACAGATAAGATTAAGCCAGACACCACAAAGGATTGATAATAAGCAGTAAGCATTAGGAAAATGACCACGATTGCTACCAACAATCCGGTTTGAAGTCCGGAAAGTGTATCGTCTAATAACTGCATCAAGCCCTCAGTAGAAACCAACACGCCACGTGGTGGTTCTCCGGCGGCTTTAATCACTTCTTTAATTGCTTTAGAAGCCATACCAAGGTCAGACTGATAGGTATTAGCCAATAAAGTTACATATCTGTTTGGGCCCTGTCTGTTTACCTGTGCAGGAAGTTTAACCATGCGTAACTCTGCCACATCTTCCAATACTGGTCTGGCTTGCCCTGCTTTTAAAGGCAGTGAACGTAGTTTTTCGAGCGATTGCATAGCTGATTCAGGGATTTGGATCTGTACCTGGAATACCAGACCCGATTTAGGGTCTACCCAAAGGTTTTTGTTAGTGAAACGGGTAGAAGAAGTCGCCATGGTTAGTGCGCGAGACACATCTTCCATGGTTAATCCAAATTGGGCACTTAACTCTCTGTTTACATTGATCTGCAAACTCGGCGCATTGATGGGTTCTGCAATTCTAACATCCCTTAAATAGGGGATGTTTAAAAGTTCTGTTTCCAGCTTTTTAGCAAATTTTTCAGCTCCTTTTAATTGTGCAGCGGCAACTTTAATCTGTATTGGTGTCATGGCACCCTGGCTCATGATTTTTTCAACAAGTTCAATGGGCTCGAAATTGATTTTAAGTTCTGGTAGCTTTTGACGAATAGCTTCGCGGATACTTTCTTTCAATTTGGCAATAGAACCTTTATACAAGTGCTGATCAATGGAAACCTGGAGTACCGATTCATGTGGCCCACTGGTGAATAGGAAGATTGGGTTTATGGCAGTTGCAGAAGGTTGTAAGCCTACAAATGCAGAGCTGATTTTGATGGCATTGTCTGGAAGTTGATTCTTTACAATGGCGGTTACTTTTTTGAGGTAATCCTCAGATTTTTCCAGTCTGTCTCCTTCGGGTGCGATAATCCTAAGCTGGATGTCACCGCTGTTACTTGCTGGTAAAATATCTGTTCCAATAAGCATTCCTCCGGTGATGATCAGGGTAAGCACCACTACCAAGTATAGGCCAATTACTTTTCCTGTTCTATTTTGACCGTAACGTGTAAGAATCAGGTATTTGCGTTTAAATTTTTCAAATCTGCTAAGCTTCTTTTTATGGAAGCTCACCTTTTGATGCACCAGGAGTTCTGGCTTCATCAGCCAGTTGGCCAGTATGGGTACAAAGGTTTGAGATACGATAAAAGAAGCAATCATAGCAAAGGCAACGGCCATGGATAGGGGCATAAACATATCTCTCGGGATCCCGCTCATCATAAATGATGGAATCAGTACGGCAAGAATACAAAACAGGATCAGTATTTTTGGGATGGAGATTTCCAGCAAGGCATCCAAAATAGCTCGTTGCTTTGGCTTTTCCATTTCAAAGTGTTGGTGTATGTTCTCTATCGTAACAGTAGCTTCATCTACCAAAATTCCGATAGCCAGTGCTAATCCGCTTAGGGTCATTACATTGATGGTTTGACCAAAAAGGTAGAGCATAATCACTGCCGAAAGAATGGCGATAGGAATGGTGAGGACCACAATTAATGAACCTCTGACGTCGCCAAGAAATAGAAACACCATGATTCCGGTAAGGATTGCGCCAAGGATCCCCTCATGAATCAGATTTTCCAGGGATTGTTCAATATAACCCGACTGATCAAACACATATTTCAAGTCTACATCTTCGGGCATAGCGGCTTTTAATTTAGGGATTGCCGCTTTTAAGTTTTCAACTACTTTTAAGGTAGAAGCATCGGCTTTTTTAATTACAGGTAGATAAACTGATCTTTTACCATTAATGATAGCATATCCTGTAGTTGCATCGGCTCCATCCTCTACTGTGGCAATGTCTTTGATAAAAATCGTGTTGTCAGGGGATGATTTTATGGGAATATCTAAAAAATCATCCGGCCCGTTGGCAATAGAGTTTAAGGGGGTCATTAGACTTTGATCTCCAATCCGGATGTTTCCTGCCGGTGCAGGGAAGTTATTTTTAGCGATAGCCATCGTAACCTGTTCCGCAGAAAGTCCATAGGATTGCATGAGCTGCGGGTTCACTTTTACCACCATGGTTCGAACGTTTCCACCAAAAGGAGCGGGGGCCGTTACACCAGGAATAGTGACAAACATGGGCCTGACTTTTGTTTGAGCAAGGTTTTGAAGCTCAGTAATGGAACGAATGGGGCTTTCAAAGACCAGTTGTCCGATAGGTAGTGAACTCCCATCAAAACGGACTACCTGTGGTGGTACAGCCCCAGGCGGCAAAAATCCCATAGCTCTGGATACCTGAGCTGAAAGCTCACCCGATGCTTGTGCCATATCTGTTCCGGGATAAAAACTTAGCTTCATGAGTGTAAATCCCTGAACGCTTTTAAAATCAATGTCTTTAACTCCACTCACAAAAATCAGTACCTTCTGAAATTCATTGGCCATAAAACCATCCATATAAGCGGGCGTTAATCCACCATAGGGCATAGCTATATAAATGACCGGAAGTTCTACTTTTGGAAATATGTCAACATTGATGTTTCGTATTGCGGTAATCGAAAAGTAGGCAATTGCAATAACCGCTACCATAATCGCAATTGGTTTTTTTAATGCAAATCTGATCATAATTATGGTTTCTGGTTAAATTGGTTAGACAAAATGTTAAAATCGCCCGAAATTTCGGATTGCGTGATCAGCAGATCCCATAGTACTTCCTGAGCCTCGATAGCTTCTTTTTCAGCTTTTTGAAGGATAGATTGGATTTGCAACAATTCCGTAAGGTTAATTAACCCACTTTCATATCTGGAAAGGTATAGTGTATAGGCCTCCTTTGCGGTATTGACAGCGATATGACTTTGCTCAATTTGTTGCTTTTGTTGTACAATTCTGGTAGTAACAGCATTTAATGAGGTATTCATTTGCAACTTCTGTTGCTCGTATTTTGCCTGCTGCACCTGTATCGTTTTTTCAACGCGTTTCTTTTCCAATGAACTGGTAAAAGCACCACTGATGTTCCAGCTTAATCCAACACCTACCAGGTAATTATTGGCATAATTGCGGTAGCCTGAGGCAATTCCGCTTTCGATGGTTCCATCTACATTGATGCCAGTGCCCCTTGATGATAATCCACCAAGAATGGATAGGGAAGGCAATGCTTTTCGGGCTGCAATGTCTTTTTGTGTTTGCTCATATAAAACCTGATTGTTTAGCACTTGCAGATAGGGATGATCAGCCGAAATAGTATCCGCAATAACCTCTAAATTTTTAGATGACATAAAATATTGGTGTGGAATAACGAAATTATTTTGGGGTACAACTTCTGTAAAATTAACTCTGCTGGCATTGTATTTCCCTCGCCATTCATTCTGATAGGCTTTGGCTTGAGCATAGGACGAGCTAGCTAATAACGTATCTGCACCAGGTTTTAAGCCAGCTTGCGTAAGACTTTTGGTAAGCTCAAGAATTTCCTTTACACGGTTTAAATTCCGGTCAGTCCAGTCCAGATTGGCATTGCTGTACATAACATCGAAGTAAAGCCGGCTAACTTTAACCTGTAAAGAGATTTGTGTGGCATTGTAGCTGCTTTTCGCAGCTTCAACCTGGTAATTAGCACCCTTAATTGCATTATGTTGCTTGCCAAATTCGAATACTTTCCAGTCCATCAACACGGATCCAAAGGTGTTGGCCGCTGTTTTTGGTTGAGTACCATTGGGGACAGCATTTCCTGTGACATTAAATACCCCAGGTACAGGAAAAAAGGCCCCTGTACTTCCGGCAAAGGTGCCGAAGGAGTTTTGTAGCTGAAATTGCAGTTGTGGTAAAGAGTGGCTCTGTACTTCCTGTTTACGCATTTGGTACTCACCGATGAGCGCCTGCTGTCCGGCAAGTGCAGGGTAAGTTTTGTAAGCCTGATCCCAGGCTTGTTTTAAAGAAAGGGTATCTGGCTGCTGTGCCTTTAATTGCATACTAAAAAGTATGCCCAACAGGCATGGCAGCTGAAGAAAATACTTCATGGTCATGAAAATTAAAATGATTGAATTGTTGAAATAGACATTAAAAGCGGGCTATCCGCTTAGCGATAATTCTATATCAATAGCAATCTGTTCTGTAAGAACAAAGGAAGGCAAGACCATTGCAGTCTTGAATAGGGGACAGGAAGTCCGGGTTTGTCTTTAATCGTCCGCAGTGAAAGCAGAAATCCAGGTAACAGTAAAAATAGCAATGGCATCATTGCCTTTTTAGATGAATCTTGCTTTGTTAAAGACTGTTGTAAATCCAGGTTTTGACCTGCAGTACTACACTCAGCAGCAACATATTCAACGCTCTTGTGCTGGATAACAGATTTCCCCGGTTTGCCATTGATATGTTCAATTGCGTTACCGGTAAAAATGGCTTGTATACCTTTTCTAATGCTGCAAGACGAAATCAGACAAAGTACGATCAATAAACTCATTGCAAAAGGTTTGAAGCCTTTAGCAATTAGCCGATCAATAAAAGGTCTGATTGAATTGTTCATAAGCGCCTAAAATACAACTTATATATTTAAATACGGAATTGCCGTTGTAGAAATGGTGATATTGTAATTTTTGTGCCATTTGTGGCGCATAAAATGACGCTCTGAAGTGATTTACGCAAAGAACTGTATAAAGTGCATAGAACGCATATCAACAGTTTTATTCGGGCTAAATTTAGGTTGTCAAAGTAAAAATAGCACTAAAAAAAGTTTTTTTGATCGTTTTGAGATCTGTATTGCCATTATAGAAACGGTGTACCATGCTCCTTAATATAGTCGTATTTAAGTCGACTCTGGTTCGACTCCGGTTCGTCTCTGGTTCGGAATAATTGAATTGAAGCCAGACATCCTGACGAATAGGAGTAGCACATTATTAATGAGTCCTATCCGGGCTGAGAAAGGGCCGCAAGAAAACTGAAAAAAATGTAAAAAGGGAGTTGCGACTAATATGTCACAACTCCCCATCTCATAGGTAGAAAAAGAAAAATTAATTACTTGTTAATTGCTCAGTAATCTGAGTCTTTTTACCATTAATAGTTAAAGTTAAATCAACAAAGCCTTTAGCAAGGTTATGTTTTGAACCTTCTTTTACACTAATTTCCGGAGCTTTGCTGCCTTCAAAAGGGTATAGTACAGTCGTAAAACTTACTGTATTGTTGTCGTTTTTAGCTTTTTCAAATGCAAAAGCTGGGCGGGCAACTTCTTTACGGTACGAATAAGATACTTTACCTTCCTCTTCTGTCAATACAGCACCTTTGTTTAAGGTTTGGATCAACAGGTTGTTACCATCTTTATAACCGGTTTGTACGCTGTTTTTTGACTTGTTAAAAGTAGTACCACTTTCTTCAGCGAGTTGGAAGTGAATACCTACATTGCCTTTTGCAGCACCAATGGCCTCATCAATGATCACAAAGTACTTTTTATCGATGAACAGCACGCTACGGCGATGGTTCAGTTCTTTATAACTCTGGTTGCTGTATACCAATAAATCAACAGCCGGGCTGGTTTTCCAGGTGATCAATTTTGCATTACAGCTATCCATATTGATATTATCAAGCGTTAAGGTTTTGTGTACCTTAGTCTGACGGTATTCATCTCTCAATTTCTGAATTTCAGGACTACCACTATAAACGTAAGCTCCTGCATCCGGCATAAAATTGCGGCCTTTTACCCAAAGGTCAAATGTACCATTGTCAGGTTGACTGTGGAAGAATGCCGGTGGACTGGCTCTTAACACCATTACTGTCGCATCGTTTTTCCAACCGTTTCTAAAAGTATAGAAACCACCTGTTTTCAAAGCACTTGACAAATATTCCGGTGCAGTGCCTTGTTTCCCATCGGTTGCAAAATATTTAATGACCTGATTGTGGGGGAAAACTTGCAACCAGCTCTTGTATTCTTTCTGCATTTCGTCCTTACCAGTTAATTTGGCGTCACCAAACATTGGGTAGGAGTAGTCAGGGAAAGAAAAATCAGCTAAAGCGATGATCATTCCTTCAATTGTTTTCTTGTAGCTATCAGGGAACTCATTAGACATGCCAGTTAACTGGGTCATGCGCAATGCTTTTAAAAATATGTTGATGGTAGCTACATGATAGTTTGGCGAAAGCTCGAATTGTAATCCATCAGGATAGATTTGTTTCTTGATCTCTGTATTTAAGATTTCAATACCACTTTTTCTCCAGGTATCAGCTGCTTTCAACTCAGGGAAGAAACAACCTGCATAAATAATCCTTTGGGCCTCAAACAACAGGTGATTTCCTTGATTAGAGTAATTGTTTAGGATATGATCAGCTTGTTGGTTATAAATATTAAGGAACTCCAGCAAGAAGTCAGGGGTGAAGTTAGGAGAGTTCACAAACATATTGAACGTTCCTGTTTGATCCTGAATCCTCGTAGATACTTCTAGTGGACGCCAAGCAAAGCGGTCATTCTCTTTAGATAAGCCTTTTGGGTTCTTTTTTACCCAGTCACGGAATTGGAAAACCCATTCTTTAGCATATTTCTCATCACCAGACGACCAGTAAGCCAGTCCCATTGGTTGCCACCAATAGGTACGGTGCAATTGCCAACGAATTTCATTGTCCTTAATTGGCCAATATTGCCAATCGATATCTTTACCATAATCTATAAAACCATATCCGGGATGTACATAGAATTGGTGTAGCATACCTTTATCAGCTTTTTCCTGTACACCTGCAGCTAGTTTTTTACCAGAAAATTGGACTTTGTCTTCCATATTATAGTCAGGATGTTTAATGTTATCCCTTTTTCTATAATACTTTAATAAGGCTTTGGCAGCATTTTCATAGTCTTTAGCAGCTACGAGTTTGTTTACCTCTTCCAGACCGGGATAATTCAGATTCAGGTTATTGAAGCTGTCTTTATTTACCGGCGTACCCTGCTGCTGCGCAAATAGGAGCGTAGGTGCAAGGGTAAGTAAGAGGATGATTTTTTTTACGTTCATCATTATTTGGTTTTAAATTAAGACTGGGCGATTGTTTTCAAATCAATTTTTTTAAGCTCTGCGTATCTTTTTAAAGCTTCCATGAAGTAATAGTCTGCATAGTTTAAAGGGGTGTCAATTTCCGAATTGTAAAGGAAAGCACCTACGCTGTGTTTAAGTATGAAAAATTGGTTTTCTCCCGGCTTAGCTAAATACTCATCTGTTGACAAGGTTTTTAATATATCCTCGGCAAATTTAAAATATTTATCGCCGTCTTTTACCTGAGTACTCAAATCTAATAATGCAGAAGCGATTACAGCAGCAGCAGAAGCATCTCTTGGCGAGCGGTCTGCATTATGCACATCAAAATCCCAAAGAGGAATTTTATCCTTAGGCATTTTTGGATGATTCATGATGAATGCAGCAATGTGCTCAGCATGTTCAATGAATTTTTTGTCTTTAGTATCTTTATAGCTCATGGTATAACCATATAGACCCCATGCTTGTCCTCTAGCCCATGCCGAATTGTGTGTAAGGCCCTGGTGGGTTTCCCTTTGCAATACTTTACCGGATAAAGTATCATAGCTAATCACGTGGTATGAGCTATAATCTTTTCTGAAATGGTTTTTCATGGTTGTTGTTGCATGTGTTTTTGCGGCTGCAAACCATTCCGGTTTATTGAATTCTTTTCCTGCCCAGTATAAATATTCCAGGTTCATCAGGTTGTCAATAATTACAGGGAACTGCCAGTGACCAAAATCCCATGAACGGATAGCACCTACTTTCTTATTGAAACGTGCATATAAATTGGCTGCACCATTTTCTAATGGTTTAAGGTAAACTTTATCCCCCGTTAATCTGTAGGCATTACCATAAGAACAGTACAGCATAAAACCTACATCGTGTGTATCCTTTACGTATTGTACAGAATCTAAACCAAGGGTAAATCTTTTAGCTTGCTCTGCTAAATTTTTATCACCTGACAATTCATATCCGTACCATAAAGTCCCCGGAAAAAATCCGGTGGTCCAATCGCGTACAGGAGCAAATCTTACGCTTCCATCAGGATTGATAGATCTTGGGTTCATTCCCGGTGTAAAAGTTTGCGCTGCTTTTGTCAACTGGTATACCGCAGTTTTTGCCGATTTCCTTAACCAATCATCTCCGTTGTTCTTCGTGACTGCCATACTGCTTGTTGATCCCATCAATGCGATAGAAGTAACAAATGCACCTAGTAGTGTTTTCATAATTATGTTTTTGTTTTTAATGCTATTGGAGCCATCAATTTTAGATATTAATGATTTTATGAAGGTATGGCGCAAAAAAAACAGAGGCTTTAGAAATCGGATATATTCATTTTGAAATTGATGAATGTGGTGAAATTTTTAATGATTTATTGTAACATAATTAGCGTGTTAACCAAAAGTGATAGGATTTTAAACAATACCTAAATCTATTCTTGGAAGACTCCTATACTTTCGTTTTTGTCGAGAAAACCAAATTGTGTAAATCAAAAACTGTTATGAAGCGATTTTTACTGCTATTATATATTGTGACGGGGGGGCATATGCTCTATGCTCAAAGTAAAAGACCGAATATTGTGTTCATCATGACAGATGATCACACCATTCAAGCTATGAGTGCTTATGGTAGTAAGTTAATTAAAACGCCCAACCTGGACAGGATTGCCAGCGAGGGTATTTTGTTTAATAACTGTTTTGTAACCAATGCCGTATGTGGCCCTTCAAGGGCTACAATTCTGACAGGTAAATACAGCCATATTAACGGTTTGACAGATAATTCTAAAGTGTTCGATAGCACACAAGTGATTTATCCTCAGTTGTTAAAGAAAGCAGGTTATCAAACTGCAATGATTGGTAAATGGCACCTGGGCTCAACCCCAATGGGGTTTGATTATTACAGCATTTTGCCTAATCAGGGACAGTATTATCAACCTGAATTTTTAGAAAATGGTAAACGGATTAAAGAACAAGGTTATGTAACGGATATCATTACGGATAAGGCGATTGGTTTTTTGGAAAAAAGAGATCATAACAAGCCTTTTATGATGATTTATCAGCACAAGGCACCGCACCGTAACTGGCTGCCAGCACCAAGACACTTGGGTATGTTCGACAATACTGTTTTCCCGGAACCTGATAATCTGTTGGATGATTTTAAGAATAGAGGTAGGGCTGCTAAAGAACAATTGATGAACATTTCTACGGATATGTGGCCTGCATGGGATCTTAAAATGCTTTCAACTGCGCAGTTAGATTCTATGGCTAGATTGCCGGATAACGAAAAGTTTAAAGATGCTAAGGGCGATGATTATAAGCAAGCCAATGATCCATCACTAGATAAAGCTCGTTTTTTTGAAGTGTATAACCGTATGACGGATAAGGAGAAAGTAAACTGGAGAAAAGTATATGACAAGCGTGTCGCTGAGTTTAAAAAGCTAAATCCTAAAGGTGCTGATCTTGTGCGTTGGAAATACCAACAATACATGCGAGATTACCTTGCTTGTGTGGTTTCTGTAGATGAAAACGTAGGTAGATTAATGGATTATCTGAAGAAAATAGGGGAGTTGGACAATACCATTATTGTATATACTTCCGATCAGGGGTTCTATTTGGGTGAGCACGGATACTTCGACAAGCGTTTTATGTACGATGAATCATTCAGGACGCCTTTATTGGTAAGGTATCCGGCATCTATTAAAGCTGGCTCAGTAAGCAATGCTTTTGCAATGAATCTTGATTTTGCACCAACTTTATTGGATTATGCAGGCGTTAAAATTCCTGATGATATGCAGGGTGTATCGCTGCGTCCGGTAATGGATAATGCAGGCAAAGCTCCTGAAAACTGGCGTAAGGCAGTGTATTATCATTATTATGAGTTCCCAAGCTGGCACATGGTGAAAAGACATTATGGTATTAGAACAGAGCGTTATAAGCTGATCCATTTTTACAATGATATCGATGAATGGGAGCTTTATGATATGCAAAAAGATCCAAAGGAAATGAATAATTTGTATGATAATAAAGCATATCTACCAGTCATAAAAGAGCTAAAAGAGCAGCTTAAAAAATTACAGGTGCAATATAAAGACACGAATCCAACAGAAACTATTTCAAAATAAACGATAAAGATGAAGTTTAACAATTTTAAATACATCCCGGCTGCACTCATGATGGTGCTTACCTGGGCTTCCTGCTCTCCTAAAAAAACAGAGACAAGGCCCAACATATTAATTCTAATGTCTGACAACCAATCCTGGAACCACGCAGGTGTTTATGGAGATAAAGTAGTTAGAACACCTAATACGGATAAAATAGCCAGCGAAGGGGTAAGATTTACCAATGTATTTTGTAACTCACCATCGTGTACACCAGCGCGCGGAAGTATATTAACAGGTAAAGATATCTGGAGTCTTGAAGAAGGTGCCAATCTGTGGGGCACATTGCCAACTACGCTTACCATATATACTGATTTGATGGAGCAGGCAGGTTATAAAGTTGGTTTTAATGGTAAAGGATGGGGTCCAGGTAGCTATGAAGCTAACGGTCGCCCTCATAATCCTGCAGGTAATTATTTTAAAACATTTAAAGATTTTCTTAAAGACAGAAAGGGTGAGGAGCCCTGGACCTTTTGGATAAGCAGTTATGAACCTGGCAGACCATATGATCCGAACAATATTCAGGCAACTGGTTCTGGTAAGGCAGCAGGCATTGACCCGGATAAAGTTACCGTACCAAAGTATTTGCCAGATTCGAAGGAAGTACGTGGTGATATAGCCGATTATTATGCGCAAGTTGAGAAGTTTGATCGTATCATTGGCGAAACTATGGCACAATTGAAAGCCAGTGGCCAGCTTGAAAATACAGTTGTAGTTGTTTGCGCTGATAATGGATGGCAAATGCCACGAGGCTTAGCTAATTTGTATGATTTTGGTACCCATGTGCCACTTATTATTTCCTGGCCGGGTAAATTTAAAAGCAATGCCGTTGCCGAAAATTTAGTTACATTGAATGATCTTGCCCCAACATTTTTGGAGTTGGCAAATATTAAATTGCCTTCAGATATGACCGCTAAAAGTCTTTTACCTTTTGTTGATGAGCAGACAAAACCAGCAAAAGAAAGAGATTATGTAGTATATGGTAGAGAACGTCATGCTTTTGTGCGTCAACATGGTACGAGTTATCCTGGTCGGGCGATTCGTACAAAGGAGTTCCTATACATTCGCAATTATGAACCAAACAGATGGCCTGCAGGTGATCCACCGCTTTATGGTGATGTTGATCCTTATATGATGCACTATCCAGGTCCTGCTAAGTTTTATTTAATGGCCAATAAAGACAATCCTAAAGTAAAGCCTTTATTTGACCTGGCATTTGCTAAAAGACCAGCTGATGAATTGTTTGATGTGAATAAAGATCCTGATGAGTTGGTTAACCTGGCTTATAAGCCTGAGTATGCTCAAATTAAACAAAAACTTGCGGAGAAATTGGACGCCTATCTTAAAGCAACTAAAGACCCCAGGGCTGTAGGTGGAAAAATCATTTGGGACAATACCCCATATTTTAGTGAGATTGACAAAACACCACGCCCAAGTAAGGAAGCGCAAAAGCAATTTAAATTGGATTCTGTTTACAATTATTTGAAATAAGGATGAGGACGTACAAAGTGAAAGGATTACTGATAGCTGCTGTATTGTTGGCTGGATTTGGAAATACTAAGGTACAGGCCCAAAAGGCAAGTGCTTCAAAGCCGAATATCATCATCATCATGACAGATCAGCAAACTGCTGATGCAATGAGTAATGCAGGTAACAAGGATTTACATACGCCAGCCATGGATATGCTGGCTGCTAATGGAACCCGTTTTACCCGCGCGTATTGCGCTCAACCACTTTGTACGCCTTCAAGGTCATCCATTTTTAGTGGCAGAATGCCCCATGAAACCGGCTTTACAGGGAACTCTCCTGAAAAAGACGGACAATGGCCGGATTCTGTGTTGATGATGGGTAAAATACTTAAGGCAGGAGGCTATAAAACCGGCTATGTCGGCAAATGGCACCTGCCTGTTCCTGTTACCAAAATAGAACAGCATGGTTTTGAAACCATCGAAAATACCGGTACAGGAGATTATACTGATGCAGTTACGCCATCACAATGTGCTGCCTTTATTAAAAAAAACAAGGCTAATCCTTTCTTACTGGTGGCTTCCTTTCTTAATCCGCATGACATTTGTGAATGGGCCAGAGGAGATGAATTGAAAATGGATGTATTAGATGCAGCGCCTGATACTGCATTTTGTCCTAAATTACCTGCCAACTGGCGGATACCTGCGCATGAACCTGCTATCGTGAGGGAGCAGCAAAAAGTAAATCCACGTACGTATCCTTCAGTAGGTTGGAATGAAACAGAATGGCGTCAATATCGCTGGGCCTATAACCGATTGGTAGAGAAGGTAGATAATTACGTAGCTATGGTGCTGGGTTCCTTAAAGAAATACGGTATTGAAGATAATACGATTATCATTTTTACCAGTGACCATGGCGATGGTTATGCAGCCCATGAATGGAATCAAAAACAGATCCTTTATGAGGAATCCGCTAAAATACCATTTATGATTTCTAAAATCGGGCAATGGAAAGCAAAAACTGACGATCAATTGGTTTGCAATGGAATTGATATGATCCCAACTATATGTGGCTTTGCAGGTATTCAAACACCCGCAAATTTAAAAGGAGTTGATTTAAGCAAGCGTATCTCAAACCCTAGCCTTAAACTGCGTGATACGCTGGTTATAGAAACTGATTTTGCCGATAATGATCGGTTATTAGGCATTAAGGGGAGGGCTGTGATGAAGTACTCCCGGTTTGCTGGACAGCTATAGGTCAAACTTAAGATTATTTAGGACACTTTTTTATTATTTTGATAGAATACCTCATTTGGCGTAAGATCGTCCATTGACCGATGCCTTCGTTCATTGTTATAAAATTCCACATACCGTTTTATACCCTGGAATAATTCCATACCACCGTTAGGTGGGTTAAGATAAATATACTCCTGTTTCAAAGATCTCCAGAATCGCTCAATGAACACATTATCCAAGGCTCTTCCCTTGCCATCCATAGATATACTTACATTACTGTCTTTAAGTGCTTTAGTGAAGATCGGACTGGTGAACTGTGAGCCTTGATCCGTATTAAATATACCAGGTGTACCATGTTCTTCAATGGTTTCAAGCAGTACATCTCTGCACCATTCTACGGTCATG
This sequence comes from Candidatus Pedobacter colombiensis, assembly GCA_029202485.1. Taxonomy (NCBI): domain Bacteria; kingdom Pseudomonadati; phylum Bacteroidota; class Sphingobacteriia; order Sphingobacteriales; family Sphingobacteriaceae; genus Pedobacter; species Candidatus Pedobacter colombiensis. The sequence continues at coordinate 3,111,444 of CP119313.1, read as the reverse complement.
GTATTTGAAATGCTCCATCCGACAATCTTTCGGCTGTACACATCAATAATGGCAAACATATACATGAAGCCTCTGAACATGGGAATATAAGTGATATCAGCCTGCCAAACCTGGCCCGGCCGATCTATTTTCAAGCCTTTCAGCAAATATGGATATTTATGGTGTGCCGCATTAGCCTTGCTCAGGTTCTTTTTAGGATAAATTGTCCGCAGGTTCATCACACGATAAAGACGACGTATACGCTTGTTATTCACATGACATCCCAAATCTTTGTTAAGATACGCAGTCATCCGGTCCACGCCGTAAAACGGGCAGTCAAGAAACTTACGGTCAATCAAATTCATTATCGACTGGTTGAACAGCGACTCGCCTTTAGGCTTGAAATAATAGCAGCTGCGCTGCAAGTTCAGTAGCTTGCACTGACTGGCAATACTCAGCGCCTGGTGCTCCGGGGAAATAAGGCTACGCCTTTCAATCATACTCATTTCCCCAAGACTTTTTTTAGGAAATCAACCTGGATCTGAAGTTCGCCAATCTTGGAGTACAGTTCCTTCTCTTTAGATTCTTCCTTTTCATCTGGTTTCTCTGAACCAAACACCGTATCGGCTTTCTCAAGAAATTCACGCTTCCACGCGGTGATCTGTGTGGGATGGAGACTGTATTTGGACGCAAGTTCTTGCATGGTACTACTTTCCTTAATTGCTTCAAGCACCACTTTGGTCTTGAAAACAGAACTGAATTTTCTACGCTCTTTTTTCATTTTCAACTGTTAAATTTATGAATTTAATCAGCCGTCCAATATTTGGGGAGTATTATAGTGATGACCAAAGATTTTAAATATATCATATACGATAAGGGTGAGATTAGGGAACAATTGTTTGACCTTGAAAAAGACCCGGGTGAGACGGATAATCTAGCTATAAAAGCTACCTATAAAAAGAAACTGAACCAAATGCGCGCTTATCTTAAGAAATGGTGTGAAATGCATCAAGACTCATTTTATGCGCAAAAAAAATAGATATGGCTACAACCTTAGCAATCATCCTTCAGTCGGCCTTACTGTTTACGCCGGTTAACCAAACTATTCAACAACAGGTAATTCAAAAGTTGGATACGGGTATGCTTCACCCTCGTACACGCGAATGGGCATATCCTGTAAACCGTGTTGAAGTGCCTGATGACAGTCCTTGTTTGCTGTGGCCGGGTATAAAAGGTAAGACTGTAAAATATAAGGTCCTTTTGGCAACGGATAGCCTGTTTAAAAAGGATGTGATAACCGGTGTTGAACAGCGCTGGGCGGTATACCCTTTACACCAAAGCCTAAAACCGGGCAGATGGTATTGGAAATATGCAGCATCCGAGAAGGCGGGAGGGAAATGGAACTGGTCGCCCGTATACGATTTCATCGTTAAAAAGCAGACCCAAAATCTGTCAGTATCACCGCCTGTAACAACTATATTGGAAAAAAGTAAGGCCATTCATCCTCGTTTGTGGGGTATGAACAAAGGTGCTGATGCTTTTTATTCCAATAACAAACAAAATCCTGAAGCGAAGATTTTTATCGCTGCTTCAACTAAATTATTAGGGCAACCTTTGCCTGAAGAAAAACCTACCCGACCGCGTGATACGACGGGAATGACGGCCTTGCAGCGCAAACAAATGGTTGAGTTTATGTACCATGGTTTTGGCGAAAAAGTAGCTACTCCAATTAGAAACTTGTGTATTGCTTACCAATTGAGCAAAGATGAACGTTTTATAAAAGAAGCGATAAAAAGGGCAGTGCATGTGGCCAGGATGAATCCTGAAAGTCTGGCTACACGTGATGATTTCAATAATGGGAATATTCTTGAAGGATTGGCCTGGCTATATGATGCCGGTTATAAATTCCTGACTGCTGAAGAAAAAGCCGTTTTAAGAAGGACAATCAGCATCCGCGGACAAAGGATATATGAAGGTTTGCCTAACCGCTTTGAACTTCAAATGTGCGATAACCATGTTTGGCAACATATTTTACGCAATTTCTCTATTGCAGCAGTCGCTGTAGCTGGAGATTTGCCGGAAGCAAATGAATGGCTGACCTATGTATATGAAGTATGGAGCGCCCGTTTTCCGGTACTGGGGACTACTGATGGGGGATGGCATGAAGGTAATGGTTATTTCAGGGTGCATTATGAAACATTGATCTATTTACCGGAGCTATTTGGTAATATTTCTGGGGTAGATTATTTTAAGCAGTCCTGGATGCAGAATCTTCCATATTATATGCTGTATAGCTATCCACCAAATTCAACTTCTACCGCAGTTGGAGATATGCACGAGAATTTAAAGGACATGGTAAAGATGCAGGCTGTATTTGCCGATGCGTTATCTATGAAAATGAATAATTCATACCTCAACTGGTATGTTTCCGAAATAAAGAAAAGTAAGCCTGAGTATTTTAAAGGGAATGATGATTTTCAGTTGTTTAGATTGTTGAATTTCAATCCAAAAGCAGTAAAACAAATAGCCTTGCCTTCGGCTTTGCCTAAAGGTCGAGAATTTAAAGACATTGGTTTGGCAGCTATGCATTCCGACCTGACACATGCAGGGAAAGAACTGGCTAGTTATTTAATGGCCAATCCTTTTGGTGCTGCAGGTCATGGTCATGCTGCTCAAAATGCATTTACCATCAACTATAAGGGTAAAAAGATATTTGGTGGAACTGGGTTTTATAGCAATTTTAGCGATGCACATAATCTGTTGGATTATCGTTCTTCGAGAGGGTATAATACAATTTTGGCAGATAGTCTTGGTCAAAGGATAGGCGAGGATGGATATGGCTGGATGCCCCGCTTTATGACGGGAGAACATATTCAATATGCTTTAGGTGATGCTTCAAATGCTTATGGTGAGGTAACTACTGACTTTTGGCTGGGACGCTTTAAAGAAATTGGTATTAAAGCCGATAAGCGTAGCGGTTATGGCAACTCTGGTGTAAAATTGTACAGAAGACACATGTTACAATTAGACAGTAATTACGTAGTCTTATATGATGAGTTGGAAGCTGATAAACCTGTAAAATGGACCACGCAATTTCATAGCCCCTTTATGATGAATGGGAAAAACACAGTAAATGCCCTATCACAACAATTTGATGTGAAAACTGGATTTGCTAGTGTAAATGCGGCTGTTTATGCACATACTCCTTTGCAAATGGTGGTCCATGATAAATATAATTACCCTGCAAAAAACTGGAAAGGTAAGACCGATGATGAAGGAAATATCATCGAATTTAAAGATCAATGGCATGCAGGCATCAGTACGGTTAATCCAGTGCGGGTAAATCGGTTTTTAACCATCATTCAGTTAAAAAACAAAACTGTAGAGGTGATTAAAATGGTGAATGAGGTAAATGGGCTTTACAACTTACAAGTAGGAGTTTGGAATATTATGGCTGAGCTAAATGCAGCTAATCCTGCATCATTGGTCGTAAAATCAGCTATTGATAACGTCGCGTTTAGCTATGGTGCTATGCCTGTTAAAATTCAAGACAAAGTTTATGAGCACAATATAAAAGGTAGCTCTATGCTGATTGAAATAAAAAATAAGACATTAAACAGACAAGAAGTAGTGGATAGTTTGCCGGATGTAGTTAATTTTGACGCGGGATTATGAGGAAAGCAGTATCTATCTTTTGTTTGTTGGTTTGGTTGGTATTAACAGGCCAGATCGTACATGCGCAAGATGTTACTGAGCAACCTGTAAAGCGTTATTTCAGGAGTATTTCTGTCGATAAAGGCTTGTCGCAAAGTACGGTGTTTTCTATTGTACAAGATACACTTGGCTTTATGTGGATGGCCACTCAGGATGGGCTTAACCGCTATGATGGAGAGAGTTTTACGGTTTACAGACCTTCTAAAAGCGATAAAACCAGTTTACAGTCAAACTATATCCGCAGTATTTATCTGGATGATAAAGGGCTGCTATGGGTAGGTGGTAACCAGGGTGTAAGTCGTTATGACTATGCAACCAATAGCTTCGAGAATTACCAACTACCCCGCAAATCAGGCGAATGGTATATTTCATCCATTGTACAAGATGCCGGCAAATTAATTTGGGCCAGCTCAAGTGCGGGAGAGATTTTCTATCTGGATCAGGCTTCCGCTCAGTTTAAGCAAATTAATTTCGACACATCGGTTTATAATATTAAAAGTGTAACCCGCCTGGCCTTGTTAAAAAATACTTTGCTGGTGGGCACTGATGTTGGCTTGTTCAAAATGAATTTGGCGACAAAGAAATTGATGGCTATAAATTTAGGTGTAAACAGACCTAGAATTAATGAGTTTTTTATTGATGGACAATGGTTGCTGATTGGTACTGAGGGGCATGGATTAATTAAGTACAACATTAACACTGGCGTAACGAGCAACTATAGACACAGCCCTAGCAATCCTGCCGGACTAGCTGATAATGATGTACGCGGGATAAGCAAAGACGTAAAAGGTAACATTTGGTTAGGAACCTTTAAAGGACTTTCTATTCTTGATGCTAAGGACGGAACTTTTCAAAATTACTATCACCAGGCTTCTATACCTTATACCATTAGTCAAAATTCGGTACGTTGCGTATATCGGGACAATCAGGATGGGATGTGGATGGGTACCTTTTATGGAGGAATAAACTATTATCATCACAATGACATTAAGTTTAACCTCCTGAATCAGAATACAGGAACACTATCTTTAAATGACCAGGTCGTAAATGTAATTAAGCAAGATCATAAAGGCGATTTCTGGATCGGTACCAATGATAAAGGATTAAATTATTGGAATCGAAACGCAGGTACTATTAAGTATTATACTTATAAAGAATCGGGTCAGGGAGCACTAAGCTCTAACAACATCAAAGCTATTGCTTTTGATCAGAATGGTAAATTATTGGTGGGTACGCATAATGAGGGCCTCAATTATTTCGATCCCGCTACCGGAAAAAGTAGGGTCTATCGGCATTCATCAACGGATCCAAAAAGTATTACCGGAGATATGGTATATGCCTTGTTAAAAGATCATAAGGGTAGAATGTGGGTAGGGACGCGGTCCGGTTTAGATGAGTTTAATGTTGCCGATCAATCCTTTAATCATTTTTACATGGATAAGGCCGGGAAGCGTTTAACTTCTGATGAAGTGACCTATTTGCTCGAAGATTCTAAAGGGCGAATATGGATAGGCACAACAAACGGCGTAAATATATTTTACCCGGATAACCTGTTGTTTGATACTTTTCCAGGTACCTTACTTAGTAATGATGTAGTAAGCTGTATTGTTGAAGACAATAAGAACCGTATTTGGATAGGAACACGGGATGGCTTAAACCTATTTGATGAAAAAACCCGATCGTTTGTCACCTTTAATACACGTAAGGATTTTCTTAAGGGGACTATTTATGGTATACTGGTCGATGATGAAGGGTATCTTTGGATTTCGACTAATAAAGGTCTGGTTAAGTTTCATCCGGATACTCGTAAACTACAGGTGTTTGACAATAAGGATGGTTTACAGAACAATCAGTTTAATCTGTATGCTTTTTGTAAAGCTGCTGATGGGATGATGCTTTTTGGTGGTATAAACGGTATTTCGTACTTCTATCCTAAAGCTTTGAAGCAAGATCTACTTAAACTAAAGGTGACTTTTACGGGGCTCGAAGTATTTAATAAAACAGTTGTTCCTGATGATGGTTCCAATATTTTGGATCAACATATAGATCAAGCCGAAAAGCTAACTTTTAAGCACGAATATAAACAGTTTACGATCTTTTTTAATGCCTTCAATTATATCTCGCCCAGTAAAACGAAGTACGAGTATAAGCTGGAAGGTTTTAATAGCGATTGGCAGATCACGGAGGGTACGTCTAAGGCTAGCTATACCAATTTGCAACCTGGAAAATATGTATTTCAGGTAAGAGCCATTGGCCCTTCAGGAGAAAGCAGTGCTGTGAAAAGGCTGGTTATTGTGATCTCTCCACCTTGGTGGAACAGCAATTGGTTCTATCTGCTGATGATCATATTAGCTGCTGCTGCAGGGTATATGGTATACCGTGTAGTTTCGGAGCGTATAAGGACATTGCATCAGCTTAAACTGGAAAGAATGGAACGAGAAAAGGTAGACTACATCAATCAGATGAAGATGGAGTTCTTTACTAATGTTTCTCATGAATTCCGTACGCCTTTAACCCTGATCCTTGCTCCATTGGAAGAGATCATGAGCAAGCCGGTTACTGATAAACCGCTAAGGAAACATCATGAACTGATGATGCATAATGCAAAGCGTTTGTATCATCTGGTTGATCAACTTTTTGAGTTTAAGAAAACAGAGTTGGGTACTAAAAAGCTAAAGGTAAATAAGGCTGATATGGTTAGTTTTATCCATGAGGTTTATGGTTCGTTTACCACTTTATCTGAAAAGAATAAAATCAAATACACTTTCCGCTCTACGGAGGCAAGATTGTCCTTCTATTTTGATAAGGATGCTATTGAAAAGATCATGTTTAACCTGCTTTCCAATGCATTTAAATATACTCCGGAAGGGGGCTCCATAAATATTGAGTTTGCTAAGAAGAATGGTGATGCTGTGATTAAAGTAAGTGATACAGGAATTGGTATTGCTGAGCAACATAGGGATCGCATCTTCGACAGGTTTTACCAGGTAGATGGCCGGGAGATGAACCTGGGCTCTGGTGTTGGTCTGGCTTTTACCAAACGTTTAGTGGAATTGCATCATGGAACCATTACAGTAGATAGTGTAGCAGGTAAAGGCAGTGTTTTTATCGTGGTTATCCCTTTGGCTGATGAGTTGTATGAGGCTGACGAGCATAACGAAGTACCAAGATACGAGCTTTCTGTAGAAAATGTTATCCATAGCCAGGTTGTAGAAAATGAAGAGCTTGTTCAAATAGAAACAGAGGGGGCAGAGCTTGAAAAAGAGAAACTGCTGGTCATCGATGATAACCCGGAGATTGTAGGCTATCTTAAAAATTATTTTAATAAGATTTACGAGGTTAGTGTTGCCTATGATGGTAAGGAAGCATTAGCTTTATTGGAAGAAGAGTCTGTCGATCTGATCATTTGTGACGTAATGATGCCAGAACTTGATGGGATACACTTTTGTAAAAGGATAAAGCAAAATATTCAAACCTGTCATATCCCGGTGATTTTGCTGACCGCTAAAATTGAAACCAATCAGCAGATCAAAGGATTGGAAGTTGGGGCCGACGATTACGTTACCAAACCTTTTTCTATAGCTTTGCTCGAAGCTAAGTTGCAAAACATCAGTCGTTCACGCAAAAGATTAAAAGAGTATTATTCTAGTTCCAAGGAGATCGTTCCGGAAAATATAGCTTTCAATACGCTTGATGAAGACTTTTTAAGAGCTGCTATTGCTATTATTGAATCACACATTACGGAGTCTGATTTTTCAGTCGATAAGTTTAGCCGGGAAATAGGCATGAGCAGATCAAATCTTTATTTAAAATTGAAAGCCATTACCGGCGAATCTGCAACTGATTTTATCAAGCGTATCCGTTTTAAAAAAGCAGTAGAATTGATGGAGTCACGACAGTATACCATTGCGCAAGTTGCCTATATGTCGGGCTTTAATTCACCTTCTTATTTCTCTACGGCATTTAAGCAATATTATGATTGTATGCCAACGGAATACCTTGCAAAGAAAGAATTAGACCTTGATTAAGTACTTTTAGCACAAAATCTAAATCATTTAAGTCAATATTGAAATCCCCTCAGGGGCTTTACAGCTAATTTCGATTTAATAATTGAAACCTGAGAAAAATTGACAAAATCGTACGCTATAGGAATTGATGTGGGTGGTTCATCCTTAAAATGTGGACTGGTAAGTAACACAGGAGAAGTGGTCTATTCATTTTTATTTCCGCTAAATAATGTTTTAACAGAAGGTGAAGTAATTGCATTAATTAATGCAGCTATCCGCAAATGTGTGGAGTATGCTCCCGAAAAAGTAATCGGAGTTGGTATTGGTTTTCCCGGTATCGTAGATCAGAATGTGGTGATCGGTGGGGCCGACAATTTGCCCGGATTTGAAAACTTAGATTTGGGTAAAATCATAGCTGCTTCTACGAGTTTAAATGTGGTGATTGATAATGATGCCAATATGATGGGCTGGGGAGAGTTGGTTTATGGCGCTGCTGGTGATTGCACTGATGTGGTTTTTATCACGATAGGTACAGGGATAGGAGGCGGACTGATCATTGATGGTAAGCTTTATGGTGGTTATAAAAACAGGGGTACAGAATTGGGGCACATCACCATCCAGCATAACGGAATTAAGTGCTCTTGTGGATCATCGGGCTGTTTCGAAGCTTATGCTTCAGTAAGTGCATTAATTAATGATTATGCAGTGTTGCATGATACCGATACCGAAGGTATAACCGGGAAAATGATTGTAGAGAATTACCTGGCCAGGGAGCAAGAAGCCGTTTCGGCCATGCAAAAACATTTCGATTACATGGCAACAGGAATAGCAAGTTATATAAATGTGTTTAGTCCGCAAAAAGTAGTATTGGGTGGAGGAATTACTGAAGCAGGTAAATTCTACATCGAAGAGATCAAATCAAGAGTGATGGAAAGGGTTATGCCCGGAACCTCACAGTATACCCATATTGTGGCTGCAAAATTAGGTAATCAGGCAGGTTTGCTCGGTTGCGCAGCAAGAGTGTTTTCAAAGTTTTAATCATTTAAAAGAATTTATATGCAGCGTAATAATTTTCTGGTTGGCGTTATTTTATTGATCTGGTTCGTCATTTCATTTGTGACCAATATTCTTGGTCCGTTAATGCCTATTATCATTCAGACTTATAAACTGAGTCTTACGATGGCGGCTTTTTTGCCTTTTTCATTTTTTTTGGCTTATGGAATTATGTCTATTCCATCAGGAATGATGATTGAGCGGATTGGTGAGAAAAAATCGATGTTGATCGCTTTTACTTTGAATTTTATTGGTGCTATCGCTTTTGGTCTATACCCACAATATAGTATTGCCCTGGGCTCTTTATTTATCATTGGGATGGGGATGGCGATGTTGCAAGTGATTATTAATCCGTTGATGCGTACTGCAGGTGGAGAAGAAAATTTTGCTTTCTTTTCTGTGATGGGGCAATTGGTATTTGGTTTGGCCTCTTTTATCAGCCCGTTTGTATTTTCTTATCTCTTATCAGAACTTTCTGCAACTCCTATTGGAAATCCATTAGTAGGGATGTTGGCTGGTTTGGTAAAAGACAATTTATCGTGGACTGCATTGTACTGGCTGTTTAGCTTTATCTTTTTATTGATTCTATTGTTACTTTCTTTTATAAAAATGCCTGTGGTAGAATTAAAGGACGACGAAAAATCTGGAGCCACAAGTGTTTATCTGGGTTTGCTTAAAAACAAGGAAGTATTGTTGTTTTTTGTTGGTATTGTGGCTTATGTAGGTACAGAACAGGCATTGGCAAACTGGATGTCTGAGTTTTTAAGGACTTACCATAATGTAGATCCCAATCAAGGTGGTGCGCAGGCAGTGGCATGGTTCTGGGGCTTAATGTCGCTGGGGTGTTTACTTGGCCTGGCTTTGTTAAAGCTATGGGATTCAAAGTTGATCCTGAAAATAGCTACACTGATTTCGATGGTTACAGTTTCTATAGCATTATTTGGCGAGAAGGATATGGCATTATATGCCTTTCCACTAGCTGGATTCTTTATTTCGGTAATGTTTTCTATTATCTTTTCTCTGGCTTTAAACTCTGTTGCGCAGCATCATGGTTCTTTTTCAGGGATATTATGTTCAGGTATTTTTGGCGGGGCATTAGTGCCACTAATAATTGGTTCTTTGGGCGATGTAATAGGACTGCGTTATGCATTGATGTTTCTTTACATCACTTTGGCTTATATACTGTTTCTGGCTTATTATGCTAAGCCGATGATTAATAACAAGACGGTAAGTTTGAAGGAACTGCTTGTTGGAAAGTAAAGTTTTTATTCTATGTTCCTTGATCTTTGAAAATCGGTGATCTGCTCTTTCATCACATTGATATCTCCTGGCAACATATAAGTACTTAAGTTATCGGCATAATCATGAAGTAATTGAGAGAGCAGTGCATCGTTCTTAGCTGTTTTTACGATAAACCTTTCGCGTCTAGCAAGTGCATCTGCTTTAAGGGAAGGGTAGATAAAAACACTACTGATAACATTGCATACCTTTATATCAAGAGTAAAGTCTGTAGAGGTATCTTTACGTTTTAGCCCACCACCATGCTGCTCAAATTCATCATAATTTCCTGTACAATTAAATAGAATAACGTTCGATTGGAAGAAAATCTCAGTATTAAAAAACATGTAGATTTCATAAACCAGCTTTCTGCCAAAAGAATTTACTGCAATTCCAAGCAGCACCAGGAACAGGCATAAAAGTACATTGGGAGAGTAAGTGATCAGTGCAGCAGTGGGTTGATTTTTAACCAGGTCAATATCTATGCCGGGTGTGGTCATCACACTACAAAATATGAGGATGATCCCCAGGCATATCAATATAGTTCCAATACCCCATACCTTCTTAATCAGTTGATCGGTCTCCTCATCATAGGTAGATGAGAACAGGGCTGGTTCTGTTTCATAAACATATTCAAAATTGAAATCACCCTTTCTGTTCTCATCGCCAGCCAGCGCATCTTTAGCATAAGCGGTAGCTTGCTTGGTCTGCCAGCCTGTTAGCTTAGCAACTGTATTCTCAAATTGTTGTAACAGATTTCCGGGCTGTGTGTAAGTGCGGTGATTGGTCCTTCCTAAAGTTGAAACATTTACGGTCACTACTTCACGTTTGCCGAAAGCCCTTTCTATTAATTTAAATGCAACAAGCGAGGTGAATATCATAATTGCACCCACAGCGAGTATAAATGCAAATAGGGCAAAATTGATTTGGCCTGTATAAGGTTTAAAGAAAAAGATTGTCAATATAAAGAAGATGACAAACAATACAATTTTATATCTGATATCGTTTTTTTGTGATCTTTCTACTAAGGACTCGATTCTCGATGGTCTACATAAGCTCAGTAATCCTACTAATATAAACAGATTGATCCAGGTCATGTTTATCGGAAAAATCTCAAGGTAAGCTAGAAAAAGGAAAAAGAATAAGATCACTAAAAATGAGGCCAATAGCGAGATAGATTTAGATTGATTCTTGATGAATTGGGTGACAGGATAAGGAAGATGATCAACAATCTTTGAGTTCTTTTTTCCTGATATTAATCTGAAAAATAATACTTCCCACCATTTGATATCGCTTTTTTCTATATCAACGAGGCTAAACGAATGGCTGTGCAAAATATCTGAAAGTGCACTGGCGCCATTTTGGCCTTTGTTTCTTTGTCCCAGTAAATTGTTTACACGTTTATTTTGAGCAGGACTGTAAGTTTCATCAAGATCAAAGCTGCGTTCATGCTGATAACCCCTCCAGAATGAAATTCCGCCTACTATGAGAAAGGCAAGACCTGCACTTAATTTCTCAACTACCAGATTTATGAAACCTGCTTTTAAATCTTGTTTTACAGTGAGAAGCAAGATAAGCCCAAAAACAATGGTAAGTATGCTGATGATAAAGGACGTTACTGAGAGTTGCCTGAAAGGATGCTTTTCTGTCCGGAGATTATTAGGTATTTTTAATTTCATGGTGAGATGTTAATTTCTAGAAGTTTGACTTCTGCAAGTTAATGTTTTTTTGTAAAAATTTAAAGAAGAGGATGAATGCCGGCACTATATGCCTCTTATTTATAACCTCTTTTTATTTTTTATGCTGGGCCACAGACCATTCAATTCCCTGTTTCAACAATTTTCTGTAATTAGGATTGGCAAAAGCTTCTGGTCCATGTCCAAGTTGTATAAAAAGCACTTTGTTATTCCCGTATGGATTAATCCATGCGATATAACGTGAGCTCCCCGGATGAGTTGTACTGAGTAAAGGTTTTATGCCAGGTTGAATACCAAATCGACCATAAACTTCATCATGGATTTCAAAATCTTTAAGTCCTCTGGTAACCGGATGTTTTGGGTCTTCAATTTTTACCGGAATAATTACATCATGTTGATAGTTGGAGCTTAATGTGTCACCGTTTATGACTGTTGGTTCTGTATAATACTTGCCACCTATAATCCGTTGAAATTCATCCCATTTCTGATAAGATACAAGTGAATGATGCAGAAAAATCATTGCCTTTCCTTTATTCAATAATTTCAGGTAGGCTTGTTTTTGTGGAGGCGTGATTGTATCATACATATCATAGAAAACCAGGGCGTCGTATTTATCAACCGCAGGAGAAGCGATCAGTTCGTTAGCTTCAGGTTGTTTTAGTTTATCATAACTGATATTGCCCAGGGAGTCAAACATATTGTAAAATGGTATCTGTTTAAATCCATGGCCTCCGGTAATGATAAGAATATGATTTTTTTTCTGCGCAAAACAACCTATGGTGATAAAGCAGAGTATGAAGACGATTCCTATTGATTTCATAAAGAAAGTTTGTATTAAAATATGATTTTTTATTAAGTATAACAGCTTTTTTACAACTTGAAATAGCCAATGGTAATATCCTACAGGATTTTGGGGAAATAATATAGTAAAGCCTATAGGCCAGTAACTATATTTGAGATTTGCATATTTAACCAAATGTAGTCTGAACTTTTTTAAAGCTTTAGATATTCTGAAATCTGTATTGAATGAGAAATTTCCCCATTTTTATTTGTTTGTGTTTTTTGCTTTTTAGCACTACAGGATCTGGTGCGATTGAGGTTTATAAAAAAAATAAACGCACTATCGTTATTCCAATCCAAAGCAATTCAAGGGTTAAATTCGGAGCAGATAGATTGGTAAAATCATTATCATTAATTGGTTATGATGTTAAGATTGTACAAAGTGATAAAGTGCCAAAAGGCAGCGAACTGATTGTAATCGGTACAAAAGGAGATAAACTACTGACTGGTTTATCAACAACCAATTCAGGTAAACAACCCGGAAAAGAAGGGTTTAGCATCAGTTACACCAAAGACAAGAACCTTGTTGTTGAAGGTACAGATCATTCCGGGGCTTTGTACGGTTGCATGGAGCTTGCAGATGAAATAAAAACTAAAGGTAAACTCCCCGAAGATATATCTCTTATAGATCAGCCAGAAATGGTATTACGTGGCACATGCATCGGATTACAAAAGCCTGAGTATTTGCCCGGCAGAGATGTATATGAATATCCCTATACACCAGAAACTTTTCCTTGGTTTTATGATAAAGCATTGTGGATACAGTATTTGGACATGATGGTAGAGAACCGTTATAATTCATTATATCTTTGGAATGGACATCCTTTCGCATCGTTGGTCAGACTTAAAGATTATCCTTACGCAGTAGAAGTAAGTGATGAGACTTTTAAAAAGAATGAAGAAATGTTTAAGTTTCTTACAGAAGAAGCGGATAAACGTGGTATATGGGTAATTCAGATGTTTTATAACATTCTTATTCCAAAGCCTTTTGCCGAAAAACATCACATGAAAACCCAGGATAGAAATCGTCCCATTATTCCATTAATAGCCGATTATACCCGCAAATCTATTGCTGCCTTTGTGGAGAAATATCCTAATGTAGGCTTGTTAGTGGCTTTGGGCGAAGCGATGGAAGGTGTAGGACAGGATGATGTGGATTGGTTTACTGAGACAATTATTCCTGGTGTAAAAGACGGTTTAAAAGCTGCTGGTATTAAAAATGAACCTCCAATTGTTTTGAGAGCTCATGATACAGATGCACCAAGAGTAATGGCATCAGCTTTACCTTTATATAAAAATCTGTACACCGAAAATAAGTTTAATGGTGAAGCTTTAACTACCTATACACCAAGGGGAAGTTGGGCAGAGTTACATAGAAAATTAAGTGCAATTGGTACCGTTCATATTGCTAATGTGCATATTCTGGCTAATCTTGAACCCTTTCGCTATGGTTCTGCTGATTTTATCCAGAAATCAGTACAGGCCATGAATAAAATATATGGAGCTAAGGGCTTGCATCTTTATCCGCAATCCGGTTACTGGGATTGGCCTTATACGGCTGATAAGATTAGCGAAAGACAATTACAGGTCGATAGGGATTGGATTTGGTACAAAGAATGGGCCAGGTATGCATGGAATTCTGCCAGAGATAGAAATGAGGAGATCAATTACTGGGGACAGGAATTAGCCAACAAATATGGCACTGATTTAAACGGAGGCAAAGCAATTTTAGATGCTTATGAAGCATCAGGAGAGATTTCTCCTAAGCTTTTACGTCGTTACGGGATTACAGATGGAAACAGGCAGACCTTAACATTAGGTATGTTAATGACGCAGCTGATCAATCCTTATCGTTATGGCTTATTTACTTTAATGTACGAATCAGAAGCGCCGGAAGGGGAGATGATAATCGAGTATGCTGAGAAGGAATGGAAAAAACAGGGGCATATTGGAGAAACACCGGTGCAGGTAGCTAAAGAAGTGATCGCACATGGTAAACAAGCGTTGGCAGCTATAAATAAAGCAGCGCCAACCGTTACCAAAGATACAGCAGAGTTTAGAAGACTTAGGAACGATATGTATTGTTATGACGCCATGGCAAATTTTTATGCAGAAAAGGTAAAGTCTGCACTATGGGTTTTACGGTATAAGTATTCTAATGATGTAGCCGATTTGGAAAAGGCTTTACCATTTCTGGAAAAGAGCGTTGATTATTATGCTGATCTGGTTAAACTGACACAGAATGATTACCTGTATGCAAACAGCATGCAAACCAAACAACGTAAAATACCAATGCGTGGGGTAGACAAAACTTTTATCCACTGGAAGGAAATGTTACCGGTGTTTACCAAAGAGCTTAACCATTTTAAAAGAAGTATTGACTCCTTAAAATCAGTAGGTTTAGGAAAAGCGAATATTATGGAGCCATTTAAAAATGCTGTAGTTAAACTATTGTCGGGCAACGAAAGCTACATCATTAATAAAGATGCGGGGGTATTTATTGATTCAGTTGCCCCTATAAAAGATGTCACAGAAAAATTGATAGGACTTAAAGGTGTAAAATTGAATAAAGCACAACAGATAAAATCCGGTACTACACTTAAGTTTAGTAATACAACTCCGGTAAAAGTGTTGGTTGGCTTCTTCAATAAAAAAGGGCGTTCTTATCTGGCTGCGCCAGAATTGGAAACTGATGCCAGCGCAAATAATTATGGACAATCGGAGATAAAGATCTCCAATGCCCTGGTTTTAGATGGCTATCCACCGATTAACGTGCACGCTTATTCGTTTGAAGCAGGAACAAATACTTTAACTTTAGGAAAGGGAGCTTGCATGATTCTTGGTTTTATTAGTGAAAGTCAGAAAATGCGGATTTATAATGCAGGATTGGATGGCAAGGGAAAAGATATTGATTGGTTATTTGAATAATGATGAATAGAAAAGAATTAATAGCCATTGCCCTGTTTTTGCTGGTCGGAACTGGAGTTTTTGCGCAATCACAGGTCACGGCAAAGCTTAAAAAATATGTGACTTATTTTAACTCCATTGATACAGAAGCCGTCAAAAATTTTGTGCCAAATGCGCAATCTTATGATTGGCTTGCACAAAACATACCTTTGCTGGACTGCCCGGACAAAGTGCTGGAGCAAAATTATTATTACCGTTGGTGGTCTTTTCGCAAACATCTTGTAAAAACACCCGAAGGTTTTATCTTCACTGAGTTTATTGAACCTGTTAAACATGCCGGTAAATATAATTCTATTAGTTGTGCGCTGGGACATCACATTTACGAAGGCCGCTGGCTTAAAAACACAGATTATTTAAAGGAATACATAGACTTCTGGTTGTATTATGCTGATGTTGGTCAGAGCAGGCAGCGTTTCCATCAGTTTAGCAGTTGGTTGGATGATGCTGTTTATCAGAATTATTTAGTAACACCCGATATAGCTCATTTAAAACGCATTTTGCCTGCATTGGATGCCGATTATGCCAAGTGGGAAAAGGAAAGGCAGTTAAAGAGTGGTTTGTTCTGGCAGTTTGATGTAAAAGACGGCATGGAAGAGTCGGTGAGTGGATCGAGAAAAGAAGAGAACAGAAGACCAACAATTAACAGTTATATGTATGGAAATGCTAAAGCACTGGCTAGTATAGCTGATATTATTGGTGATAAGGCACTTGTGCAAAAATATAATGGTAAAGCTGACGAGCTTAAAAAATTAGTGCAAGATAGTCTTTGGGATAGCAAAGCAAGCTTTTTTAAAACCGGAATGGCCCATGGAGAACTGGCAAATGCACGCGAAGCGATAGGATTTATTCCATGGGATTTTAACTTGCCTGCTGATCAACCAATTTATGCTAAGGCCTGGGACCAGCTATTGGATACCGGAGGATTTAATGCACCTTGGGGTTTAACTACTGCTGAAAGAAGAGAACCTTCATTCAGAACCAGAGGCTCCGGGCATAATTGTGAATGGGATGGTGCTTTATGGCCTTTTGCCAGTGCCCAAACCTTAAAGGGGTTGGCTAATTTGCTTACCAATTATAAAAATCATGGTAAGATGACCACAAAAGTCTTTTATGATGAACTCCATAAATACGCTAAGTCTCATCAGAAGAATGGTAAACCCTATCTGGGGGAGTATCAGGATGAAAAGAATGGCGAATGGCTGAAAGGTGATAACCCAAGAAGCAGTTTTTATAACCACTCTACTTTTTGCGATTTAGTAATTAATGATTTGATCGGTATTAAACCAAGGGTAGATAATGCCATTGGATTTTATCCTTTAATTCCGGAAGGGGCTTGGGATTGGTTTCAACTGGATAACATCTCATATCACGGAAAGATTCTTAAAGTATTATGGGATAAAACCGGTAAGAAATACAATAAAGGAAAAGGGTTGTACATCTATGCCAACGGAAAAGAAATTTATCATGCTGCGAACTTAAAACCTGCAGTAATTCAACTTAAATAACCAGTTAATATAGCCGAAAAATGAAGTTTTGTAATTCGTATCCTGTTACCAGATTTTTTACCATTTTTATAGCATGTTGCTGTGCAATAGTTCTTAATGCAAACGCACAACCTTATTACAATGTGTTAAAGTATGGTGCAAAGAATGACAGTAGCAAATTAGCCACTTCAGCTATTAGAAGGGCCATTGATGCAGCTTCAAAAGCTGGTGGAGGTACTGTCTATTTCCCTGCCGGGAAATATTTAACAGGAGCAATACACCTGAAAAGTAACATCACTATTTTTATTGATGCAGGAGCTGAGCTTCATTTTAGTGATAATTTTGATGATTATCTACCCATGGTAAAAAGCAGATATGAAGGGGTAGATGTAACTAGTTTCTCCCCTTTGTTTTATGCATATAAAGCAGAAAATATTGCCATTAAGGGTCGAGGCATCATAGATGGACATGGTAAAAAATGGTGGGATTTTGTAGAAGGTTATAAAGAAGGACAGACAAGATCTAAATGGCAATATCAATTTGATGAGCTCAATAAGGATATACTTATGCCTGATGAGCCAAAGCAGATGAAACGAGGCTTTCTTCGTCCGCCATTTATTCAGACTATGTATTGTAAAAATGTTTTGATAGAGGGAATTAGTATCCGTAATTCTCCTTTCTGGACGGTTAACCCCGAGTTTTGCGAAAATGTAACTGTTCACGCAGTAACGATTAACAACCCACATTCGCCAAATACAGACGGAATCAATCCTGAGTCTTGTAACAACGTACACATTTCTAATTGCCACATTAGCGTTGGGGATGATTGCATTACCATTAAATCGGGTAAAGATGAACCGGGCAGAAAAATGGCTGTTCCGGCCGAGAACTATACCATTACCAACTGCACCATGCTTTCCGGTCATGGGGGGGTGGTTATTGGTAGCGAAATGTCTGGTGATGTAAGAAAGATTACTATTTCTAACTGTGTATTTGATGGCACAGATCGGGGTATCCGTATCAAATCTGCACGTGGAAGAGGTGGCATAGTTGAAGAAATCAGAGTAGATAACATCATCATGAAAAATATAGGCCTACAGGCTATTGTGCTTGATCTGCAATATGCTAAAACGGTGGTTGAGCCTATCTCTGAGCGTACACCAAGATTCAGAAATATCCATTTTAGCAACATTACAGCGCAGGTAAATCAGGCTGCTTATCTAAATGGATTGGAAGAAATGCCTATTGAGAATATCAGCTTTAACGATATCAATATGGAAGCTAAAACGGGATTTGATATTCATAATTCCAACAGGATAGAATTTCATAATGTCCAGGTAAATACAGAAATCGGCCCTTCAGTAAAAGTCGATAATGTAAAAATGTTGACTATTAATGGGTTGAAGAGTTATGAGCCACATAAAAATGCAGCAGTAATAGATCTTAAAAACGTAAATGACGCGTTTATTTATAATTCTTTTCCGGTTGTGGGTACGGAAGTGTACTTAAAATTAAGTGGAGAAAAGATTAAAAATATAACGTTAGGAAATAATAACTTTAGTCATGCTAAAACTCCTGTTTTAACTGAGAGGGAAGTTACAGAGGCAGTAAGGGTTATTTCGGGAGATTCAATTAAGTAATTTAATTTGTATCAAGATGAAATTTATAAGTTTCCCAAACTTGATGTCTGTAGTAATGATCAATTGTTTAATCATTACACATGTTGTTGCCCAACAACCTTCCTATCAACTTTGGTATAACAAACCTGCAGTAAAATGGACTGATGCTCTGCCTATTGGAAATGGACGTATAGGAGCCATGATATTTGCAGGTGTGGAAAGGGATCACATTCAGTTTAATGAAGAAACCTTATGGACAGGTGGTCCTAGAGATTATAATCACAAAGGTGCTGCTGGCTACCTTGCCGAGATCAGGAAACTACTTTTTGAAGGTAAACAGAGTGCTGCAGAAAAGTTAGCTGAAGAAAAGTTTATGGGCAGCCAGAGCGGAGCGGGAGACAGGGATAAATGGACTGCGGAAATGAAAACCGGGAAAGGTATGCAGGGTAATCCGGCTGCAGAAAGCTACGATGACCAGCAATGGAAAACCATTAAAGTACCGAGCTATGAAGGCTGGGAAACAACAGTGGGACTATCGGGCTTTGATGGTGCAGTATGGTTGCGTACTACCTTTGATGTACCTGAAAACTGGCTGGGTAAAAACCTGGTGCTTGACTTGAATCGTATCCGCGATCAGGACTTTACCTACGTAAACGGAACGCTTGTTGGCAATACAGATGGGACTACACCAAGAAAGTATACCATTCCGGCTAAACTGATTAAAAAAGGAACAAATACAATTGCTATACAAGTATTGAATTACTTTGATAAAGGCGGTATAGCAGGTTATAAAGATATCAATAGACCTATTGCAGTTTATCCCGAAGGCGATCAACCCGAAAAAGGAGTTTCGTTGGTTAAAGAGTGGAAATATAAGATTCAGAATGATGAACCACCAGTAGTTTCACAGTTTCAGGCGAGTTATCAGCCATTTGGTGATCTGTTTCTGAACTTTAAAAATCAGGCTGTTGCCGTTACCAATTACAAACGCAAGTTAGATTTAAGTACAGCTATTGCCAGTACATCTTATACGTTAAATGGTGTAAATTATTTACGTGAGTATTTTGCCAGTCAGCCAAATCAGGCTGTCGTAATCCGTTTAACTGCTGATAAAAAAGGAAGCATTAGTTTAGATGCTTTACTGGGCAGTCCACATAAATATACTGCTGTTAAAAAAATAAATGAAAATACCATTTCATTGACCTTAAGTGTACGTGGTGGCGTTTTAAAAGGTCAAAGTCAGCTTAAAGCAGTTATTACAAAAGGGAAATTACTGGTTGGACAAGGTAAGTTAAGCATAACCAATGCAGATGAAGTTACCCTTTACCTTACTGCAGGTACCAATTTTATTAACGATAAAAATGTATCTGGAAATCCTGCTGCTGCCTGTATAAAAGCCATTGCTAGCTTACAAAATAAAACTTACGCACAGATTAAATCAGCACATGTAAAAGAATACCAAAAATACTATAATCCCTTTTCAATTAGTTTTGGAAAGAGCGAAAATGAAGGCTTACCTACCGATGAGCGCATAGAGAAGTTTGCAGGATCAGCCGATGCCCCCTTTGCGGCCTTATATGTGCAATACGGTCGCTATTTGTTGATTTCAAGCTCGAGACCCGGAACCCAGCCTGCAAATCTTCAGGGCATCTGGAATGATTTGCTAACTCCGCCATGGGGTAGTAAGTACACCACCAATATTAACCTGGAGATGAATTACTGGCCAACCGGGATTTTGAATTTGGAACCTCTGAATGAGCCTTTATTTAAAAAGATACAAGAACTCGCACAAAACGGTGCCATGACGGCAAAAGTACATTACAATGCAAATGGCTGGGTGTTGCATCACAATACCGATTTATGGAACGGCACGGCACCTATAAATGCTTCAAATCATGGGATATGGGTTTCTGGTGCAGGTTGGTTAAGTCAGCATTTATGGGAGCATTACCAGTTTACCCAAGACAGGGCTTTTCTTAAAAATGAAGCCTACCCCTTAATGAAGCAGGCGGCAGTTTTTTTCGTAGATTTCTTGATCAAAGATCCTAAAACAGGTTGGTTGATCAGTACACCATCTAATTCTCCGGAAAATGGAGGTTTAGTGGCAGGACCAACAATGGATCATCAGATCATCAGGACATTGTTTAAGAACTGTATTGCGGCCAGTGAATTGTTGGGAACTGATGCTGAATTTAGAAAAACATTACAACAAAAACTTACTCTGATTGCACCTAATCAGATTGGTAAATATGGACAGTTGCAGGAATGGCTTGAAGATAAAGACGATACTACTAATAAACATAGGCATGTCTCGCATTTATGGGGGGTACACCCGGGTAACGACATTACCTGGGATACGCCGGATATGATGAAGGCCGCGCGCCAATCCTTAATTTACAGAGGTGATGAAGGTACAGGGTGGAGCCTTGCATGGAAAATCAATTTCTGGGCAAGATTTAAAGATGGCGACCATGCTATGAAAATGGTGAAAATGCTGATTAGTCCTGCAGAAAAAGGTGGTGGTGCTTATGTGAATCTATTTGATGCTCATCCACCATTTCAGATTGATGGCAATTTTGGTGGCGCTGCAGGTATTGCCGAGATGCTTTTACAAAGTCATACGCAATTTGTTGAATTGTTACCAGCGTTACCTGCAGATATTCCGGAGGGAGAAGTGAATGGGATTTGTGCACGCGGTGGCTTTGAGTTAAATTTTAAATGGAGTAAAGGTGTGTTAACGGCACTGGAGATTTCTTCTAAAACCGGAGGGGTTTGTCTGTTGCGGTACGGAAATAAAATTACCAGTATCGCTACACAAAAGGGAGAAATATATAAATTGAATGGAGATTTGGAGAAATTATAAAAGAAAGCTTATTGTCTTTTTGGTAGGCATTCTTTTAACTAGTACAGGTTTTACACAAACAGGATTACGTAAAAATACTACACTAAATAGCAACTGGCAAAGCATTGCCAATGATATAAATATCAATGCCTATAATGGTTTTGAACAAAGCAACTTTAATGATAAAAGCTGGAAAAGGGTAAATGTTCCGCACAATTGGGATCAGTATGAAGGGTATCGCAGGTTGTTACATGGCAACAGACATGGCTACGCCTGGTATCGTAAAACCTTTACAACTACAGCTCAAAAAACAGGTAAACGTTTCTTTCTTTATTTTGAAGGGGTTGGTTCGTATGCCAGCATATGGCTAAACGGTAAAAAGGTAGGTTACCATGCCGGTGGCCGTACCACCTTTACACTGGATGTAACGAATGTGATTAAATTAAACAACCAGTCTAATCTGCTGGCTGTACGTGCTGATCATCCAGTGAACATTCAAGACCTACCTTGGGTAGATGGTGGCTGTTCGACAGAACGTGGTTTCTCCGAAGGCTCGCAGCCCATGGGGATTTTCAGGCCGGTACACCTGGTTGTGACCAGCGATGTAAGGATCGAACCTTTTGGCGTGCACATCTGGAATGACAATAAAGTTTCCGAAAAATCGGCTATGCTGAAAATGGAAACGGAAATTAAGAATTATGGTACGACACCCCGTACAATAGAGGTTATCAATCAGTTGTTTGATAAGGATGGCAAGAAAATAAGCGAAAGTAAAAATGTAAATAAGCTATTGGCAGGAAGGAGTTTAACAGTAGTTCAGCAAACAGCAGACTTGAAGGGTGTAAAGCTATGGTCCTTAGAAAACCCTTATTTGTATACACTTAAAACGAGCATTATTGAAGGAAATAAAGTAA
Organism: Candidatus Pedobacter colombiensis; assembly: GCA_029202485.1. Classification (NCBI taxonomy): domain Bacteria; kingdom Pseudomonadati; phylum Bacteroidota; class Sphingobacteriia; order Sphingobacteriales; family Sphingobacteriaceae; genus Pedobacter; species Candidatus Pedobacter colombiensis. The sequence goes on along the minus strand of CP119313.1, from coordinate 3,089,050 downwards.
TTGATGAATTGAGCACTCCTTATGGCATTCGCTGGATCAGCTGGCCTATAGGAGACCATCCTGCAGATGATAAACGGTTTTTATTGAATGGAAAACCTGTCTTTATAAATGGAGTGGCAGAATATGAGCACCTTATTGGTAACAGTCATGCTTTTAGTGCAGAACAGATCAGATCGCGCGTGATGCAAATTAAAGCCGCTGGTTTTAATGCTTTTCGCGATGCGCACCAGCCACATAATTTGCTTTATCAGGAGTATTGGGACAAGTTGGGGATTCTATCATGGACACAAATGGCAGCTCACATTTGGTATGATACACCTGAGTTCAGAGCCAATTTTAAATTATTGCTTACCGATTGGGTTAAAGAACGACGCAACAGCCCTTCAGTAGTATTGTGGGGATTAGAAAATGAGAGCACATTGCCCGAAGATTTCGCAAAAGAGTGTACAGAGCTCATTCGTAAGTTGGATCCTACGGCATCTGCTCAGCGAAAAGTAACAACATGTAATGGTGGTAAGGGGACAGACTGGGATGTACCGCAAAATTGGACAGGCACCTACGGTGGGGATCCTTTAACCTATGCTGATGATATACAAAGACAAGTGTTGATTGGTGAATATGGTGCCTGGCGTACACTTGACTTGCACACAGAAGGCCCTTTTATGCAGAAAGGGACGTATAGTGAAAATAACATGACCCAATTAATGGAAACCAAGGTCAGGCTAGCTGAATCAGTAAAAGATAAAACGGCTGGACATTATTTCTGGTTGTTCAATTCGCATGATAATCCGGGTAGGGTACAAGGTGGTGAGGGGTTGAGAGAATTGGATCGTGTAGGTCCTATAAATTACAAAGGAATGTTTACTCCATGGGAAGAACCATTGGATGTATTTTATATGTTTAGAGCCAACTATGCACCAAAACAAACAGAACCTATGGTTTATATTGTTTCGCATACCTGGCCGAAAAGATGGTTGAAACCGGGTAAAAAGGACAGTATTACTGTGTATTCCAATTGTGATGAAGTTGAGCTTTTTAACGATGTAAACGAGGCATCCTTAGGGAAAAGAAAACGAGGAGGTATTGGTACGCATTTCCAATGGGATGGAGTAATTGTACAATACAATGTACTTTATGCTGTGGGGTATGTAAATGGAAAGGCTGTGGCTAAAGATTATATCGTATTGAACAACTTACCAGTGGCGCCTCATTTTAATGAGTTTAATAAGGATGCTAAAAACATAACAGTTCCCGCAAAAGACTATACCTATTTGTATCGAATAAATTGTGGTGGACCGGAGTATAAAGATCAGAACGGACAACTGTGGTCGGCAGACAGACAACTAATTAATGGAGGTTTTGGTTCTCGATCCTGGACAACTAGTTTTCCCGGTATGCCGGCATTTTTTGCCAGTCAACGCCGTACATTCGATCCGATTAAAGGCACTATAGATTGGAAGTTGTTTCAAACTTTTAGGTATGGACGTGATCAACTTACCTATCATTTCCCTGTTCCTGACGGGGAATATCTGATAGAACTCTATTTTATAGAACCCTGGTTAGGTACTGGTGGAGGAATGAATGCTAAGGGGATGCGTTTGTTTGATGTCGCTGTAAATGGCCAAACATTACTTAAAGATGTAGATATATGGGCGGAAGTGGGGCATGATGCGGTTTTAAAGAAAACGGTAAAAGCGTGGGTTAAAGGCGGACAGCTTATTGTTTCCTTTCCTCAGGTAAAATCAGGACAGGCTGTGATTTCAGCGATTGCAATTGCCTCCACTACAAAAAATATAACACCGGTAAGGGAGAGTAACAGTATCATTGAGCTTGCAGGGGGTAGCGGCTTTAGATCCAGTACATGGATGGATCTTGGCGATCAGCAGTATGCTGATGATCCTGTGTATTTTACTTCATTACCTTCAGCCCTTTATGGTGCAGAATGGATACAAACATCTAATAAAACAAATGCTGCTTTACAATTTAAGGTTACGGCCGATGCGGATGTATATGTAGCCGTTGATACTCTTGTAATTAATCGACCGGCTTGGCTAGCCAATTTTGAGGATACCAAAACAACACTCCATAACAGCAGAGAACAAACTTTTAATATTTATAAAAAACGCTACCTCAAAGATGAAACCCTGAAACTGGATGGGAAATATACTATTGCTGTATTGCCATTAAGCAATATGCAGCCTGCATATGACCTTAAAACAGTAACCACCTACAAAGCAACGGATGCAAATCTTATAGGTAATGGATTGATAAAAGAGGAACTGATGGATAAGGTACGTGTTACATTTAAAAAGCCATCGGGCGATGTATTGGAATGGCACATTACAGTTGGTGTTGCCGATACTTACTCGCTTACGCTAAAATACCACAATCCATTTGAGCGCTCGTTAAAAGGAAAAATGGAAGTATTAACTATGGATGGTGCGGTACTAAAAGCGGCAGAGCATATAGAGTTTACACCAACTAAAAAGGGGAAATGGAATTATTTCAATACCAATACTGGTACAATGATCAATGCAGGTACTTATAAAGTAAGGCTAATTGCGGAAGATGCAGCAGGATTAAGTATGGATGGTCTTGATGTACAATAATTCGATTTTAAGGGATATAATAAGCTGAAATAAGATAAGATATTATAACATATAGCGAAAATATTATATTAATATAGGACCCTGCAAGTTGATATTTGCTTAACCAAATTTATAAAACAGTTAATCGCCTAATGAAGGGTCTCCCTATTTTCGATCTTGTTATAATTGTCATTTACCTTATTGGGATGATACTGGTAGGGATTTATTTCTCCCGTAACAACAAAAATTCAGAACAATTTACTAAGGCTTCAGGCCTTATACCAGGCTGGGCCATAGGCTTATCCATTTATGCTACATTTTTAAGTAGTAATACTTTTCTGGGCGTACCAGGCAAAGCATTCGGTGGAAACTGGAATGCATTTGTCTTTAGTCTTTCTATGCCACTAGCCGCCTGGGTAGCTTCAAAATACTTCGTGCCTTATTATAGAGGCACAGGCGAAATCTCTGCTTATACACACCTCGAGAATCGATTTGGTGCATGGGCCAGAACCTATGCTGTTGTGTGTTTTTTGCTTACTCAACTGGCCCGTATGGGATCAATTTTTTTCGGAATAGCCTTAAGCTTACAAGCACTCACTGGCTATTCTATGCAAATGATTATGGTTGTGATGGGCGTTTGTATTATCATTTATACGGTGCTGGGTGGAATTGAAGCGGTGATCTGGACAGAAGTAGTTCAGGCTGTCGTAAAAACCTTTGGCGCGCTGCTTATCCTTTACCTTATCATTACCAATATGCCTGGGGGCATACCAAAAGTAATTGAAATTGGTAAAGCATCTGATAAGTTTAGTTTGGGTAGCTTTTCGCCCGACTTCGTCAGTTCCTCCTTTTGGGTGGTTTTATTGTACGGTTTCTTTATCAACCTCAATAACTTTGGTATGGATCAGAATTATGTGCAACGTTATCATACGGCATCCTCATCAAAATCAGCTTCTAAATCCATCTGGTTGTGTGTTTGGTTGTATGTACCTGCATCGCTGATGTTCTTTGTAATCGGTTCTTGTTTGTATGCCTATTATGACGTTCACCCGGAGCTGATTGAAAATATAAAACACCAGGTAGCGTTAGAGCGTTTGCCGCTTAGCGCATCGGCCGCAGAGATTATGACTATAGAGAAATCATTGCAGCCTGCAGATTATGGCGACAAGATTATGCCGCATTTTATGGTAACCAAAATACCTGTAGGCTTAGTTGGGCTGATTGTTTCGGCCATATTATCTGCAGCTATGAGTACGATTAGTTCAGGAATGAATTCATCAGCAACTGTTTTTACTGTCGACATTTATAAAAGATATTTTAAACCCGGTATTACCGAAAAGCAAAATCTCTCCCTCTTGCATATTGCAACCGTAGTGTTCGGACTATTAGGTATGGGAGCGGGGATTGCCATGATAGGCGTAAAGAGTATCCTTGATGTATGGTGGGAGCTGTCGGGTATTTTTGCTGCAGGGATGTTAGGCCTGTTTTTGCTGGGCATTGCAAGCAGACAAACAAAAAATCACGAAGCCTTAATTGCTACCATGATTGGTATTGTGGTGATCATTTGGATGACATTTTCTGCTCATTTGCCGGAGCAGTACGAGTTTCTCAGGAATCCCCTAAATAAAAATATGATCATTGTGATCGGTACCCTAAGCATCTTTCTGGCAGGGATATTTTTAACAAGATTGAAGAATAAGAACCTAAAACCAGCTGATTGAAGCCTTCCGGTTTAAGCCGGTCATATAGAATACTTTATAGAAAATTTATTAGAGAATATAAAATGGAAAACTCACGAAAAGGGTTCATCCCGGTCATGCTTACGCCTTTTTTAAGCAATGGAGAGATAGATTATACTGCACTTACGCAGCTTACAGAAGTGTATTTACAAGCCGGTGCGTCTGGATTATTTGCCAATTGTCTTTCAAGCGAAATGTTCGAGTTAACAGATGAAGAACGCATAAAAGTAATCAGTCATGTTATTAAAGTGACGAATGGAGCTGTGCCTGTAGTGGCGACAGGCACTTTTGGGGGCGCAATCAGTAAACAAGCTGATTTTGTTAAAAGAGTAAATGATCTGGGTACTGAAGCTGTGATTATGATTTCCAGCTTACTGGCTGAAGAGCAGGAAGCTGATGAAATATTCGATCAGCGTGTTTTCGAGCTGTTTGAACAAACACCGGGAATTCCGCTTGGTTTTTATGAATGTCCAGTTCCTTATAAAAGGATATTAAATGCAACTCAGCTAAAGCAATTTGTAGCCAGCGGAAGGGTAATTTATCATAAAGACACTTGTTTGGATCTGGAGCAGATAAAAGCCAAACTGAATGTAACCAAGGATTATAAGGCGTTTGGTTTATATGATGCTTACATGGTACACGCGATAGACTCTCTAAAAGCCGGTTCAGCAGGTTTGTCTTGTATTCAGGGGAATTACTTTCCGGAACTAATTGTATGGCTATGCAATAATTACAATGACCCTAAAATGGAAATTGAATTGCTAAGAGTACAACAATTTCTGATAGATAATATGGATGTAATGCATAATGTATATCCGGTTGTGTCTAAGTACTTTTTACAAAAAAGAGGGCTGAATATTTCCACCTTTACGCGTAGGGACGTTGGTATATTTGACAGTAAGATTGTTAAAGAAATAGAAGGTTTATACAGCGATTACAGCACATTAAAAAATGAATTAAACATCCAGGTACTTTAGTCATTTAAATATTTTCGCTTATAATCCATTGGAGTCATGCCTGTTACTTTTTTAAAATGCCTGTAAAAATTAGATACATTGTTAAAGCCGCAATCAAAACAGATCATTTCTGTAGGGAGTTTATCTTCAATTAAAAAGCGGCAGGCATGACTAACCCTAATTTCAATGAGAAAATCATAATAGGTTTTTTTTGTCATCAATTTAAAATACCGGCAAAACGAGGTGATACTCAGATTACTTAACGAAGCGATTTCTTCGAGCGTAATGTCGTTTTTGTAATTGGTCATCGTATATGTGCATATTTTGTTGATACGGATCGTTTCCGATTCATTGGATTGGTAAAAAGTATTTTTCCCCGTTACAATAGTGTCATATTCATCCGTTTCGGCAAGTGTTTTTAAAATACTTAACAGTATGATGATGCGGTCCAGGTTTGTTGCCTCTATAGATGATTTCATCAGTTCGGCCAGCTTATCCTTAGCTTTACCACTGATAACCATTCCGCTTTTTGCCTTCTCAAATAGCTTTGGGATCAGGTAGGCTTCCGGTAAGTTTAACAAATATTTTCCCAGGCAATCCGGTAAAAATTGGATCACCATAGCTTCTACATGCAGATCAGGATTACCCTGGAAATACTCATCCTTACAGCGCCAGGTATGCGGTAGATTTTCTCCTAATAAGATCATTTCACCAGGTATGAAATTACTGATGTTGTCGCCTATAAAACGGACACCTTCGCCTTTAATAATATAGTGAAGTTCAAGTTCCGGATGGTAGTGCCATACATTTCCGAAGTCAGGTTTAATATCATGGCGGATACTAAAGGAGCTTTGGAGCGTACTTGGGATTTTATGGAAATAAGGCTTCATTTTTATTTTTATATTTGAATATTATATTTATATTTAATTATTAAAAATGTTGATTTAGCAAATCATGTATAGAAATTGACTAAATATAGTAGTTTTTATGATAATATCCTATAATAATTTGCTAATAACTATCAGTAATTGATAAGCGCTATTGTTGAGTTTTGTATAAATCACAACAGGCGATAACCAAAATATAAACCGACACATTCTTTTTATATAAAGAATGTGTTCAGTAATAAATTATGAAACAACGGGGAAATAAAGAAATTTTACTAGTTTCCAGCGGAGATTTACGATTGTCAGCAAATCAAAATTGCTGGGAAGCGCAATCTCAAATGGAGTGTGATCTGACCAAAGCCATTACTAAACTTGGCTGGACAGTTAAACGCGCTCATCCTTACGATGTAACGAAGAAACATGGCTTTATTGATTCCCAAAGAATGGGAATGGATATATTCCAAAACATAGATCCAGAACAACCCCTAATTGTTGCCGAAAGTGTTTGGCAATATTCACATCACGTATTTGCAGGTTTAACTACACACAAAGGTCCAATTTTAACGGTTGCCAACTGGAGCGGTCAATGGCCAGGACTGGTAGGTATGTTAAACTTAAACGGCTGTTTAACTAAAGCCGGTGTGGCTTACAGTACTTTATGGTCTGAGCAGTTTGTGGATGATTTTTTTGTTGATGGATTAAATGAATGGTTGATTACTGGTAAAATCAGCTATGACTTAAGTCATGTGAGAAGCCTGGAACTCCATAAACTTCCATTTGTTGAAGAAGAGCAAGGAAGAAATTTTGCTCGTAAACTGAAAGCAAGAAAGGTGATTATGGGGGTTTTTGATGAGGGCTGTATGGGCATGTACAATGCTATTGTGCCGGATGAATTATTACACCCAACAGGATTTTTTAAAGAAAGATTAAGCCAATCGGCTCTTTACGCAGCTATGTTGCGCGTAACAGATATAGAAGCTGTAGCTATTTTAGATTGGCTATTGAATAAAGGCATGAAGTTTAATTGGGGGTCAAATCCGGAAACAGAATTGACTAGAGTACAAACCCTTGATCAATGTAAAATGTATATCGCTGCGGTTCGTATAGCTAACGAATTTGGTTGCGATACTATTGGGATACAATATCAGCAGGGTATGAGAGATCTTACAGTGGCGAGCGACCTGGTAGAGGGACTGTTAAACAACGAAGACAGACCACCTGTATTTTCGGAAAAGGGAAAAGAACTTTACGCTGGAAAAGCATTACCACATTTTAATGAAGTGGATGAATGTGCTGGGGTTGATGCTTTTCTAACCTATAATCTATGGAAAGAGCTCGGAATGTCGGGGGAAAATACTTTACATGACATTCGCTGGGGAGAACATTATAAAGGCGAAGGAATTGATGATTTTGTGTGGCTTTTCCTGATCTCGGGGGCAGCGCCTGCTGCTCATTTTGTTGATGGATATAAAGGTGCGGCTAGCGACAGGCAGCCGGCAATGTATTTCCGTTTAGGTGGCGGTACACTTAAAGGGATCAGTAAACCGGGCCCTATTGTTTGGAGCCGGGTATATGTGATGAATAACGAATTGCATTGTGATTTGGGGGTTGGTGAGGTGGTTGCTTTACCTGAAGAGGAAACCTACAGACGATGGAATGAAACTACTCCAGAATGGCCGATTATGAATGCAGTTTTAAAAGGAGTGAGCAGAGACCAGTTAATGAGCAGGCACAAGGCAAACCACATTCATGTGGTGTATGCAACAGATGAGACCATGGCGCACAAGGCATGTCGCATAAAAGCGGCAGCAATGGACGAATTAGGAATAAAGGTGCATTTCTGTGGAGATGTAAATCTTAAAGCTTAACAAGGATTTTAGTACAAATTACTAACCAAATTAATAAATTATGAAACGTGTTTACCTTTTATTTTCTTTAATGCTCTCCGGTATGGTCAGTGTACTTGCGCAGAATAATGCAATTCCCGAGAACGAAAAGACGGCATATTTAAAGGTGATCACTCAGCGGGCTGATAAGATCGCTGCTGCACTTAACATCAATGATGTTGCAAAACAAGAAAAGGTTAGGGATATTATTCGTAATCAGTATAGTGATCTGAATGATATTTATACAGAGCGTGATGCAAATCTAAAATCAATTAAAGAAGTAAATAGTGGCGATAAAGTAGCAACAGAAGCGGCTATAAAAGAAGTCTCTACTAAAACTGATGCTAAATTGGCTAAACTACATGAAAAATACCTGAGTAAATTGTCCTCGAATTTAAGTACAGAGCAAGTAGATCAGGTAAAAAATGGGATGACATATAATGTTTTAACCATTACTTATAAGGCTTACCAAGAACAGATATTAACACTTAACGACGAGCAGAAGAAGCAAATTTTAACCTGGCTTACCGAAGCGCGTGAGCATGCCATTGATGCAGAATCATCAGATAAAAAACACGCATGGTTTGGTAAATATAAAGGTCGAATAAACAATTATCTTTCAGCTGCAGGTTACGATTTAAAGAAAGAAGGACAGGAGTGGGAGAAGCGCAGACAAGCAAGCGCAAAAGGGAACTAAACAATAATACTATCCGCTCTCATTTGGTTAGAAGGAGTTCCCGTTACTGATTAAGTTGATTAGTGGTAATGGGTTCTTCTGTTCATAATGATAAAACTAAAACTTAAACCAACTCAATTTGATTCAAAATTTACATTAAACCAAACCATTAACAATCTTTAAAATAAACCAAACTATAATTATCCAATGGAAAAGTTTACCTAACAATGAGCTTATTCCTTAGATAATAAATTGACCATTTATATAACAAAACCGAGTATGAACTTTAAACTTTTACGAACGTTAAAAGGGGTAGTAATATTATCCCTGCTTTTTTGCGCCTCATCGTATGCGCAAGTAAGGAAAATTACAGGTAAAGTAACCGATGCCAACGACGGAGGACCATTACCAGGCGTAAATGTGAGCATTAAAGGTAAACCCAGTAATGTGAGCACCAACGAAGACGGAATTTATACCATTCAGGCCAATCCAGAAACTGATGCATTGGTATTCTCCTACATCGGTTTTACTCGCCAAACTGTTAACCCGGCTGGAAAAACGACTTTAAATGTTCAGTTGGTCCCTAATAACGAGGCCCTTAAAGAAGTTGAAATTGTTTCTATTGGTTATGGCTCGCAGAAGAAAATTTCCTCGACGCATGCAATTGAAAATGTTAATATGAAGGCAATTGAGGATTTACCAGTGGGAAGCTTAGCTGCGGCCTTAAGAGGGCAATTGGCTGCTGTAAGTGTTAATGGCGGCCAATCCAGACCTGGTCAAAATGCCACTATTACCATTCGTCAACCCCGTATTTTTTCTAAGGACGGAGGAAATACAGAACCAATTTATATTGTGGATGATGTTTTTAAAACGCCTGCAGAATTCAACTTATTGGATCAGAGTGAAATAGAGAGTATTTCAGTCTTAAAAGATGCCGCTGCTGCAATATATGGTGTTAACGGTAATCAGGGTGCTGTACTGGTTAAAACAAAGCGTGGAAAAATAGGTGCTCCTAAAATTAGTTATAGTGGCTCTGTCGGTATAACTGATGCAACCAGATTACCTAAAATGATGAGTGGATATGACCAGGCAAGGTATTTAAATACCTATAATTATACCGAAGGTAAGTTTAAGAATCCTGCTTTTGACTGGAACGGAGCTCTGGTAAGATACACCGATGAAGAACTGAATTATTTCAAGAATTACAATTACGATTGGTTAGATATGGCCTGGAAAGCCTCAACCATTAACCGGCATACTTTAAACGTAACTGGTGGGGCTGATAAAGCGACCTATTTTGCAAGTGTTACTTACAATGCACAAGATGCAAATCTAGATAACATAAATTCAGATAGGTGGACTTATAGAGCCAGTACTGATATCAAACTAGCAACCGGACTTAATTTGGGTGTTCAGCTGAGTGGGGATGTTTATAACAACAAATCCTATTGGTTAAAGCAAGGAGGTGAAAATGTTGAAAAGGATGTTCTGGCATTGATGCAAACCCCTCAATTTATTCCACCTTACATCAATGGCTATCCGGTAAATATAACAGGAAGCACGAGTGCAACGACGGAGAATTTTCATTTTTTTGCTGTACAAAACAATGGGGATTATACCAAAACAAGAAATGTTGGTTTAAATGTTAATCTTAACCTCAATTACGAAATACCTTTTATTAAAGGTTTGTCAGCGAAGGCAACATACAATCAACGAAATAATAACAGTTTTGGCAAACAGTATGGGACTGCGTATGACGTTTACAATTTTTCAATGTTAGGTAATAAGCACATTTACGGCGGGAACATAACGAGCAAAACGACACTGAAAAATGGATATATGTTGCGTTTTAATCCTACATATGATAAAAATTATCAGATCAACGGAGGATTTAATTTTAATAGATCTTTTGGAAAACACAATATTTCCGCAATGGCTTTGGTGGAACAAAGAGAGTCTTATGCCGATGGAGTTGCTACCTATATAGAAGATCCTATTATGGGAGGTGAGGATAATATGAATTATTTTTATGGCACTTCGGTAATGCAAAGCGAATCTGAATCGGAAGCAGGATACTTATCTTACATTAGTAGATTTAGTTACAATTATGACGAGAAATATTTGTTTGAGACAACAGTAAGGGCAGACGCTTCGACCAATTTTGCTCCCGAAAATCGTTGGGGATATTTCCCCTCTTTTTCTGCCGGTTGGATTGTGAGCAAGGAAAACTTCTTTAAAAAGAATGTGAATTTCGTGAATTTCCTAAAAATAAGAGCCACTTTAGGATTTGCAGGCAGTGATAGAACCAGAGGGTTTCAATGGTATGACCGTTATAGAAAACAAACCCAAAGAAGTGCAGTGTTTGGGGGAGATGCAGACAGGACATTGGTTTTTAATCAAAATGGTATTTCTAACAGAAATGTACTATGGGATGATGCCGTGAAAATGGGTATAGGTATTGAGACCAGATTCCTAAGAGATAGGTTATCTGTTACCATTGATGGTTATAAGGATAAATTTAAAAATATGTTAACGCAACTGACTTCTTCAGTGTCTTTACTAGTAGGTGAAGCATTGCCGTCTGAAAATTATTCAAGAGTCAATACCTTTGGTACAGAAGTTAGTGTTGGTTGGAACGATAGAATTGGTAAAGACTGGTCTTACCGGGTTAATACATTCTTATCATGGTATGATGATAAGAATATATTAAAGGACGTAAGTGCCGGTAATAAAGGCACTATGATGGATCCAAATGGTCGTTCGAGTGACCAGGGTGTTTATGGTTATAAATACGGAGGGCTTTTCAGGACACAAGAAGAGGTAGATGCTTTTATGGCAATAAATCCAAATTACAGGCTTTTTGGTGAAATACCAAAGCCGGGAATGATATGGTATCAGGATGTATCAGGTCCGCGAAATGGTAGTGGAGATCTAACTGCTCCGGATGGTGTGATTACTGCAGATGACCAGACTTATTTAACCAAAAAGGCCGACAACCATTATGGTTTGGGTTTCAATTTTAATGTTACTTATAAGTCCTTGAGTCTGGGGATAACTTCAGGAATGTCGTGGGGCGGACAAGCTGTGGTTGAAGGTGATGCCAGGGCTAGGGCAACAACAACGCTCAATAAGCCGGCTTTTTGGGCAGATCATTGGACTGAAGAGACTCCAAATGCCAAATATCCCAATCCATTCTATACACAAACTTATACAGGTGTTTCCGAGTTTTGGTTCAGGAGTTCTACTACCGTTAGGATTACCAATTTAAATCTATCTTATACATTACCTCAAAACATAAGTAAGAGTATTGGAATAAGTAGCCTGAGAGCTTTTGTTGTTGCAACAAATCCATTCGAATTATATAATCCGTTTAAGGATTACAAGACTAATTCAGGTTCATTTAATGTATATCCAGTATTAAAAACCTGGTCATTGGGTTTAAATGTTGGATTTTAAAACTTAAAATTATGAAATTAAATACAATCATATTTTTTACTGCAGCCATTTTGTTAGGTTTAAGCAGTTGTCAGAAAGTTCTTGATAAAAAAGATTTAGGATCATTGGATGGGGGTTTGATTTTTAACGATTCAACACTTGCATTTTTTAACTTGAGTTTTGTCTACGATCAAAATCTTCCTTCATGGTATGGAAATACTGGAGGTGCCATTAGCGGAAATGGAACTTTTTCTGATGAAGCACAGGGAACTCAGTTGTTTTTTTCGGGGCAGGTAATTTCCACTACTGTTGCTGATTTTGGTACAGGATTAAGCAATACCAATAATTGGGGTAAAATTAGAAAAATCAATGAATTTATCAGAGATGTGAAAAATGGTAGCATGCCAGAAGCAACTAAAAACAGAATGCTGGCGGAAGCGATGTTTTTCCGGGCTTTTAGGTATTTTGATTTGGTTAGGTTATATGGTGGAGTACCTATTGTACTTGAACCGATGGATCCAATAGGAGAAGCAAATAAAGAAGGTAATATGCTGCCAAGAGAGCCAACATCAGCATGTATCCAGCAAATTATTGCCGATTTGGATTTTGGAATTCAAAATTTGCCAGGTAAATGGCCTTCAACTAACGACTGGGGAAGAATGACAAAAGGAGCTGCAGCTGCTTTTAAAGGTAGAGTGTTATTGACTTATGCAAGTCCACAATTTAATCCAAATGATTTACAGGAAAGATGGCAAGTAGCCTATGATGCTAATGTGAAGGCTAAGGAGCTTTTAGATATATATGGTTTTGGATTAAACTCTTCCTATGCTAACCTATGGTTTCAGGAAGTAAATAATCCTGAGGCAGTTATTATTACTGGTTATAATACAAAAAGTGGAGATAATTCAAGAAAAAGCAATACATATGACCTGCAAACACGACCAACCTATTTAAGTAGTGGTAACGGAGGTTCTAATGCGCCTACATGGGATTTCGTAAAGGATTATCCAATGAAAGATGGCAAAAAGCCAGGGTTATCTACAACTTATCCTTATGATGAACAGCATTATTACAAAAATAGAGATCCAAGATTTGACAATACCATTGCTTACAACGGATGTACCTGGAGCATACTAGGTGATGCAACATATCGATTATGGACTTATATAGGTTATAAAATAGATGACAAAGGTGTTGTAACCTATGTAACTACTGAACCGAATGGCAGTAATACGGGCTTTTATTTGAGAAAGGCCATTAGCCCGACCGCAACCAGAGACGCTTTACCTTATTCCGGTACGGATTGGATAGAGCTTAGATATGCAGAAGTACTATTGAATTTAGCAGAAAGTGCTTGTGGAATTAACAAAACAACACAAAATCAGGAAGCTTATCAGGGGTTAATCGCATTGCGGAAAAGAGCTGGTATTGATGCAGGAGCAGATGGTATGTATGGTTTGCAGCAAGGACTAGGACGTTCGGCATTATTCGATGCAATTTTATACGAACGTAAAATAGAACTTGCATTTGAAGGTAAGCGTTTCTGGGATTTGCGTAGATGGAAAAAATTTGAAACAGAGCTAAACGGTAAAAAAAGGACTGGTTTGAGAATGAGGCTGAAAATAGGCGCAGGTATTCCTACTTCTGATCAGCTTGAAAACACAAGGAATACACTCAATCTGGATGATATTTATACTAACTATATGGAGCTTGAGACTCAGGTTAAAGATGGTGCCAATATTAACTGGAAACCTGAGTATTATTTCTTCGCCATTCCGGATGGGGCATTGAACAACAATACAAAGTTGAAGCAAAATAATACCTGGGGTGGTCCATTTAACCCATTAAATTAATATATAGGTAATATCACACCAAATATAAATGATATGAAATTCAATACATATAAAACGCTGCTTGCACTTATGCTGCTAACAGCATTTACGGCCTGTAAAAAAGCACCAGGTCCTGTTATGAACTATTATGTTGATGCTCCTAAAAATATGAGGCTAAATGCAGTTAAAACTACATTGCATGCTACCTGGGAATATTCTGGAAAAGAGAACGTAGGTTTTTTAGCGCAGGTGGCATATGATGCAAACTTTTCAACTATTATCAAATCAGATACTTTAGCCTCAACAGCAACTGCTGTTGATTTTACCAATCTGAGTTATTTTTCTGAAGCTTATGTTAGGGTAAGAGCTTTATCAAGTAATTTGATCTTGCATTCAAATTTTGTGGCCGCTACTATTAAGCCTGAGAGCATTTTAAAAACAATTTTAAAATCAGAGCTAACAGCTACATCAGCTATACTAAGATGGAATGCTCCAAGTTCAGGCACTTTGACCTCTGTATTAATTCTTGATAATCTGAAAAAGACAGAAAGAACTATTCAACTTTCTACACAAAATATTAGTTCTCAATCATTGTTAATTGATGGTTTAGAATCAGCAGGTAATTATACTGCAGTAATTTTTGCTGGCGAAGACAGAAAAGGAGTACTTACATTTAATGCTGTGGATTTAAAGATGAGTATTACTATTCAAGGCAGTACTGAAATCTATGAAACGCTTCATGAAGCTGTTGCAGCAGCACCTGCTGGGGGTATAATCAACATTGGAGGAGCAAAATATGACTTTAGTACACTAGGTACGGTAGAAATAACAAAAGCAGTAACCATTAGGGCAGTTCAGGGAGGAGATATTCCTGAAATTACTTCTCAGGCATTTAATATTGTAGGTAATGTAGCCAGTTTAACATTATCAGGATTAAAAATAGCTGGCAAATCTTCTTATGCAATTATAGCAACCGGTCTCACCAGCGCTTGCAGTATTGTTGTGGAGAACTGTGAAGTAACAGGCCCTACCGCCGGTCTGGTTTATGTAGCAGCAACTGCGGTGGCTGCGGCAAATGTTAACTTTAGAATGAATAATTCAGTCTGTCGTGATTTCGGTGCAACCGGTGGCGATTTCATTGATTTTAGGGCTGGTGGATTAAGTGGTATGACTATTACCAATTCTACATTTTATAATCTTGCCAGAGATTTTTTCCGTATTGATGCAACAACGACCTATCCAATTAGCAATCCGCCGATTTTGGTTGAAAACTGCACATTTAATAATGTTTGTGGTTACGGTACTAATGGTACTCAGGGCAGATTTATTTATATCAGAGTAGCAAAAGTTACTGGATACACTATGATGAAGATAAATAAATGTATACTTACGAATAAGTTCAGGTCTCTGGCCAGCGGTGTGAATCCAACGATTGAGTTTACAAATAACAATGTTTTTGGAAATTATTCGACAGAATGGGCTGGTGGTACAGTAAGTAACGCCGTAACTACTTTAGACCCTCAGTACGCTGATGTTGTTAAGTTTAACTTTACCGTTGGAAATGCGACCGTCAAAGCTGCAGGATTAGGTGATCCAAGATGGTTGAAATAACAAGATAAATTTGGTTAGAAGAGAACTCCCGTTACTGATTAAAGTAACTATCGGTAACGGGTTTTTTATAACTAGAAAACATCCCTAAATAAGCAATTAACAATACTAAATAAATTCATTTGATAAAAACTTTACAAAAGGAAATTTGAACCAGGTTAACAGCTCATTCCGAAGCAGTAAAACTGAATAACCAACAGTTTTAGTAATACCATTCCGCACCTGTCAACACGCTGTTTAATCCTCCTGGATCAACCAATTAACCAATCATAAACCAACAAACTAAGTATGAATTTCAAACTTTTACGAACGTTAAAAGGGATACTTCTATTGTCCCTGCTTTTTTGTACATCCTCGTATGCACAAATAAAGAAAATTACAGGTAAAGTGACAGACAACAGCGACGGCGGGCCAATACCCGGAGTTAATGTGAGTATCAAAGGTAAGCCCAGTAATGTGAGCACTAATGCAGATGGGCAATATACCATTCAAGCTGATCCTGCTACTGATGTCTTGGTATTTTCTTTTATTGGCTTCGTCAGACAATCGATTGCACTAAATAATAGACTTAGATTAGATGTAAAATTATCTTCTGACAATAAGGACCTTGATGAAGTGATTGTAGTGGGATATGGTACTAAAAAGAAATCCGAAATACTAGGTTCCATTGCTAATATTAAAGCAGAGGAAATAGAGGATTTACCGGTGCCAAATATTGCTGCTGCGTTAAGGAATAGGATACCAGGGGTAGGTGTAAATGCGGTTTCAGGAAAACCAGGTGCATCTATAACCATCAATATCCGGAACTCGGCAGTGTCCGACCAGGCCAAACTAAGTGGGGGGGTAGTCAATGAGCCATTGTATGTTATTGATGGAATTACCGTTAGCCGGGATGATTTCGATAATCTTGATCCTACCATGGTAGAGGATATTTCTTTTCTTAAAGATGCTTCTGCTGCGATTTATGGAGCTGCAGGTGCCAAAGGAGTGGTATTAATCACTACAAAAAGAGGTAAAAAAGGTAAACCTCAGATCAGCTATACAGGATTTAGAGGTGTATCAGATAATGCCTCAAATATAGATATGCTATCTGCTTATGATCATGCGCTATTATTAAATGATGGTTTCCGTATTGGAAATAATCCTGCAGGTGATTTTTTTTCAGATGCCGATCTGGAGCAATTAAAGAACAGTACAACAAAGGGATGGTTTGATGAACTATGGAGAACTTCGGCTGTAAATCGACACACCATGAATATTTCTGGAGGTTCTGATGCAATTACTTTCTTTGCAGGTGGTAATTACTATGATGAGTCTGGAAATTACGGAGGGATTAAATATAGTAAATATGCGTTCCGTTCAGGAATGAATGCCAAAATTCTTGAAGGGCTTACAGCTCAGGTAACTTTAAATGCAGATTTCAATAAAAAAACAAGTGATACCTATAAAAACGGTGGTGAAAATGATCAAGCCTTCTTTCAGCAACTAATTACTACGCCAAAATGGGTACCCATACAAATTAATGGGATGCCGGTAAACTATAATAATAATACCAATCCATTGGCAGTTGTTAATTCCGGGAATAAAATTTGGAATAAATCACAAGGACTATCGATCAATGCTTCGATTGACTACAGACCTAAAGTTGTACCAGGTTTAAGCGCAAGAATTCAATTCGGCAAGAATAACAGAAGTGGAAGTAACGGCCAGTATGTACCTCCATATACTGTTTACAACTTTGTAAAAACCGGTCAGAATGGTTTACTTTTTACCGATCAGTTACAAAGCACTGCGCCTACCACCACAGCTGTTGGTGCTGCTAATACACAGCTACTTTCCGGAAGTAACCTCAGCTCAAGTTACCAGGCTATTGCTTCCTTAAGCTATGAAAAAAAGATTGATAAACATAATTTGAGTGTGATGGCCGCCTTTGATCAGTCTGAAAATAATTCGGAGGTCTTAAGTGTCTATTGGAGGAATCAAATTTTGCCTGGGGTAGACGAATTTTGGGGTTTTGATCAAAGTACCTTTACTAAACAAGAAAGAAGTTTTGTTGAATCGGTACAGCGATCATATATCAGTAGGTTGAGCTATGATTTTGATAAAAAGTACTTCTTGGAGGGGATAGCTCGTATGGATGCATCCTCAAATTTTGCACCCGGTCACAGATGGGGGCTTTTCCCAAGTCTGGGTTTAGGATGGGCAGCAAGTGAAGAGAAATTCTTTAAAGACAATGTCAAATTTGTAGATCGTTTAAAATTTAAGATCAATTACGGGTTGGTAGGTGAAAGTAGGGTAGGTTCAAGATTATGGCAGGCCCGCTATACAGTAGATCCAAATGGTTACTTGTATAATGAAACCTTGGGGGGAGGTATAAATCCTACTATGAAACCTAATCCAAATATCAGTTGGGAAAAAGCTAGAACACTTAACGTGGGGGTAGATATGGCAATGTTGGATAACAAGATCACTTTCTCTTATGAGTTTTATCATAGATTCTCTTATGATATGTATGACAAAGGAAACAATGAAAATTTCCCTATGTATGCAGGTTTTGAAGCTCCGTTGTTGAATTATCAGGAGCGTACCAATTGGGGGTCAGAATTTAGCTTAGGTTACCGCACTAAAATCGGGGCAAACTGGGGAGTGAATACGAATGTATTGTTTGGTTTCGCTAACAATCGTATCGATAAAATGTTCTACAATCAATTCCAGCTATGGGACATCACTTATCCCGATTTGAAGTATCAGTTTGGAACAGATACAAAAAAATACAACAGCTCTAACTACGGTCTGATTACTAAAGGAATGTTTAGGACGCAAGCACAATTAGATGCTTTCATGAACGAAAATCCAACCTATACCATCAATAATAAAGTGCCTCAGGTTGGTTGGTTATATTATGAAGATACAAATGGAGACGGCAAAATAACGGAGAAAGATCAGGTACCCATGTTCAATAGTACCAATTCTTTTGGTGTAGGTTTCAATGTTGGAATATCTTATAAAACTTTAAGCCTCAATACTAATTTTGTAACCAGGTTTGGTGGAAAAGAGTTTTATGACAGTAAATCAAAAGCACCGGCAAGTAAAACTGTAAACGTTCCTGCTTATTGGAAAGACCACTGGACACCGGAAAATCCAGATGCAAAATTTCCAAGATTTGACGATGCGGGTATAGGGGCAGGCTGGAATTCTGATTTTTGGGCTGTAAGTGGTACCATGATCAGGATCAATAGCATGACATTAACCTACAAAATGCCAAAAAATATCCTAAGTAGAATTGGTATTGCAGATTCAAGACTGGTATTAACCGGAAATAATCTTTGGACAATCATCAACCCATTAAAGTATAAAGACCCATATTCTTCAACGATATATGATTATCCAACTTTAAGAACAGTTTCTTTAGGCTTGAATGTTAGTTTATAATGTTTACAATTTAAAATCAGAACAATGAAATTTCAATATAAAAAAGCATTAACTATAGCGGCATTGGCTTCTTTAGTGACTGCATTTACCGGCTGTAAAAAAGACTTTTTTGATCTGAAAGACAGGAACGGCATGGATTCCAGGATATGGGATAATGAAGGTGCAATACAGTTTCTGCTAAATGGTACTTATGATGTAGTGATGCCAGAATTTCCTTACGAACTAGCTGCTAATAACGTATTATATGCCAGCGATGAGGACCGTTTCTCATCATCAGATGCCATCATGAGAAAAGCAATCGGGGTTAATGGTTCCTTGATCGCTAATGATGTTAAATTTGTTGCCCAGAAGTACCAGGGAAATAATAAAGGTGATAACAAGTATTTTGATATTGCTCGCTGCAATAATGCAATAAAGGAAATCCCTGGAGGAACTTTATCTCAGGATGCTAAAAACAAGCTAAGAGGGCAGTTCTTTGCACTAAGAGCACTTTCTTATTTTGAGCTTACACGCGTATATGGTGGTGTGCCGCTGGTATTGGAACCACAAGATCCTGATAATATTAAATTAGAAGGAAGGGCAAAAGCTGCAGAATGTTTTAAAGCTGTTGTTAATGATCTGGATTCAGCAATGGTATTGTTGAATGGAGTTACCTGGAATGATGCGAATGAAAGGGGGAAATTTACACGTGCATCAGTAGCAGCCTTAAAAGGTAGGGTATTATTGTATTGGGCTAGTCCGCAGTTTAATCCAACTAATGATCCTGCTCACCCTTATGATGCTAAAAGATGGCAAACCGCGTATCTAGCGTGCAAAGATGCCTATGATATTTGTAAAGCAAGCGGCAATGCTTTAATGCCAAACTATTCAGATATCTTCTTAAAAGAAGGAGCTGCCAATCCAGAGGCAATTATTGTAAGATCGTATTCCAACAAAGTAGCCAAAAGAGGCCAGGCGGTAGAGGGTAAGTTGAGACCTGTTGAAGAAGGAGGTTCTCCATCTGCATTTTTACCTACGTTAAATATGGTTAATGCTTATAGCATGAAAGATGGTGTACCAATTGACAAGGCTTCATCTTTTACTTACGATCCTTCTATGTTTTGGGTTAATCGGGATCCAAGACTCGATGCGACTATTGCTTATAATGGTAGTGCATGGAAACTGAGTGGGTTAGCTAACCGAAGACAATGGAACTATACAGGAAATGTTACTGAGTCTTCTCCTCAGAGCTTTTATATGAAACGTTTTGCAGATCCGGATTTAGCCAAAGGTGCAGTTAGTTATTCTAACGATTTTGGAGGTAATGGCATGGATTGGATAGAATTGCGCTTTGCAGAAGTAATTATGAATTATGCGGAGTGCGCTAATGAGATCGGTAATCTAGCCGAAGCAAAAGATCTGGTTAAGCAAATTCGTATTAGAGCAGGGATAGTCCAGGGCACAAAAAACTATGGTCTTGATCTTGCAACTAGTAGAACCGAAATGAGCGATTTGATTATGAGAGAGAGAATGGTCGAGTTTGCATTTGAAGGTAAGCGTGGTTACGATCTAAGAAGAACTCGTCGCTTCCATCTTTTAAGCGGGCAGATGCAAGTTGTAACCTGGGCAACTAAATCAACAGCTTTAAAAACAGAACTGGAAGCTATAACAAGTAATGGAACAAGATTTAGAGATGGAATTAATGTAAATGATAAAGCTACGTTTGATAAGTACTTTACATCTACTATAAATACAGTTGGAGTTACCGGATTTAGCATTCCTGAAACCTACTACTTCTATGCGCTACCTTCTACTTTTATGAATTCTAGTCCATTATTGGAACAGACCATAGGATGGGATGGCGGTACATTCGACCCATTGTAAATAATTATTTAATCAAAACAACTAATAACAATGATGAAAAGATTAAACAAATATTTGGGCTATGCTTTAGTTGCAGCCTTATTCCTCAGTTCCTGCAAAAAGGAAACTACAAATATTTTTAATATGTTTGGCGATGTAAAGGTTACCTATCATTCAAATAGTCCTTATGCAGTAACCGATTATAAGGAGGTAAATGCTGGGGATAGTGTATATTTAGAATATACTGTCGAATCTGCTAAAAAAGATATGTATGCAATTGCTATTTTTGAAACATCTGCAGCAATCCCTTCTAAAATAATGCTCGATAATACGCAAAGAAGAAGTTATTCAGGAATAGTCAAACTTAAAATGAATACCAGAGTAGGGAAAACCTCTTATCGCATCTGGGCTTTAGATAACACCGGTATATATTTGGGTGATGGTAACAAGACCATAACTATAGATGTAAGATCTGATTACAAATATTGGGCAGGTAGAGAACTTTACGCACCAGACACGTTGGAGAAAGTAAAGAATTGTTATTTTGCACTTACTACCGGCGAATTATTTAATTATAGTAATGGGGCCGCTAGTTCTGCTAATATTGATTTGGGCTTATTTAGAACTCCTACGTTTGATACTAATGGAAGGCTTTCCGGTTATGTATATAATGCCTATTCCTTAAGTGCGACTCCACTGCCCTTCACAGCTTATGATATTAGTTCCTGGACAAAGAAAGGGACATTGTTTGCAGCTCCAAAAACAGGGCAATCTGCTGCATTTCTGGCTTTAAGAACGGCCGATCAGATTATAACAGCGGGTAAAAGCGCAAAACCAACCTTAAAGGCTATTACAACAGGGCTTATTGCAGGAAGCTTGTTCTATTTTCTTACACCTGAAGGTAAGTATGGTGCTTTTTATGTCAATTCTATTTCGACTAATAACTCGCAAAAAGGAGTTTTTCTTAATGTTGATGTGAAGATGCAGAACTAAAAGATAATTATTGTGTGTTTAAGGCTGCTACCGAGAGGCAGCAGCTTTTGTTATTTTAAAAGTGTACCATTTTTCAAGCTTATTCATTAGATCTTCAGGTTTAAAGGGTTTTCGGATATAATCACTCATTCCAGCATTTAAACATTTTTCTTCATCATCCGCCATCGCATTGGCTGTCAGCGCAATAATGATAGGTTGCGATCCAGCTGCCCTCCGAATAATCCGGGTTGCCTCCAAACCATCCATGATGGGCATTTGTATATCCATCAAAATTATATCATAATCCTTTTGCTTAGCTGCTTCGATAGCCTCTAATCCGTTTTTAACCAGATCTGGTTGATAGCCCATTTTGCGAAGAATATTAACAATTACTAATTGGTTCATTTGGTTATCTTCTGCAATGAGTATATGGTGTGGAAACTTCTGGTAAAAATTAGTCGACAGTTTATTTTGGAATGTCTCTTCTTTTTGAAGATGAGTATAAGACGTTGATTTCAATGGGGCAAGATCTGTGCTGATTGTAAAGGAAAAAGTAGAACCAACACCTATTTGACTTCTTACATAAATATGCCCTCCCATTAAACTGACCAGCTTTTCTGATATTGCCAGACCAAGTCCGGTACCTCCATACTTTCTTGTAGTGGAGGAATCCACTTGTGAAAATGCCTTAAAAAGCCGCTTCAACTTATCTTCTGGTATGCCAATGCCAGTATCCCGTATATCAAATCTTAATTCTATTTGTTCATCTGATCTTCTTTTTTCCAGGTGGACATGTACGCAAATCTCTCCATGTTCAGTAAATTTCATTGCGTTGCCTACCAGATTAGTTAAAACCTGACGCAGTCGTAAATGATCTCCTATTATCAGTAGGGGCACATCCTCATAAATTTCATAAGTTAGATTTAAGTGTATTTGTGCCGCTTTGGTGGTAAAAATGTCAAGTACATCTTCAAGACATTGACGAATATCAAAAACCTCTTTTTCGAGCTCCAGGCTTCCGGATTCGATCTTTGAAAAATCAAGAATGTCATTGATTACATTGATCAACGTTTCGCCACAGGTGCCAATCGTTTTGTTAAACATTCGCTGTTCTTCTGTTAAGGAAGTTTCTCCCAGCAAGGCAGACATTCCGATTACTCCATTCATAGGAGTACGAATCTCATGGCTCATAGTAGCAAGGAATATGCTCTTTGCCTGATTGGCCTGATCAGCCTCCTTTCGAGCTTTTCCGAGCTCCATATTAAATTTTCTTAGCTGTTGATTCGATTTGTCGAGCGCTACCTCATGTTGTTTCCGTAGCTTATTATATTTTTCTAACTGATAAGCCCACAAACCGCAAATAAAGAATATTGCACCGGCCAGTAGAAAATGAATGATAAGGGTTTGTAGATCAATGTAGTCAATTTTACTGAAATAGATTTCAGTAAAGCCAATGTTTTGCAGATAGCTGA
Source organism: Candidatus Pedobacter colombiensis (assembly GCA_029202485.1). Taxonomy (NCBI): domain Bacteria; kingdom Pseudomonadati; phylum Bacteroidota; class Sphingobacteriia; order Sphingobacteriales; family Sphingobacteriaceae; genus Pedobacter; species Candidatus Pedobacter colombiensis. The sequence goes on along the minus strand of CP119313.1, from coordinate 3,065,725 downwards.
AAATGGTGTGATGTAGAATGACCACCAGTAATATAGGAATCTGCAGCTTCCACTTTTGGTAAGTAATGAGCAGGGTACTGCCAATAAAAGCAAAGAAATGCATCTCAAATAGCCCATGCATTTGGTAAATAAACTGAGCCATAAAAATGCCGAGAACAGTGCTTAAAGTATACTGGTACAGAGAAGAATTAGGTAAAGCTATTTTAGCAGAATAATAGGCTAGTAATGAAATTCCGCCAACACCAAATGCGATCAGCCAGGTATCATAATATCCTGCGAGTATTAATCCAACTAAAAAAAAACTGGCCAGAAAATAATTCATCAACCTGTCTGATCTTTCCTTTACATCAAGCAGGAGTGTAGGTCTCTGATTGTTGGAGAGGTTAAAATTTGTATTCATAATCGATTTTTATTATTGAGTGCAATCTGGCAATTGACAACCATAGGCTTTTAATGCAAACTGACTAAAAGTTAGTCTGGTATGCTGATTTAATAGGCCTGTTATAGCCATTTTTGCATAATTTGTTTTTTCGTCAGTGCAATAGCGACTTCTGTTGTAGTTTCCCCTATAATATAGTTTATGTTCCTTATCTATAAGTACGGCTTGCGGTGTAGAATAAACCCCACAGGAGCTGGCTATAGAATTGTCAAACAAAATGGGTATATCTAAATTGAATTTATTTTGTATCGAATTAACAGTAAATGTTTTATGACTAACGACAACCACTATAAAATTCACTTGAGTCTTATATTGGGCGACTAATGATTTAAAGTTTTTAATGTTAAATCTTGAGCAGGGGCAATCAGGGTTAAAGAAGTGAAGAAAAAGGGGATTATTATTTAACTTTTTTAGTTGGCTATTTAATTCAATTACTTCTCCAATGTTAACTGTTTTGTAATTCTTAGGAACCGGTGTCGGCAACTGGTATACCCATTCATTATACCAAAATAATGCGCCTACTATAATAAGAAGGAGCATCAACCAGATCATTACTATTGTTTTCTTCATTTCTTTTATACAGTTGGTAGGTGTATTTTGTTTAAAGTATCAATAAACACAGACGAAGGCAGTCTGAGTATGTATTGCAAAAGTTAGTTTAATAAAAATGTTATAGAGGCTCGTTAACCCTTGGTTAAATATAATGAAATTATTTGTGCTCTTTCAACTTTCCATTATTTTCAAAAATATGTAACAGATTTGCAATATAAACCGTTATTTTGACGTATAAAAAAGTAATGTGATAAGATTGTACAAAATATTGAGAAAATGCTATAGTAAATAGCGTTTTTTAGGTTGCAATTTTGGACTAATACACAATCTAACCAAAAAAGAATTAAACCAGAAATACCAAAAAATGAGCTCGTTTTATATATTTCAACTAGATCCTGTATCTGAAAAATGATTGCTTAATTTTTGGTATTTGTTAGCCTAAACATCGATGAAAACTAGATTTTTGCAATTCGTATTTTCTGCAACACTTGTTGTAGCAGCGTTTTCAACTTTTGCTCAATACCCTAATATACCTCCTGATATCAAAAAAAAATCAGAGGATATGATGAATGAAGCTTATCGTCAATCAGATATTGCGTGGCAAAAGGCACTTCCTATCATAGAGAAAGAAGCAAAAGAAGGCAAACCCTATATTCCATGGGCAGGCCGACCGGTGGATCTTCCACAATCAGAACTATTGGCTTTTCCAGGAGCAGAAGGTGGTGGTGCACATAGCTTTGGTGGTCGCGGGGGGCGCGTAATTGTGGTTACAAATTTAAATGATAGCGGTCCGGGTTCTTTGCGTGATGCATGCGAACAGGGTGGCGCAAGAATCGTAGTATTTAATGTATCTGGAATTATCCGGATTAACACACCTTTAATTATTCGTGCACCTTATATTACCATTGCAGGTCAAACCGCACCTGGTGATGGTGTTTGTGTAGCTGGAGAGTCAGTTTGGTTAAATACACATGATGTAATAGTTCGTTTTATGCGTTTCAGAAGGGGAGAAACTTTTGTTGGTCGTAGAGACGATGCAATCGGAGGAAATCCGGTAGGCAACATCATGATAGATCATGTTTCAGCCAGTTGGGGGCTTGACGAAAATATGTCTATATATCGCCATATGTATAATGACAGTACTGGTAAACCTGAAGTTAAGTTGGCTACAGTAAATATTACCATCCAAAACTCTATCTTCTCCGAGGCTTTGGATACCTGGAACCATGCTTTTGGAAGTACCCTTGGTGGAGAAAACTGCAGTTTTATGCGTAACCTCTGGGCCGATAATGGTGCTCGTAATCCATCGATTGGCTGGAATGGTATTTTTAATTTCGCCAATAATGTGATTTTTAACTGGAACAACCGCTCTACAGATGGCGGCGATTATACTGCTATGTATAATATTATTAACAATTATTACAAACCAGGTCCGGTAACCTCTTTAAAAGATCCAATCAGCTATAGAATATTAAAACCTGAATCTGGCCGAAGCAAATTGCCTTATGTGGTGTTTGGAAGAGCTTATGTTGAAGGAAATATCATTGAGGGTAATGAAAAAGTAACTAAAGATAATTGGGATGGTGGCATTCAGCTGGAAGATAAGAAAGGTAGCCTGATGACCTACGATCAGGCAAAGCCATACTTCGCTGCTATGCGTGTTAAAAAACCATTCCCAATGGCAGAAATGACCATTTTGCCAACAATGGATGCACATAAATATGTATTGGCTAATGTTGGTGCAACTTTACCTAAACGTGATCCTGTGGATACGCGTATAATTGAACAAGTAAGAACAGGTAAAATTGACTACCTGAAGGATGTAAAACTATCAGATAAACCGGATTTTCAGCATCGTAGATTGCCAAAAGATTCTTATAAAATGGGTATCATTACAGATATCAGTCAGGTAGGTGGTTATCCTGAATATAAAGGAACGCCTTATAAGGATTCTGATAATGATGGTATGCCAGATAGTTATGAAATTAAAAACGGATTAAATCCTAATGATGCTTCTGATGCAGCTAAAATCACTAAGAGCGGATATTCTAATATCGAAGTTTATTTAAATAGTGTTGTTCCTATTAAGACAGTTAAACCATAAGGATAATTATTGAAGATAAATCGACTATGTCTGATGTAAAATCAGGCATAGTCGATTTATTTAAAAATGCGCTTCTCCGTATTACTTTTTAGAAACCAAAATAACCAAAATATGAATCCAATTTTACAAACCCACCACTATTTAAGTAAAAAAACGAGGATGGTAAGTATGCCTTTGCTAGCATCACTGGTTTTATCGGCAACAGCTTATGGAGCCAATAGCTCAAGTTTACCCATCGAAAATTTGCTTTCGTATCGAAAACAAACTGCACAGGTTGTAATCAATGGTACGGTAAAAGATGCAAAAGGAAAACCAATCCCAGGCGTAAGCGTAAGGATTAAGGGATCAGGCACAGTTACAAGTACTGATGCAAATGGCGCTTACAAGTTAACCCTACCAATAGGGAATGAAATATTGGTCTTTAGCTATATTGGCTTCAATACTCAGGAAGTTCGTCCAGGTAATAAAACGACAATTAATATTATCTTAGAAGAAGGTAATTCAGGGCTGGACGAAGTAGTAGTTATTGGGTATGGTACTGTTAAGAAAAAGGATTTAACAGGTGCCGTTTCTAGTGTAAAGGCAGCTGATATTGCCTTAAGTCCGGTCAGTAATCCAATTGAAGCCCTGCAAGGTAGAGTAGCGGGTTTAGATATTGAACGCTCTAGCGGCAAGGCAGGTGCTAGTCCAAGTATACTGTTGCGGGGAAACAGATCAATTAATGGATCATCAACCCCCTTGTACATTATTGATGGGATTCCTGGAAATATTACTATGTTAAATCCTAACGATATTGAATCTATCGATGTTTTGAAGGATGCTTCTTCAACCGCAATTTATGGTGTTGCTGGTGCGAATGGAGTAATTATTGTGACTACCAAAAAAGCAATTGACGGAAAGACGCAGATAGATGTAGATAGCTATTATGGAGTAAATGGATTTGCTAAATTTCCTAAGCCACTAATGAATGATGCCTGGGTACAGTATTTAAAAGACAAGTATTTTGCCCTAAAAGGTCTACAAGCTAACAGTTTAATTGACTTAGATATTGCTGCTAATGTAAGAGATGCAATTAACGCCGGACAATGGATAGACTGGGTTGACGAAACATTAAGAACAGGGATACAACAAAACCACCATGTTTCTTTAAGAGGTGGCACCGAAAAAACACAGGCCTACATGTCATTGGGTTACATTGGTGAAAAGGGAATTTATAAAAGCGATGCTTCTCAAATCTTTAATGTAAGGGCAGGTGTTGATGTTAGATTCAATAAATTATTGAAAGCTGGTATCCAAACCACATTTAATGGTAAAAATATTGATGCAACCAATAGTCGCATTAATAAAGCCTTTGGTGTACCTCCTGTAGGCGAAGCTTATAATGAAGACGGGTCTGTAAAACTTTACCCATTAGGTACTGAAACAGATAAGACTGCGGGTTATGTTAGTCCAATTGCTAATTATGCTCCAGGGGTGCTCGTAAATAATACTAAGAATCTTAATTTGGCATTGAATCCTTACGCAGAATTTACTCCCATTAAAAATCTTATGATAAGATCAAATTTAGGCTTATCCATATCTTCTTCTCGCAATGGTACTTTTCAAAATGAGAAATCCTACAATCTGGCTTCAGAATCAAGGATAAATAAAGAAGCAAGTTATTCAACAGGACTGGGATACAGTTATATTTGGGAGAATTTTGCTACCTATAATTTTGTTCTAGAAAACGATCATAGTTTTACGGTTACAGGTATAACTTCAATGCAATCAACAAAAAATGAGAGCTCAACTACATCCGTAGATGGTTTGGACTATGATAAATATCTTTATTATAATTTGGGCGCCGGAAAAAATGTTACCGGAAGAGGTACATCATATTCAGAGATCAGTAAAATGTCATATGCGGCAAGGTTAAATTATAGTTATAAAGGTAAATATCTACTTACTGCTTCTAATCGCTGGGATGGAGCATCTCAATTGTTTAAACATTGGTCAGCATTTCCTTCTGTTGCTCTTGGATGGAGAATTAGTGAAGAGAACTTTATGCAGGATACAAAATCATGGCTAAGTAATCTGAAAATAAGAGCGAGTTATGGGGGAACAGGAAATGATGGTATTGATCCTTACCAAAGTATTACCGAAGTTTCGGCTAAAACGGCTGCTTCAAATTTATCTCTCGGCGGAACCTCAATATTGCCAATTTATGTATTAAAGCAAGCATTGGGAAATTTCGAGCTGACCTGGGAAAAATCGTATAGTACCAATTTAGGTTTGGATTTTTCTTTACTCAAAGATCGTCTAAATGTTAGTGTAGATTGGTATCATACCCATACCGATGGTGTTTTGTATAAAAGAGCACTGCCTACTACTTCTGGTGGTTTTGATGCTAAAAATTCTTATATCAAGGTCTCAAACATCGCTAAAACAGAAAACCAAGGCATAGAATTTACATTAAACAGCAGGAATATTGTGAATAAAGATTTTCAGTGGAGTTCTGCATTAACATTTACAAAAGCAAAAGAAAAATTAAAAAGTATTGATCTTGGAAATTCGGTTAGTGCAGACCAACTGATTTCTGAAAATTTGTTTGTTGGTTACCCATTAAAAACAACATACGATTACAAAAAAATTGGTGTTTGGCAATTGGGTGAAGAAGCAGAGGCTTTAAAATATGGTGCTAAACCTGGAGATGTCAAACTGGCAACGGTTCCAAGAAACGATGCTAATGGCGTTTCTGATGAAGGAGTACACACTTATTCAGCAAAAGATAAAATGATTTTGGGCCATAGGAATCCAGATTGGACCTTAGGCTTGCAGAATACATTTGTTTACAAAAACTTTGATTTAACAGTTTTTGTAAACATGAGGTATGGTCAGACGATTAATGCTCCTATTTTAGGGTATTGGAATGCTGTTGCTCAGCCGGCATCCTATAATTACTGGACACCAACTAATCCAACTAATGATTTTCCTCAGCCGGGATCAACCATGAGCTCAAACTACTTGTCAGCATTGTCCATTGTTGATGGTTCGTATGTAAAAATTAAAAATGTCACATTAGGGTATACACTTCCTAAAAATGTTGGCAGCAAATTGGGTATCTCAAGAATGAGAATTTATGGAACAGCATATAATCCATTTATTTATGCAAAAAGTAGTTTGCTAAAAGATGTAGATCCTGAAACTGGAGGCTCAGACTCTTTCCCATTGTATAAACAATTGGTATTAGGTATTAATATGTCATTTTAATTAAAATAAAATTGAAGAAGATGAAAACGATATATAGAATTTTGTTTGCCGGATTATTTATCTCATCAGGAGTATTGTCGTCTTGCACCAAGTTAGATGAATATAATCCAAGTACAGTGTCCTTAGAGACTGCTTATGGAGAAAAAGCGGGCTTTGAAGGATTAATTAATGGTTGCTATACTGATCTTTACTTTTTTCACGGAAAAGTTGATTTTATTGGCCCCACAGAAGCGGGTACAGATAGTTGGGTCAACTATGGTACTAGTGAGATTGGCCTTTGCTTATATGACAACTCGTTAACAACGGCTAGTGGCACATTAAAAGTAATTTGGAATGGTTTGTATTCAATGATTAACTTTTGTAATACTGCTATTTATTATGCCAAAGATGTAAAGGGATATGCTACTCAGCAGGAATTAAATGCCAAGATAGCTGAAGCCTATTTTATCAGGGCCTATGCCAACTTTAATCTGGTCGAGCAATTTGGTGGTGTGGTGTTGCAAACAAAATCTGCAGCAATTAGTGGTGTAGATACAGAACCTAAGCGCAGCACTGAAAAGGAGTTTTATGATTTAATTTTTTCAGATCTTAAATTTGCATGTGATAACTTACCCATTGATCAAACGTTAAGAGGTCGTGTAACCAGAAAAGCAGCCTATGCGTTATTGGCCAAAGCTTATCTGCAAAGAACAAGGCTTGGTGAAAAAGATCAGTATGCAAAATTGGCTCTTGAAACTGCAGAAGAATTGATTAATAATCCTGCAAAATATAAGTGTTCTTTATATTTAAGTGACGCTCAGAAATCAGGTTTCGCTAAATTGTGGGATGGTGCGAATAATAAAAATAATCCCGAATTTTTATTCTTACAGGCAGTTGATGCTACAGCAGGACTAAATCCTGAAAACTTTAATAGAGGACGTACCCGCCAGTACTATTTGCCGGATCTTGGTGGCCGCGGCGCGGAGTGGGGAGCCAGAGAGACCAGTATTCTTTATGGACGTTCAAATGCAAAATATTTTAAGCCAAGTAAATATTTGCTAACCAGTATTTTTGAACCTAGTGAAACTACACCTGATACCCGTTTTGCTCAAACATTTACTTATAAATTTTATGCAAACACTGATAAGGTGATTATTCAGTCATTGGCAACAACCTATGGAAAAGACGCTTCTATAGTTGGAAAAACCATATTGGGAACTACAGCTGCGTATACTGGGTTATTTGGTGCACAGCAGCTGGAAGAAGAAAAGAATATGGCCAATGATGCTGGATTAGCAGTGTTTACACCTAACTGGACAATCGATGCCGCAACGAAAAAGAAGATGCCTATGCTGGTAGCAGATCCAAGTGATATTTTTGATGCTGCAACAGGTAATTATAAACTTGCTTCATCCATACAAGCACCAGATGTAGATCTGACCAATATGTTCCCTGCAATGAAAAAGTTCTCTAGCAAAATGTATGATTATTCCAATCAGTACTGGATGGGCGATATTCCTATCATTCGCTTAGGTGATATTTATCTGGTTGCTGCAGAAGCCGCTTTATTATACAATAATGACCAGAATAAAGCAGCACAATATGTAAATGTAATTAGAAAAAGAGCTGCATTGACTACACGTGAAACAGCTATGGTTGTACTGCCTTCAGATATGACTGTGAATTATATTTTAAAAGAAAGAGGAAGGGAGTTGACAGGTGAGCACTGGCGTTGGTATGACTTGAAACGCACAGGAAATTTGACCAAGGCTTATTTGCAAGCAACAAATCCTGTTGTTGGGGTAAATTTTAATGACAATAAAAATAAAGTCCGCCCTATTCCGCAATCATTGTTAGATGCAATTACCAACTCAGCTGAGTTTGGAACAAACGGTTATTAATCATCTTTAATATAAGCTAAGTGAAAAGGTATGATCACTTCGATCATACTTTTTCACTTAGCTTTCAATAAATCACTTCATAAAATATGAAACTCAATAACATACTGCTTTTTGGCGCTCTATTAGGTACTCAACATGCAGTGGCACAATATCCAACCATTCCACATGCAATGCAGGACTCGTCAGATGCTGTTCAGGCAAAAAACGATAAATTATCTGATCTGGCATGGGAAAAAGCCTTTAAGATTGTTCAGCAAGAAGCCAAAAATGGCAAACCTTATGTTCCAAATGCATCAAAACCTTCAGATCTTTTGCAGGCTAATATTCCCGCTTTTCCAGGAGCTGAAGGTGGTGGCGCGTTTACTTATGGTGGTCGTGGAGGTAGGGTGATTGTGGTCACAAATCTGTCAGATAGCGGACCAGGATCATTTCGTGCCGCCTGCGAAGAGGGAGGTGCCCGTATAATCGTCTTTAACGTTGCCGGAATTATAAAATTAAAAAGCCCGGTTAGTATTCGTGCGCCATATGTTACTATTGCCGGACAATCGGCTCCGGGTGATGGGATATGTATAGCAGGAGAGTCTGTGTGGATAGATACGCATGACGTCGTAATTCGTTATATGCGTTTCCGTCGCGGCGCTACAGATGTAACCCGTAGAGATGATGCCTTGGGAGGAAATCCAATAGGTAACATTATGATCGACCATGTGTCAGCCAGCTGGGGACTAGATGAAAATATGTCTATTTACAGACATGTTTATAAGACAGAGGGAGCTAAACCTGAAAAACTACCAACGGTAAATGTGACCATACAAAACTCAATATTCTCTGAAGCATTAGATACTTATAACCATTCTTTTGGAAGTACGATTGGTGGTTTAAACAGCACATTTATGAGAAATTTATGGGCATCGAATATCAGCAGAAGTCCTTCAGTAGGTATGTATGGCGACTTCGGTTTTGTAAATAATGTTATTTTTAACTGGTGGAACAGAAGTGCTGATGGAGGTGACAACAATTCGTTTTTTAGTTTTATCAATAATTATTATAAACCAGGACCAGTTACTCCTGCAGGTCAGCCAATTTCCTATAGGATCTTAAAGCCGGAATCTGGACGTGATAAAAGGTATGCGCATCTATTTGGAAGAGCTTATGTTGTCGGAAATATAGTAGAAGGAAATGAAAAAGTAACGAAAGACAATTGGGCAGGTGGCATACAGCCGGCAGATGCAACAAATAATCAAAAATTGCTGGACTCTATCCGTACAGATAAACCTTTGCCAATGGCACATGTAACTACAATCAGTGCAAAAGATGCCTATACTTATGTTTTGAACAATGCAGGTGCAACATTACCAAAGCGTGATCCTGTGGATATTCGTGTTGTAGAGCAGGTAAGAACAGGTGTGGTTAAATACAGTGATCAGGCAAAGCCGGGAGTTGGAGGGCAGTTTATCAAAAGAAGATTACCGGATGATTCTTATAAGAAAGGGATTATTTCAGACATTAGTCAGGTAGGCGGTTATCCAGTATACAAGGGGACTCCATATAAAGATTCGGATAATGACGGAATGCCAGATGCATGGGAAATTAAAAATGGTTTAAATCCTAATGATCCATCAGATGCGGTGAAATATAAATTCAAAAACGGTTATACGAACATTGAAAATTACCTGAACAGTTTGGTTGATGTTAAAAATGTAAAACCATAAGAGATTAAAGTGCCTGAACAGATTTGGCAAGATCATATAATATATAGGGAAAATGCTATAAAATGAGCAGGCGTTATCTTCTAATTTTGTAATACAAATATAAATCCAGGTTGTATAGAAGGGGTTCTAATGTAGATCAAACTGCAACTTGTAAAAACAGCTTATTGTGAAATACATTAGTACAAAATCCTATAGTCGGTTATGCTGGTTTACATTGAGCCTGTTTTTGGGCTTATCTGCCGCTGCGCAAAAAGTAAAAGTTGAAGAGCCGGCTAAACCCGTATTTAAAGGTAAGGATGGCAAATTGAATTATACCCCTGATGAAAAAGGCAACCGTATTCCCGATTTTTCTTACTGTGGATATATGGCCGGCGAACAGGCTATTCCTGATGCGGTGGTTAAAGTTACTGTTCCTGCAAAAGCTGGTGATGCGACTTTAAGGATCCAATCGGCTTTAAACTACGTGGCCACTTTACCTTTAGGTCAGGATGGTTTAAGAGGAGCAGTATTACTGGAGAAGGGAAAATATGAAATTGCAGGTACCTTAAAGATCAATGCATCGGGTGTAGTGCTTCGAGGTAGTGGAATGGATAAAAACGGAACTATATTGTATGCAACCGGGTTAGATAGACTAGGTGTGTTACGCATAGCAGGTCAGAGTAATCTTGTTAAAGAAAAAGCGGTAACCATTACCGATAAATATGTTCCGGTAAATGCCATGAAAATTACAGTTGGTAATGGAGCCGCATTTAAATCAGGAGATAGAGTGATTGTACAACGCGCATCCACAAAGAATTGGATAGATGCCATTGGTACAGATCATTTTGGAGGAGGAATTACCTCATTAGGATGGAAACCAGGTCAGCGTGATATTTATTGGGATAGAAAAGTTGTTGTGGTAAATGGCAACGAACTTACACTTGATGCCCCCTTAACTACAGCACTTGATGTATCGTATGGTGAGGCTACAGTATCAAAATATACATGGACGGGTAGGATTTCCTGTTCTGGCGCAGAAAATATGAGGCTCCAATCTGCCTTTGATGCTAAAAATTCTAAGGATGAATATCACCGTTGGACAGGGATTTCACTGGAAAATATTGAAGATGGATGGGTTCGTCAGGTAACATTTGAGCATTTCGCAGGTTCGGTAGTTACTGTACAGGAAACGGCTAAAAGAATAACAGTCGAAGATTGTAAATCCTTTGTTCCTGTTTCGGAAATAGGAGGTGAACGTAGATATACCTTTTTAACTACCGGCGGACAAACGTTATTTCAAAGGTTATATTCGGAATATGGTTATCATGATTTCGGTGTAGGTTATTGCGCTCCGGGGCCCAACGCTTTTGTTCAGTGTCAAGCATATTTGCCATTTAGCTTTAGTGGAGCAATTGACAGTTGGGCATCAGGAGTCTTGTTTGATGTGGTCAATATTGACGGACAAGCATTGAGTTTTATGAACCGCGGTCAGGATGGACAAGGTGCGGGTTGGGCTGCGGCAAATAGTGTTTTTTGGCAGTGCACAGCGGCAAGGGTAGATTGCTATCAGCCACCGACAGCCCAAAACTGGGCTTTTGGTACCTGGGCACAGTTTGCAGGAGATGGATATTGGGATATGTCTAACGAGCAGATCCAGCCACGTAGTTTATATTATGCACAATTAAAGGACAGATTAGGTTCGCAAGTAGATGCGCGCGCCTTTGTTATGCCTGTCGAGACAGATGCTTCGAGTAGTCCTCCAGTAGACGTAGCAATGAAATTGACAAAATTGTCAGTTAAACCGGCAATGACGCTTATAGAATATATAGATCAGGCGGCGCAAAGACAAAAAATTAATACTGATGCCGGTTCGGCTAAAAGTATAGACAAAATTGGCGTTGAAAAGCCTGTACAATCTCCCTCGGCAGCAACAATGTTACTGAACAATGGTTGGTTGGTACGTGGTAACACGGTAGTAACCGGGGATAGGCAGGATGTACAATGGTGGAATGGAAGTGCAAGGCCTTATGGCTTGAAAAGTACTAAGCCACACATTACCCGTTTTGTTCCGGGACGTTCAGGAAAAGGCTTAACGGACGACCTTGACGAAACCACTGATTCCATGCAAAATGGAACAGTAAAGATTTTAGATCATAATTATGGTTTGTGGTATGATCGCCGTCGTGATGATCATGAGCGTATCAGAAGAATGGACGGCGAGGTATGGACACCTTTTTATGAATTGCCATTTGCCAGAAGCGGGCAAGATAAAGCCTGGGATGGTTTAAGTAAATACGATCTTACCAAATATAACTTATGGTATTGGGAGAGGCTTAAGCGGTTTGCTGATCTTGCTGATCAAAAAGGTCTGGTATTGATCCACCAAAACTATTTTCAGCACAACATTATAGAGGCGGGAGCACATTATGCAGATTATCCGTGGCGTACTGCCAATAACATCAATAGTACAGGTTTTCCGGAACCGGTTCCTTATGCAGGTGACAAACGTGTGTTTATGGCCGAACAGTATTACGATGTGACCAATTCAACTCGTCGTGCATTACACCGTGCTTATATCCGTAAATGTTTGGATAATTTTAAGGATAATAATGGCGTGATCCAGTTGATTGGAGCAGAATTTACAGGGCCTTTGCACTTTGTACAGTTTTGGATCGACACCATCAAGGAATGGGAAAAAGAAACTGGTAAGCATCCTATAATTGGCTTAAGTACCACTAAGGATGTGCAGGATGCAATTCTGGCTGATAAAGACAGAGCAGCTGTAGTTGATTTGATCGATATTCGTTACTGGCATTATCAGGCAGATGGTACAGCCTATGCACCAGAAGGTGGACAAAATCTGGCCCCACGCCAACACGCACGTTTATTAAGGCCTAAAAAAACATCATTTGAACAGGTATACCGTGCAGTATCAGAATACCGTTTGCGGTATCCTGAAAAAGCAGTTATATACTCAGGTGATAGCTATGATTCTTTTGGATGGGCTATTTTTATGGCTGGAGGTTCATTATCAAACATTCCGGGTTTTAATAATGCTTTGCTTTCAGCAACTGCCGGAATGAAACCTGTTGCACTCGCTGGAAAACCAGCCGGTCAGTATGCTTTGATAAATCCGGGTAAAGCTTATGTATTCTACAACAGTTCTGCCGCCCCATTAAAGGTCGATTTAAGCAATACGGCAGGTAATTACGCTGTAAAACGCATCAATACTCGTAATGGTGTAGTAATGAGTGAGGAAAAGGTCAAAGGAGGATCAGTAATTGAATTAAAGAAACTTTCATCAGGAGACGAGGTGGTTTTCGTCAACAAAATTTAAAATATTAATATATAATGTATAAAAGGATAGTCTTATTTGCCATTATTTCATTAGCGTTGTTTGGTTGCGCTTCTAACAAGAAACCTGTGGGGGTTAAAGGTTTACAGGTTTCGGAGAATGGCAGGTATTTTACGGAAGAGGGTAAGCCATTCTTTTGGCTGGGTGATACAGGATGGCTTTTGTTTAATAAGCTAACCCGAGAACAGGCAGATCAATATCTGGAAGACCGTAAACAAAAAGGGTTTAATGTAGTGCAGGTGATGGTATTGCATACCGTTCCATCTGTAAATATTTATGGTGATTCTTCATTGGTAAATGGCGATATCTCTAAACCAAAAGTTACCGAAGGCAGCTCTTTTGCCGATTCCACACAGTATGATTTCTGGGATCATATTGATTATGTGATTGGTAAGGCGAAAGAAAAAGGCATTTATCTGGCAATGGTTCCTGTTTGGGGAAGCAATGTGAAGAACAAGAAAGTAACACCGGAACAGGCAAAAATATATGCAGAGTTTTTAGCCAAAAGATACAAAGATAAGCGTAACATCATATGGTTAAATGGTGGTGATATCAGAGGAGACGAAGGAGGGAAAGTTTGGGAAATGATTGGCAGCACATTGCGGGCCAATGATCCAAATCACTTGATTACTTTTCACCCTAGAGGGAGAACTGGCTCTTCGGAGTGGTTTCAGGATGCGAATTGGTTAGATTTTAATATGGTACAATCTGGTCATCGACGTTATGATCAGGATACCTTAGCCAAAGAAAAATGGCATTATGGCGAGGACAACTGGAAGTATATTGAAAAAGATTACAACCTAAAACCTGTTAAACCAACAATTGATGGGGAGCCTTCTTACGAAGATATACCACAAGGCTTACATGATTTCTCGCAGCCAAAATGGAGCGATGCAGATGTAAGGAGATATGGCTACTGGTCTGTTTTTGCTGGTGCATTGGGTTATAGTTATGGTGATAACTCGGTAATGCAGATGTATAATCCGGAAAAGAAAGATCCTGCTTATGGTGCAACAAGACCATGGCAGGAAGCATTGAATGATCCGGGGGCGGGACAAATGGTGCATTTGAAAGACCTGATGTTGTCCCGAAATTCTTACTTTGATAGGGTGCCCGATCAATCATTAATTGTTGGAGCTGCAGGTGGTGACGGTGAAAAATACAACAGATTGATGGCAACCCGTGGCAAAGACTACATTTTCGTATACACCTATACTGGTAGAAACATTCCATTGAAGATGGGCGTACTTTCCGGTGATCAGGTAAAAGCGTCATGGTTTAATCCCCGTGATGGGAAAACTACGCTTATCGGCAATATTGAAAATAAAGGAACCCATCAATTTGATCCTCCGGGAGAAGAAAAGAATGGTAACGATTGGGTATTGATTGTAGATAAAATATAATGATGAATGGAATGAAGCGTACATATCGTTTGTTTTTGCTATTTGGTTTGGCGGTGGCATTTAGCTCTTGTTCTAAAAAGGGCTATTTGTTTACCTCCTTTCATGAGCCTGCAAATGAAGGTCTACGTATGCTGTATAGCTACGATGGCTATAAGTGGCAAGATCTGAATAAGATTTTCCTGAAACCGGAGATCGGTAAGCAAAAGATCATGCGCGACCCTTCGATGATACAGGGACCTGATGGTCTTTTTCATTTGGTATGGACTTGTGGTTGGAAAGGCGAAAGAGGCTTTGGTTATGCAAGTTCTAAAGATTTAATCCATTGGTCGGAACAGCAATTCATTCCTGTATTGCAAAATGAGCCGACAACAGTAAATGTATGGGCTCCGGAATTGTTTTATGACGAGATTAAAAAAGAGTATATTATCATTTGGGCTTCTACTATACCTTATCGCTTTGAAAAAGGAATAGAAGAGGAGGAAAACAACCACAGGATGTATGCGATTACCACTAAAGATTTTAAAACCTTTAGCGAGGCTAAGTTATTCCTTGACCCGGGATTTAGTGTAATTGATGCTGTGATTGTAAAGAAAGCAGCTGAAGATTATGTGTTGGTATTGAAAGACAATACAAGACCAAACAGGAATTTAAAGGTAGCTTTCAGTAAGGATGCTTATGGGCCATATACTGGTATTTCGGAAGCATTTAGTGGTAAACTTACAGAAGGTCCAACAGCGGTTAAGATAGAAAAAGACTGGTTGATTTACTATGATGCCTATGGCGAGAAAAGGTATGCAGCCATGAAAACCAGTGATTTTAAAAGTTTTAAGGATGTTTCTGCCGAAACGGTAATCCCAAAAGGGCATAAACATGGGACGATAGTGCCTGTAAATAAGAAAGTGATTAAGCGTTTGAAATAACAATAATGAAGATATATAACAAAATTTGGATAGCCTCAGCGATTTTTATATCTGTACAAACTGTACAAGCACAGGATACCGTGCGTTATATTGGCAAAACGCTGGTTAATGCCGATTATCACCACGGTCAGCTTGTGCCTGTAATGGGGGTTCATAGCATTCAGACCTTCCGGGCAAACCGGGAACATCCTGAGCTTTCGGAGGGTTTTGGCTGGACTTATAACCATGCACCAATGTTAGCCTACTGGAACAATACATTTTATGTTGAATATTTAAGTGATAAGGTGGGGGAGAGTATCCCCCCAGGACAAACCTTACTGCAATCTTCGAAAGATGGTTATAGCTGGACTAAGCCTGATGTGATTTTCCCGGTTTACCGTATTCCTGATGGAACTACAAAAGAAGGTCATCAAGGTGTGGCGAAGGACCTAGATGCGGTAATGCACCAGCGGATGGGCTTTTATGTCGCTAAAAACAATACTTTTCTGGTTTTAGGTTTTTACGGGATCAGCTTTGATGCAAAGGATGATCCGAATGATGGTAAGGGAATTGGAAGAGCAGTAAGGGAGATATTACCTGATGGTAAATATGGACCGATTTATTTTGTCCATTATAATCCAGGATATTCTGCCAAAAATACTTCCTATCCATATTATACTTCAAGCAAGAACAAAAAGTTTGTAGCAGCCTGTAATGAATTGCTGGCTAATAAATTGATTACACAGCAATGGAATGAAGAGTCCGATAGGAATGATCCACTCATCACCTTAAAGAAACAATATAAAGCTTTCAGTTATTACCACTTGCCGGATGGCAGAGTCGTGGGTTTATGGAAAAATGCACTTACAGCGATCAGTAAGGATAATGGAAAAAGCTGGCCGGAAAATGCCTTTCGTGCACCTGGTTTTGTGAACAGTAATGCCAAAATATGGGGACAAAAAACATCAGATGGTAGTTATGCAACAGTATATAATCCGTCGGAATACCGTTGGCCATTAGCGATTTCGACCAGTAAAAATGGTTTAGAATATACCAATTTGCTATTGGTAAATGGGGAGATTGCCCCAATGCGGTATGGAGGTAATTATAAATCATATGGACCACAATATGTGCGTGGAATTATTGAAGGTAATGGTGTGCCGCCTGAAGGAAAGATGTGGGTAACCTACAGTATGAACAAGGAGGATATTTGGGTGTCATCAATCCCAGTCCCAGTTAAAGATAAGGCAGATCAGCATGTAAACGAGGTTTTTAATACGATGCCTGCAGGTAAAGAGTTGGAATTTTGGAATATATATAGTCCTCTTTGGGCACCTGTAAAAATAGCAACGGTAGCAGGAAACACAAAGGCTTTGGTTTTGGCTGATAAAGATCCTTTTGATTATGCAAAAGCAGAGCGCTTGTTTCCTTCTTCTAAAAAAATAGTGGCATCCTTCAGTGTTACGCCAATGCAAGATGATAAGGGCTTGCTTGAAATTGAATTACAGGATACGAAAGGTACAGCTTCAGTACGCCTTACTTTCGATTCAACAGGTACTTTGAGTGCAAAAGCAGGTGCGCGTTACAAGAATTTTATGAAATATAAGGCGGGAGAAAATTATGATATCAAAGTGAAATTGAATACGGCTGACCGTTTTTATACCGTTACTGTAAATGGAAAGGATGTGTTAACCAGTTTGGCTTTTGTACCGGTTGCGGAAGTAAGCCGTGTGGTATTCCGTACAGGTGACATACGTCATTTTCCGAATGTAGATACTCCAGCTGATCAAACTTACGATCTGCCAAATGCAGGAGCATCGTTACCTCAGTCTACCTATTATATCAAATCATTAAAAACAGAGACATTTTAATATAAAGATGATGGGCCTAAGAAGATATTTTCTGTTGATTTTGTTATTGGGAATGATAATGAAGGCTAAAGCAAAAATACTTTTACCTCAAATTCTTTCGAGTAATATGGTTTTACAGCGTCATAAACCTTTAAATATTTGGGGTTTTGGTGCAACTGGAGAGGCTGTTTCAGTAAGCTTTGCTGGTCAGCTTAAGCAAACTATAACCGATGCAAATGGCAAATGGAAAGTGGTTTTAGCACCTTTGCAAACATCTGCAGTTCCTGCTGTAATGACCATCAAAGGAACAAACACTATTGTACTGGATAACATTTTAGTAGGAGAGGTTTGGCTATGTTCCGGACAATCGAACATGGAATATGCGATGCGTAAGATCGCAAAAGTAAAAAAGCCTTTAAAAGAAGAGCTTGGGTATCCTGTTGATGAAGTCGAAAAGGCCAATAATTCACTGATTCGTATATTTTTAGTTAACCGGAAGGAACTCAGTAAACCGGATTCTATCCATAAAAGCTGGAATATTGCCCGGGATTCAGCTTTAAAGAGCTTCTCAGCAGCAGGTTATTTCTTTGCAAAGGCCTTATACGATAAATTGCATATACCGATAGGGGTGATCTCTTCGGCGGTAAGTGGTAGCCCGATTGAACCATGGATGCCTAAAGAAAGTTTGGAAACCGATTATTTTAAAGGACAGAAAGTAGGGAACGACCCCGGCAAGTTTTATACGCCTATGATTGAACCATTAACACCTTTCGCTTTGCGAGGGTTTTTGTGGTATCAGGGCGAAACTAATTGCTTCTTAAAAGAGAACATCAGCTATAGCTATAAAATGAAAGCATTGATCAATAGCTGGAGAACAGCATGGAGCAACGCCTCAGGTGTATCCGGTAAAGAAACTGAGCTGCCATTTTATTACGTGCAAATTGCTCCTTTTAATTATGCGGCCACTAAAGGCAAGGTAGTATTGGATGCAGAGACAGAACCTGAATTTTGGGAGGCACAGGCACAATTGCTAAGGGTGCCTAATACCGGAATGGTGGTCACGACCGACTTAAACGATTATCCTGATGATTTACATCCCACTTATAAATGGGAAATAGGTCGCAGGTTAGCCCTTTGGGCATTGGCCAATAACTATGGTGAAAAAATAAACTACTCAGGCCCCATTTATCAATCGGTTAGCCTTAAAGGAGAAACTATCGAACTGGATTTTGATCATATCGGTAATGGCCTGATAAGTGTCGATGGCAAAGCTTTAGATTGCTTTACCGTAGCAGGTGCCGATGGAAAATTTGTATCTGCCGAAGCTGTAATCAAGGGAAACAAGATTATTGTTTCGGCAAGGGGCTTGGAGAAACCAACTACAGTGCGCTTCGGGTGGAATGAAGCCATGCGACCTAATTTGTATAACAAGGACGGTTTGCCGGCTTTGCCATTCCGAACAGATAATCCATTAACAAAACAATTTAAACCTATATAAAACCAGATCCTTTATTCATGAAGCTTACACCGATCCTTTCTATTATTTTGCTGACACTATTCAGCTCTGTTCGCGCTCAGCAGACAGAGCAACTCTATTTATCGGGTACCGGAAACGACGATACTGTAAAATGGGATTTCTTTTGTACGGCAGGAATGAACTCAGGAAAATGGACTACCATACCCGTACCATCCAGTTGGGAATTACAGGGTTTTGGTAAGTATGATTATGGATTTTCTAAAGATAGCTTGCGTGGTAAAGAACTAGGCTTATATAAATATAACTTTAAAGTCCCTGCAAGTTGGAAAGGCAAAAAAATAAATATCGTATTTGAAGGTTCGATGACCGATACCGAAGTAAAGATCAATGGTAAATCGGCAGGAGCTATTCATCAGGGATCTTTTTATGTGTTCCGTTATGATATTTCGACCTTGTTGAAATATGGAGCGGCCAATCTGCTGGAAGTAAAGGTTGCTAAACATTCGGCCAATAAATCGGTAAACGAAGCAGAAAGAAAAGCGGATTTCTGGTTGTTTGGTGGGATATTCAGACCGGTATACCTGGAGGCTTTGCCTTTACAGCATATAGAAAAGGTAGCCATAGATGCAAAAGCAGACGGACAATTTAAAGCTGAAGTTCAGATAGCCGGTAATGCGGATAGGATAGCTGTGCAGTTGTATACTACCGATGGTAAAAAATATGGCTTGCCGTTCGAAGGAAATGTGAAAAATGGATCAGCATTAATCAATGGATCATTTAATTCTCCTAAATTATGGTCTTCCGAGTTCCCTAATCTCTACAAGGCCACATTTACTTTATATCAGAAAAATAAAGCGGTTCATACTTTATCCAAAAAGATCGGTTTTAGAACTGTAGAGGTTAGAGAAAGAGATGGGGTGTATGTGAATGGAGTTAAGATGAAGTTTAAGGGGGTAAACCGCCATTCTTTTTACCCTGCATCGGGCAGAACAACCAGTAAAGCCATTAGCATTGCTGATGTATCGCTAATGAAAGAAATGAACATGAATGCGGTCAGGATGTCGCATTACCCACCAGATGGACATTTTTTGGATGTTTGTGATTCATTAGGTTTGTTTGTGATGGATGAGTTGGCAGGTTGGCATGGGCATTATGATACTCCTACAGGTACTAAATTGTTGAAAGAAATGATGGCAAATGATGAAAATCATCCTTCTATTGTGTTTTGGGCAAATGGAAATGAAGGCGGACATAACCGTGATTTTGATCCGATATTTAAGCAATTGGATATTCAGAAAAGACCTGTCATCCATCCTTGGGAAGTCTTCGGTGGGTTTGAAACTACGCATTACAGGGAATACAATTACGGAATCGGGAACTACGACCATGGTCACAACATTGTGATGCCAACTGAGTTTTTGCATGGAATGTTTGATGGTGGGCATGGAGCCGGACTTGAAGATTACTGGAAGGCAATGTGGAATAATCCACTGGCAGCGGGTGGTTTTCTATGGGATTTTGCAGATCAGGGTGTAGTGCGTACAGATAAGAACGGGATCATTGATACCGATGGAAATCATGCACCTGATGGAATTGTTGGCCCATATCACGAAAAGGAAGGTAGTTTTTTTACCATTAAAGAAGTTTGGAGCCCTGTGTTTATGGAGCATAGGGAGATTACTCCGGCATTTGATGGTCGCTTTAACCTGGAAAACAGGTATGCTTTTACCAATCTGAATCAGTGTACCTTTAGCTGGAAATTAAAAAAACTAGGCAAAATAGCGGTAGAAGAGGAGTATAAAGCCGGTAATGCGGTTGCACCGGATGTAAAACCATTTGAAAAAGGGGTGTTGAAATTGGATTTGCCGGCCGACTGGCGAAACTTTGATGTATTGTATGTAACGGCGAAAGATAAGGATCAGTGTGAGCTGTTTACCTGGAGTTATCCAATCGTAATGCCTGCGCAACAGGCGGAGAAAATGGTAGTTAAATCCGGAGCAGGTAAAGTAGAGGTGGTGCAATCAGCTACAACTTTTGAAATTACGGCTAATGGCATCCGATTATCCATCAATAAAACAACGGGTTTATTGGAGAAAGTGGGCAATGCAAAGGGGCTTATTCCATTTAACAACGGACCGATCCTTCAGGAAGGGGTAAATAACTTTAAAGACTTTACCTCCCGTAAGGATGGTAATAACATCATCATCTCTTCTAAATTTAATAGAAAAGAAAGTTACAATACGCTCGAATGGACCATTTATCCTTCAGGATGGGTAAAAATGCAGGTCAAATATTTCCCTGCTGCCTATTTCACCACTTTTGTGGGAATGAACTTCTCTTATCCTGAAAAGGAAATTAAAGGGGTTGAATACATGGGGAACGGTCCATACCGCGTATGGAAGAACCGCATGAAGGGCACTCAGTTTGGTGTATGGCATAAAGATTACAACGATTCTGCAACGGGTGAAGTTCCCTTTAACTACCCGGAATTTAAAGGGTATTATTCCAATTTGTATTGGTGTAAAATAATCGGCAAGGAACAATCTTTTAAAGTCGTGACAGATCAGGAGGATATTTTTCTGAGGTTATTTACACCTAAAAAATCAAAAGATACAGAGTATGACAATATGCAGCCAACTTTTCCTAATGGTGATATTTCTTTCATGAATGGGATTTCGGCTATCGGTACTAAAACTCAAAAGCCGGAAACAACAGGTCCGATGGGGATGAAACATGTATTTTATGATTTTGAGAAAGAGCCTGCACGGGCATTGGATATGACGCTGTACTTTGATTTTTCGACCAATAATTAATTGCTTAAATTGAATAGAAAAAAGCCTGAACCGAATGAAGCTTAAACGATATATCCTACTTGCAGCTATTTTAATGCTCAGCTTTACTGGGGCATTTGCCCAGATATCACTGCAAAATCTACGTTGCGAGCTGTTGCAAAATCCTTTGGGAATTGACGTGGTTAAACCACGGTTAAGCTGGGAAATCACTTCAGTTCAGCGTGATGTTAGACAAACAGCCTATCATATTCTGGTGGCCTCATCGGTAGATAAGCTCACAGAGAATGATGCGGATATATGGAACTCAGGTAGGGTAAATTCATCGGAATCGATTTACAACCAATATGCCGGGCCGGCATTAAAAAGTAAAAACAAATATTACTGGAAAGTTAAAGTATCTACGAACAAAGGTGAAACGAGTTGGAGCAAACCTGCATCATGGTTAATGGGGTTGCTGTATTACAAAGATTGGGAAGCCAGATGGATAGGTTTTGATCGCTTTTTTCCTTGGGACAATGAAAACGAGGATCGTTTATCCGCTCGCTATTTCAGAAAAGAGTTTTCAACGGATAAAACAGTAGCATCTGCTACTGCCTACATTATGGGGATGGGCTTATATGAAATGTATATTGACGGTAAAAAAATCGGCGATCAGGTTTTGGCTCCTGCACCTACAGATTATACAAAGAATATAAAGTACAATGCATTAGATGTTACTAAACAGTTGAAACAGGGCAAGCACGCTATAGGCGTAATCTTGGGAAACGGGCGTTTTTTTGCCATGCGTCAGGCCAAAGCTTATAAAGTGAAAACATTCGGGTTCCCAAAATTACTCTTGCAGGTGGTCATTAAATATACCGATGGCTCTACAGTACTAATCAAAACGGACGATAGCTGGAAAGGTACCGCTGATGGACCAATTCTTGCCAATAATGAATACGATGGTGAGGTATACGATGCCCGTAAAGAGTTTAAAGGATGGACCGAGCCTGGATTTAACGAGAATAAATGGCTCCAGGCCGAATATGTTCAGGAACCTGGCGGTACTTATGAGGCCCAGTTAAGTGAAGCTATGAAGGTGATGAAAAATATTGCACCTATATCAGTTAACAAACGTCCGAATGGTAAATACATCTTAGACTTTGGTCAAAACTTTGCAGGTTGGGTCAAGTTTAATGTTAAAGGGCCTAAAGGAACTGTTGTTTCATTGAGGTTTGCAGAGTCGCTGGAACCCAATGGGGAGCTATTCAGAACAAATTTACGAGATGCTAAAGCAACAGATTCTTATACACTTAAGGGAGAGGGAACCGAAACCTGGGCGCCAAGATTTACCTATCAGGGATTCCGTTATGTCGAATTGAATGGTTATCCTGGTATTCCTCAAAAAGATGATTTTACGGGATGCCTGGTTTATGATGACATGAAAACTGTAGGGACTTTCGAGTCTTCCAATAGTCTGCTCAATCAGATATTCAAAAATTCATGGTGGGGCATTGCCTCCAACTATAAGGGAATGCCAATTGATTGTCCACAGCGTAATGAGCGCCAACCTTGGTTGGGTGACAGGACTGTAGGTGCCTACGGTGAAAGCTTTTTATTCGACAATACTGCTATGTATAAAAAATGGTTGGATGATATTCGCTATGCCCAGAAAGAAGATGGCGCGATACCTGATGTTGCTCCGGCATTTTGGAGGTATTACAGCGACAATGTGACCTGGCCTGCAACTTTGCTTATGATATCTGATATGCTATACAAGCAAACAGGAGACGTTACTATACTGATTGCAAACTATCCTGCTATTAAAAAATGGATGGGTTATATGAAGGACAGGTATATGAACAATGAAGGGATCATGACAAAAGATAGCTATGGTGATTGGTGTGCACCTCCTTTAACAGCTGAGGATGGTAAGGGCGTAAATGCCGATCAGAAACATCCAAGTGCATTAATTGCTACAGCTTATTATTATCACTTAGCTACTATGATGACCCGTTACAGCGCGCTTACAGTTAATGGAGCTGATAGTGCGGGTTATGCCGCATTGGCCTCGGAATTAAAAAAAGCATTTAACAGTAAATTTTACAATGACCAGGGGTATTATGGCGACAATAAATTAACGGATAATCTGTTGCCTGTTTATTTCGGTATAGTCGACGAAGGGAACAAGAAGAAGGTTATAAAGCAGATCTGCTCCATTATAGAAGAAAAAAATAATGGACACCTGAGTACCGGATTAATAGGGACACAATTCCTGATGCGTACGCTTACGGAAGTTGGAAGGAGTGATCTTGCTTACCGGATAGCTTCACAGAAAACCTATCCTTCATGGGGATATATGATTGAAAATGGCGCTACAGCGATATGGGAATTATGGAATGGAAATACTGCTGCCCCTAAAATGAACTCTCAAAATCACGTGATGATGCTTGGTGATTTACTGATCTGGTATTACGAAAATCTGGCCGGCATTAAAGCAGCTGCACCCGGATTTAAGGAAATTGTGATGAAACCAGAGATGATTGAGGGATTGGATAAAGTAAACGCAACTTATCAATCTGTATATGGCCCTATAATAAGCAGCTGGGCTAAAACCTCTGGTAAGTTTAGTTGGAACATCAGCATTCCGCCAAATACTACAGCAAAGATCAGTATTCCTGCAAAATATGTAGGACAGGTAAAAGAAAGTGGACAGAAAGCTACAGATGTTAAGGGGGTGAAGTTTATACACATGGAAGCTGGTAGGGCAGTGTGTGAGCTAGGCTCGGGTGATTATACATTTACAGCAGTACAATAAAATTTAATAGACGACACATGATGAATAAGAAAATATACCTATTGACCTTACTAATCTGCATGACTGGCGGATTGATCCTAAAAGCGCAGTCGCAGAAATGGCGTTCAGGAATCATAACAGATGAATTCTTGTACGAAAAGGCAGCTTTTCCTTCCTGCCACTCTGCGACTATTGCTGAAACCCCCACAGGATTGGTGGCAGCTTACTTTGGCGGTACCAAAGAGCGTGATCCTGACGTAGAAATTTACATTAGCCGTAAAGTAAACGGAACATGGTTAGCCCCTGTTTCAGTGGCCAATGGTATACAGAATGAGAAATTAAGATTGCCAACCTGGAATCCTGTTTTGTACCAGGTACCTGGTGGCGATTTGCTGTTATTTTATAAGATAGGTCCTAAACCATCAGAATGGTGGGGAATGATGCGTACTTCTAAAGATGGAGGAATTACCTGGTCAGATGCTAAAAAACTACCTGATGGATACATCGGCCCTGTTAAAAACAAGCCAGTATTGCTAAGCAATGGCAACTTATTCTGTCCTTCGAGTAAAGAAGGCGATGGTTGGAAGGTACATTTTGAAGTAACCAAAGACAATGGGCAAAACTGGCGTACAGTTGGTCCGATAGCAGGTGCAGGATTGAACGCCATACAGCCAAGTATTTTAGACCATGGAAAGGGCAAACTGCAGATTTTAGCCAGAAGCAGAAACAGAGCAATAGTGGAGTCATGGTCATCCGATAACGGAGAAACCTGGTCTACCTTAACCAAAACAACTTTACCTAACAACAACTCGGGTACTGATGCAGTTACTTTAAAAGACGGCCGTCACGTACTGGTTTATAACCATGTATTGCCTCCGGGAGATCTGGCTAAAGGCGCAAGAACCCCTTTGAATGTCGCTATTTCCAAAGATGGTAAAGAATGGTATGCAGCCCTGATCCTCGAAGATTCTCCAATTAGCCAGTACTCTTATCCGGCAGTGATCCAAACCACAGATGGTATGTTACATTTCATTTATACCTGGAGAAGAGAAAAGATCAAACATGTTGTAGTTGATCCGTCAAAGTTGAAACTTAAAAAGATTGTAAATGGCGTTTGGCCAAAATTAAACGGATATTCTGCACCTGTGGTTACAGATGTTAAAAACGAGGAGTAATCTGATGAAACGAATTGCCTTATTTCTGATTGTGGGATTTTCGCTGATTTTAAGCGTCGCTGTTGCGCAAACGCAAAATTCTGATCTTCTATACCGGCAGCCACTTAAAACTGTGTTGATGGAGATAGAAAGCCGTTTTAAAGTAAAGATAAAGTATAATGATGATCAGGTGAAAGACCGATGGGTGAATTATGCACTTTGGCGTTTCAGACCGGAGCTCGATGAAACATTGTCTAATGTGCTGGCACCTTTGGATTTAAAGGTAAACAAAGAGAAAGAAGGCATTTATAAGTTAAAAGAATACGAGTATTATCGTTGGGATGTACAAGATGGGCAAAATAAGTTGGATCAATTGGCTGCGCAATATCATGATAAAGCCAGTTGGGAGCAGCGCAGGACTTTAATCAAGCCGGGTTTGTATGAGGCTCAGGGCTTGTCGACCCTGCCAGTGAAACCCACATCTAAACCCATTATTACTCCTAAAAGAGTAATGGATGGTTATACGGTAGAAAATATTGCAATTGAAATCTTACCAGGACTATATGTGAATGGCTCTTTGTATAAACCTTTAAAAGTTAAAGGAAAGATCCCGGTAATGCTAAGTCCGGATGGACATTGGGCACAGCAGCGGTACCGTGCCGATTGCCAGATCCGCTGTGCGATGATGGCCAGAATGGGTGTGATGGCGATTAGCTATGACCTGTTTGCTTGGGGGGAATCCTTGCTTCAGTTTAAGTCGGAAGACCACAGAAGAAGTCTGGCACAAACTATTCAGACTCTTGGTGGTATTAGGATACTGGATTATGTTTTGTCCCTTAAAGAAATTGATCCAAATCGTGTTGGTATTAGTGGTGGATCGGGTGGGGGTAGCCATACCGTGTTGATTGCGGCTATGGATGATCGTATTAAATTAAGCATTCCGGTAGTGTCTTTATCTTCTTCATTTTATGGAGGTTGTCCGTGTGAAAGTGGAATGCCTATTCACCTGTGTGCAGGCGGTACAAACAATGTAGAGATTGCAGCAATGGCTGCGCCAAAACCTCAGTTGGTCGTATCGGATGGAAAGGATTGGACGGTTACAGTACCTGATCATGATATGCCTTTTCTTAAAAAAATATACAGCTACTATGGTAAATCGGATCAGGTAGAGAATGTTCATCTGCCTGACGAAGGTCATGATTTTGGCCCGTCGAAACGCAAGGCTGTATACGATTTTATCATTAAAAACTTCAAGTTAGATGGAGCTTTGGTAAAGGATAAAGCCGGTCAATATGATGAAAGCAAATGCACCATTGAAAAAGAACCTGCTATGTATGTGTTTGGCGATAAAGGAGAGCATCTGCCTGCCAATGCAATAAAGGGATTTGAACAATTAGAACAGGTATTTAAAGCAAGTATTTCAAAATAAAGCTATGGAAAATCGTCGTCAGTTTATTGGAAAACTGACCCTTCTTATGGGTGGGTTGATGCTTGGCAACCAATATACATGGGCTTTAAGGGCTAAAGAACAACGTTATAAAGTTGCAGTGGTCGATCTTATGATCCTAAAACGGCAAAAATTGGGTGCCTTACAGCTGACCAGGGATATAGGTGCTGATGGTGTGGAAGTGGATATGGGTGGATTGGGCGATAGGGACACTTTTGATAATAAACTCGTTGATCCGGCGACCCGAAAGGAGTTTATGGATACAGCGAAAGTGCTGAATCTGGAAATTTGTTCGCTGGCAATGACTGGCTTTTACGCACAATCACTGGCTACGAGACCCACTTATCAGCAAATGATCGGGGATTGCATTGCCACCATGAAGGAGATGAATGTAAAAGTTGCCTTTTTACCATTGGGCGTCCAGGGTGATCTGGTTAAGAATCCGGAACTGCGACCTGCTTTAGTGGAACGCTTAAAAGTGGCCGGAAATATGGCAAAGAAAGCTGGAGTAGTGATTGGTATTGAAACTGCCTTAGATGCTGCTGGTGAATTACAATTCTTAAAAGACATAGGTTCAAGTGCTATAAAAAGCTATTTCAACTTTTCCAACGCCATAAAGAATGGCCGTGATTTGAATAAGGAACTACAGATATTGGGCAAAAAGAACATTATCCAGATTCATTGTACAAACGATGATGGCGTATGGCTGCAGAATGATCCTAAGATTGATATGAGGGCAGCTCGAAAGACACTGGATGATATGGGGTGGAAGGGATGGCTGGTTGTAGAACGTTCCAGAGATGCCAGGGATGCCCGTAATGTAAAGTGGAATTTTAGTGCAAATACAGCTTATGTAAAGTCTGTTTTTCAGTCAGATATATAACTCGAGATTATGAATTTTAAACCTTTCTGGCTGGTTTTGCTTGCAGGCATGCTATTGAGTAGCATCCCAAGCCTGGCTGCAGATATTTATGTTTCTTTGAAAGGATCGGACAAGAACGAGGGCACAAAAACAGCCCCCGTAGCCAGCTTATCAAATGCCTTGCGTAAAGCGCGTGAATTGAGGCGCTTAAAAGATCCTTCTATAAAAAATGGGATCAATATTTTTATTGAACAAGGAGTTTACTATTTAACAGAAAGCGTGATTTTGCGGCCTGAAGATTCGGGGACTGCGGGTAGTCCAACTGTGATTACTACGCTGGATGAAAATGAAGCTGTTTTAAGTGGCGGTTTACCCATTTCCGGATGGAAAAAGGTGGTTAGTAACGTCGATGGGTTACCAAATGTAGCTAAAGGTAAAGTTTGGGTAGCTGATGTATCTGATCTGGGAAATAGTCTTTTAGAATTTAGACAACTATGGGTTGATGGAAAAAAGGCTATTAGAGCCCGAGATTGGAATGGTGCACAAATGGGGCGAATTTTAAGTTGGAATTTTCCCGCAAAAACCTGCAAGATTCCTTTTTCAATGGCTAAATATACTGCCGGATTGGAGCAGATTAAAGGTATAGAAATGGTGATCCAGCAATGGTGGGCTATCGCTAATTTGAGGGTTAAATCAATCAAAGTAAATGGAGCAGAAGCAGAACTGAGCTTTATAGAACCGGAGAGTCGTGTACAGTCAGAACATCCCTGGCCGGCCCCTTGGATATCTGCCAGGACTGGCAATTCCCCATATTACCTAACCAACGCGATTCAGTTCTTGGATGAACCGGGAGAATGGTATGAAGACTTAAAAAATGACAAAGTTTATTATTGGCCTCGGTCGGGCGAAAACATGAATACGGCTAAAGTTGTTGTGCCGAATTTGGAGACTTTAGTGAGGGTAGAAGGCACGATCGATAATCAGGTGGCCTATGTGTCATTCAAAGGCATTTCCTTTCAGCACGCAGGCTGGTTGAGGCCGTCTCGCTTTGGTCATGTGCCGCATCAAGCCGGAATGTACATGTTGGATGCCTATAAATTGAAAATCCCGGGAACTCCGGATAAAAAGGGGTTGGAAAATCAGGCTTGGGTAGGTCGACCAGCAGCAGCAGTTGAAATCAGCTACGCGCATCATACGGGCTTTGAAGCTTGTAAATTTGAACATCATGCTTCAACAGGACTGGATTATAGACGGGGGACCCATGATAATGAGATTAAAGGAAATCTTTTTAAAGATATAGGCGGTAGTGGTATACTGGTAGGTGTTTTTTCTGATGAAGCTGCAGAAGTTCATTTACCATATAACCCAACAGATCAGCGTGAAATCTGTACCAATGAAAGTATTACAAACAACCTGATTACTGATGCGACCAATGAAGATTGGGGGTGTGTGGGCATAGGTGCTGGTTATGTAAGGGGGATCAATATTGCGCATAACGAGATTAGCGATGTGGCTTATTCTGGAATCAGCATGGGCTGGGGTTGGACTAAAACCATCAATGCAATGCGTAACAATACCATCCATGCCAACAAGGTTCATCATTATGGGAAGTATTTGTATGACGTGGCAGGCATTTACACATTGTCTGCGCAACCTGGTTCTGTGATCTCCAACAACTATATTGATAGCATCTACAAAGCCCCTTATCCGCACGATCCAGAGCATTGGTTTTACCTGTATACAGACGAAGGTTCTTCTTATTTTACAGTGAAAAATAACTGGACCCCGGCAGAGAAATATTTGCAAAATGCCAACGGGCCTGGTAATGTTTGGTCGGGTAACGGCCCTAAGGTAGCGGATAGTATTAAATTTAAAGCTGGTCTTGAACATGATTATGTTTATTTATTGAACAGTAGTTCAGTAAAAGTTTTTAATCAGCCTGTGAATAGTGTTGAATCCGGGAATGGGAATGAGGTTGCAATAGAGGTTGTGTTACCTTCAGCTGCAGAATTGAGTAAACCTCTAATGGTGGAAATTTGTAGGGAAAAAGGTATATCAGCTTCTGCAGTTTATCAATGGAATAACCGATTGCTGGTGTATGCTACAATGAATGAAGCAGAGGCTTTAATCAGGCAATTCCAGCAAAGGATTAAGGGAGCAGAAGTCAGGCTGTACAAGGATGTATTTTACACGTTTAACAGGAAAAAGCATTGTGGACAGGAGCCGGTTAAGGAATGGGATAACATTATTTTGAGTACGAACCTGGTAAAGGATGAGGCGATGCAAAAGGAATATCTGAATTACCATGCTACACAATTTGATAAGTGGCCGGAAGTAGCCAAGGGCTTTTGCAATGCTGATTTTCAGCAGCTGCGGATCTTTAAAAATGGAAGGCAGTTGATGTTGGTGATCAGCATTCCGAAAGGGACAAGTTTAGATGAATTAAACCCGAAAACCACACTAAATAATCCAAAGGTTGATGAATGGAATGTCTTGATGAAGAAATATCAGGAAGGTATAGCAGGCACCAAACCGGATGAAGTTTGGGTGTTTTTTAGTCAGAATAATTAAAGAATTTATATGTTGAAGTTAGGAATATTAGGATTAGGAGAAGGAAGAAGTACTATGTCTGCCGCCCTTGCGAGTGATAAATACGAGTTGGTTAAAATCTGTGATGCGAACGAAGAAGTGTGTAAACAGCGGGCTAAAGAGTTCGATTTCCCGTATTATACCACCAGCTATCAGGAAATACTGGATGACTGCACTATTGATGTAATTGCCATATATACTCCTGATCATTTGCATGCAGACCATGTTAAACAAGCGCTGTTGCACGGAAAGCATGTGGTTTGTACAAAACCATTCATTGATGATTTGGGAAGAGCTAAGGAGCTCCTGGAGGTTTCAAAGCAAAGTGGTAAGAAGGTGTTTGTTGGTCAGAGCTCTCGTTTCTTCGAACCTTATAAACGACAAAGAACAGATTACACTGCAGGTATTATTGGTGATTTAATCACTGTTGAGTGCCATTACAATGCAGATCATCGCTGGTTTCTGGAAAAGAAATGGGCTCTGGAAGCTTCTTTTAAGTGGCTTTATGGCGGATTGAGCCACCCTGTCGATTTCATTAGGTGGTACTTGCCAGAGATTGAAGAAGTAATGGGCTATGGAATGATCAGTGCCAATGGAAAAAAAGCAGGATTAAAAAATGAGGATACCATGCATTTTATCTTCAAATCAACTGATGGTAGGATTGCCCGTGTAAGTGGCTCCTATACCGGTCCAATACAGCCCGCTTATCGCGAAAGCGAAATGAGTTGTGTGTTAAGGGGGACAGAAGGGGCTAGTCAAGCTGATTACCACGAACTCCGTTATGCGGTAACCACCAATACTGGTGAAGAGCAGTTGATCACCTGGGGTGACGCTAAATTGAAGCATTTCTTCCGTTTCGAAGGACAAAGTCACCATGCAGGAGAATACCAGAATTACCTGGAATACTTTGCTGACAGCATTGAAAATGATACTGTTGCTTATCCGGATTTAAAAGAAGGAATAGGTACAATTGCGCTGCTACAAGCAATGGATAGGTCATTGCAAACAGGCTTACCAATTAAAATCAATGATATTTTGAATGAATACCAATTGTTAAGATCCGATTTCGGACTTTAACTAAAAACTAAACCAATCAACTAAACCAAAAACATTTAATGGGAAACATTGTAGAGCGCTTAACCAGTCTCGATTACTTCATTGTAATTGCTTATCTGGTTATTCTAATCATTATAGGTTATAGGGCCAGCTTCTCTAAGAAGGGGAACAGGGATGAGACCTTATTTCTGGCGAATAAATCATTAGGTTGGTCCAGTATCGGTTTCAACATGTGGGGTACCAATGTTGGTCCGTCTATGTTGCTTGCATTTGCAAGTATAGGTTATAGTACAGGTATTGTGGCTGTTAATTTTGACTGGTATGCCTTTGTATTCCTGTTTTTACTTGCTATCGTTTTTGCGCCTAAATATCTGGCTGCCAAAGTAAGTACTATGCCCGAGTTTATGGGTAAAAGGTATGGTGATTCTACGCAAAATATACTTGCCTGGTATGCACTGATCAAGATCTTAATCTCCTGGTTGTCGCTGGGACTATTTGCTGGGGGCTTTTTAGTTCGACAAATTCTCGGCATCCCCATGTGGCAATCTGTAACCGTGTTGGTTGCTTTTGCAGGTTTGTTTACTTTCTTTGGTGGTTTAAAAGCCATTGCCAGGGTAAACGTTTTTCAAATGATCCTGTTGATTGCAGTATCTCTTGCGCTTACTGTATTGGGTTTACATAAAGTCGGAGGTATTGAGGCTTTATACAGCAAAACCCCATCACATTATTGGAATCTGATTCAGCCAGCCAGCGATCCCAAATATCCTTGGTATGCCATTTTGCTTGGTTATCCGGTAGCCGCTGTGGCTTTCTTTTGTACAGATCAGGCCATGGTACAATCTGTATTAGGGGCTAAAAATCTGGAACAGGGCCAGCTTGGAGTTAGCTTTATTGGTTGGTTAAAGATCTTGTCGCTCCCCTTGTTTATCATTACCGGGGTATTGTGTTTCGTGCTATTTCCGGATTTGAAAGACCCTAATGAAGCCTATATGACCATGGTGACTAATTTATTCCCTCCGGGAATGAATGGGCTGGTTATAGTAGTGCTGATTGCAGTGTTGGTAGGAACCATTGGTTCTTCTTTAAATTCTTTAAGTACCGTGTTTACCATGGATGTTTACGTAAAAAACATCAATCCGCAAGCTACCAATAAACAGATCATTAGGATGGGTAGAATAGCTGTGATTGCCGGATGTGTATTGGCAGTAATTGTGGTATTGGCTATAGATAACATTAAAGGTTTAAACCTGTTTGACGTTTTTCAGTCGGTCCTGGGCTTTATTGCGCCTCCATTATCGGTAGTTTTCTTGTTAACCGTTTTCTGGAAAAGAACAACACGCAAAGCCGTCAACTTTACACTATCGATCGGTTCAATTTTAAGCTTAGGCACAGGAGTGACATATTTGTGGATTCTTCCACCGGATGAATGTTCTTTCTGGCCGCATTACCTGATCCTTTCCTTTCTGATCTTTTTAGGTTTGCTGATAATCGCCATAGTAATCTCCCTGGTTGATAGGAACCCGACGGTTTATGAGATTGACGAACTGGACAAAAGTACAATCGAAAAACCAACAAATCGTGTTTGGGTATCCTGGATTGCGTTGGCAATTGTGATGGTTGCATTATATATCTTTTTTAACGGACATTAATTTTATAGATGGAAATGAAACTTTTTAAAACAAGTATACTGAAGTTAGCAGCACTTGTACTTTTATTAACAGTGCTATGGACTGATGTTCATGCACAGAATGCTAAAAAAGCCTCCTGGATCTGGTATCCTGGTGATCTGGATATATGGGTATCTAATAAAATGCAGAATCGTAGAACAGAAAGAGGAGCTTTCCTTCCGCCATTCTGGAAAATGGATAGCCATTATGTACTGGTAGAATTTCATAAGGAATTTAATCTGGCTACTCCGGAAGAAGTAAAACTGTATGTGGAAGGACAATACAATGTAAAGATTGACGGACAAGCCTTTTCGGGTTATCCTAAAAAAATTACCATCCCGGCAGGTAAGCATAAACTGAGTTTAAAGGTCTATGGACAGGATAAGGTTCCGGCTATATTTGTGCAAGGGAAAACGGTAGTTTCTGATGATAGCTGGTTAACTACTTTTGAGGATAAAGAATGGATAGACGAGAGTGGAAAGGCTTCCGATAAATCGGGAACCACCTTTGTTTCTGTTGGATCATGGAATTTAACGGATCCACTATCACCACCTTCACAATTTAAGTTATCCACCAAATCTATGGAGGCTGTAAAAACCGATAAAGTGGATAAAGGTTTTGTAGCTGATTTTGGCAAAGAGACTTTTGGTTTTCTTAAGCTTCATGGTTTAAAGGGAAATGGTAAACTGCATATTTACTATGGAGAATCAAGGGAAGAGGCTTTGTCTGCCGATAAATGTGAAACACTTGATCTGTTGGATATCGATTTAAAAGGAAAAACAGACTCATTAATTGAGTTGTCTAAAGCCTTTCGTTATGTGAATTGTCAGCCGGAAGGCAATGTAACACTTGATAAGGTAAGTATGCTGTATGAGTATGCTCCCGTAACAGAAAAAGGGAGTTTCCGTTGCTCCGATGAGCAAATCAATAAGATTTATGATGTATCGAAATATACATTTCATTTAAACACCCGCGAGTTTTTTATCGATGGAATTAAGCGGGATAGGTGGGTATGGTCAGGCGACGCTTATCAAAGTTACCTAATGAACTATTATTCTTTCAATGAATCGCCAATAGTGAAGCGTACTTTGCTGGCGCAAAGAGGAAAAGATCCTGTAACGGCACATATCAATACCATTATGGATTACTCCTTTTATTGGTTTTTAGGTATTTATGATTATTACCAGTATTCAGGAGATCAGAAGTTTGTACAAGATGTTTATCCAAGAATGAAAACTCTGATGGATTATGTGTTAAACCGCCGGAATAATGATGGTTTGCTGGAGTGGATGCCGGGCGATTGGATTTTTATTGACTGGGCTGACAAGTTAAGTAAAGATGGAGAAGTGAGTTTTGAGCAATTGTTGTTTTGCCGTAGTCTGGAAACCATGGCACTTTGTGCGGACATGGCAAAGGATACTGAAGCAGCTGCAAATTATAAACAGCTTGCAGTGGATTTAAAAGCGAAGATCTTTAAGCTGTATTGGGACGAGAACAAGCATGCATTGGTACACAGCAGAGTTGGTGGTAAACCTACCGATAATGTAACACGTTATGCCAATATGTTCGGTATTTTTTTCGATTACTTTACGGCTAATCAAAAGCTAGAGGTGAAACAGCATGTGCTGATGAATGATAAGATCAACAAGATCACAACACCTTATATGCGTTTTTATGAGCTCGAAGCGCTTTGTGCAATGGGCGAGCAGTCGTACGTATTGAAACAGATGAAAGATTATTGGGGTGGGATGTTGGATTTAGGAGCTACTTCTTTTTGGGAAGAGTACAATCCTGAGAAGAAAGGTACTGAGCATTTGGCCATGTATGGCAGGCTTTTTGGTAAAAGCCTTTGCCATGCCTGGGGCGCTAGCCCAATTTACTTGCTTGGTAAGTATTATTTAGGAGTTAAGCCGCTTTCACCGGGATACGAAACTTATGTGGTTGAACCAAATCTGGGTGGATTGGACTGGATGGAAGGTAAGGTGCCAACACCTGCTGGCGAGATTTCCTTGTATTGCAGCAAGAAAGAGATTAGGGTGAAATCTGATGAAGGATCAGGTGTGTTGCGGTTTAAAAGTATTTCTAAACCAGTTATAAGGGGAGGAGAAGCCAAAGAGGTGGGGAAAAGGACTTATGAACTGCAGCTCGAAAAAGGGGTAGCCTACGTAGTTAGTTATAAAAAGTAACGTTAATTATAACGATTAACTGCTTTGAAAGACCATTTAGGTGAAGAATTGCTTGAATACTCTTTTTAATGAAATTTTTTTGTTGTAACCATAAAAGTGTACCTTTAGGTTAATTTTAAAGTTTTATTTTCACTTAAACTGTAATAAATTATTTATGACTACTAGAATAGCGTTCTTGTTAATTGCTTTTTTTGCCTGTAATACTACTTTTGGACAATCTCAGATTGGCATTATTAAAGATCCGCAATGGAATTTAGTGGCTGCTTATGACAGTAAATTCAAGAATACGATTAACCTTTCTGATAATAGTTTGGCTATGGTGGTTGGGGTTCCGAAAGTTGATTTTGCTGT
Source organism: Candidatus Pedobacter colombiensis (assembly GCA_029202485.1). Taxonomy (NCBI): domain Bacteria; kingdom Pseudomonadati; phylum Bacteroidota; class Sphingobacteriia; order Sphingobacteriales; family Sphingobacteriaceae; genus Pedobacter; species Candidatus Pedobacter colombiensis. Next base: position 3,029,946 of record CP119313.1, on the reverse strand, counting down.
TGTAAATATTGATTGTAAACTGGCTCAGAAATGGCTTACCCCACTTAGTGGATATCCGTTGACCATTGGGAAGTTCAAAAATAACATTTTAGTAGTCGCTGCAAGTGATAAAAATTTTATTAAGAACTTTGGGGGTGCTTATAAAGCTTATCTCCTCGAAGAGAAAACAGGTAGGGTATTGTCTGAAAAGATAATCTACGAAGGAAATAAAGATTTTATTGAAGAACCTGATTTTTTCTTTGCTACTGATGGTTCTTACTTCAGAATGTCGGTACGTCTGACTTTAATGAAACGTAAAACGGGTATTCTTGCCTTGTACCAATCTGACAAATCATATCCGCAGACGCAAGATTTTAGCATCATTAATTATGATGGGGACTTAAATCAAAGAGAAATCATACATCCTCGGATGCCGGAAGGAGAGCAATGGACGACATCAAACGGTGCGGATGGTAGTTTGTTTATTGCTACTGTGGATAATAAAGGAGGTAAAATCTCTGCTGCAACTTATATCGCAAATAGCGCAGATCCGTTAAAGATTGTGACCATTCCGATGGATATAAGGAAGGGCAGAGTGATCAGTTCAATATTGAGTACTGCTAGTGCGAAGCCATTCATCAACTATTTGGCTATAGTTTATGAAAATATGGACAAAGAGACGACTTTAATTACTGCTAAAATAGATTTTAAAGATGGTACTTCAAAAGTAACTAAGGATGTTTTTGATAGTAAACGTGTTAAGGAATTACGAAAAACCTTTGTTCCGGTTAATAAAACTTTTGACGATCTAAAGTTCGCTAAAATAGAATTTTTAGGGGTAAAGCATATTACGGAATATGGGGATAAATTATTGGTCAGTGTGGCACCTAGTTTCTTTCAGGCGTCAAATAATGTAGCCGTCACTTTCGATGGTTCATTATTAATGAAAATTTATGATCAGGAGGTAAAAGAATTGTATCACCAATTTATCCCACGTACTTATATGAGCTTAGATGGCGAAGGCTCGAAGATAGCCTACTCACTTAAAGGTAATGTCTTAAGAATGGTTGCTAACATGAGAACAGGTAGCTTGAGTACGACTTCTTCATTGTTTGCTGAAATGGATTTTACAACAGGTAAGATGCTGAGTACCAGTAAGATTTATAATAGAGATATCAAAAGAGGTTTTTATGTAAATACAGAATCTGTTACTTGGTTAAATGAATCATTTATTCTGCCTTATTATGATAAACAACGTGTTTTTAGAACAACTATTGACGCTCAAATGCAGTTGTTGAGTTATTAATATAAAATGATCTTCTTTATGGAGTGCTTCAGACACCTCTTAAACTTCTATTTAGAAGTTTAAGAGGTGTCTTTTTTTGTGATAATTTTTCTTTAGTTTAAATCACTTAAGAAAGCCAATGATAAAAGGAGGTAAGGTGATAGAGGTTGGAAAAAGGACTTGCAAGCTTAAAATAGAAAGGGGGATGGAATACATGGTGAGTTATACCCTCCAAATATGGAAACAAAGCTCTAGCCTGATTTGTTACTATGAAAAGATGCAATCATGGAAAGTGTATTGAAGCCATTTCTGGAGTTGTTCCGGGAAATTTATATTGGTTCTGAGTTTGAACAAACCTGGATTATAGATGGTACACCTGGGTATGGCTTCACCACAACAATTAAACAGATAACGGCTAAAATGGCATCTACTCCTATGGTAGAAGGTGGCTCTACCATTGCAGGTCATACTGAACATTTGCGATGGAGCTTGGAATTTGCAATGACATTTTACAAAGGACAGCAGCCTTCAGGTAGCTGGGAGGAGAGTTGGAGAATTCGTAAAGTCAACAATAAGGAATGGGAGGAATTACAGTTGGCTTTATTGATTGCTTATCAGAATCTGGTTAATGCTATTAGAGAAGTTAATGACTGGTCAAATCCGTCTTTGCTTAAGGGCACATTAGCATTATTGCCACATGCAGCCTACCATTTGGGTGCAGTGAAACAGTTGATCATAGCTGTTCATGAACATAAATAATTAATTTGTTTTTCTGCTATGGCCTTCGGTAATATATTTATTTAGCAAAGTAGATAGTTCCTTTACAATTTCGGGTTTCTCGAAATATAGGTTGTTTTTTTCTTCAATATCGCTAGCCATATTATACAAAGTCATGGGTGCTTCTCCTGGTTTTGCTTCCAGTTTTCTTGGTTCAGTAAAGCCTCCGGAACCTAATTCAGTGCTTAGCTTCCAGTCGCCTTTACGGATAGCAAAAATACCTCCTAAAGAGTGATGTACAATGGCCTCCCTGATAGGAGATTTTTGTTGCCCGGTAAATGCAGGTAACATATGCTCACTATCTTCAGCGGCGTTTATAGGTAATGGTTTGTTGATGATGTCAGCGACTGTCGCAAATAAATCTGTTGTGCACATGATTTCATTGCTTACACTCCCCGGTTTAATTTTTGTTGGCCATCTTGCGATAAATGGAATCCTGTGACCCGCATCGTAAATATCAGCCTTTCTGCCTTTGAAAATATAATTGGCATGATGATTAGTTTTTTCAATGTCAGCAGGCTTCCAATCAGAGCCGTTATCACTCGTTACAATAACTAGTGTATTGCCATCTAAATTGTTTTTTTTCAATGCTTCTAGTACTTTCCCGATCATGTAGTCTGTTTCTTCTACGTAGTTTCCATATACTCCGGCTTTAGACTTTTTAAATTCTTCGGTAGGCACCCATGGGGTATGTGGGGAGGGAAGTGGAAGATAAAGGAAAAAGGGCTTATTACTGGTTGACTGCTTATTAATATAGGTAATAGCATCATTGATGAATTCAGGTAATACCTGCTGAAAATCAAATCCTGGTGACATTTTTCCTGCCCTTCTCATACTACCCCTGCCTTCAGATTCACTTTTTCCGGGAGTATAGGCTGTAGCAGGAATTACAGCTTTGTTATTTCTAAGATATAGGTATGGACTCATGTCTAACGAAGCCGGAATAATATATGAATAATCAAAACCGTGGTTTAAAGGACCATCTTCAAGTACCTTTTCGTAATTAACATTGTCGTTAAAATCAAGATCAATTTTTTCGCCAGTCCCAGAATTTCCTACAGGTTTTGTTTGGTCATTCTTTGCCCAGCCTAATCCCAAATGCCATTTCCCTATACAGGCAGTAGTATAGCCATTATCTCTTAAAAAGGAAGCTACTGTTGGTCGACCTTTTTCAATGAGCGCTGGAGAATAGCCATGAAGTACACCTTTTTTAAGCGAAGATCTGAAAGCATATCTTCCGGTAAGTATACCGTATCTGGTTGGTGTACAGACAGAAGAGTTGGAGTGTGCATCAGTAAAATAAATTCCATTTGAGATCATTTTGTCAAGGTTTGGAGTATTGATCTTTGATTCCTTATTGAGACTGGAGATATCACCAAATCCCATATCGTCTGTAAGTATGTATACAATATTAGGCTTGGTCTGCTGTTGGGCAAATGAAATTGAGGTGGTTAAACAAATAGCGGTAAGTAAAAGGTTTTTTATGTATTTCATGTGCCTAAGAGGATTCAGATATGAGGTTGAATTTCAATATAATGTATTAATTTGTTTACTGTTTTATAAGCAATCTGTTAAATGATTTTGGCAAGAAGCTCATATAGGAGCTTAAATTGTTTAATACTCTGCCAATATATATTAAGTGATGTTGAATGATTATCTTCAATTTAGGATAATGAAACTAGCGATTACTTTCTTTTTTAGCTTTTTGATAGTGGTTACTTCTACTCACGGAAAGGATATATATGTATCTGAAAAAGGAAATGATAAGAATAAAGGGACATTGCTTAGTCCATTTGCCAGCCTATATAGGGCACAGATGGAAGCTAGAAAATTTAAAACGCAGCAGATAAATATATTCCTAAGAAAGGGGACTTATGATTTAAGTCAACCTATCATTTTTATTTCAGATGATAGCCGCGCTCAAGGCAAAGGGCTAGTTATTCAAGCATATCAACAAGAAAAAGTATATATTAAAGGCTCATGTAAATTGAAGTTAAATTGGGCACAAAAAGACGGCGTTTATCAGGCAAAAGTTCCTCAACCAGGATTAATCTTTGATCAGCTATATGTAAATGGTGTATTGATGCAAATGGCGCGTTACCCTAATTATCAACAGGGAAAAATGCCTTTTAATGGTACTGCAGCAGACGTGATTAGTCATGAGCATATTCAGAAGTGGAAAAATCCTGAAGGAGCTTATCTTCACGTAATGCAAACTAGTATGTGGGGTGGGTTTGCTTATCGGATTAAGGGAAAAGGTGGATCTGAGTTAGAAATGGAAGGTGGCTGGCAAAACAACCGGCCATCTGCTATGCACAAGCAATATCGTTTTATAGAAAATGTATTTGAAGAGCTGGATACTTTGAATGAATGGTATTTTGACAAACACAACCAACAGCTTTACTTAAAGACCAATAGGGATCTGTCGACCGCCTTGATTGAAACACCTCAACTGGAAAGTTTACTGGAAATAAAAGGTTCAGCTGAAAAGCCTGTAGAAAACATCAGTATAAAAGGGCTTATTTTTAATCACGCGCTGCGGACTTTTATGAAAAACAGCGAGCCTTTACTACGGAGCGACTGGACCATATATCGTAAGGGAGCCATCACTATTGAAGGAGCTAAACACATTAACATAGAAAAGTGCGTATTTAATGAACTGGGAGGGAATGTGTTGGTGTATAGTAATTACAATAAACAACATACTTTTTCCGGTAATCATATATATAATTCGGGGGGCAATGCTGTAGTGTTTGTTGGTGATCCGAAGGCAGTGCGTTCGCCTGTTTTTCAATACAATAAATTCGTGGAGTTAAAAGATATAGATATGCAGTCAGGTCCGATCGGTAATAATTTTCCATCAGAATGTACGATTTACGACAACCTGATCCATGACATTGGCCAGGTAGAAAAGCAGACGGCTGGCGTGCAGATCTCTATGGCCCAAAATATTAAAGTAAGTCATAATACCATTTATAATGTCCCAAGAGCAGGTATTAATGTAAATGAGGGGACTTGGGGAGGTCATAACATCGAATATAATGACGTTTTTAATACAGTACTGGAAACAGGGGATCATGGTGCTTTTAACTCTTGGGGAAGGGATAGGTTCTGGCATCCTAAGCGGGTGGTAATGGATAGTCTTGCAGCTAGTCATCCGGAACTGATCTTCCTGGATGCGATGAAACCTACAGTGCTTTTTAACAATAGATTCAGGTGTGATCATGGCTGGGATATAGACTTGGATGATGGCTCTTCCAATTATATTATCAAAAATAATGTATGTCTTGCGGGAGGTCTAAAACTTAGAGAAGGATTTAAGCGAGTAGTGGAGAATAATATCATGATTAATAATTCTTTTCATCCTCATGTATGGTTCAAGAATAGCAACGATGTATTTAAACATAATATTGTCAGCACCGTTTACTTTCCAATTCAAATTAAAGATTGGGGGAAACAGGTGGATGATAATCTCTTCCCGGATGCGGCTTCGTTAAAAAAAGCACAGGCATGGGGAACAGATGCAAATTCAGTATTCGGTGATGCACAGTTTGTTAATGCAGGACGGGGGGATTATCGGGTAAAAGCAGGATCAAAAGCTTTTAGTGTAGGATTTAAGAATTTTGAGATGAATTTTGGAGTAGTATCGCAGGATTTAATCACAAAGGCTAAAAAAGTAGCCATCCCAAAGTTGGTATCGTTGGTATGGAAGGAAGATGCTATATATGATTTTGCAGGTGTAAAGGTTAAAAATCTCACTACTCTTGCAGAAAGGTCGGCGACAGGGATGTCGGCCGAAACAGGTGTATTGGTAATCCAGATAGACCAAGGCAGTTTAATGTACAATGTGTTAAAACCTAATGATGTGATTTTACAAATGGCGAACCTTCCTGTGCTAACGGTGAAAGATCTGATTGTGGCAAGACAGTTTTCCCAATCTAAGAACATGGTCAAACTTAAACTATTCAGAGACCAGAGAGAGCAGGAAGTCACAGTGAATTTGAAATAATTCAGGTAAAATTGTAATATTTATTCGTCTTTATCTTCCTTTATTGGTTTGTTTTCGGCAATGTTTTCAATTTCTTTATTCAGGAAAAAGGATAGGCCTGTTCTGATGACTACAGTTCCGGCCAATATTCCTAAATCATCAAATGAAGGATTTAGAATGGTATCTATAATATCTGATGCAATTAGAAATTCTAAGCCTAACAATAAATAATAACCTACTTCTATTTTGATTTGAACAGTTTTAGCTAGTGAAAAGGAATTTCTAAACCGGTTCAATTCGTTATGGATGAATTTAAACATTCCAAGTGCTGCGCCATAACAGATGATGGCAATACTGGCGTAGCTAATGATATGAGACAAGGATTGGAGCAGGTAATTCATAGATAAGCTGGATTTATATAAAAATAACAAATTATAAGAGAATATTTACTTTATAGCGGTATTGAATTTTATTGCATCAATGTTGCAATTGTTGTTTGCGCTGTGTTTATTATTTTGCAACTTTGTTGCAAAATAATATTGAATGAAAAAGAACCAAAATTATGATGTAGTCATCATTGGTGGAAGTTACGCCGGTCTGTCAGCTGCTTTAGCACTAGGTAGGGCTATAAGGAATGTGTTGATTATTGATAGTGGAAAACCTTGTAACAGTCAGACACCGCATTCACATAATTTTCTTACCCAGGATGGTAACACACCAGTGGGTATAGCTGCACTGGGAAAATCTGAAGTGATGCAATACCCAACAATAGAATTTCTAGCGGATTTGGTGACTGCAGTAAAAGGAGAAAACAATAATTTTGACGTTTTTACGAGTTCTGGTAAAGTAATAAAAGCACGTAAGTTACTATTTAGTACGGGGGTAAAAGATCAGATGCCGGATATTCCAGGTTTTGCAAATTGCTGGGGGATATCTGTTATTCATTGCCCTTATTGTCACGGTTATGAATTTAAAGATCAGGTTACAGGGATATTAGCCAATGGAGATACCGCTCATGAAATGGCACTTCTGATTAATAACTGGACAAAGAAATTGTCTGTTTTTACCAATGGGCGATCAGAATTAACTGAAGCACAGCTGCAAATGCTAACAGCCTTGAAAATAGATGTAATTGAAAAACCGTTGCGGGAGATTGAGCATAAAGATGGTTCCTTAAATCAGATCATCTTTGGTGATGGTAGTCGCTACGCCTTAAAGGCACTATATGCAAGACTTCCCTTTGAGCAACATTGTGTCGTTCCAAAAGAAATGGGATGCGAGCTCAATAAAATGGGCTATCTGCAAGTAGATGAACTCCAAAAAACAAGTATCGCAGGTGTATATGCTGCAGGTGATAACACGAGTAAGTTTCGTGCGGTTTCAGCTGCAGTAGCTGCTGGAGGTAAAGCAGGGGCTTTTATTAATCACGAATTGATTACCCAAGGGTGATCAATTCGATCTCTTCAATTGAAAGTTTAGTGAGTTTTGCGATCAGTTCATTCGTTAAGCCCTCTTTTTTCATTGCAGAGGCAATGTTAAGCTGAGTTTGTTCTGCTGCTTGCTCCGCAGCTTGCTCTTTAGCCCAATCCATACCACCTTTCCAATCAGATTTAGCTTTTATGTCTGATTCATACAATTCGCGTTGTTCTTTGGTTAACTTACTCACTTCGGCAATTTTAAAAATCTTTTGAAATACTCTTTTATCCAGGAAGCTAGGAATTTTATTTAGACGGCTTAAGTTTTTTAACAGGTAAAACCATTTGTCCAGATCAGATTCCAATTCATGCTCGAGCTTATCAAAGCTAGGTAATTCAAGGAACTTGTAGCCCATGCCTTTGTAAAATACTTTGCCGGTATCTGTGTTCATTAATGCGATATTATGCAGGTAGTTGCTATCGACATTATTGAACTGGAACTCCATAATGCCTATCAGGTAAACTTCTTTTAATGGCGTATTCCAGTCTTTTCCTTTTGGTAATTGCGCACTAATTAGTCTTGACATGTAAAATACACATCTATCCCTAAAGAACTTTTGTCCGGTTCTCTGCATTTCAATAATAAATTGCTCACCATCCTGTCCGGTACAGGTGAGGTCGAAGAGTACTTTTTTCTCTTTAGTATAACTCCCACTATACTCAGTAGCGCTATAGGTAATATCTACAATGTGCTTTTCTCCCTGAAAGAGGGTATTTAAAAATTCGATAAGAATGTCCTTATCGGGTTCATTCCCAAATAAAAGTTTAAAACCAAAGTCTGTTAGTGGATCAATGTAGCGGCTTGTGTTTTCTGTCATGGCTATTAAATTACGTAACTGGTAATTTAATCTATTTTTAGTAGAGAAACACAAATTTCAAAAGTTAATTTATTTTACAATGCTAAAATCCCAATCCGCTCTTCAATTTTCTTCGCACACTTAATCGCCTCAACCAAAATATCCTCATTATCCATATCCTTATCCGCATTTAAGGCGGTAAGACTTGAAATTGTTAAGCAAGCGATAATTCCGGTGCTTCCGCGACCAATAGGAACGGATACATCAACTACTCCTGCAGCAAGATCACTGGTCCTGATGTAGGCGCCTTTACTTTGAATTTCCCGTAAAGAAGCTAAGAACTTTTTCTTTTCCTTTTCAGGGTATGCCTGATAGATATCATTGCTATTCAACACAACTTCCTGTTCAGCGTCAGGCATATAGGCAAGCAATACTTTTCCGGAAGCAGTTAAAGGCAAAGGAAAAAGGTTTCCCTCTTCAATAGATAGTGCTATCGGTCCCGGGCTTTTGGCGTGAATAATCACCATTACCTGGTTCATATATAATATACTAAGGTGACAAGATTGCATCACTGCATTAGCCAGTTCTTCTAGTGGATATTGTGCGGCCTTGCGCAATTCATCAACAGGCGAGTGCCGATGCGAAAGGTAAAATAGTTTTAGTGAAAGCCTGTATTTCCCGGAAACCTCGTCCCTTAAAATGTAGCCTCTACTTTCCAGGCTCATTAACATCCTATAAATCTCATTTGGACTTTTATCTATACCTGTAGCTATCTCTGTCTGAGAAAGCGGTATAGATTGAGCAGAGAGGTATTCAAGAATGTCCAAACCTTTATCCAATGCCGGGGCCTGGTATTTCATTTCCTTATCCTTCATAAAAACAAGCGAGTAACTTTTTTAATTGACAAACATACTAAATGCTTTTTATTCATTCTCCTGTAGTAGATTTAATAAAAAGATACTTAAATATACACTTTCATATTTGAAATAAATATTTATATTTGAATTAACAACCATTTGTAAACCCAATACCTTATTAATCTTTAAACTAAAAAACTAATTTAGTTATAACAGGTGTTAATCTTATAAACTGAATGAGCAAACTATTATATTTCCTTGGTTTATTTCTTTTCACTATACCGGTTTTTGCACAAAATTTAAGTGTATACGATTTGCGGTGTGACTATAGAACTAACCCACCAGGGGTTGAAATAGCTGCACCTGCATTAAGTTGGAAAATAGCATCTGCCGAAAGAAATATACAACAATCAGCTTATCATATTCTTGTAGCCGACGATGTTACTTTATTAACTAAAAATATCGGCAATGTCTGGGATTCAAAAAAGGTAGGTTCTGGTAAATCTTTGCAGGTAAATTATTCAGGTAAAGCTTTAATGGCCGGAAAAACCTATTACTGGAAAGTAAAGGTGTGGGACAATAAAGGCAATGCTTCAAGTTGGGCTACAATTGCCAAATGGCAAATGGGACTTTTGACAACAGCAGATTGGAAGAATGCCAAATGGATTGCTTATGAGAAATTGGCAGATTCTAATGTTACAGTCTTGCCAAAAGATAATAAAAAGGATACTTATTTGGGAAGTAATGTGTTGCCGCTTTTAAGAAAGGATTTTGCCGTCAAAAAGCCGGTAGCTAAAGCCAGTTTATTTATCAGTGGCCTGGGACATTTCGAGATGAGTTTGAACGGCAAAAAGCAAGGTGACCACTTTCTGGATGCGGGTTGGGTAAAATATGATAAGGAAGCGCTGTATGTAACCTTTGATTTGACGAATGACTTGCTTAAGGGAGCGAATACAATTGGCGTAATGTTGGGTAATGGTTTTTATTATGTGCCTCCGGTAAAGGGTAGGTTTAGAAAGTCGAAACCTGCATTTGGCTACCCAAAAATGATATGTAGGTTGTTGCTGGAATATAAAGATGGGACTACAGAAAACATCATCAGTGATCAAAGCTGGAAAACAACACCTGGACCAATTACCTTTTCCAGTATATATGGTGGAGAGGATTACGATGCGCGTCTGGAGCAGAAAGGTTGGGATTCACCATCTTTTAAAGATGCACAATGGAAAAATGTATTAATTGTAGATGGGCCACCGGCCATCAGATCGCAACAGGCAGAGCCACTTAAGGTATTTGAAAATTTCGGTGCACAAAAGGTTACTAAAATCTCTACCACGGAATGGGTATATGATCTCGGACAAAATGCTTCGGGTATCATTAGTTTAAAAGTAAAAGGCAATAAGGGCGATACCATCAGGATTTATCCAGGGGAACTACTTAAAGATGGAAAAGTTAACCAGAAACCAACTGGAAGCCCATTTTATTTTGAATATGTATTAAAAGGTGTAGGGGAAGAAATCTGGCAGCCACGTTTTACCTATTATGGTTTTAGGTACCTGGAAGTAAGAGGCGCAGTGCCTACAGGAAATAGCAAGCCAAAAGGCTTGCCGGAAATACTGGAATTAAAAGGTCTCCATACCCGTAATGCAGCCGCTAGAGTAGGAGGATTTACATCCTCAAATCAACTTTTCAATCAAACAGATAAATTGATCGATTGGGCCATAAAAAGTAATATGGCCAGTGTATTTACGGACTGTCCGCACCGTGAAAAGTTAGGTTGGCTGGAAGAATCGCATTTGATGATTTCATCGGTCATGTATAATTATGATGTGGCTACGTTAGCTGATAAAATCGTAAATGATGTAATTACATCCCAGCTGGATAATGGACTGATTCCGGAAGTTGCCCCTGAATACATTCATTTTACCTGGGGTGGTGATATGTTTCGTGATTCTCCTGAATGGGGGAGTACAGGGATTATCTTACCTTGGTATTTGTATGAATGGTATGGTAATACCGAAGTGTTGAAAAACGCTTACCCTATTATGCAACGCTATATTGTTTATTTACAAACTAAAGCAGAAAATAATATATTAAAGCAGGGTTTGGGCGATTGGTATGATATTGGCCCTAAACGCCCAGGTGTTTCACAGCAAACCCCAATGGGCGTAACAGGTACAGCCATTTATTATTATGATTTATGTCTGATGCAAAAAATGGCAAGCTTGTTGGGTAAACCTGCAGATGCAGAAAAGTACGGTAAGCTCGCTGCTGCGGTGAAGCAGTCCTTTAACACCACTTTTTTTAATAAAGAAACCGGGCAATATGCTACAGGAAGTCAGGCAGCCAATGCCATGGCCATCTATATGCAATTGGTTGAGCCAGAATATAAAGCTAAGGTGTTGGCTAATCTGATTAAGGACATCCGCGACAGAAATAACGCTTTAACAGCAGGTGATATTGGTTATCGTTACGTTCTGCGGGTTTTGGAACAAGAGAATAGGTCGGATGTAATATTTGATATGAACAGCAGGAGTGATGTGCCGGGTTACGGATATCAATTGGCACATGGTGCCACAGCATTAACAGAATCCTGGGCTGCATTGCCAGAAGTATCCAATAATCACTTTATGTTGGGCCATATTATGGAATGGTTTTACAGTGGGCTGGCGGGAATTAGACAGGAAGAAGGATCCGTTGCCTTTAAACATATTAAAATTTATCCTGAACCTGTTGGTGATCTGACCTCAGCAAAGGGCAGTTATCTTTCTCCATATGGTTTGATTGTTTCGGACTGGAAAAAAACAAACCAGACATTTGAGTTGTCGGTCACTATACCAACAAACACAATAGCTACCGTTTCCATTCCGGCAATGGAAAAACAGCAACTTACAGAAAACAATGTTCCTGTAAAGGACAATCCAGGAATTAAATTAATAGGTTACGAAAAGGGGAGAGCAGTATTGCAGATCGGATCGGGTAGTTACAAATTTAAAGCACAATAGGTTTAATCATGAAGTGGATAAAGGTTTTAGGTTTTTCTTTCTTGGTTTCGTCGGTTGCTGTAGCGCAGTCGCCGAAAAATGATATTCCGTCAGCTAAGATGCAGGAGATTTATGAGGAGGTTAAAACACCTTATAAATACGGATTGGTGATGGTACCGGAGGATGAGCAGCATAAAATGGACTGTCCTACAATTTTTCGTGAAGGAAAATTTTGGTATATGACTTACCTGATTTATAGTGGAAGAGGCTATGAAACTTGGTTGGCTAAAAGCAGTGATCTGCTGAGTTGGGAAAATATGGGGCGTTTAATGTCCTTTGGTGATGCCGGTAAATGGGATGATAATCAAAAGGCTGGATACAATGCTTTAACAGATACCAAATGGGGTGGTAATTATAAACTGGGTAAGTTTAACGGTAAATACTGGATGTCTTATTTCGGAGGTAAGGAAAAGGGCTATGAAACAGAACCGCTATCAATCGGAATGGCTTATACTGATCAGCAGCCTTGGGTGGTACAAGAGTGGACCAGGATGCCGGAACCTATCTTAAGTGCCCTTGATAAAGATGTGAGATGGTGGGAAAACCGTCATAAGCTTTTTAAAAGTTCAGTAATTGAAGATAAAAAGAGGCTAACAGGACATCCTTTTGTGATGTATTACAATGCTGTTGGCGATTCATTGGAAAACAATAAGAAAACAAGATGGTATGAGCGGATTGGTATGGCAGTGTCTGATGATATGTTACACTGGAAAAGATTTGGTAAAGATCCTGTAGTGCATCATCCTGTGGGTATTACCGGAGACGGTGTGATTCAGAAGATTAAAAATACCTGGGTGATGTTTTATTTTGGGGCTTTCTGGCAGGATAGAAAAGGCTCATTTAATCGTTTTGCGGCTTCTGATGATCTGGTAAACTGGACGGATTGGACGGGAGATAACCTGATCCAATCCTCTGAGCCTTATGATGAACTGTATGCCCATAAATCATTCGTTTTAAAATATAAAGGAGTAGTTTATCATTTCTATTGTGCTGTAAATAAAAAAGATCAGCGTGGTATTGCGGTGGCCACTTCTAAAGATTTAGGGAAGAGTAAGCTTGACTTTGTTTCGGGCAATGTTAAATAAAGAATTTTAAATTATGACGTTAAGAAAGAACCTGGTATTGCTTTTTCTGATATTGATTGTTGGCCTTAAAGCCAGTAGTCAGTCTCGTATACACCAAAGTTTTAATCAGGACTGGAAGTTTTTTTTAGGAGATCATGCTGAGGCTAAATCGTCGGATTTTAATGATTTAGGCTGGAGAAAGCTGAGCTTGCCACATGACTGGAGTATTGAAGGGAAATTTGATGAAAAGAACCCGGCAAAGCCGGAAGGAGGTGGATTACCCACGGGGATCGCCTGGTACAGGAAGTCGTTTACTTTGCCTGCTGCGTTGCAGCAAAAAAACATATTCATCGAGTTTGATGGCGTATATAAAAACAGTGAAGTATGGATAAATGATCATTTGCTGGGCAAACGCCCGTATGGTTATAGCTCTTTTCGATATGAGCTGACAAAATATTTAAAGGCTGGTAAGAATGTCATCGCTGTGCGGGTAGACAACTCAGCACAGCCTGATTCGAGGTGGTACTCCGGATCTGGTATTTACCGTAACGTTTGGTTAAGCGCTACTGGAAAGGTAGCCGTGGATCATTGGGGTACATTTGTAAGTACACCGGAGGTGAGTAAAGCGACAGCTAAAGTAAGCTTTAAGACTACGGTCAGAAATCAGGATAAATTAAAAAGGAAGGTTGATGTACAGTCGCAGGTTTTTGATACAAAAGGGAACCTTGTGGCTACTGCTAAAACGGAGGATGTAATGCTGAAAGACACACTTACCGAAGTCACACAGTTTGCTACAATAAACAACCCGGAATTATGGTCAGTAAGCCGACCTCATCTATACAAAGTAGTAACCCGATTATTTGTAGGTAAAAAACTGTTAGATAGTTACGAAACGCCACTCGGGATTCGTTATTTTAATTTTGATGCAGCAAAAGGTTTTACGCTGAATGATGAATATCTAAAAATATTAGGTGTCTGTATGCACCATGATCTAGGTGCTTTAGGGGCTGCGGTGAATATAAGGGCAATGGAGCGTCAGCTTGAAATACTAAAGGAAATGGGCTGTAATGCCATTCGCACGGCGCATAATCCACCAGCGCCGGAACTACTTGATCTTTGCGATAAAATGGGTTTCCTGGTGATGGATGAGGCTTTTGACATGTGGAAGAAGAAGAAAAACTCAAAGGATTATCACTTAAACTTTACAGAATGGCATGCTTCCGATCTGCAGGATATGGTTAAACGCGATAGGAACCATCCTTCAGTTATTTTATGGAGCATAGGAAACGAAATTCGTGAGCAGTTTGACAGTACTGGCCTAGCCATCACTAAAGAATTGGTGAAACTGGTAAAAGATCTGGATACTACCCGCCCGGTTTTATCCGCACTTACAGAAACCGATGCAAAGAAGAATTTTATTTATCAGGCAGGTGTATTGGATATATACGGCTTGAATTATAACCATAAACTGTATAAGGATTTTCCGAAGAATTATCCTGGACAGAAGTTCCTGGCTACAGAAACAACCTCTTCCTTAGATACCCGTGGTTTTTATGAAATGCCATCTGATAGTATCCGTCGCTGGCCAAAAGATGGCAAAACGAAATTTACAGAAGGTAACGCCGAATTTGCAGCTTCGTCGTATGATAATGTATCGGCCTACTGGGGTTCAACACATGAAGAAACCTGGAAGGAGGCTAAAAAGTACGACCATGTTTCAGGTTTATTTGTGTGGACAGGATTTGATTATTTAGGAGAACCATTGCCATATCCATGGCCAGCCAGAAGCTCTTATTTTGGCATTGTTGATTTGGCAGGATTTCCAAAGGATGCCTACTATATGTACCAGAGTGAGTGGACAAACAAGCCAGTATTACATCTGTTTCCACACTGGAACTGGACGGCCGGTAAAATGGTCGATGTGTGGGCTTATTACAACAATGCAGATGAAGTAGAACTATTCTTGAATGGAAAATCATTAGGAAAGAGAACCAAACAGGGAGAAGACTTGCACATTGTGTGGTCGGTAAAATATGAACCGGGTACTTTAAAAGCTGTTTCTAAAAAGAATGGTCAGGTGGTACTGGTTAAGGAGATTAATACTGCAGGTAAACCGGCTAAAATAGAATTGCTTACAGATAGAAATCAAATTGCGGCCGATGGAAAGGATCTTTCCTTTGTTACCGTAAGAATTTTGGATGCAAAAGGAAACCTGGTACCTGATGCAGATAACCTGGTACAATTTAAACTGGAAGGTGAGGGTACAATTGCAGGTGTTGATAATGGCTTTCAGGCTAGTCTGGAGCCTTTTAAAGCGGAATATAGAAAAGCTTATCGTGGCTTGTGTCTGGCCATTGTAGAGGCTAAAAACAAAGCAGGAAAAATAAAATTAATAGCGACATCTGCAGGGCTTAAACCCTCAGAAGTATGGATTAGCGTAAAAGGAATAAAGTAAAAAGAGGTCATGAGTGACAAGATTAATTTAAAAGGAATAACATGGAACCATAGCCGGGGCTTTGTGCCCATGGTGGCCACGGCACAACGGTTTTCGGAGTTAAACCCATCGGTAGAAATTACCTGGGAGAAAAGAAGTTTACAGCAATTTGCTGATTTTTCAATACAAGAGTTGGCACAGCATTTTGATCTGTTGGTGATCGATCATCCCTGGGCAGGCTTCGCCGCTAAAATGCAGTCTATCCTTCCATTGGATACTTATCTGACTAAAGCCTATTTAGATGACCAGTGCAAAAGTACCGTTGGACATTCGTTTGAAAGTTACTCTTATGATGGTCACCAATGGGCTTTGCCCATTGATGCTGCTACTCCTGTAGCTTCAAGCAGACCTGATCTGTTAGAAAAGCATGGTTTTAAGTTGCCTGCGTCTTTTGCAGATCTGCTTAAGCTGGCTAATAAAGGTTTAGTTGCCTTTGCAGGAATTCCCATTGATGTGCTGATGAATTTTTATACTTTCTGCTGTTCTCTTGGTGAAGATCCTTGTCAGCAAGAAGACATCATCGTTTCGCAGGAAACTGGTGTAAAAGCTTTGCAAATGTACCGCGAACTGGCTTCAAAAATTCACAGAGATAATTTTAAAAGAAATCCCATACAAGTGTACGAGGCCATGACCTTAAGCGATGACATTGCTTATTGCCCTTTTGCTTATGGCTATTCCAACTATTCAAGAAATGGTTATGCACGTAAATTGCTGCATTTTCATGATATGATTTCTTTAGATGGGCAAACCAATTTACGCAGTACTTTAGGCGGTACGGGATTGGCTGTGTCTTCCAGCTCAGAAAATATAGAAATGGCGGTTAAATATGCAGCCTATGTAGCTTCCCCTGCTTGTCAACAAAGCGTTTTCTTCGAAAATGGCGGTCAGCCAGGTCATTTAAGTTCATGGACTGCTACCGATGTGAACATCAAATCAAGCAATTTCTTTACCAATACTTTGCCTGCTTTGCAACGTGCCTTTCTTCGCCCACGTTACCATGGACACATGTTTTTTCAGGATCATGCTGGTGATATCGTAAGAGATTACCTGATGGAGGGAGGATCGGAATTACGCGTGCTGGAGCAGATGAACAAGTTGTATGTTGAATCACGAAGCTTAATATTATCATGAGAAGACCACTTGAAGGAATACTGGTCTTAGAGTTTTGTCAGTTTTTAGCAGGCCCCTCAGCCGGGTTAAAGATGGCTGATTTGGGCGCTCGTGTCATTAAAATTGAGCGTCCGATAAAAGGTGATGCCTGCAGACAACTGGCCATCAAAAATCTTTTTGTAGATGAGGATAGTTTGCTTTTTCATACCATCAATAGAAATAAAGAATCGTATGCTGCAGATCTGAAGAATTCTGAGGATTTAGATGCCATCCGGAAACTGATCGCCAGAGCTGATGTAATGACACATAATTTCAGACCAGGGGTAATGGAGAAAATTGGATTGGATTACCAGTCTGTAAAAACCGTTAACCCTAAAATTATATATGCCGCAGTAACAGGCTACGGAAATGAAGGACCTTGGGTAGGTAAACCAGGGCAGGATTTGTTGGTACAGTCAGTTTCGGGATTAACCCATTTATCGGGCAGTAGCGAAGAAGGTCCGGTGCCATTTGGATTGTCGGTAACAGACATTATGTGTGGTAATCACCTCACACAGGGAATTATTGCCGCTTTAATTAAGCGGGCAAAAACAAATAAAAGTGTATTGGTAGAGGTAAGTCTGCTGGAATCCGCATTGGATGTTCAGTTTGAGGTGTTGACTACTTACTTGAACGATGGTGGACAGTTACCGAAAAGGAGTAAAGTGAAAGGAAGCGGACACGCTTATTTAAGTGCTCCTTATGGAACCTATCAAACCGCTGATGGTTACATTGCACTTGCAATGGGGGATTTGAGTAAGATCAGTAAACTGATAGGTTGTGATATTTCTGCAATCTATACGAATGCTAAAGACTCATTTGAAAACAGGGATGAGCTGATCACATTGCTGGGACGGACTTTTAAAACCAATACCAACCAACATTGGCTAGAGGTATTGGAACCTCATGATATCTGGTGTGCCGCAGTATTGAACTATAAAGAAGCAACAGAACTCGAAGTATTTAAAAATATGGAGATGAGGCAACAGCTGGATCTTGGTAATGAGAGAACACTGGATACTACAAGAGCACCCTTGCAGATTGATGGGCGTAAATTATTTGCCAGCAAAGCAGCACCTAAAATTGGTGCGGACAACCAGAAAATTAACAAAGAATTTGAATTGAAATAGTATATGACCACCCTTGAAGAATATTTAGTAGTTGATTTTAGCCAGTTTCTGTCAGGTCCTTCTGCAAGTCTGCGGTTGGCCGACATGGGTGCAAGGGTAATTAAAATAGAACGTTTAGGTGTAGGTGATATTTGTCGCACTTTGTACACTTCTAATGTGATCATGAATGGAGAATCTTCTGTCTTTCATGCCATCAATCGCAATAAGGAAAGTTTTGAAGTGAATTTAAAAGATGAGCGGGATTGTCAAATGGTACGTGAGCTTTTGGCAAAGGCGGATGTGATGATCCATAACTTTCGTCCCGGTGTGATGGAAAGATTGGGTTTCGATTATGAATCTGTAAAACAGATCAATCCAAATATCATTTATGGGGAACTTTCTGGTTACGGTGTGGAAGTTGATGGTAAGGGAAAACCTGGACAGGATTTGTTGTTGCAATCTGTCACGGGCTTAACCTGGTTAAGTGGTAATGCTGATAGTGGACCTGTAGCAATGGGTTTATCTATTGTAGATATGCTTGCTGGCTCGCATCTTGCCCAAGGCATTTTAGCTTGTTTGTTTCGTAAAATAACAAGTAAGGTTGGGGCCTTGGTACAGGTGAGCATGATCGAATCTGCTTATGATTTTCAATTTGAAACCATTACCACTTTTATGAACGAAGGAGAGGCCCTTCCTGAACGAACGGCGAAGAATAATGCAAATGCGTATTTAGGAGCACCTTATGGTATTTATAAAACTGAAGATGGACATATAGCACTGGCTATGGGATCGATACCTGTTTTAGCCGATTTGTTGCAATGCGAAGAAATGAAGAAATATGTAGTACCTGCCGAAGCTTTTGATAAACGTGATGAGATTAAACCTATTCTCGCAAATCATTTGCTGAAGGGCACTACAGAAAAATGGCTGTCAATTTTGGAGCCTGCAGATATATGGTGTGCAGATGTGTTGAATTGGAAGCAACTGATGGAACATGAGGGGTTTAAAGCCTTAAACATGATCCAGAAAGTGGAAATGAGTGATGGCTATCAGTATCAGACTACAAGATGTCCGATCAGGATTGATGGAGAATTGTTAACTTCAGCCAAAGGTTCGCCTAAATTGGGGCAGGATAATGAACAAATCATCCGCCAGTTTATTAATATAAAATCAAGCATCCATGACTAAAAATGAAGTATTCAGAATTGCCTTACGTAAGTTTGGCCCCTTTGAATCTGCCATGCAAAAAGTATGGGATCAATATTGTCTTTATTCCGGTTGTGAATTAAAGGCAGAGCTGGTTTCTTTAGACTTGCATGAACTTCATGAAACTACACTAAAGCAGGATGGTCTTAAAAATGGTGATTGGGATGTAGCACATATCAATACGGATTGGTTGTATGAAGGGTATACGAATGGTGCTTTCGAAGATTTAAAGCCTTTTATCACTGCAAACTCTCCTTCGGAATTTCCACATGGATGGAGTAATTCACTATTGGCTTCGCAGCAATTTGACGAAGCAATTGTGGGCCTGCCATTTCATGATGGACCGGAATGTCTGATTTACAGAAAGGACTTGTTTGATGATCCTGAGGCCCAAAAAAGCTATTTAGCTCAATACGGAAAACCATTATTTGTACCCGAAACATGGGCCGATTTCCAACAGGTGGCCCGGTTTTTTAACCATCCCGAGCAAAATTTATATGGAAGTGTATTTGCCTGTTATCCTGATGGCCATAATACCGTGTTTGATTTTTGCCTGCAATTGTGGAGTCGCGGTGGAACACTTGTGGATGAACAAGGCAGAGTTAATATAAATACACAGCAAGCTATCGAAGGACTTGAGTTTTACAGGGAGATCGTTAAAGATAAAAATGCGGTACATCCCGGTTCAGTGAATTTTGATTCTGTACAGGCCGGTGCTGCATTTGCGAAGGGAGAGGTAGCGATGATGATCAACTGGTTTGGCTTTGCCTCGGTTTGTGAGGTAGATCCGGCTTCAGCTGTAAAAGGAAAGGTAGAAGTTGGCTTATTGCCTACTTCTCCGGGCAGTAAATCAGCATCATTAAACGTTTACTGGTTATATACAGTGGGTTCGGGCAGCAAGTATAAAGCAACAGCCTACGATTTTATCCGCTTTGCAGTAAATGAGGAAAATGATAAACTATTAACCCTTGAAGGAGGAATTGGTTGCCGGATTTCGACCTGGAAAGACAGAAAAGTAAACGAAATTGTCCCTTATTACCATAAGCTCGAACAGCTGCATGAAAGTGCCAGAACATTGCCACAGAAGCACAATTGGGCAGACATTGCATCGTTAATTGATGAAATGGTGTTAAGCACCCTAAACTCAGAATTACTTGTCGCTGAAATTGTAAAGACAACTCAGGATAAAATTAATTTAATCGATAAGTAGCATATATGAATATTATATATCAACCTCAGCTGCCTGAAACTATACAACCCATTATTATTATAGGTGCTGGTGGTATTGTAGCCGATGCCCATCTTCCGGCTTATAAAAAAGCAGGTTTCACTGTTTATGGAATTGTAAATCGGACAAGAGCAAAAGCAGAGAAATTGGCAGAGGATTTTCAAATCCCTCATGTTTATGATACGGTGGCAGAAGCAGTAGCAAATGCACCTGAAAATGCGGTGTACGACCTGACGATAATGCCAGAGCAATATCTGGAGGTGTTGGCGCAGTTGTCAGATGGAGCCGCAGTGCTAATCCAGAAACCGATGGGCGACAGTTTTGATCAGGCTAAAGAAATACTGGAGCTATGCAGGCAGAAAAAACTGGTAGCAGCGATTAACTTTCAGCTTCGCTTTGCGCCTTTTGTAAGTGCCGCAAGGTATATGATAGCACAGGGGATGATTGGCGAGTTATACGATATGGAAGTTCGCGTAACTATTAAAACGCCATGGGAGATTTTTCCGCATGTGATGGTACATCCACGCCTGGAAATTCTTTATCATAGTATCCATTATGTTGATATGCTCCGTTCTTTTTTAGGGAATCCGGAAACGGTAATGGCGAAGACCTTAAAGCATCCTGCTAAAACACTTTCATCTTCACGTTCTACCATTTTAATGGATTACGGAGATACCATGCATGCGGTGATCAATACCAATCATGATCATGATTTTGGGCCGCATAATCAGGAGTGTTTCATTAAATGGGAGGGAACAAAAGGAGCAATAAAAGCTAAAATGGGCCTGCTTATGGATTATCCACATGGCGTTCCTGATGTGTTTGAATATTGCTTTCTGGAGGAAGGAAAAGAGCCTGTGTGGAAGCAACTGAAACTGGAAGGGTCCTGGTTTCCAGAGGCATTTGTCGGTACGATGGCCAGCTTAATGCGGTTTAAGGAAGGTTCATCTGATATCCTCCATACCGGCGTGGAAGATGTGATCAATACGATGGCCGTGGTAGAAAGTGCTTACCTATGCAGCGATAAAGGTGGCGTAAGGGTAAGCGAGCAGTTGAATAATAAATAAAGTAGTAAAAGAGCATGTATTTTAAATCAATATTTTTTGAAGATTACCAGTTAGAAGAGAAAAGGATAACATTGGGGCGTACGATTACAGAAACAGATTTCGTAGTTCATGCAGGGCATACAGGAGATTTTTTTCCGCATCATATGGACGAAGAATGGTGCAAAACCCAACCATTTAAACATAGAATTGCCCATGGAACGATGGTGTTTAGCATTGGCATTGGATTAACAGCATCGGAAATTAATCCTGAAGCTTTTTCTAAAGGATATGATCGCCTGCGCTTTGTAAAACCTGTATTTATTGGAGATACCATTCATTCGGAGATTACCATTTCGGAAAAGGCGGAAGCTAAAAAGCCGGAATACGGAACGGTAACAGAGCATGTAGAAATTAAAAATCAACACGGAGAAGTTGTATTGGTCTGTGACCACCTGCTGCTTGTAAAAAAGAAATAAAGCCTTATTAAGAACCAACCTAAAACTAAAATATGAACCATAATACAGAACCGGAAGCAATTGCCATAGCAAACCCTGCAGTCCATATCAAAGATGACACGACCACAGGCAAAAAGTATTTAGTGCCATTTATCCTTGTTGTAAGTTTGTTCTTCCTATGGGGAATGGCACATAACCTGGATTCTGTGTTAATTCCGCACTTAAAAAAGGCCTGCGATTTGAATAATCGTCAATCGACATTAATCGATACCTCTGTGTTTTTAGCCTATTTTCTGATGGCTATCCCGGCAGGGATGCTACTGAAGAAATGGGGTTATAAAGCCAGCATGATTAGCGGCTTACTTGTTTTTGCTCTAGGTGCATTCCTGTTTGTACCGGCAGCTAATCAGCTTTCTTATGCTACTTTTTTAATCGCACTGTTTATTATCGGCTGTGGTTTAACCATTTTGGAAACATCAGCTAATCCTTATGCCGCAGTATTGGGCAGTCCAGAAAAGGCCACCAGTAGACTTAATCTGGCTGCAGCTTTTAATGGATCGGCTGCGATGGTTGCTTCGTTTGTTGGCAAATTTATTTTATCAGGTAAATCTCATACTAAAGAAGAGCTGGCGGCAATGTCCGATTCAGTTCGGATGGATTATTTCCTTTCCGAAGCATCTTCAGTTAAGTTGCCTTATATCATTTTAGGTTCAGTGCTCGTATTGGTCGCAGTGATCTTCTATTTTATGGATCTTCCGGAGATCAAAACGAAGAGCAAAGATGGTATCTCGAGTGGTAGCTTCCTGGGTGCATTAAAACATAAGCATTTGAAATGGGCGGTTGTGGCTCAGTTTTTTTATGTAGGTGCACAAGTATGTGTAACCAGCTTTTTTATCAGAATGGCGCAACAGGGCGGAGGTTTTGATGAACATACGGCATTGAATTATCTGGCTATGTATGGCACCTTGTTTATGGTTGGTCGTTTTGCGGGAACATTTTTATTACAATTTATTGCTTCCCATAAGCTTTTATCTATTTACGCGGTTATTTCCACGGTCTTGTGTCTGGTAGCTATTTTAGGCGAAGGAGCTTATGTGGTATATGCTTTAGGGGGGATTGGTTTCTTTATGTCGGTGATGTTCCCAACTATTTTTGCATTAGGAATAGAGGGAATTGGGGAAGATACAAAAGCGGGGTCGTCATGGTTAATCATGTCAATAGTTGGTGGTGCAATTTTACCTTATGCAATGGGAACATTGATTGACATGAACGGCGACCATATTCAGATCGGTTACAGTGTACCATTGGTTTGTTTCCTGATCATTTTATTTTTTGGTCTTAAAGGGTACAAGATTGCCAGTAAATGATGAAAAAGACATTCTTTCTTTTTTTATTGGTTTGCAGCCTTTGCAGGTATGTCGCCAATGCACAGCAAAACGAAACAGCTAAGCCCTGGGTATTGTGGTACTGGATGCAGGCAGGTGTTTCCAAGCCTGGTATTACCGCAGATTTGGAGGCAATGAAAGCTTCCGGAATAGGTGGTGCTTACCTGGTATCGATCAAGGGAGCTACCAATCCGCCATTATTTTTGCCTCCGGCAGAACAGCTGAGTCCACAATGGTGGGATATGGTAAAGTTTGCCATGGAGGAGGCTAAAAGGTTAAATCTAAAGATGGGTATGCATGTTAGTGACGGTTTTGCACTTGCCGGCGGCCCCTGGATTACCCCCGAGCTATCTATGCAAAAAGTAGTCTCTACACAACTGAATATTAAAGGTGGTACCCAAACGAAATTAAGCTTAGCACAACCAGAAACGGTTGAAGGTTATTATAAAGACATTGCTGTTTATGCCTATCCTTCACCAGAAGGGACATGTATTTCGACACAAACTGTAATTCCAAAAGTAAGTACAAGTACAGGTGGTGATGCCAGTGGACTGGTCAAAGCGGGCAACAAAAAAAGCTTTGGCAGTAGCGAGCCTTATTGGATTCAATATGAGTTTGCCCAACCGTTTACCACACGTACGATTATGGTTAGAACTAATGGTAACAACTATCAGGCAGAACGATTGGATGTTCAGGTGAGCGATGATGGTAAGGTATTTAAGTCTGTAGGACGGCTAGAGCCACCTCGTCATGGTTGGCAAGATACAGATGCCGATGTAACCCATACCATAGTTCCGGTTACAGCAAAGTATTACCGATTTGTGTATGATAAGAAAGGATCTGAACCGGGAGCAGAAGATCTTGATGCCGCCAAATGGAAACCATCTTTAAAACTGGTTAATCTGGAGCTTTCTGCTGAAACAAGAATTAATCAATATGAAGGAAAAGCAGCTGCGGTATGGCGCATCAGTAAACGCAGTACTGCAACTCAGATTCCTGATCAACTTTGTGTGCCTTTAAATCAAATTGTTGATTTAACAGGTAAACTGAATGCTGATGGCAGTTTAAACTGGAAAGCACCTAAAGGAAACTGGACGATATTGAGAATTGGACACACTTCTACCGGTCATAAAAATGCCACAGGTGGAGGCGGCATAGGTTTGGAAAGCGATAAGTTTAATCCAATAGCTGCGAAATTGCAGTTTGATAGCTGGTATGGTGAAGCTTTAAAACGTGGTGGACCTGAGATCGCTTCGAAAGTATTGAGTGTGTTTTACATAGACAGTTGGGAATGTGGTAGTCAGAATTGGTCGTCACTGTTTGCCTCAGAATTTAAAAAGCGTCGGGGTTACGACCTTATGCCTTATTTGCCTGTAATGGTCGGCATTCCTGTACAAAGTGCAACCGTTTCTGAAGGTTTTCTCTATGATTTGCGCAGAACGATTGCTGAACTGGTGGTGGATCAGTTCTATAAAACATTGGCGGCATTAGCCAAAGAGAAAGGACTGGCATTTACTGCTGAAAGTGTTGCACCAACTATGGTTAGTGATGGCTTGATGCATTATAAAACGGTAGATATGCCGATGGGAGAGTTTTGGTTAAACAGTCCGACTCACGACAAACCCAATGATATGTTGGATGCCATTTCAGGTGCACATATTTATGGTAAAAAGATCATTCAGGCAGAAGCATTTACTACGGTACGTATGGATTGGGGCGAGCATCCGGGAAATATGAAAACTTTGCAGGATAGAAATTATGCATTGGGTGTAAATAAACTGGTTTATCATGTGTTTACCCATAATCCATGGATGGACAGGAAACCGGGGATGACATTGGATGGTGTGGGCTTGTATTTTCAGCGTGACCAGACCTGGTGGAAGCCCGGTAAAGCATGGATAAATTATGCAGAACGAGCACAGTCACTTTTACAACAGGGAAATCCGGTAGTCGATGTAGCAGTATTTACCGGTGATGAAATTCCAAGAAGATCTGTATTGCCCGACCGACTTGTTGCTGTGCTACCAGGGATTTTTGGATCTGATGTTGTTGAAAAGGAACGAATCAGACTATTGAATTCCGGGGAGCCATTAAGGCAAATACCTGCTGGAGTTACACATTCTGCAAATATGGCTGATCCTGAAAATTGGGTAAACCCGCTTCGTGGGTATGCCTATGATTCTTTTAACCCTGATGTATTAAGTACTGCAATAGTAAAAGATAAAAGGGTAGTGTTTATAGGTGGGGCTAGCTATGCCATATTGGTCATTCCTGGTAGAACGGCTATGGACCCCAATTACCAATACATGAACTTTGAAACAGTAAAGCAATTGCTTGCTCTGGTAAAAGGAGGAGCAACAGTATTACTGAATGAGAAACCACTTTATCAGGCGGGTTTAAAACAGGTGGAAGAAATTGAGTTCAAGAAGGTTGTTGATGAATTGTGGACTGCAGGAAAAGTTGGTGAGGGAAGGGTAATTATAGGGCCTTATCAGGATGAAACATTTAATGCGCTGGGACTTGAACGCGATTTACTTATTACGGAGAGCGGAGAAGCTGCTTATGCAAAAAGTGTTGCTTATACCCACCGTAAGACTATAAATAAAGATATTTATTTTAT
This sequence comes from Candidatus Pedobacter colombiensis, assembly GCA_029202485.1. Classification (NCBI taxonomy): domain Bacteria; kingdom Pseudomonadati; phylum Bacteroidota; class Sphingobacteriia; order Sphingobacteriales; family Sphingobacteriaceae; genus Pedobacter; species Candidatus Pedobacter colombiensis. The sequence continues at coordinate 3,003,988 of CP119313.1, read as the reverse complement.
AGCCAATCAATTAGATAAAGCGCGTTCGCTAGATTTTTCATTCCGTGTTGCTGATCTAAAAACTGCACCGGAATTCTATGATGCTGTTTCGGGCAAAAGCTGGAAAGCAGAAAATTGGTCTGTGGTGGATGGGAGATTGGAGCTGCAGACTAAACTGGAGCCTAATGCATCCCTTTTTGTAATCTTTGATCGTAATGCTGAACCTGCAAAACCAGTTGAAGGTAAACTTAACTTTACAGTGTTTAACGCTTCTGAAACATTAAAAGGCGAATGGAAGGTGAGCTTTGATGTTGCTTATGGTGGCCCTTCAAAACCAATAATTTTTAAAGAACTGCAGGATTGGAGTACAAGTGCAGATTCTCTTGTCAAATATTACTCAGGTACTGCGGTATATACTAAAAATTTCGGGTTTAAAGGAAACAAGCAAGCTGAAGTTTGGCTGGATTTGGGCAAAGTAGCGAATATAGCAGAGGTAAAGGTAAATGGAGTTTCTTGTGGGACAGTTTGGACACCTCCCTACCGGGTAGACATCAGTAAGGCGCTTAAAAATGGGAACAATGTAATTGACATTGAAGTAAGTAATACCTGGGCAAATAGATTGATTGGAGATCAGCGCCTACCGGAAAATAAACGGATTACCAGAACTACAGCACCTTATCGTTTGGAAGGGAAACCTTTACTAGAGGCAGGGTTATTGGGCCCGGTAACGATCCAGACCATAAAATAATTGATACAATTAAATCGAACTATAAAACCGATACATATGAAAAGGATCAAAGTACAGTTGGCTAAAGTTTTGTTGTACAGTACTTGTTCTGCATTGATTTTTCTGTTCCTGAATAGTTCAGCGCAAGAGAAAAGCCTGGTGAATACAAAACAGAGTAGCCACGCTAAACTACATAGTCCGAATATGAAAGACGTGACCTGGACTAAAGGTTTTTGGGCGGATCGCTTTAAAGTAGCAAAGGAAACAATGGTTCCTAATATGTGGGATATCTATAATGATGAGCACATCAGTCATGCTTTTAAGAATTTTGAAATTGCTGCCGGTCTGGATACAGGAGCACATAAGGGGCCATCCTTCCATGATGGCGATTATTATAAAACACTGGAGGCTATGGCCAGTATGTATGCGTCGACGAATGATCCAAAGCTATTGGCTAAGATGGACAAAGCCATTGCTGTGATCGCAAAATCGCAGCGCGAAGATGGATATATCTATACCAAGGCTATGATAGAGCAGCGGAAGACCGGGTCAAAAAATCAGTTTCAGGACAGGTTAAGTTTTGAGGCATATAATATTGGTCATTTGATGACTGCCGCCTGCGTGCACTATAGGGCTACAGGTAAAACTAATTTATTGGATGTCGCTAAAAAAGCTACAGAATATTTGTACAATTTTTATCAGAAGGCATCGCCAGCACTGGCTAGAAATGCCATTTGCCCTTCTCATTACATGGGGGTAATTGAAATGTATCGAACCACTAAAGAGCCTCGTTACCTGGAGTTGGCTAAACACTTGATTGCCATTAAAGGGAAAATTGAAGATGGCACGGATGATAACCAGGATAGGATACCATTTTTGCAACAAACTAAAGCAATGGGACATGCGGTAAGGGCAAACTACCTATATGCCGGTGTAGCAGATCTATATGCTGAAACTGGTAACGATTCGTTGATGCATACACTGAATTTGATGTGGGACGATGTAAATCAACACAAGATGTACATTACGGGTGGTTGTGGTTCTTTATATGACGGTACATCTCCCGATGGGACATCTTATGATCCAACAGAAGTACAAAAGATCCATCAAGCCTTTGGCAGGGATTACCAGTTGCCAAATTTTACAGCCCATAATGAAACCTGTGCAAATATTGGTAATGTGTTGTGGAATTGGCGAATGCTTCAAATTACGGGGGATGCTAAATATGCAGATGTGATGGAATTGGCGTTATACAATAGTGTGTTGTCTGGCATTAGTCTGGATGGTAAAAACTTCTTGTATACCAATCCGCTAAGCTATTCGGATGATTTACCGTTTAAACAACGCTGGTCTAAAGATCGGGTACCTTACATTGGCTTATCAAATTGTTGTCCGCCAAACGTTGTGCGTACCATAGCTGAGGTAAGTGATTATGCCTATAGTATTTCAGATAAGGGGGTATGGTTCAATCTTTATGGTGGTAATACCATCCAGACAAGTTTAAATGATGGATCGAAAGTGAGCCTTGTTCAGGAAACGAATTACCCATGGGATGGTAATATAAAGATCAGTGTTAAAACAACCGACAATAAGCCTTATTCGATGTTCTTTCGTATTCCAGTCTGGACAGCTAATGCAGCTGTAAAGGTCAACGGAAAAACTCAAAACATGGTGTTAACCCCAGGTACTTACTCGGAACTGAATCGCCAATGGAAAGCAGGAGACCAGATAGAACTGGTATTGCCGATGGAAGCACAGTTAGTGGAATCAAATCCGCTTGTAGAAGAAAATAGAAACCTGGTGGCAATTAAACGTGGACCGGTTGTCTATTGTCTGGAATCTCCGGATCTGCCAGGTAAGCGGATCTTTAATGTTTTCATACCTGCTAAGATCAGCTTAAAGGCAAGTCCTATGCAAATTGATGGGGCAGACATGATGAGTCTGGAAGGCGATGCGCAGCTAATTGAAAATAAGGACTGGAAAAATGTGCTTTATCGTCCGATAAATAAATCAAATACCATAACGCCGATCAGGTTAGTGCCTTACTTTGCCTGGGGTAATCGTGGGCATTCTGAAATGTCAGTTTGGTTACCATTAAGCAGATAAAATTAATAGATTTAAAAATGAAAACATTTAAAGCATATATTCTTAAACCGGCAACGTTATTATGCCTGATTGCCTTTTCTGTAGGTTCTTCCTTTGCCGAGGTAAAACCTGCCTCTATTTTTACCGACCATATGGTACTTCAGCAGAAAGCTGATGTAGCAGTATGGGGTTGGGCAAAGAACAATAGCCTGGTTACTGTAACCCCATCATGGGACAAAAAGAAATACACTGTAAAAGCGGATGCGAATGGAAAATGGAAGTTAAAAATAGCCACTCCAAAAGCGGGTGGCCCTTACGAAATGACCATAACTGATGGTACTTCCATCACCTTAAAAGACATCTTGATTGGCGAAGTTTGGTTTTGTGGTGGACAATCCAATATGGAAATGCCCATGAAAGGATTTAAAGGGCAGCCTATTCTTGGGTCAAACGAGGCAATTTTAAAATCTTCCAATTCACAAATCCGACTATATACAGTCCCACGGTCATCTATAACAGAAAGACAGGACAATAGTAAGCCTTCTGATTGGAAAATTGCAGGGCCCGAAGCGGTATCAAATTTTAGTGCAACCGCGTATTATTTTGGTAAATTGCTGAGCGAAATGCTACAGGTTCCGGTTGGATTGATTAACGATAGTTATGGAGGTTCAACTATAGAAGCCTGGATGTCGCCCGAATTATTAAAGTCATTTCCTGAAGTTAAAATACCTTCAAAAGGCGATACGATTAAAGAAGTAAGTCGTACACCAACAACGTTATATAATGGTATGTTATACCCTGCTATTGGTTATGGAATCCGTGGAGCGATTTGGTACCAGGGAGAGTCTAATCAGGAACGTCCGGATAGATATGAAGATTTGTTTCCGGCCATGGTAAAGGAATGGCGGAATGTATGGGGAATGGGGGAGTTTCCTTTCCACTATGCACAGATTGCGCCATATAAATATGCAAAAGACCCAGCTCAAAGCGGTAAGAAATTTAATTCAGCATTCATCAGGGATGCGCAGCGTAAATCGCTCACTAAAATACCCAATTCAGGAATGGCAGTGTTGATGGATATTGGAGAAGAACGGTCCATTCATCCGGCAAATAAAGAAAAAGGAGGAGTACGATTGGCTTATCTGGCATTAGGCAATACTTATGGCATTAAAGGTTTCAGTTGTGCAAGTCCTGAATACGACTCGATGAGTGTTAAAGATGGTACTGCAATTATTAAATTTCAGAATGTAGCGAATGGACTTACTTCATTTGGAAAGCCCTTGTCTTTATTTGAAATTGCCGGAGAAGACAAAGTGTTTTACCCTGCAAAAGCTGTGCTTTCAGGAAGTAGTGTAACAGTCTCGTCTGAGTCTGTTAAGGTTCCGGTGGCAGTACGTTATGCCTTTAAAGATTTTGTAATTGGGGATTTGTATGGAAATGAAGGTTTACCGGTTTCCTCTTTTAGAACGGATGACTGGGAAAAGTAAATCGATTCTTTTTATTTGGATGATTATATCCGGCTGTTTATGGACTGTACAAGCACAACATAAGCAGGTGGAAGCTAATCTGGTATGGAACAGTCAGAGTGAAAATGCAGCGGGTTCTATGCCTTGCGGTGGAGGTGATATCGGTTTGAATGTTTGGGTGGAAAAAGGAGAACTGCTTTTTTATATTTCCAGAAGTGGAACCTTTGATGAAAATAATACTTTATTAAAACCAGGGCGAGTAAGACTTAAGTTAAGTCCTAATCCTTTCGATGCCAGTAGTACTTTTAAACAGGAGCTGGTTTTAAAAGAGGGCTACATAAAAGTTACGGGAACAAAAGCAGGATTGCAAACTGAGGTGAAAGTTTGGGTTGATGTTTTTAAACCTATTGTACATCTTGAACTAAAAAGTAATCAGAAGACTTTTGCTGAGGCAGGATTTGAAAGCTGGAGAAATGAAGACAGGATAACCAAGGGCAAAGAAAACAATCAGAACTCTTATAAATGGGCGCCTCAAGGGGAAGTAAAAACTTTTAAAGATAGCATTACATTTAAAAATGATGGATTGTTGTTTTTCCATCAGAACAAGGCCTTTTCTGTCTTTGATGTGACGGTGAAGCAACAAGGAATGGGCAGTGTCAAGGATAAGTTGTTTAATCCCTTAAAGAACCTCGTATTTGGAGGTTCCATGCAAGCACAGGGTATGAGCCCGGCAGGAATTTACACAGGCAGTTATTCCGGAATACCATTTAAAGGCTGGAAACTAAGAAATACTGAACCCCTAAAGGCTATAAATGTTGTCATTACATTGCATACGGCCCAAACACCGGCTGTAAAGGATTGGGAAAACGAATTGAGAAAAACAGAACTTACGGCTGCTAAAACTAAACAGGCATTTGAAGCAAGTAAAAACTGGTGGAATAGCTATTGGCAACGTAGTTTTATAGACATGAGCAGTGAGGAAAATCCTTTAGTTGCACAGGCAGGAAGAAACTATCAGTTGTTTCGCTATATGTTGGGCTGCAATGCTTTTGGAACTTATCCTACAAAATTTAACGGCGGCTTGTTCACTTATGACCCGGGCCTGGTAGATTCTACCTTAAAATACACGCCTGATTTCAGAAACTGGGGTGGTGGAACGCATACAGCCCAGAATCAACGATTGGTGTATTGGCCGATGCTGAAAAGTGGTGATGTAGAAATGATGAAACCACAGTTTGATTTCTATACAAGCTTACTGCACAATGCTGAACTGAGAACTGAATTTTATTGGGGGCATAAAGGAGCAAGCTTTACAGAACAATTGGAGAATTTTGGCTTGCCAAATCCTGCTGAGTATGGCTGGAAAAGACCTGTTGGTTATGATAAAGGCATGGAGTACAATGCATGGCTGGAATATGAATGGGATACCGTATTGGAGTTTTGTATGATGATGCTGGAGACAGAAAGTTATGCCGGAAAAGATGTAAAAGTATATCTTCCATTTATAGAAAGCTGTCTTAACTTTTTTGATGCACATTACAGTTATTTGGCTAAACAAAGAGGTAGTAAAGGGCTGGATGGCAATGGCCATCTGGTACTGTATCCGGGGTCAGCAGCAGAAACCTATAAGATGGCTTATAATGCTACATCAACCATTGTAGCATTGAAAACGGTATTGGGCCGATTACTGGAACTTAAAGGGATTTCTGAACCACAAAGGTCAGAATGGATTGCAATGTTAAAACGCATTCCACCAATTAGTTTCCGGGAGTTTGAGGGACATGTAACTATTGCCCCGGCTAAAGCATGGGAAAGAATAAACAATAGCGAAAGTCCACAATTGTACCCGGTTTATCCATGGGGAATTTATGGGATTGGCAAGCAGGGATTGGATACGGCTATCAACACTTTTAAATACGATCCAGACGTGCTGAAATTTAAGAGCCATGTGGGATGGAAGCAGGATAATATTTTTGCCGCAAGGCTGGGCTTAGTAAAAGAAGCAACGGAATTAATGCTGTTAAAATTAAAAGATTCAGGCAGAAGGTTCCCGGCATTTTGGGGACCAGGATTTGACTGGGTGCCAGATCATAATTGGGGTGGTTCGGGTATGATTGGCCTACAGGAAATGCTGTTGCAAACCCATGAAGAAAAGATCTTCATATTTCCGGCCTGGCCAAAGGAATGGGATGTACATTTTAAATTACATGCCCCTCATCAAACGATAGTAGAGGCTATATTGAAGAATGGAAAGGTGGAGCTGATAAAAGTAATACCTGAGTGGAGAAAAAAAGATGTTGTGATTTTAGTAAAATAAGTCTTTGGCAACGATTGCGTATTTATTTTGTAAGTTTTACTAAGATCACTGTTTAAAACTATGTAGAATTGTATTGAAACCATTTATAACACAACAAGTATGAAAATGAGATCTCTTATATTTAGTTTATTTGCCCTGGTTGCTATAGCACCGCAAGCAAATGCACAGAATGCCAAAACAAAGGCGAAGCCTTTATCTGACCAGATGGCAGCTACTGTAATGGAAGTATGGAAAGACAGATCAAAGAAATGGTCCTACGATGATGGCGTTGTTCAAGATGGGATGACTGAGATCTGGAGAAGAACCGGTAATGCGGTATATTTCAAATATGTTCAGGAAAAAATGGATGAGTTTATTTCACCGGAAGGGGTTATAGACACCTATAGTCAGGATCATTTTAATATTGATAACGTAAAAAATGGGACTGTTTTGCTCAATCTTTATAAAGTAACCGGACAGCAAAAATATTTTAAAGCGGCAACCACATTATGGGAGCAATTGCAAAAACAACCAAGAACAAAAGAAGGTGGTTTCTGGCATAAGCAAATATATCCAAACCAGATGTGGTTGGATGGCTTGTACATGGGAGAGCCTTTTTATGCTGAATATGCAGCACTAATTAACCATAAAGCTGCTTTTGATGACATCGCGAACCAATTCATCTTTATGGAAAAAAATGCCAGAGATGCGAAGACCGGGTTGTTGTACCATGGTTGGGATGAATCAAGAGAGGAGCGTTGGGCAGATCCAAAAACAGGTTTGTCACCACATATTTGGGCAAGAGCTATGGGCTGGTATGGTATGGCACTGGTAGATGCGTTGGATTATTTTCCAAAGGATCATCCGAAAAGAAAAGAGTTGATTAATATTCTAAACCGTTTGGCAACAGCGATTAAAAGCGTGCAAAATAATAAGACAGGCGTATGGTATGATATTTTAGATCGTCCAAATGATAAAGGCAATTACTTTGAGTCTTCGGCCTCGGCCATGTTTGTGTATACCATTGCTAAAGGGGTAAGGATGGAATACTTACCACAATCGTACTTTGCTGTAGCAGATAAAGGTTATAAAGGGATGCAGCAGGAGTTTGTTGAGCCACGCGCTTTTAATATGGTGAACCTTAAAGGTACGGTTACTGTATCAGGATTAGGTGGTAAACCTTATCGTGATGGTAGCTATGCTTATTATTTGAGCGAAAAAGTGATTACCAATGACCCTAAAGGTGTAGGTGCTTTTTTAAAGGCCATCAACGAAATGGAAATTGCAGCTATGCCTAAACCGGGTTTAGGGAAAACAGTAGTATTGGATTCGTATTTTAATAATGAAACAAAGAAAGATCAAAGTGGAAATGAAGTATCCTGGCATTACAAATGGGAAGAAATGGCCAATGGTGGTTTTTCTATGTGGGGTGAGCAGTTTAACAATGCAGGTTTTAAGACTTCAACTCTGTATAGTGCGCCTACAGCAGCAAACCTTAAAAATGCTTCGGTTTATATCATTGTTGATCCGGATACTGAAAAAGAAACGGCTAAGCCGAATTTTATCGGAGCTAATGACATTAAGAACATTACTGACTGGGTAAAAGCTGGTGGTATTTTAATCATGATGGCCAATGATACCGGTAATGTAGAGCTGGAGCATTTTAATCATTTGGCTAAAAATTTCGGTATTCAGTTTAACCTGGATAGCAAGGGCAGAGTGGTTAAAAACCAATTCGAAATGGGCAAGGTATCTGTTCCGGCAGGCAATGAAATCTTTAAAACGGCTAAAGAATTGTACATCAAAGAATATAGCAGTTTGAAGGTTATGCCACCTGCTAAATCGATACTTAAAGATAAGGATGGGGATCATGTAATGGCTATTGCCAAATTAGGTAAAGGAACAGTATTCGCTATTGGTGATCCATGGTTATACAATGAGTATGTGGACGGCAGAAAACTTCCCGCAGAATATAACAACTTTGAAGCAGGCCAGGACCTTATAAACTGGATTGGCAAACAATTGGTAAAGAAATAAATTTTTAGATGATATGGATTTACAATTAAAGGATAAGGTAGTTATCGTTACAGGCGGAGCCAAAGGTATAGGGAAAGCTACAGCAGCGGTGTTTGCTACTGAGGGTGCTATAGCGGTAATTGTGGGTAGAAAGGAAGCTGATAACCTAAAGGTGGTAGACGAAATTGTATCATCAGGTGGAAAAGCTTTCCAGGTTGCTGCAGAGTTGAGCGATCCTGAAGCCTGTGAACAAGCTGTAAAAACCATTGTAGCTCAATTTGGAAGAATTGACGGTCTGGTGAATAATGCAGGAGTGAATGATGGCGTAGGGTTGGAGCATGGCAATTATAAAGATTTTATGGCCTCTCTACATAGAAATGTTGTTCATTATTATTTGATGGCACATTTTGCCTTGCCTGAGCTGATCAAAAGCAAGGGTGCGATTGTAAATATTACTTCGAAAACAGCAGAGACCGGACAGGGGAATACTTCGGCCTATGCGGCAGCAAATGGTGGTAGAAATGCATTAACGAGAGAGTGGGCAGTGGAGTTATTGAAACATGGCATCAGGGTAAATGCAGTAGTGGTGGCCGAATGTTGGACACCAGCTTATGAAACCTGGATTGAAACATTGCCTGATGCAGAACAGAAATTAAAAGAAATTACATCAAAAATACCATTTGAAAACAGGATGACCACAGCCGAAGAAATAGCAGATATGGCTGCTTTTTTAATGTCGGGTAGATCTAGCCATACCACGGGTCAGATAATTCATGTAGATGGCGGATATGTACATCTGGATCGGGCTTTAGCCAATGCTTAACGGGATAATAGAAATCAGAAAAAATAAATGAAAACATTAGTTTGCAGTACACCGGGTACATTTGAATACGCTACCGGTGAAAAGCCTGTATTAACACAGGGCAACGCAATTATAAAAATTAAACGTATCGGTATCTGTGGCACTGATTTACATGCTTTTGAAGGTACACAGCCTTTTTTTAGTTATCCAAGAATCTTAGGACATGAACTTTCGGGTGAGCTCATCGAGTTTGATGGTACTGCGGGTTTTGAAAAAGGAGAGTCTGTTACATTTATCCCTTACTTTAATTGCGGAGTATGTATCGCTTGCAGATCTGGTAAACCCAATTGCTGCACGGATATTAAAGTCTGCGGTGTACATGTGGATGGTGGAATGGCAGAGTACCTTTCTGTTCCTTCACATACGCTGATTCATGGTGAAGGATTGAGTTTTGATGAACTGGCATTGGTTGAACCCCTTGCTATTGGTGCACATGGTGTTCGCAGGGCGGATATTCAAAAAGATGAATTTGTATTGGTGATAGGAGCCGGGCCGATAGGTTTGGGGACAATGGAATTTGCCAGAATTGCCGGTGCAAAAGTAATTGCGCTTGATATTAATGATGCTCGCTTACAGTTTTGTAAGGATAAGCTGAATGTGCCTCATTTAGTTAATGCCGCTGATACTGATGTTTTAGAGCAATTGAAGACAATTACCGGAGGTGATATGCCAACGGTTGTCATAGATGCTACAGGGAACTTAAAAGCGATTAACAATGCCTTTCAGTATATGGCCCATGGAGCTCGGTTTGTACTTATTGGCTTACAAAAGGAAAATATCTCCTTTAGTCACCCGGAGTTTCATAAACGCGAAGCTACCTTAATGAGTAGCAGAAATGCGACAAGAGCAGATTTTGAACATGTCATTGCTGCTATGAAAGCCGGTTTGGTAAAACCAACCACTTACATTACGCATAAAGTTTTATTTGAGGCGGTTAAAGACCAGTTTCAAAGCTGGCTTGATCCTTCAAACGGAGTAATTAAAGCGATGGTAGAAGTAGATTAAAATCAGATTTTAATCGTTACAGGTTCTTCTTTTCCATTGTGGCAGCTTGCACAAGAGATATTTGTTAGCTTTCCTTCTTTGTCCTTTTCGTGGAAATACTTCTTATTGATCTTGTTAGTCATACGCATCATATCCCTTGCAATTTCTTTCTTAGGGTTTTCATCACTAGCAAAGTCAAGTTTTTTAGGATTGTCTTTTCGTGGAGCGTGACAATAATTACATTTTACACCTAATGCAAGTTTAAAACCATCCATAACTTTATCCAGATCATCATGACTAATGTTTTTTGGAAGCACTTTAAGGTTCGTAGCTTTAGGTTCTTGTTGCGGCATAAAAGCACTTAACATCACAACTGTGGTCAATAATAGAGAAAAAGTAATTGTCTTCTTATAGCGCATAACAAATGATTTAATATATCAACCAATATAATTAGATTAGATTAATATGACAAACCTATTGCTTATTGGGAATTAATCTTAATAATTTACTGCCCTGGAGGTATTTCCAGGGTATAAGCTAATTCCCTTTTTGCCTCATTAATTACAAATTGGCTACGTACTGTGCCCACGTCGGGTAGGTTAGCTAGTTTATTTACTACAAACTCTTTATATGCCTGCATATTGCTGACAACGATTTTTAAAATAAAGTCAAAATCCCCTGTCATGTGATAGCATTCCATTACCTCAGTAAATTTAATGGCTTCCTGCTGGAAGTTTTTTAACGATTGGGTACTATGATCTTTCAGCTGAATGAGGGTAAAAGAAGTGAGTATTTCCCCTAGTTTTTCGCGGTTAATGATGGTGTGGGTACCAATAATATAGCCGATCTTTTTGAGCCGCTCCAATCGGTTATAAATGGTATTACCGGCTTTGTGCAATTTTAACCCAAGTTGTTTATTGGTCAACGAGGCATCTTTTTGAATGAGGCGTAATAGTTGTAGATCAGTCTGATCCAAAGTAATAGTAGTCATATTAGTTTTTTTACGCTTCTTTTTGCAAATTAAATCTATTCTATTCAGATTGTCAAGTAGTTAGCGTTAATTCTGTAAGATGGATACTTTCTTGTACTTTAAAGAATTTAATTCTGTTTGATCTGTGTTTATTTGATGAATTTTCCACTTTTTATAGGTATTTGAGAATTTATCAATTGTACTGTTCAAATTTGTGGCATTCTAAACCCCAACTATTTTAATCATCAAATGCTCCATCTAACAATTAAAGAACAATAAATAAATAGATGAAAAATGAGTTTAAATTTTTTAAGTATTAACCGTCTGGAGGAGTATAACAGAAACGAAAAGTCACAAAGTATCTTCAGTTTCCGTTTAATGTGGTTAGATGAAGGTGAAAGTATGGTCTTTGTACCTTCCGGTGTTTCTTTTGATATGGATAGCTATGATACATCAGGATGGATATTTTCATTCAATGAGTTTTTTTGCCGGGATTTTTTTGATCGTTATCCTCAGGATTACAATAGTGCATTGCTCGTAAATAAGTTGACCGATTATGTATTTATTCCAATGAATACGAAGCTACGAATGGAAATGAGCGAACTGGCAGATTTGCTGGTAAAGGGGAGAAATGAAGGACAATCAGAGTTGTTTATGCAAACCTATGCTGATCTGATTTTACTCAATGCTAACCAGAGGTATGTAGGGATATACAGTAAATGATTTATGTATATATTAGAAAGAGGTGTTTGTAGCTTACAAGCACCGCTTTCTAATACGGCTCATTATTACCAGAACTTCACATAAAGTGCAGCAACTATCAATAGGGTCAAAACAATAAGTATTAACGTAGAAGGTGATACTTTAAACATAGTTTTATCCAGCTCAAAAGCTTTTGGATTTACTTTAGGACCAGCTAAGCTTATACCAATCATCAATAGCATAGTAAAGGCAAACGATAAGCCCATGCAAATGTGAAAAGGAATTTCAAATCCCCCATTACCGTTTGTATAAGCCGTGTACATCCAGGTATCATTGCCTAAAACTGACGGCGCAAATTCATTAAAGAAAACAGACAAAAGGAAACCAGCAATTACACCTACGATGGCTGCACTTCCTGTTGTACGTTTCCAGAACATACCTAAAATAAACATGGCAAATACACCCGGACTAATAAAGCCGGTATACTTTTGTATATAGGTAAAGCCACCTACGCCACCGATCCCCAGCAAGTCTGTCCAGGTAAACATTACCGCTAGTATTAAGCCTAAAATAACAGTAGCGCGACCTACATAAACAAGGTTGCGTTGGTCTGTATTCTTTTTAAAATATTTAGAATACACATCTAATGTAAAAATGGTAGAAATACTGTTTAGTTTTCCCGCTAGAGAAGCAACAATGGCAGCCGTTAAGGCAGCAATTGATAACCCCTTTAAGCCTGTTGGTAAAAAGGTAAGTATTGCCGAATAAGCACCATCTTTGCCGCCAACCAGCTGTGGTAAATGTCCATTTTTATACAATACAAAAGCAGCAATACCAGGTAACATCACAATAACAGGCATCAGCAGCTTTAAGAAACCTGCAAATAAAATACCTGTTCTGGCCGTTTGCAGATCGGCGCCCAATGCCCTTTGTGTAATGTATTGATTGCATCCCCAGTAGTTAAGGTTGATGATCCATATTCCTGCAACATAAGATGCTGTCCCCGGAAGCGTAAGGTATTTGCTGATCTCATTTTGAGTAGAGGTAGCCGTAGGTTTTGGAATGATCATTTTAAAATGTTCCGGAGCTTGTTCCATCAGTACATTAAAGCCGGCAATAGCATTGGCACCAACACCAAACTTCTGACCTACCACAGTTAAAGCGATATAAGTAGTAACCAACCCGCCAAATATCAGAACGGCAACCTGTATTACATCTGTATAAGCAACGACTTTCATTCCACCAAGCGATATAAATAAGGCGAAGGCAGCCAGCCCCAACATAATTATGTGCAAGTATTCCCCACCAGTAAGCCCGTTGATCGCCACAGCCCCAAGGTATAAAATGGAGGTGAGGTTAACGAAAATGTAAAGGAACAACCAAAATACGGCCATAATTAAAGCAACAGTTTCATTGTACCTGGTTTGCAGAAATTGTGGCATGGTGTAGATCTTGTTTTTAAGATAAACAGGAATAAACCACACGGCAACAATGATCAGGGCAATAGCGGCAATCCACTCGTAGGCAGCTACAGCGATCCCAAGAAAAAAGCCTTCCCCACTCATGCCAATAAACTGCTCTGCAGAGATGTTAGAGGCAATTAGGGAAGCTCCAATGGCCCACCAGGTTAATGTACCTTCGGCAAGGAAAAATGCCTTAGCATCGTGCTCATTTTTTTTACGCCTATTGTAAATGATATAACCATAAACGGTGACGATGAGAAAATAGAAAATAAAAACTACATAATCTGTGAAGACTAAACTGCTGCTCATGAGATATAATATTTGGTTAGGTTTATTTGTTTAGCTGATAGTATACTTCATTCCACTTCAACTCGTTACGGAACTGGTTAAGATGTGTATGCTTATCGATAATTACAGTTTCAATGCCTGCCATATCTGCAAAATCAGTTAGGTGTTCGGCAGTAAGATTCTGACTGTAGCAGGTATGGTGAGCACCACCCGCGTAAATCCATGCTGCACATCCGGTTTTCATATCAGGCTGCGGTTTCCATAAAACGCGAGCTACCGGCAATTTTGGGATATCTTCGGTTATGGCAACAGCATCAACATTGTTAACCAGCAAACGGAAACGATTACCCATATCAACAATAGAGGCATTTAAAGCAGGACCAGCTGCAGCGTTAAATACTAACCTTACAGGATCTGCTTTTCCACCAATCCCTAGCGGATGAATATCACATTTTACAGGGCCATCAGCAATCGACTCGCAAATTTCCAGCATATGTGATCCCAGCACCATTGAGTTTTTAGGATCGAAATGATAGGTGTAGTCTTCCATAAAGGAATTCCCGCCTTTTAATCCACTACCCATTACCTTCATAGCTCTTACCAGTGCCGATGTTTTCCAGTCGCCTTCGCCACCAAAACCATAACCTTCTGCCATTAAACGCTGAGAAGCAATTCCCGGAAGTTGAACCATGCCATGCAAGTCTTCAAAAGTATCTGTAAAGCCTTTAAAGTTTCCTTGTTGTAAGAAATTACGCATACCGATTTCAATTTTTGCAGCCTCGCGCAAGGATTGGTATTGATCCCCACCTTTAAGCAACGCTTTATTCATCACATAGCGACCTTCGTATTCTTTGATCAACTGATCTATCGCGGCATCACTGGTTTGATTAATTACCGCAACAAGATCGCCGATACCATGTGTGTTTACAGAATAACCAAATTTGATCTCCGCTTCAACCTTGTCACCATCGGTTACAGCAACGTAGCGCATGTTGTCGCCAAAACGTACAAATTTAGCCCCTTGCATATCGAACCAGCCGGCAGCTGCTCTTAACCATGTATTCAAACCTTCTCTTACTTCATTATCTTCCCAATGGCCAACCACAACTTTTCTGTTCAGGCGCATTCTCGACATGATGAAACCGAACTCTCTGTCGCCATGTGCACTTTGGTTCAAGTTCATAAAGTCCATATCTATGGTGCTCCAAGGGATATCGCGGTTAAACTGAGTATGTAGGTGTAATAAAGGTTTTTGCAATACTTTTAAACCACCAATCCACATTTTTGCAGGGGAGAAGGTATGCATCCAGGCGATGATACCGATACAGTTTTCGGCGGTATTGGCTTCCTGGCAGATCTGATAAATTTCTTCAGGAGTTTTTACAACAGGTTTAAATACAATTTTAACAGGAATCTGTGGTGCCTCATTTAAACCCTTCGCAATTTGCAGTGAATGTTCTGCAACTTGTCTAAGTGTTTCTTCTCCGTATAAATGCTGGCTTCCTGTGATGAACCAGGCTTCAAATTGTTTCAGATTAATCATTTTATGTTTAGTTATTGTCCGTAATAAGAATCAGCGCCATGTTTTCTTTCATAGTGCTTTTTAATTAATGAGTCTTTTAATTTAGGTACGTCTCTACGTATTTGTTCTGTGAGGAAGGCCATTCTTGCCAGCTCTTCTACTACCGCACTGTTGTATACCGCTTTTTCGGCAGTTTTTGCCCAGGTAAAAGGAGCATGATTGCCAACAAGGATCATTTCTACCTCTTTGTAGCTTAAGCCAGCCTCTTTTAGGTGGTTCATGATCTGGAATCCGGTTTCATATTCATAGTTCCCGGATATCCTATCATCATGCATAGGAGGGGCACAGGGGATGTCGACCGTAAGATGATCAGCATGTGTGGTACCATAAATAGGTATTGCCCTTTGAGATTGCGCCCATGCGGTTCCATAGGTAGAGTGGGTGTGTACAATACCCCCAACATCTTCCCAATGCTTATACAATACCGCATGTGTTTTTGTATCAGATGAAGGACGAAGTGTACCTTCAACTGTATTGCCATCGAAGTCAACGATCACCATTTTCTCCGGTGAAAGTTCTTCATATGGTACGCCGCTTGGTTTTATAGCAAATACACCAGCAGCTCTATCTGCAGCGCTGGCATTACCAAAGGTGAAAAGCACCAACCCTAATTTAGGGAGTTGCATATTTGCCAGATAAGCCTTTTCTTTAATTTCCTGGTAGTTGTTCATTGTTGTTATTTTATAGCTATAGCACAACAGATTTATGCCTGTTGTAAAACATGGTGTTCATTTTTAGTACTTTCTTCGATAAAAGCGCCAAGCGTTTTATACTTTATAAAGCGAGCCTCATAATAAGCAGTTGTTTCAGCTTGAGGTATATATTCGTTATCGAAACCACTACCCATACCTACCATGGCCGCTTCAACATTAGGATAAATGCCTCCTGCAACAGCTGCAAACATGGCTGCACCTAAAGCACAAGTATGTTCAAATTGATGGATACGAATTGGCATATTCAGTACATTTGCCATAGTTTGCATCACAAATGGCGATTTTTTAGCTACACCTCCAATACCAATAATACCTTTTACCGGAATACCCTCAGCGTTAAAACGATCAACTATGTTTTTAGCGCCAAAACAGGTTGCTTCCACTAATGCTCTGAATAGACGCGGAGCATCACTACCCAAATCAAGATTATGGATTGCTCCTTTTAATTCCTGATTAGCATCTGGAGTTCTTCTTCCATTTAACCAATCTATGGCCAGTTCATCATCGTCTGTTTTTGGTAATAAAGCAGCCTGTTTGCTGAGTTCTGGAATAAGCTGATCTAAAAGCTCTTTTTCAAGGGCTGCAGCAGTATGACCATCCAATAATGCCGAATTTCTTAACAGACTTTTAATTGGCCAGGCCAACACTTCTTTAAACCAGGCATATACGTCACCAAAAGCCGATTGTCCGGCTTCAAGACCCGACATCCCTGGAATAACAGAACCATTCACTTGTCCACAAATTCCCTTGATGAGTTTACCATCAATATCTGATTGCGGTACGACTAAAATATCACAGGTAGAAGTACCCATTACCTTACTTAAATGATAAGGCTCAATTTGTCCACCCACAGCACCCATGTGTGCATCAAAAGCGCCAACGCCAATCACCACATTTGTATTTAAGCCCAAGCGTTCGGCCCATTCTTTACTGATGTTTCCTGCGGATACATCAGAAGTGAAAGTATCTTTATACAAACGTTCTGTAAAACCATCAAGAAGTGGGTCAAGCGCAGTAAAGAAATCATTTGGAGGTAAACCACCAAATTCTTCTGCCCAAAGTGCTTTGTGTCCGGCAGCACAGCGACTTCTTTTGATTTTCGAAACGTCACTGCCTCCGGTAAGTAGAAAAGGTACCCAATCACAATGCTCTACCCAGGAATAGCAAGCGTCCTTTACGGCTTCATCGGCACGTAAAATATGTAACAATTTAGCCCAGAACCATTCTGATGAGTAAATGCCACCGCAATATTTAAGGTAATTGGGCTCATATTTCTCTGCATGTTTGTTGATTTGCATAGCCTCTTTAACAGAAGTATGGTCCTTCCATAACACAAACATCGCATTAGGATTTTGCTCAAATTCAGGTAAGAGGGCAAGAGGTGTACCTGCCTGGTTTACAGCTACAGGCGAAGAACCTGTTGTATCAACTGCAATAGCTTTTATAGAATCAGCAATAGTAGAACCACCAGCCTTAATTATACAGTCTTTTATGCTTTGTTCAAGACCTTCAATATAATCTAAGGGATGTTGCCTGAACTGATTTTTTGCCGGATTGCAGAATAAGCCTTTCTGCCAGCGGGGATAATAGAAAACGGATGAAGCCAGTTCTGCTCCATTGTTTGCGTTAATAATGACTGAACGCACAGAATCCGATCCATAATCAACCCCTATAACGTATTGATCTTTGCTCATATTTAGTTAAATAAATGTCTAATTAACGTTTATTTAATTTAATAAAAGAATTTTTTTAAAGATTCCTGCTTTGTGAGCTAAAGGGTTCTTATACAGTTATTAGTTTGTCGGGATTAGGAATGAAGTTGAGGAATGCCTGAAAGTTTGCTTTGTACTTTTTCTTATCTAGTTTGAAATAAAATGCACCTTTTTTAGAACCGGACTTATCCTTTTCGGTAAGTTTGATCAGCAGCTTCGTTGCCGTTAATTTTCGGATAAAGTTTCGGTTGTCTATATGTGTATTATATACATCTTCATACAAATTTTGAAGTTGTGGAATGGTGAATTTTTTAGGTAAAAGTTCAAAAAGAATAGGGTGTAGGGCAGCTTTATACCTTATTTTCTTTTTTGCCGTTTCCACCATGTCGCTGTGGTCAAATATCAATTCAGGTGCGTCTTTTAAGAGAAACCACTCTGCATGATACTGGTCGCTAATCTGTGTTTGGTATTTATGGATGTCTATCAATGCAAAATAGGTAACCGATAAGGTTCTTTCAATGGGATCTCTTAGTGGATCTCCATAAGCTTGGATTTGTTCCAGGTAAACACCTTCAAGTCCGGTAAGTTGAGTAAGTACCCGATTGGCTGCACCATCCAAACTTTCCTCTGGTCTAACAAAACCACCCATCAAACTCCATTTATCCTTTTCAGGTTCAAAACCACGTTTAATCAAGAGTAGTTTTAAATGCTCTCCATCAAATCCAAAAACAATGCAATCAACTGCAATTAAAAAACGAGTCTGATCAGTATATTTTTTCATTACTTCTTAAGGGCTAGGTATCTGCTGTTGTAAATATATCATATTTTGAACATTAATTGTTTTTTTGACATTTAATATTCTTTTTATACTTTAGTAATACGATCAAATATAAAAAAACACATTATGAACAGAAATTTCAATTCCATTTGTTTAATTTTTATTTCAGTATGGACGTTAAGCAGTTGCAGCAATGCGAACAATCATCAATCTACCGGAAATGACTCCCTGGCTGTTTCTACCATCCATATACCGGATGCAAACGGGTTTAAAGGAAATGTAAGTGGCAAGGAAGTTGAACTTTTTGTATTAAAAAATAAAAATGGTGCTGAAGCCGCTATTACCAATTATGGTGGACGAGTGGTATCCTTATTGGTGCCAGACAAACACCAGGTATTTAAAGATGTGGTTTTAGGTTATGATAGCCTGACCGCTTATAGGAAAAAAGGGGAACCGTTTTTCGGTGCTTTAATTGGCCGTTATGGAAATCGTATCGGGAAAGGAAAGTTTACTTTAGATGGCAAAACTTATCAATTGGAACTGAATGATGGAGTGAATAGCCTTCATGGTGGATTTGATGGTTTTTTTAGCCAGGTTTGGGATGCAAAAAAAGTGAATGACCAAACCCTTGAACTGTCTTATCTCTCTAAAGATGGCGAAGCGGGGTATCCGGGGAATTTAACGGTTAAGGTAACCTATGAATTAACCGATGATAATGCCCTTAAAATAAGCTACAATGCAACTACAGATAAAAATACAGTGATTAATTTGACCAACCATGCTTACTTTAATTTGAATGGAGCAGGAGATTCAACAATTACAGATCACTTGTTATCTATTGATGCAGAAGATTATACTCCGGTTGATTCGACTTTAATTCCTACTGGAAAACTAGAGAAAGTTGCAGGTACACCATTTGATTTTAACAAACCAACTTTAATTGGTGCAAGAATTAATGATCAGAACGAACAACTGAAATTTGGAAAAGGTTATGACCATAATTTTGTATTAAGAAAAGGTAATGGGTTACGTAAAGTGGCTACAGTTATCAGTCCTAAAACAGGTATTGTGATGGATGTTTTAACCGAAGAGCCTGGATTACAATTTTACAGTGGTAATTTCTTAACAGGGAATGATCATGATGGTAAAGGTCAGGTAAGTTATCCGCATCGTTCAGCTTTCTGTCTGGAGACCCAACATTTCCCGGATTCACCTAACCAACATTCGTTTCCAACTACAGAACTGAAACCTGGACAAGTCTATAAAACTGTAACGATTTATAAATTTAGCGTACAGAAATAACAAAAATACTTTATTTAGACAGCCTCTATTTGGTTTACCATTTTAAGGAATATGAAAGTAAAATCATATTTTTACGGTAAACCAAATGAGCCTGTACATGTCACCATCATTTTTTTGGATTAAACTGCCGCTGTTATTCATCATTTTGTTTGGATATAGGTCGGCAAGTGCTCAAGAAGATAAGATCAGTTTTAAACATCTGACTGTCGAAAATGGTCTTTCCCAAAGCAGTGTGCTATCTATTGCACAAGACAGTATGGGCTTTATGTGGTTTGGGACAAAAGATGGATTAAATAAATATAATACCAGAAATTTTGAGATCTATAAACGCGAAAAAGGAAACAGCTCTTCTTTAAGCAGTGGACAGAATGTTAATGCTTTATTAACTGATAGCAAAGGTAATTTGTGGGTCGGTACTCAAAAAGGCTTGAACAGGTATTTGCCTGAAAGTAATTCTTTTAAGCGTTATCAATATGACCCAAAACGGAAAAGTAGCCTTAGCAATAATATTGTTAGGTGTATTTTTGAAGATAATAAAGGGCATATTTGGGTAGGAACAGATAGTGGGTTAAACAAGTTGATCGATGACAACCGTTTTGTTCGCTTTTTGCCGGGAAAGAATGATGCCACCGGATTAGCAAATCATCTGATTAAATCTGTTCATCAGGATCATGAAGGTATCATGTGGGTGGGTACCATTCAGGGCTTAACAAGGATGCAATTTGAAAATGGAAAGTATCATTTTCAATCTTATTTTCATAAAAAGGGAGATCCGGAAAGTCTTATTGATAATGATGTAAGTGTAGTTTTTGAAGATCCAAAGCACAATCTTTGGATTGGAACACATAACAATGGACTGGATTTGTTTGATCGGGAAAAGGGAACTTTCAGGCATTTCGTGACTAAAAAAGGAGATCCGAATAGCATCAGTAGTAATGTGATCCGTAGAATTAAAACAGATCCGGATGGTCGATTATGGATTTCCACTCTTCATGGCATTAATATATTGGATCTGAATACTTTTAAATTCACCGTATTAAACCATAATCCGGAAGATCCTACGAGCTTAAATCACAACTCTATCTATGATATTGTTAAGGATGCCACCGGATCGATGTGGGTGGGTACCTATTTTGGTGGTGTAAACTTTTATCATGCGAATGCAACACCATTTAGAGCGTATAAGACCAGTTCTGGTAAAAATGGTATCAGCAGTAATGTGGTAAGCTCCATAGTTGAAGATCAGTATCATAACTTATGGATAGGAACGGAAGCCGAAGGTTTGAATTATTTTGATCGAAGTTCAGGCAAGTTTACGAGTTTTAAGCACGATTCCGAAAACCCGAATTCATTGAGTTCGAATCTGGTTAAGGCAGTTTCAATTGATCAGAATGGTGAAGTCTGGATAGGTACTTATGAAGGAGGGCTGGATGTTTATCTACCGGATACAAAAACTTTTAAACATTATAAACCGAATTATGCCGATCCAAAAGCTTTAAATTCTAACCGTATTGTTTGCTTGCTGCATGACAGTAAAAACAGACTCTGGATAGGCACGAGGGCGCAAGGTATTTTTATCTATAATGAAGAGGAAGATAACTTTGCTCCTTACCACAACCCAGGAAATCAGCACGATTTAAAATTTCTCAGATATTTATTTGAGGATTCTAAGAAAAATATTTGGATTGCTACAAATTCAGGAACCTACATTCTTGATCCTGTAAACAACAAAATAAAGAGGTTTAAAGTTAATGACAACAGCACAAAATTTGATGATGTCAACCTGATACAGGAAGATTCACAGGGGATTATTTGGTTGGGAAGTTATGATGCAGGATTAATCCGTTATCAGCCGGTAAAAAATAAGATCAGTTTTTACACCATGAAAAATGGACTGCCAAGTAATGTTATCCTCGGAATTTTAGAAGATGATCATAGAAATCTGTGGATCAGTACAGATAATGGCTTAACTAAATTTGATCGCAAAACTTTCAAAAACTATACCGTTGAGGATGGATTGCCAGGTAATGTATTCAATTACAACTCGTTTTATAAAGATACTCAGGGACAACTTTATTTTGGAGGATACAATGGCTTGGTTAGTTTCTACCCGGATCAGATCAAAGAAAACAAAAGGATTCCAAAAATTATTTTTACCCGGCTAAGGCTTTTTAACAAAACAGTTGCAATAGGTGATGAAAGTAACTTGTTGAGTCGTAACATAAGCTTAACTAAAGAAATTACTTTTTCGCATTCTCAGAATATTTTTAGTGTGGAATTTGCTGTCCTCAATTATATCAAATCTGAGAAAAATAAATACGCTTATAAACTTGAAGGACTGGATAAAGAATGGAATTACGTAACTACACCAAGCGCCACATTTTACAACCTTCCATCAGGCACTTATAAATTATTAATAAAAGGATCCAATAATGATGGTGTTTGGAGCAATCATCCGGAAGAGATGATCATTCACATTAAACCCCCATTTTGGAAAACCTGGTGGGCTTACCTCATTTATGCGATATTATTTTCGGCCATCTTATTTCTTGTATTTAGGTTTTTATGGATCAGGGCTTTATTAAGGAAGGAACATGAGGTCTACCAAATGAAAATGGACTTCTTTACCAATGTGTCTCATGAGATTAGAACACCTTTAACGTTGATCATAGGTCCATTAGAAAATTTAATTAACGATACCAAAGAATATCCGGGGATAAATCGTCGATTGTTAACGGTAAGAAAGAATGCAGGGAGGTTAACCCGTTTGGTAAACGAATTGATGGATTTTAGAAAGCAGGAGGCCGGTAAAATGACCTTGAATGTTGCTCCCGAAAATATAGTTGTGTTTGCCAAAGAAATCTTTTTGTCATTCCAGTATTTGGCCATAAAACACCATATTGATTATCAGTTTAATAATGATGAAGATCAAATAGAAGTATATTTTGATCCCGAACAACTAGAGAAGGTATTTTATAATTTATTATCAAATGCATTTAAGTTCACACCGGAATATGGCATCATCATCTTGTCAGTAAAACGGGCAGAAAAAGGATTTGTAGAAATAAAAGTACTCGATAATGGTAAGGGGATTCCCGAAGAAAGCAGGGATAAATTATTTACCAATTTTTATCAGGTAAAAGATCCGCTTTCAAGAAACAATGGAACAGGAATTGGACTTGCCTTGTCTAAGAAAATAGCGAGATTACATCATGGAGATCTGATTCTTTTACCTGATCCTCAGCCTGGTGAAGCAAATGTTCAAACTTGTTTTAGCTTAAAACTACGAACCGGGAATAGCCATTTTAAAAAGAGTGAGCTCAGTCCACAGTTCATAAATGTCGAAAGTCCTGCTCTATATCAATTGCCACAAGACCTTGGGGATATACCGGATCAGGATTTACTTGATGAAGTGCCAGTTGAAGATCAGATTACTGTATTGATTGTTGAGGACAACCGTGAAATACGTGACTTTATTAAACAGTCGTTAAAATATGCTTATCTGATTATTGAAGCCGAAGATGGGCAACAGGGAATGGAAATTGCATTTGAAAAAATACCTGATATAATTGTCAGTGATGTGATGATGCCTGTTATGGATGGACTGGAGTTATGTCGTATACTTAAAACAGATGCACGTACCAGCCATATTCCTATCATTTTATTAACTGCAAGGTCAGGGAATATACACGAGGTGAGTGGACTGAAAACGGGTGCAGAGGCTTACATCACTAAGCCTTTCAGTATCGATGTCCTGCAGCTTAACATCAATAACTTGCTCACGTTGCAAAATAACATGCGCAGAAAGTTTAGTCAGCAGATGACCTTGCAGCCATCCAATGTGCTTATTGAATCTACAGACGAAGAGTTCTTGAATAAGATCATGGCCATCATTGAGGATAACTTTAGTATTGATGAGTTCAATGTTAATGTATTGGCCGCTGATGTAGGCATGAGCACACCAATCCTATATAAAAAGATAAAAGCACTGACCGGTTTAACTGTTAATAATTTCATAAAATCGGTGCGTTTAAAAAGGGCAGCTCAGCTATTGAAACAACAGACTTATACAGTCTATGAAGTGGCTTATATGGTAGGTTTTAGCGATAGTAAATATTTTAGTAAAGAGTTTACGAAACAGTTTGGACGTACGCCAAGCGATTATGCTGAAGAAGCCGAGGCATAGCCAAATCCCGTTGGTGATATGAGGCTATAATCGTAGAAGTCCTGAGTGGATATTGTTAAGGCTTTCCTGGTATCAGAGCCCCAGCAAGGCCCCGGCAACACCCCGTCAAGGCCTCAGCAACGCCCCCGCAATCATTGACTGTTTGTCCAACAGTCTTATCCGCCTTTTCGGATGTCAAAAAAGTTTAATAAAATGCCAATTATTCTGCAATTAGGGGGACTTGTAATCTCCTATATTTGATAGAGATGCTAACCAGATATAACACCCCAATATACATATTTATCGCCATATTCTTTTGGCTCCAAAATGCTAATGCCCAAATAAAAGGAACAATTTGGGATACCAAAGAAATTTACAAGGTACCCAACTATAAAACCATAAGTACGGATTCGGCGATTGGAATAGTATATCAGGGCTTGCCTTATAAGGGTCAATCAAAAAATGTGTTCGCATATTATGCCAGTCCAGGTACATTAAGTGGCGACAGGTCAAAAGATAAAAATTTACCGGCAGTAGTATTGGTCCATGGTGGTGGTGGTACTGCATTTAAGGCCTGGGCAATTTTATGGGCTAAAAAAGGATATGCAGCTATAGCTATGGATTTACGTGGTAACGATGCAAAGAAACAACATATAGCCGGTGGCTTTGATGAACCAGAATCATTAACCCCGTATTATGCCATCACACCCAATTTAAATGAGCAATGGATGTATCAGGCTGTAGGAGATGTAATATTGGCTCATAACCTGATCAGAAGTTTTAAAGAAGTAGATAGCAATAGAACAGCACTTACAGGCATAAGTTGGGGTGGGGTAATCAGTTGTTCGCTTGCCGGTATTGATAGCAGGTTTAAAGCCGTTGTACCTGTATATGGTTGTGGCTATCTATTTCAGAGCAGTGCAATGCGCAAGGAACTGGATAAATTGAGTGAAACAGATGAGGCCGCATGGATTAAACAATATGACCCTTCTCAATATATTGGAAGAGCAAAAATGCCCTTATTGTTTATAAATGGGACAAATGATGGAAATTTTTTTCTGGATAGCTACACAAAGACCTACAAATTGGTGAAAGATAAAAGCCTGTCCATAAAAATTGGCCTTAAACACAACCACAGCTATGGCTGGGGGAATGAAGAGATTTATCATTTTATCAATAGTCACCTGAGTGGCACTGCTCCACTACCAAAAATAGATGCAGTTGAAATAAAAAAAGGTTTGATTACTGCAAAAATTAAATCCCTTGTGCCTATTGATCAAGCTTATCTTAATTACACGATGGATACTACTGCAGTATTAAAAGATAGAAAGTGGGAGCGCACGGCGGTAACCATAAAAGATAATAAAATCTGGTTATCGGCACTCCCGGATGGAGTTACGATTTGGTATTTGTCGGTAATTGATAAAAGAGGATTACAGGTATCAGGTGAATTGCAATGGCCATGATCTGGTTTTGTACCTTATGCCAAAAAAACTTAATAAAATGCTGATGTAAGAAACGCTAACTGTGTTACATTTATGTTACATTTGATACATATACTAACCAAACGTAATATTATCTGTGTCTATGCCGGTTTCTGGCATATCATTCATCGGTAATAGATAATTTCTACCATTATATGTCAGGATATCACTTACATACAGATGAAGAATTGTTTGTTCTGATAAAGGAAGGAAATCATACTGCCTATACACAAGTTTTTGATCGTTTCTATGGACTCTTATACTTGCATGCTTTAAAAATCCTTCTGGATGAAGATGAGGCAAAAGATCTGGTTCAGGAACTGTTTGAAATGATATGGATGAAACGTGATTTATTAATCGTGAATGGAAGTGTTTCTGCTTACCTGTATGCGTCTACAAGAAATATGGTGTTAAACCAGATTGCCCATAAAAAAGTGAAAAACCGCTATCTGGATACTCTGGGCGAATTTGTTGGACAGGAGGAGTACTTGACTGATTTTTATGTTAGGGAAAAGGAATTAAAGCGCATCATTGAAAAGGAAATCTCGGCTTTACCTCAAAAAATGAGTGAGATTTTTAAACTAAGTCGAACAGAATACTTATCTCACAAAGAAATCGCTTCAAAATTACATTTGTCAGAATTGACCGTTAAAACTCAGGTAAAAAGAGCCTTAAAGATATTAAAACCTAAGTTTGGTTTTATCATAGGACTGATGTTGTTACTTGTGATTTTCCTTTGATGATGTTACACTTTTTAGCATACATGATGTTACATTTGATATTTTTGAAAAACTGAAATAAGTCCTTATCACTATTCCAGTTTTGTTAATTTATGTGAAACATAGCCTTTTCTTATTCCATGTTTATTGGTATATCTGGAATAAGAGCTACATTTGCATTAAATTTTTAATTATGAAATCGTTCAAGCCAGGAACTTATATTAATTAGGGTTATTACAAAAGTTTTCAACCAAATCCTATAAATAGGGAATGGCAGCTAGAGGATATGGATGTCATTAATTTACTCAGTCAAGCAGACCGACAACTAGGAAGACTGGATATGTATTCTGAATACATCCCTAATATAGATCTTTTTATAAGTATGCACATTGCTAAAGAAGCTACTCAGTCAAGTAAAATTGAAGTTACACAGACTAACGTAGAAGAAGCATTTTTGGAAAGGGAGGAGGTGCCCCATGAGAAAAGAAATGACTGGGAAGAAGTACAAAATTATATTCAGGCAATGAACCAAGCAATATCCTTATTGGATGAATTGCCCTTTTCATCCAGATTGATTAGAGAGACACATAAGATTTTACTTCAAGGTGTCAGAGGGGACCAAAAGCAGCCGGGTAATTTCAGAACCAGCCAGAATTGGATTGGTGGTGCATCCATTAATGATGCAACATTTATTCCTCCAGTTCATACTTCTGTACCTGAACTGATTTCTGACATCGAAAAATTTGCAAATGATGAATTAAATAAAGTCCCTGAATTACTAAAAATAGCTTTACTTCACTACCAATTTGAAACCATTCACCCTTTTTTGGATGGAAACGGAAGAGTTGGCAGACTCATGATTACGCTCTATCTTGTAAGTAAAAACATCTTAAAAAGGCCAATATTGTACTTGTCGGATTTTCTGGAACGTAACAGGATGTTGTACTATGATAATTTAATGATGGTTAGAGAAAAGGGAAGTTTAGATCAATGGTTTAAATTTTTTCTGGTCGGAGTAATAGAAACCGCAAAAAATAGTATCAAAACCTTTGATGGTATACTTCAGTTACAAAAGCAGGTTGATGCAAAGATTCGCTCTTTAGGCAGCAGAGCTGGGAATGCACAAAAGATAATGCATCATTTATATCAGAAACCACTCCTGCACGGACATAAGGTTTCTGAAGTCACAGGACTATCTCCTACTACAGGATATAAATTATTAACTGACCTCGAAAAACTAGGCGTATTAAAAGAAGTAACGGGCGCCCAAAGAGGCAAATTATATATTTTTAAGGACTACCTGGATTATTTCAATTAATGTAACACCAACTTAGCTAAAAAGTGTAACATGATCAAAGGAAAATAACATTACTTATTTTTTGATTTTTTTTATCCACCCGTACCCCCAGTCAGGGTAGCTTCTTGTCTTATAATCGTAAAAAGCTAAAAGGTTTAATCATGACAGACGATCCTGGGAAATTATTAGATAAATACAATGCGGGTTTATGTACTGAGGAGGAAAGGATTGCTGTGGAAAGTTGGTACCTGAAATTAAGCGATACTGAAGCTAAGAATTTAGATATTGCATCAGCAGCCCGGACAAAAGCCGCTGTTTGGTCATCTTTAACAGCTAATCAACCCGCTATAAAATTAAATCGTTTCAAGTATTGGGCAGCAGCAGCGATTTTACTAATCATAGGTTCAATTGGTTATTTTTATTCAAAAAGCTCCAAAGTAGAATCCATTGCAGTTGTTTCACCAAAAAAACATGACATCGCTCCAGGGGGAAATAAAGCTTTTCTGACCTTAGCTGATGGTCAGAAAATATCATTAACGGATGCAAATAGTGGAGAGATTGTTAAACAAGGAGGATTGTCGATCAGTAAAACTGCTGATGGCAAAGTGGTTTATACTGTTGATGATCAGCATAAAAATGATAATGAAGGAAAAACAATATTTAATACAATTGAGACCCCTAATGGCGGACAATACCAGATTAACTTACCGGATGGTACTAAAGTATGGTTAAATTCGGCTTCATCACTTCGTTATCCTACAAAATTTGCCGGTAATATGAGAAGGGTAGAACTAACCGGAGAAGGGTACTTTGAAGTTGCAAAGGTTCATGTCCCTTTTGTGGTTAAAACTATTGGGCAGGAGGTACAGGTATTGGGTACCCATTTCAACATCAATAGCTATAAAGATGAGGGAGATATCAAAACGACTTTGTTGGAGGGGTCAGTACGGGTAACCCAATTTGGAGCACATAAGAATAACCAATCAAAATTATTAAAACCGGGCGAACAGAGTCAATTGACTGAAAATACTATAAATGTTAAAGCCGTCGATACAGAGTCAATCGTAGCTTGGAAGAATGGAGATTTTATTTTTAAAGGTGATGATTTAAAAAGTATCATGAATAAAGTTGCCCGGTGGTATGATGTAGAGGTTGTATATAAAGGTGACTTCGATCATCTAAAGTTCGGCGGTTACATATCCCGTTCCAAAAATATTTCAGCAGTATTAAATATTATGGAATCAACAGGTAAGGTAGACTTTGATATTAAAGGGAAACTGGTCACAGTATCGCGAGTACATAAATAAACAAGCATAATAACCAAATATTAAACAGTATGGAAAAAAAAACTACACAACAAGCACCTTAATTATGGGAATATGCCTTTGCTAAATCATTAATGGCTATTAATTGCCAGTGTTTAGTTAAAAACCGGAAGTGCTTCGAACCACTCCCGGTAAAAAAATGGCTGGGATTACCCTCAAACAGTTAATTTTTAGTTTCACCCAACTAACCAAATGTATGAACTTTTACAAACAATCGGTAAGTAAGCCACCTGGTTTACTACACAAATTTTTGTTGATAATGAAATTTACAACAATTTTATTGCTCACGGCCTTTTTGCAGTTTGCACATGCCGGCAAGGCACAACGCATCACTTTTTCGCAAAGAAATGCCAGTCTGGAGGATGTATTTAAAGAAATCCGTAAGCAAAGTGGTTTTGATTTCTTTTATGATGTAGAGGATATCAGAAAAGCAAAACGGATTGACCTTTCCGTAAAAAATGAAACGCTTGAAGAAGTCTTGAAAAGATGCTTCGAAAATCAGCCATTTACCTATATTTTGAAGGATAAAGCTGTGATTATTAAAGACAATGAGCAGTTTATAACCAATGTTAGAAGTTCTATACAAAAAATGGAACTTAAAGGCAAAGTTACGGATGAGAATGGCTTAAGTTTACCTGGAGTAAGTATAAAACTTAAGGGCACCAACATAGGCGCAATGACTGATGCTAATGGTAATTATGCTTTAATATTGCCAGATGGATCAGGTACCCTTGTTTTTACCTTTATAGGCTTCGCTCAGCAGGAAATTCCTGTGAATAACAGAAGTGTTATCAATGTAGTTTTAAAAGAAGAGAGCAGTGCGCTTTCGGAGATTGTTGTAGTTGGATATGGTACACAAAAGAAGGTAAACTTAACCGGAGCCGTAAGTAATGTTTCGGGTACGGAATTAACCACCAGGCAAGCGCCAAATACAACTGCATTATTACAAGGAAGAATGCCTGGAGTACAGGTAGTTCAGAATTCCGGACAACCGGGAGCTGAAAAGGCGACTATTCAAATACGTGGACAGGGGACTTTTAGTGGTGCCGGTAATGACCCGTTGGTATTAATTGACGGTATAGAAGGAAGTCTTAACAGTGTGAATCCCAATCAGATTGAGAGTATTTCTGTATTAAAGGATGCTGCTTCTGCTGCAATATATGGTTCAAGAGCAGCGAATGGAGTAGTGTTGGTGACCACTAAGGCCGGTAAATCCGGAAGGTTAAATGTAGATTATAGTTATAATTTTGGTAGTCAGCGTGCCACGACAATATCTGAAAGGATCACCAATTCGGTACAGTTTATGGAATTGCTGAATAAGGCGATAGCACATACTGGTACCAGTGGCAGTCAAACTTATACACCTGAAGAAATTGAACTATACAGACAAGGTGCCATCACTAACCCAGCTCAATATCCGAGCTATGATTGGCTGGATGCCATTTTCCGCAAAGCACCTATGCAGCAACATTATTTGAGCGTAAATGGTGGTAAAGAAGGTACAACCTATAACTTTGGGTTAGGTTATCTGGATCAGGATGGTATCCTTATTGCGACCGGATATAAAAAATATGATGCTCAATTTAATTTTAAAACCAGCCTGAATAATAAGGTTACTTTTGGAACCAATATTGCATTTTCTACGGGTAATATGCACGAGACTGCATTGAACAATAATTTTGATGGAAATCCAACAGAGGACCAGATCTTAAGTGCCTTAGCTGCTCACCCTACATTTACCCCTAAATTGCCTGATGGAAGTGGAAGATATGCTGCTAAAGCTTTTATTAGGGAAGGCGGAAATAAAAATCCGATAGCAACTGCTGAAAATGGCGGCAGATTTCTTAAAAACTATTATACCCTTGCTTCTGCTTTTCTAGATGTAGACATTCTTCCCGGATTAAAAGGAGAGATCAAAGGTGCTGTAAAGTATAATGATAAACAGACGAAGGTAGATGTAATTGGCATACCAGGATATATGTTCTTACCGGATGCAACTGGTCAGTATCTTTACAATACACAATGGAATGGAACCGTGGGTGAAAATAATCTAACAGTTCGTAATGAGAAAGATGTACAGTACACTGTTTTTGGAACATTAAATTATACCAAGACCTTTAACGAAGTACACAATTTCTCCGCATTATTGGGTGTAAGTCAGGAAACCTTTAGGTATGATCGGTTGCAGGGCTTTAAAAGAAATGCGCCGTCGAGCGAACTAATAGAATTGGGTGCTTATTCACCTGGTGGACAGCTTGCTGATGGTTTTGCTTTCGAATGGGCGCTTCAATCTCTATTTGGGAGGGTTAATTATAATTACAAAGAGAAGTATTTACTGGAAGGTAATTTCCGTTATGATGGATCCTCTCGTTTTCCTACCGGAAATAAATGGGGATTTTTCCCTTCTGCTTCCGCAGGTTGGAGATTGTCGCAGGAAGATTTCTTAAAACCTGTTAAATGGGTGGATAACCTTAAACTAAGGGGTTCATGGGGACAAGTAGGAAATCAGAATATCAACCGAGCCTTGAATGGAGAGCAAATGCCTTATCCATACGAGGAAGTATTAAACCCTGTGTCGTACAATATTGGTGGCTCTTTACAACAAGGGGTAACTCAAACAGATCTAATCAATAGAAATATTACCTGGGAAACTACCACCATAACCGATATAGGTTTAGATTTTAGCTTGTTTAAAGGTTCTTTATTTGGAACTATAGATGTGTATTCTAAAAATACAACAAACATCTTAAGGGCACTACAGGTTCCTGATTTTATTGGAGTCGCAGGACCAACCGTAAACCGGGGACAGATGAACAATAAAGGATTAGAACTTTCTTTGGGCTATGAAAACAAGGTCGGAGATTTCCATTATAAAGTAACAGGCAATTTTGAGACCTATAGAAATAAGGTAGTAAAATTTGGTACCCGAGAAATTAATAGTAGCAACGGTACCATTACACAGGAGGGGCTACCATATAACTCTTATTATATGTACGTATTTGATGGGATCTATCAGAATCAGGCTGAAATTAACAATGGACCGACGCCAATTGTTAAAACATTACCTGGTGATATGAAATACAAAGATATAAATGGAGATGGCAAAATAACAACTGACGATCGTGTCGTTGTAGGTGGTGCATTTCCTAAATTTAATTACGGAATGACCTTTAATTTTGACTATAAGGATTTTGACCTGAGTTTCTTCTTGCAAGGTGTACAGGGACGTAAGATTTATGTTAGAGAGTGGGGGATAGCTCCATTCAGACAAGGAAGTCCGCCGCCTAAGTTCTGGGAAAATGCATGGGACGGAGAAGGTACCTCTAATACCATACCACATATATTTAATGAAAATTATGCTCCGGATACTCAGGTTTCTGATTGGTGGTTACAGGATGCTTCATATCTAAGGTTAAAGAACATCCAGCTAGGTTACAACTTCCCTGTAAAGTTAATTAACCACGCTAAAATTCATGCACTTAGATTATATGTGTCCGGAGATAATCTGGTAACCTTTACCAATTTCTTTAAAGGAAGTGATCCTGAGCGGGCGGCAGCCAATGGCCGGGCAGCCATCTATCCTCAGGCTAAAATTTATTCATTTGGAGTGAAAGTAACCCTTTAATTATTAATCTCATGAAGACTTTACATATAAAAATAATACTTCTGCTGATGAGCACTTTAGTGTTTTCATGCAAGAAGACCCTTGATACCTCTCCGCTTACAAATCCAGATTCTGCAAATTTCTGGAAAACGGAAGGAGAAGCAAACAAGGCATTAATAGCTTGTTATTACAAGCTAAAAGAACCCATTTTTTCCAATGGACCAGGGCAAAGTGGTAATTTCCTTTTCTGGGAAGCCTTATCTGATAATGCTTCAAATACATCCAATTATGAAGCCTTTGACATTGTGATGAGGGGCGAACACAACTCTGCAACAACAGGAATCGTGAGTAAAACATTTACATTTGGTTTTCAAGGTATTGCTTACTGCAACTATTTTTTGAACAACATAGACCGCGTTCCGGGAATGACAGATTTAAACCGCAATAAAATGAAAGGGGAAGCTTTGTTTTTAAGGGCTTTTTACTATAATGAACTTGCACAACTATATGGTGATTTACCAATAATTTTATCGCCTGCTACATTAGATGGGGATTTTATGAAAACACCAAGATCTCCAAAAGCAGATGTAGTCACGCAGATGCTTAAGGATTTGAATTTAGCAATTTCTTATTTGCCAAATTCAGCTTATACTGACGGTCGTGCAGTTAGAGGTTCTGCAATTGCATTAAAAACCAGAGTTTTATTAAATAATCAACGATATGGAGACGCTGCTGATGCAGCTTGGTCTTTAATTGGTGATCCTGCAAACCCCTTCCAGCTTTCTGATAACTATGCGGGTATCTTTTTTGGTAATCAAACCAATAATAAAGAGATCATGTTTTCTGTGCAATTTAAAGCTCCTGATGATTATCACTCGTTAGATCAGGTAATTGGTGCCCGGATGTCGGTTTTCCCAACTGTAGAGTTGAGAAATGCTTATGAACCAAATGATCCGCGTAGGAAAATGACCATA
Source organism: Candidatus Pedobacter colombiensis (assembly GCA_029202485.1). Lineage (NCBI taxonomy): Bacteria > Pseudomonadati > Bacteroidota > Sphingobacteriia > Sphingobacteriales > Sphingobacteriaceae > Pedobacter > Candidatus Pedobacter colombiensis. The sequence goes on along the minus strand of CP119313.1, from coordinate 2,970,495 downwards.
TTTGAAGCCGGAGATCCATGGGCATACAATCCGGGAGGTTTTAAACAAACAGGAAGTACTGCTGAAGGACAGATCCCTTATACCACGATGGCTTTTAAAAAATGGGTAAACACCTCCATAAACAATGCTTCGGGTGCAACATTAAGTGATCAGCACATGGTAAAGATCCGTTATGCCGATTTATTATTAATGTATGCAGAGGCCATGTTTGAAAATGGACAGGGGGCTGATCCGCGTGCACTAAAAGCATTAAATGATGTAAGGGGAAGAGTTGGGGTTAATATGCCACAAAAATTAGTGCTGACCCGAGAAATCATTAGAAATGAACGTAGGGTAGAACTGGCATTTGAGGGCTTACGGTACAATGATCTTATCAGGTGGAAAATTGCAGATCAGGTAATTCCTACTATCGCTTATGATGCTAAAGGAACAAAAAGAAAATTCAAATCTTATCTTTTCCCAATTCCGCTTAGTCAAATGGATATTATGACGGGAATTTGGACACAGAATACTGACTTTTAACGCTTAATAAATTATGCTCAAAATCAATTTTATGCTTTCGCTGTTACTTCTTGTAACGGCGAAAGCTTTTTCTGTGGATACCCAGGCTATTCAAAGTCCGGATAAGAAAGTGATCTTTAAGGTTTCCATTCAAAATAACTGCTTAAATTATACCATATTTTATAAGGATAAGCCTGTTATTGAGCCATCGGCGATTCGAATGCTGATTGATGGGACAGTGATTACCGATCAGGTTAAAATTGGTAAAATGGATAGGTATCAGCTTGATGAAACGTATCCCTGGTATGGGGGACATTCTTTAGCACATAACCATTATAATGGTGGCAAAATTTTGATTTCAAAAGGTGCTGTTAATTACACTTTAGATGTGCGTGTTTTTAATGATGGAGCGGCTTTCAGGTTAATTGTTCCGGGAAAAATTACTGATAAGAGAGTAGCTGACGAGGCTACTGTGTTTACCTTACCTAAAGGGACTACGGCCTGGTATCACGATCTTTATATGCACTATGAAGGTGTGTATGGAAAGAAAAATATGGATACTGTAAAAGCGGGAGAATGGGCTGCACCCGCAATTACTTGTCAGCTTGCTGCGAATGGTGTTTATTTAGCGGTAACAGAAGCTGATCTTAAAAATTATGGAGGTATGGCTTTACAAACCAATGGGAACAAAGGCCTGGTATTGCGCTTGCCGCAAAATCAGCCCACTTCATATCCTTATAAATTACGCTATAGTCCGGAAGATACCTTAAGGCTTTCAAAGCCAGCAGTTATTGATGGGACAATTACAACACCATGGCGGATAATTATGATAGCTGAGGATTTGAATAGATTGGTAAATAACGATATGGTGCATAATCTTTGTCCGCCACCGGATAAAAAAATATTTCCGCAAGGCATTAAAACGGATTGGATAAAACCGGGTCCGGCAGTATGGAAATACCTTGATGATGGGGGCGAAGGAACACTGGCCAATATGAAAGAATACTCCAAATTGGCTGCTGAGTTGGGCTTTAAGCACAATATACTGGAAGGTTTTTGGAATAAATGGAGTGATAGTGACATTAAAGCACTTGTTGATTATTCTAAACCAAAAGAGGTAGAAATATGGTTATGGGAGCATTCCAAAAATTTAAGGGAGACTAATAAAAGGCGGGCTTTCTTTAAGCGATGCCACAATTTGGGAATTGGTGGATTGAAGATTGACTTTTTTGATCATGAAGCCAAAGAAGTTGTTGATTTATACCAGGCGATACTTAAAGAAACCGCTGAATTGAAGATAATGGTTGATTTTCATGGTGCCAATAAACCAACCGGACAGGAAAGAACCTGGCCCAATGAATTGACACGTGAGGCTGTTAAAGGAATGGAAGCCAGTAAGCTGGCAGATAGAGCAGGCCATAATGTTACACTTCCTTTTACCCGTTTTATAGCCGGCCATGCAGAATATACGCCTGTTCATTTTGGCGAACGTCGTAAGAATACCACCTGGGCACATCAGGTGGCTAGCGCTGCAATTTTAACAGCTCCGTTACTTACCTATGCAGCTAGTCCGCAACATTTATTGACTAACCCGGCCGTAGAAATGATAAGGAGTATTCCATCTGTATGGGACGAAACCATCGTTTTACCGGGCTCAGCAATCGGTGAAGCTGCAATATATGCCCGCAGGAAAGGCAATACCTGGTTTTTAGCGGTTATGAATGGAGCAAAGCCCAAGGTATTGAATATTGCTTTGTCTTTTTTAGGAGAAGGGGTATTTAAGACACTGGAAGTTAGTGATGTGCAGGGGGATTCAGGAGCGTTGAAAGTAAAGAAAGGATCGGTAAGTAAAAAGGATATTATCCATTTGGATTTGGTTGAAGGTGGGGGGTATATTACTAAATTTATGAAATAAAATAAGCTAAATATGACAACCAAATCTCTGTTAATGCTCATGGCCTCATTAGTATTGTGCTTTACAAAAAATAGCAAAGCACAGGAAATTTATGCAGGACGATATAAGGCTGTTTTTACAAATGCACCTCAGCGTGTACCCACCTCAAAAACGCCTGATGCACCATTAGCAGGAAACGGAGATATTGGTTTAACCCTTGGCGGTAGCCCGGATAAACTAGCACTTTATCTTGGGAAAAATGATTTCTGGCGAGCCTACCCGGTTTACCCGGGGGGTGGAATAGCCTTGCCTGGATGGTTAGAAGTGAGTATTAGCGCCCTTCAAGGCGCTAATTACTATGCAGAGCAAATTTTGGATAAAGCCTTTATAAAAGGAGAATTTACTAAAGATCAACTTAAAGTGTCATTGAAAGCCTGGGTAACTGCTACTCACAATACAGTGGTGGCCGAATTTACAGCCAGCAATGCCTGTAATTTGAAGCTTGGACTAAAATCTACGAAAGGGAATACATCTGTTAATACAGCAGGAATAGATGGAAATGTGATTTGGGTAACCCGGTCTTTTGAAAATACGCCATTGCTGGAATGGCCGTCGCATGTAGCAATGGCTTTAAAGGTATTGGGTGCAAATGTGGATAAGGATGGGATGGTGAATTTGCAACCAAACCAAAAGGTTATCCTCACCATTACCATGTATACCAATCATGACCGTAAAGATTGGAAAGAAGCTACTATAAAAACGGCGCATAACTTAACGGAAAATAAAATTTCTGAAATGCAGGGTGAGCATGAGCGTTGGTGGAAGGATTTTTGGAGCCAATCTAAAGTAGAAATTGGAGATCCATTTATAGAAAAATACTACTACGCCTCACAGTATTTATTTGGTGCTACATCCAGAGGCAATAAATTTGCTCCTGGTATCTGGGGACCATTTGTAACGCGAGATTCTACTTCATGGGGTGGTGACTATCATCTCAATTACAATTATCAAGCTCCTTATTGGGCATCCTATTCTTCCAATCATCTGGATGAAAGTGCCAATTTTGATCAGCCTTTGCTGGATTATATGGCCAAGGGAAAAGAACATGCAAAAACCTTGTTGCAACTAAAAGGAATTTATTACCCTGTCGGCATAGGACCAAAGGGACTTGTAACCACTCGCTGGCCTCTAACACCTGATGAAATGGAAAAACGATATGCAACACGGGAGAATACCATAGATGGAGGCTATAAATTTTTGGGACAAAAGATCAATGCCGTATTTAGTGTAGGCAATATGTTAATGCGTTTTTATAGCACTTATGATAAAGCCTATGCTCAAAAAATCTATCCTTATATGCTTGAGTGCGCAAATTTTTGGGAGGATTATTTAAAGTTTGAAAATGGCAGATATGTAATTTATATGGACCATTATGGAGAGGTAATGCCAAACCTGAAAAATAATGGAAAATGGCGTGATCAGTTGGGGGATTTTAACTCTACGTTGTCAGTTGGGCTTGTAAAAATGCTTTTTAAGGGAATGATAGATGTTAGTACTTTTTTAAATGTAGATGTTTCAAGAGTCCCTAAATGGAAGCATATCGTAAAGCATATGAGTGATTTCACTGTTGGCGAAGTCGATGGTAGATTGAGTCTGAAAAGTGTAGAGAAAAGCCCCTCGGCCTGGCATAGCCGGATCGGTGGATTGGCCAGAGTTTCGATTCATGGCTTGATCCTTCCCGGGGGCGTATGTGGACCGAAAACAGACTCAGCTTTTAACCGTATTCTGTTAAGTGATGTAACTCGATGGAAAGAAAGAATGAAGGGGCCGGGAGAATGGGCCAATACACTGGGAAATGGTATTGAAACTTGCTTTCCGGCTGCTGTGAGAGTAGGTTATGATTCAGATGAGATTTTAAAACAATTAAAAGACAGGATCAACATACAATCACTTCCTAATCTATGGATAACTGCCGAAGGTGGTGGAATAGAAACGTTGGCCGCCGTTCCGCTAACTATAAATGAGATGATGATGCAGAGTTATGAACATATTATTCGAATTTTTCCGAACTGGAACAGATCCAAAGATGCAAGCTTTGATCAGTTAAGAGCTTATGGTGCATTTTTGGTAAGCAGCCGCTTGGAAAAAGGCGAAATCAAGCATGTAACTCTGTTAAGTGAAGCTGGACGGACCTGTAATATAGATAATCCCTGGCCCGGGAAAAAGGTGCAGCTGGTTCGAAATGGACAAAAAGCTGAGTTGCTTTCAGGTAAAACCTTTGCATTCCATACAAAGATGGGCGAATCCATGCAAATGAGTGTCGAGGAATAAGATCCTGCTAGAATAATTGACTGTTAAGACAAAATCGTACTATATTACTTGCTTTATATTTATGTTATTTGGGCTGAAGTCTGATGATATCTAAAATTATTGTAGTACATGAAATTGAATCTTATTCGTAAAACTATCCTTGTATTTGCTTTTGCAGGTAGCGTCGTAACCCCTGTTTGTGCACAAACTATGGATGAGATGTGGGACAGCAACGTATCTGGTAAAGAAAATCCCAATTTGAAATGGTTTAAAGAAGCTAAATTCGGCATGTTTATTCATTGGGGATTGTACGCTAAACTTGCCGGCGAATGGAAGGATAAACGCTATTATGGAAGTGGAGAATGGATTATGAATCAGGCTAAAATACCTGTTGCTGAATATAGACAGGTAGCTCAAACTTTTAATCCGGTTAAATTTAATGCTGATGAATGGGCTCAATTGGCAAAGGATGCCGGCATTAAATACATGGTGATTACCGCAAAGCACCATGAAGGTTTTTCTATGTTTGATTCTAAAGTGACTGATTTTAATATTGTAAACGCGACTCCTTATAAAAAGGATCCGATGAAAGCACTTTCTGAAGCAACGCGAAAAAGAGGGATTCAATTTGGGTTTTACTATTCACAGTTTCAGGATTGGTATGAGCCAAATGGGGGTAAAAATACATGGGATTTTGATGAGTCGAAAAAAGATTACCAAAAGTATTATAGAGAAAAAGCGGTTCCGCAGTTGAAGGAATTATTAACTAATTATGGTCCACTGGGTATTATATGGTTTGATACTCCTGGCGGAATGACCAAAGAACAAACACAAAGCTTTGTAAATGAATTGAGGGTTTTACAGCCTAAAAGCTTATTCAGCAGTCGAGTAGGTCAAGGCTTAGGCGATTATCGTGATTTTGGTGATTCTGAAGTGCCAGCGACACCTATTAAAGGTGCCTGGGAGTCAATTTATACCCACAATGACTCCTGGGGCTACATCAAGCATGATATGAATTTTAAAACGCCGACAGAAATTATCAGACTGCTTGCTAATGTGGCCTCCAAAGGTGGCAATCTGATGTTGAATGTCGGACCAGATGGTGAAGGTAATATTCCTGAGTATTCAGTTAAATTTTTACGTGAAACTGGTAAATGGTTGGAGAAAAATGGAGAGAGTATTTACAGTAGCACTTACGGACTGATTCCTGCTCAACCATGGGGTGTAAGTACTTCAAAACCGGGTAAACAGTATTTGCATGTACTGCAGAGACCCGAAAATGGTCAACTGTTTATTCCTGATTTTAAGGGGCAGGTTTCTAAAGTATATGCTTTAGTGGATCACAAGAATCTTGTCTGGAAAAAAGTAGGTGATGATATTTCGATCGAATTACCTGCATTTGATGCAGCAAATACGGTGTTTGTAATGGAATATTCAGGTAAAATTGGAGATTATGATTTAAACGTTCCAATTACTGTTTCTAATCAATTTAAAGAAAATATAGTAGAGGCAACATTTGCCAAATTGAAAGGTAATGCACAAATAAAAAGCTTAACCTATAGTCACTATTATGGCGATTGGAAGCATACAGTTTGCGTAACTGATATGAAGAGCAAGGCTGATGAAGCCGATTTTAGGATTCGAGTAACGGAGCCTGGGATATATAAAATCACTTTGGAATACTCTTGTTCGCCGGAAAGTGCTAAACAGGAGGGAATTATGAAAGTCAATAATCAGGAGTTTCTTTTCCGGACTTTACGTACTTCAGAGTTTGATAAAAAGGCACCATTGCCATTTATTAAACACACTATTGCGACAACCACATTTCGTAATGCCGGTGTTTACACGATTACAGTAAATCCTTTGCAAAATGGAGTTGAACTATTTAAGTTGAAGTCAGTAATGTTGGAGCCAGTAAAATAATAATCAAAGAAAATTGGGATGCATAAGTATGTTGAGTTATAAGCAATGTGATGCGGATTTAGTGGCTCTTTTGAGGGAAGGTGATGAGTGTGCCTTCACAGAGATCTATCAGCGTTATTTTCAGCTTTTATATACCTATGCCTATAAAAAATTACGGGATCAGGATCTGGTAAGAGATATTTTGCATGATTTTTTTGCCAGTTTGTGGGGAAATAGGGATACGATTCCAGCGATCAATAATCTGTCGGCTTATTTTTTTACGGTGATCAACCGGAAATTGATAGACCACTTTCTCCACGAACAGGTAGCTGCTAAGTATGTGGGTTCTTTTGCTGCTTTTGCAGAAAATGAGGAGGCGAAAACAGATCATCTGATCCGAGAAAAACAAATGATAGCTGCAATTGAAGTGGAAATACAGGCACTTCCGCCACGTATGCGGGAGGCTTTTGAACTGAGCCGTAATCAGCACTTGAGTCATAAAGAAATTGGCTGCCGTATGGATATTTCCGAAAAGACGGTAGACCGGCAGATTTCCAATGCTTTAAATATTCTGAAAGGCCGTTTAACAGCCCTTGTCTGGTTGATGTTGCTAATGGGATTCTGAGTATCAGTAATAATTTTCATTTTTTTTTTACATTCATCTACATGTTGCCCCTATACTTCCTCGTCTTACTTTTATTAACGGGAAAGTATTGTAGCTATGTCATACGAAAAAGCCAAAGCGCTATTAGAGAAATATAAAGCAGATAGTCTTTCTGAAACTGAAAAGGCATTGGTAGAAAAATGGCTATTCAGTTACCAGAATGAGGGGCCTAACTTGTCTGACGATACCATAGAGGGGATCAGTAAGGATGTATGGGAGGAATTGCAGCTTAAACAGGTAAAGACAAGTGTTTTATGGCCGCGCATTGCTGCTGCGGCGTGTTTATTGTTCGTCTTGGGAGTAGGCCTGTTCTTTTATTTAGATAAAGGGAACAATAGTCAGGTTCGGCTAGCGGAAGTAGTGACGGGGGACATATCACCAGGTGGCAACAAGGCTGTCCTTACCTTGTCGAATGGCGAAAGGATTAGCCTTACTGATGCCAATAAAGGGGAGTTGGCCAAACAACCGGGTATACTTATTTCTAAAACCAGTGACGGACAACTGGTATATGAGGTAAATGGAGATGAAGGACATGTGGCTGGAGAAATTAGATATAATACTGTTGAAACCCCGCGTGGGGGGCAATATCAGGTTAATCTGCCTGATGGCAGCCGGGTTTGGCTTAATGCTGCTACAAGTCTTAAATTTCCATTGTCGTTTGTTAATTTACATGAACGGAAGGTGGAGCTGAAGGGGGAAGCTTATTTTGAAGTAGAGAAAGATGAACAGAGGCCTTTTATTGTGCAGAGCGATAAACAGGCTGTGCGGGTACTGGGTACTCACTTTAACGTCAATTCGTATGCAGATGAACAGTATGCCAAAACGACTTTACTCGAAGGCTCTGTTAAGGTCTGGGGATTGAATGCATCGGAAAATAATTATCGGATTTTGGTGCCTAATCAACAAGCTCAGATCAGTTCAGATCGTAGCAGTATCCGTGTCGTTAATGTGGATGTACAAGCAGAAACGGCCTGGAAAAACGGCATGTTCTCATTTGAAGATACACCCATCGAAAATATTATGAAACAGCTATCGCGGTGGTATGATATTGATGTGGTTTATAAGGGCAATGTAGAGGGGAAAACAGTTTGGGGTTCGATAACACGTTACACCGAAGTGTCAAAAGTACTTTCCATACTCGAACGGACGGGGAAGATCCATTTTAAAGTAGAAGGAAGGAGGATCATTGTGAGCAAATAACATTTACTTAAAAAATGGTAAAAAACCGTGGATTCGACGGCAATCTTATCCACGGCAAAATATCTGGGTTACCGCCGGAGAATTAGCTATTAACAAACCAACTATAAACAGAATAACCAAATGTATGAATTTTTACGATCTAATTAGGTCTGAGCACTTTATTGTCAGACCTGACAAAATATTGCGTATTATGAAGTTGACCGTCATCATCATGACCACTTTATTAATGAGGGTAAGCGCCTCGGGTTTTGCACAAAAAATTACTTTTTCGCAAAAGCAAGTAACTGCTAAAACAGTATTTAAAGAAATAGCCAGACAGACAGGCTACCAGGTAGTGTGTGATGGTGATTTACTTAAAGCTGCGATTGTAAAAGACGTGAGTTTTAAAAAAACAGAATTGAATGATGTACTTAATCTGTTTTTTCCAGGAATGTCTTTGAGCTGGAGCATAGAAGACAATACTCTGATCATTACACAGCCTGCAGAGGTGCTGAAGAAGAAAGCTGTTGCAGAGCGGCAGATTTCCGGTATTGTAAAAGATGTAAATGGTGGCATCCTGCCGGGAGTGTCTGTAACGGTAAAGGAAAAACCGAGTATAGGTACTTCTACAGATCTCAATGGAAGATATATCTTAAGTGTACCCGACAATGCTGTATTGGTATTTTCGATGGTTAGTTTTAAAAAGCAGGAAATTGCTACAGCGAACAAAACAGTGATCAACGTGACCTTACTGGAATCTGATGATGCACTGGAAGAGGTAGTAGTTACGGCTTTTGGAAATGTGCAAAGAAAAAGCGACCTGATAGGTGCAGTAACGAGCATTTCACCAAAGGATCTTAAAATTCCATCGAGCAACCTGACCGCTGCCCTGCAGGGAAGAATTTCAGGTATGGTATCATTTCAGAGAAGTGGTGAACCTGGTATGGATAATGCAGATTTCTTTATCAGGGGGGTGGGGACTTTTGGGGTAAACCAGAAGCCGCTGATCCTCATTGATAATATGGAAGTAACAACTGATCAGTTAGCCAGGATACCACCAGATGATATTGCAAGTTTTTCTATTCTTAAGGATGCCACTGCTTCAGCTGTTTACGGATCAAGGGGAGCAAATGGGGTAATTCTGGTTACTACCAAAGTAGGGATAGAGGGGCCTGCCAAAATAAACATGAGGATAGAGCAAAGGGTATCTGCAGCTACCCAAAAACTCCGGATTGCAGATCCGGTTACATTTATGAAAATGAATAATGAGGCCTTGTTGACAAGGGATCCTCTGGCTATTACGCCTTATACAGATGAAAAAGTAGCACTTACTGAAGCAGGGGTTAACCCGCTGTTGTATCCGGCGGTTGATTGGTTAAGTATACTGACAAAGGATTATACGAATACACAAAATTATAGTTTAAGTGTAGCTGGTGGAGGTAGCCTGGCTACTTATTCGGTAAGTGGCAGCTTAACCCAGGACAATGGGTTGTTGAAGGTTAACCCGATCAATAATTTCAACAGTAATGTAGATTTTAAGACTTATAATCTGCGGAGTAATATTAATTTTAACCTCACAAAGTCTACCCAATTGATGGTCCGGACAATTGGTAATTTTCAAAGCTATAGCGGTCCGCCAATTACTGGTAGTGAGGCTTTTGCTCAGGCAATTAGTGCTAATCCTGTTCTTTTTCAGCCCATGTATGTGGCTGGTTCTAAACAGGCTTATATTAAGCATCCGCTTTTTGGTAATTATGATGATGGTTCTTATTCCAATCCTTATGCTAATATGGTTCGCGGTTATCAGGAAAGGAACACCAATAATATGCAAATCCAGCTGGAACTAAAGCAGGATTTATCGAAATTGTTAACAGAAGGATTGGCTTTTAGATCTATGGCTAACCTGACCAGGACTTCTGAATATCAGATTGTCAGACAGTATAATCCATTCTATTATGTTCCGGAATATAATGAGAACTCCAGGGAGTACACTTATTTAAATCTTAATCCAGATAAAGGGACTGAGACCTTGAACTTTTCGCCTTCCGGAAGTGGACTTTCTGCTTTGTTTTATATGGAAAATGCATTTAATTACTCCCGGACATTCAACAATAAACATTTGGTAACGGGTATGGTAATTGGTACATTAAGAAATAACATTACCCAACCAAAAAATGAGGCTTTCACTCTTCTGAATACCTTGCCTTTTAGAAACCTGAGTTTTTCTGGAAGTTTTACCTATGCATATGATAATCGTTATCATTTTCAGTTTGCATTTGGATACAATGGATCTGAGCGATTTGACGAGAACTTTAGGTGGGGGTATTTCCCTTCTGCGGGTATAGCATGGACCATTCATAATGAGAAGTTTATGGAACCACTAAAGGATATAATCAGCACACTTCGCATAAGGGGAACACATGGATTGGTAGGAAATGATGTGATTTCTAAAGAAAGGTTCTTTTACCTTTCCGATATCAATCTGAGCAATAGTAGCAGGGGATTTTCATTTGGAACACCAGGCAGTTTATACACCGTTCCTGGAATATCTACGAACAGATATGCTAATCCTACAGTGCGTTGGGAAAAATCAAAACAAACCAATATCGGTTTGGATCTGGGTCTATTTAAAAGCGCTTTTAATGTTACCCTTGATGCTTACCGACAGGACAGGAGTGATATTGTACAGGAAAGAACATCCTTACCGGTTGCATTGGGGCTTGCTCAGGTACCTCTGGCTAACCTTGGTAAATATCGGAGCGAGGGTATAGATATAGAGGCTACTTATAACCATACGGTAAATAATAATTTATGGTTCCAGGGAAGGGGTACATTTACTTTTTCAAGGGGCAAGTATATCGAATTTGAAGAGCCTAATTATAATTATGCTTATTTAAGCAGGTTAGGGTATGCAAGTAGTCAGCAACGGGGATTAATTGCAGAAAGATTATTTACAGATGATGCGGAAGTGCTGAATAGCCCATTGCAAGATTTTGGTTCCAAAGTAAGAGGTGGTGATATCAAGTATCTGGATGTAAATAATGATGGGGTAATTAATGCTGATGATATGATGCCAATTGGTTATCCTACTACGCCGCAGATCAATTACGGATTTGGCTTGTCTACAGGCTATAAAAGCTTTGATTTGTCATTTTTCTTTTCTGGGATAGGAAATACTTCTTTGTTTATTTCACCAATTTCTTCACAGCCTGGAGATAAAGAACAGGGAATTGCACCATTTGGCTCCGTAAAGAATCCGAAAGCGGTTTTGCAGGAAATAGCAGATAGTCACTGGACAGAGGAAAATCAGGACGCTTATGCTTTTTGGCCACGTTTAAGCCCATCTGCATTGTCAAATAACACGCAAAAAAGTACTTATTGGATGAGAAATGGCGCTTTCTTACGTTTGAAGCAAGTGGAGTTTGGGTACAAACTAAACAGCAAATTTACTAAGCGGTTTAAAATTGAAGGTCTGAGATTTTATGCCAGTGCAACCAATCTATTCATATTTAGCTCATTTAAATCCTGGGATCCGGAGATGGGTGGCAATGGACTGGCTTATCCTCTACAGAAAGTTTATAATATGGGATTATACTTAACTCTTTAGTTTACAGATAATGAAAAAAATATTAATAGCAGGACTTGTTATTATATGCAGCATTTTATTTAGTGCATGTAATAAATTTATGGACATCGTTCCGGACAATGTTCCCAGATTGGAAAATGCGTTTGCGATGAGAACTATGGCAGAACGATATTTGTTTACTTGTTACAGTTGGATGCCTGCAGGTTTTGACAATCAATCCAATACGGCTATGCTGGCTGGTGATGAAGCCTGGCTAAACTCCACTGCCAATTATCAGGAAGGTACTTATGGTAACTGGTACATAGCAAGAGGAGGACAAGGATCAAATAAACCACTAAATAATTATTGGGAAGGAACACAGCAGGGTAAGAACTTATGGGCAGGCATTCGAGATTGTAATGTGTTTTTAGAAAACATTTATAATGTACCTGATATGGACTCTTCTGAAATCAAAAAGTGGGCTGCAGAGGTAACTTTTCTGAAAGCTTATTACCATTACTTTTTATTGAAAATGTATGGTCCTGTGCATATTATGGATAAGAATATAGAGGCCTTCTCTGATTCAGAAGCTACACAAATTGAACGTAAACCTGTAGACGAATGTATTCGCTATATTGTTGGATTAATTGATGCTTCTATAGAGGATTTACCTGATGATATTACCGGTTCTGTATTGGAAAATGGTAGGATTACTAAGCTGGTTGCCTATTCAATGAAGGCCGAAATCTTAGTTACGGCGGCGAGTCCGCTTTTTAATGGCAACAAGGATTACCCGGGTTTTGTAAACCAGCAAAATGTTCCGTTTTTTAACCCTGTGTATAGCGCGGAAAAGTGGGCTGCTGCAAAGAATGCCTGTGAAGTAGCGGTGAATTTTTCGGAAGAACATGGAAGAAGGCTATTCAAATGGACACCTCCATTTACGATGAACCCTGCGCCTCAGCAAACGACAAAAAATCAAATGAATTACAGAGAAGCAGTTGCTGAGAGAGAGGGGAACACCGAGCAGATATGGGTAAATAATGCCAATAGTGCAAACTCGGTATTCCAGCGTTCGGTAACTGTAAGGAGTTATGATCCTGCATTAGTGAATAACACCATTTTAGGTGGTTTTATTTCACCTACAATCAATGTTGCATTACTTTTTTACAGTAAGAATGGGGTTCCGATAGAGGAGGATAAGAACTATGACTACAGTGCACGGTTTGCGTTGAGGACAGTGCCGGCAGGAACTTCCGCATATATGTACAACTTAACTCCAGGTTATACAACAATTGGGTTGCATTTTGACAGGGAAGACCGGTTTTATGCGGCATTATCTTTTGATGGCGGACGCTATTTTATGAGTAGTCATACTGATGATAGCAAAACATTCAGTACCAGCTATCGTGTTGGTGGAAATTGCCAGCCAGCTAATCCCTCAGGATACTCGATTACAGGTTACACGCCAAAGAAGTTGGTGAGTTACCGTAATGTATATGCTGCATCGAATGTTTATACAGTATATGACTATGCTTATCCAATTTTGCGTTTAGCAGATTTATACCTGTTATATTCTGAGGCTTTGAACGAGACTGGAGCTAGCACTACTGAAGTATGCAAGTACGTAGATCTGGTAAGGGAGCGAAGCGGATTAAAGGGGATAGTGGACTCCTGGAATAGCTTTTCGAAAAATCCTGGTAAACCAAAAACAAAAGAGGGACTACGGGAAATTATTTTAAGAGAGCGTTCTATCGAACTGATGTTTGAGGGGAAACGTTTTTGGGACTTATTGCGTACTAAAACTGCTCTACAGGCCTTGAATACTAATATTTTAGGCTGGAATGTGCGAGAGAAAGATCCGGAATTATTTTATCGCCCAACAAATTTATTCAGCAGAAAGTTTACACAACGGGATTATTTATGGCCATTGAGCTTAAACGAATTACGACGTAATTCAAAACTGACTCAAAATCCAGGATGGTAGTATCATTAACTAATTATTAAAATGAACATGAAAGTATCAAGAATTAAACTAATCAGCATGTTGATGTGCTTTTTAGTAGCAATTGCCTGTAAGGAAACACTAAAACCAGAACCTGTAAAGAAAGGTGATAAACCAGGAAAAGTGAGTCAATATACATCTGAATCAATACCTGGTGGAGCAATAATCACCTTTAAGGTTCCGGCAAGTCCTGATCTTAGGTATGTTAAAGCCACTTATACCTTAAATACAGGTTTGGTGAGAGAAGCAAAATCAACTGTTTATACAAATACTATTCTGGTGGATGGTTTTTCTAAAGCCGGTGATTATCAAATTACGCTTGTTGCAGTGAGTGTTGGTGAAGTTGAATCGGACCCTGTTTTTGTTAAAATTACAGCCCTGACTCCTAGTCATCAGGCTGTAGTTGATGATATTAGGGTAAATAAGACGATGTATGCAACTTTTGGTGGGATAAATGTTGATTATAAGAATGAAATGGAGGAAAATTTGGTAATCAGGGTGCTCACTAAAGATGAGAAAAACAATTGGATGGTAGCTAGTACTGCTTATACTAAAGCGAAAAATGGAAGACTTAGATTGCGCGGCTATCCTCCCGTTGAACGGGAATTTGCTGTTTATGTAACAGATAGATGGAACAATAAATCAGATACTTTATATCGTTCGCTTACACCGATTTACGAAATAAAATTTAACAAAGCACTGTTTAAGGAGGTTAATCTGCCAGGGGATACTTATACGCCGCATTCTGGAGCTAGCAGAGCCAGAGCAATGCCTATTTTATGGTCAGAACCAATTACTTCTGCAACGATATTCCATACTCAGCCAATTAGTGTGATGCCACAGCATTTTACATTTGATATGGGGGTGAAGGCAAAACTAAGTAGGTATATCTTCTATTCAGATGCCAATTCAAACGCGGTAATGTTTGGGCCAGGAACGCCATCGGTATGGGAATTATGGGGTAGTAATAATCCGAATCCCGATGGTTCATTTGCCAGCTGGACAAAGGTAGGTAAATTTAATTCTATTAAGCCTTCAGGTTTACCACTTGGTCAGCTGAGTGATGCGGATATAGCACAATGTAAAAATGGGGAAGAGTTTGAAGTTGATCCAGTTGCAGGTGCATATCGTTACTGGCGTTGGAGATCATTAGAGAATTGGGGAAACTTAAGTTATATATATATGGCAAGGTTTACATTCTTTGGTAGCGCTGAAAATTAACTTTTCATTTTAAAATAATTAAGAAAACTATAAAAATATTCAAATGAGGATAGCTAAAAATAAATTACTATTTGCCTGCATCTTACCACTCTCGTTTATTCTGGCTTGTAGTAAAAAGGTAGATTATAGTGACTATCTGAAACAGTCGGAAAAAATTTATCCAGGACGTGTAGAGGCTATTACTGTGATGTCAGGTTATAAAAAAGCGCAAGTGAATAGCTTGCTCAGTTCAGATCCACGTGTGGTTAAAATGCGCCTTTTTTGGAACAATAGACGTGATTCAATAGAGGTTGTGGTAAATGAGCAAGATTATTCAAAAGTAAAGTCTGTTAATATACCAGTAATTGAGGAGGGAATGTACACATTCGAAGTGATTACACTGGATGCTATGAACCATCGTTCTGTAAGCTCACAGAAAAATGGACAGATTTATGGCGAATTTTATGTTGGTGGCCTCGTAAATAGAGTCTTTAAAAATAAAAGTATTGTAAATGGAAGTCCGGCACTGGTCTGGTTTAGTGAAACGGATAAGGATTCACCAATTTCGGGGGTACGTGTAACCTATCCTAAGGCAGGTGGTGATTCCCTCACTGTATTTACACCCAGGTTGGAGGATGTCACAGTTATGGTTAATGCTGCGCCGACTGGAACTGCTAAGATAAGAACGGCTTATTTACCAGAGAATGCCCTGGAAACTTTTTATTCAGCTCCGGTTTATATTGCTTATTAATTTACTCAGCGTTTTATCCAGGTGCTAAAAAAGCACAATTGCCATTTATTAAACATACTATTGCGACAACCACATTTCGTAATGCCGGAGTTTACACGATTACAGTAAATTCTTTGTAAAATGGAGTCAACTACTTAGTTTAAAGTTAGTTAATTAGCTTGGGTAAGATAGAAAACGATTCTCGAGTGCCAAAATACCATAGCTGAATGGCAAATTGATTTAATAATTTGCCATTCAGCTATGGTATCTTTATTTATAACCAGATATAAACACGGTTTCATTTAAATGGAAACGGTTAATGAATAGAGAACGCTGCGAGAATTTTATTGTCACTGATTTGTTGATTAAGCTAATTAATAATGATCATTATGCTTTTCATAGACTTTATGAGCTGTATAGTCCCCAGTTATATAGTAATCTTTTAAAAATCGTTAAAGATGTTGATACTGCTCAAGATTTATTGCAGCTTACTTTTGTAAAGGTTTGGGAGAAACGTCATTTAATTAATGTTGAAAAAGCTTTTTTTGCATACCTCATTCAAATTTCCCGAAACCTAGCTTATGATCATTTTAGAAAAATAGCCCTAGATAAAAGGCTTGAAACCTATGTTTTGTCAGTTACTGATGAAACGTATAGCCATATTGAAGAAGAGTTCATTTATAAAGAAAGTAATCAGCTTTTTTTGGAGGCTGTTGCCAAGCTCTCCCCTATGCGTAAGCAAGTATTTACCTTATGTAAAATGGAAGGCAAAAGTTATCATGAAGTAAGTGATTTACTTAATATTTCGCCTTCGACTATTAGTGATCATTTGCTAAAATCTAATAAGTTTATTAGGTCGCAGATGTCAATTTCGGAGGCTTTGGTATCTATTTTTCTAATATTTATTTTTTAATTCCAAATCTTTATTGCCAGTCGGCCTTTTTAGATCTGAGGATTGTTTGCGGGGCAGCTATGGCGAAATTTCACGATCCCCTTAATCTCTGTCAGGGCTAAAATAAAGAGCCCCTCTTTTTTCTTGTTTCATTTACATAGATTTTTTCACCTTCAATGCTTTTGGCAATATCCATTAACAAAAAAAATAGCCTTTTAGACATTGCCTTTTCAGCTCCTAAAAATTCAATATCGTATTTAAAGACCTGACCCTTATCGCCAAATATTGTTGCAGCTACATTTACATTATATTTTCCACTCAGCTCAATCCCATTTGAAATAATATGTCCATTAAAAACATAAGCACCTGTCCCGTGTTCAGTTAGTGAATCTCTGGTCGACACCGTAAACTGCTTTCGATTTACTATAACCGTGTAACCTCTTTTCATAAACTCACTTTGGAGTAGAAACAGGTTTTGGTTAAGCGATTTATCATTTGTAATGACCAATTTATTTACTCCCTTAAAAAGCACACTATCTTTTATCTGTTTCCTGATTGGATCATTTATCTGACCAAAAGAGAAACAGGATAAAAAACACAGCAGCAATATCAATTGCATTGAAAAATTCTTTATGATCATTGTTTTATAAAATGAAGAGCTAATTCTTTATTGATTTTTGTTGATCGAGACTCATTCTTTTTTTACAAAAAGTTTTTCCAAGACCTTTATCCGGATACCATTAGGCATTCGGATAAAGGTAAAGTTACTTTCAATCTTATGGTACCAAAACTTTAGAATATGCTGTATAAAATGTATCTATTGCTGCTATGTTAGGTTTATAACCAGTTCTATAAGTAAACTCTGTTCCTTTTTTGTATCCCGGCAATCTGGTAGCGGGTCTAAATTGCGCAGGTTTATCACCATTTTTAACCGGAACCTCTATTACAGTCAGCTTCTCATTTGATTCATTAACATATTTGATTTCCATAACTACAGCTTGTGTACTCACACCAAACCATTGTATTTCTACGCCTTTAAATGCGACAACAGGTGGACTGGCGTTAGCATTGGCCGGAATATTTAGCCATGTGGCAGTGTTCAGTGCTCTGTTATTGATATTGTCCTGATAAATTTGACCAAAAGACTCTCCGATAACCTCTGTCCTAATTGAAGCATTGCCTTGCTTATCATAAGTGAAAACCTCAAATGTATAAATCCCTTCATTCAAATCAGGAACGATAAGAGATAGATAATCAACGCCTGTTGATTTGTTGATAGGCATCTCTATATTATTAGCCCGGTTATTCCAAAATATTTTTGCTTTGACAATTTTAGGGTCAGATGTTAGCTGCCAAGTTAACTTAATTCTTTTATTACCAGATAAAGCTCTTAAAGAATCTGGCTTCCCTGAGTAAATAATTTCCCCTCCTTTGACAAACTCACCATATGTATCCTCCATTTTTTCACAAGAGGTAAAAATACTTCCAACAATGGCTATAAGAATGGAATATTTGAAATATCGCTTCATATTCATAATGTATTTTAATTTTTATTATCCTTATTTATTTGAGTTGTCCCCATAGAGATAACTCACCTAAGTGAAGGAATCCTGACTGTCCCTCTATGGCAGCCCAACAATCAATGTGTTTCCAGGCAATGTATCTCACAGCTGGTATTCCAAGCGGGAAGTCATATTCCTGTCCTGCTTCAGCTATAGCGATATCATCATTAGAATTGGTTCCAACAGGCAAACCTGAAGGCTTCTCCATGATACGATGCTCCAGCAATACCCAACTATCAGGAATGGAAGGAGTATTCGTTCCATAAATCTCCCATTCATGCGGATTTCCGTGATTAAATGCATAGGTAGAAGTTCCTCTTTGCCAAATTTTATACCTGCTTAATTTTGCAGTTACCCCAAGGTCAATTGGTATCCATACAGGTTGTTCTACGGCTTGCTTAGTGTGATATAGAGTAGTGGGCTTATTGTCCCATAAGTTCGTTACTTTATAACTCGATGAATAATCTACGGCAAGTACCATTGGATTACCGGAAGCTGGAAGCACCCCAATTTGTGGTATTGGATAATTCTTAGGTTTTAAATCTGCCCACTTTGCCTTATCTAATGCAACTTCATAAATCGGGGTTAATTCCACTTTCAGTGTATCAGTATGGTTATCCCATCTATCTTTTAAATAAAAGCCAAACTTATATGGATTTGAAGCGAGGCCACGTATGGAATACGTTTCATTGACCAACCCACTGTAATGAATATCAATTGATTTCCATTCGTTTAATTTAGTGTCCCATAATAGAGCTCCAATTACAACATTAGTATTTACACCCCCATTAAGTGCAGATAAATTCTCAAAACTGATCAGTATTCCACCAAAAGTTTCTTGTATTTTTAAACTATTAAATACGTTATATACAGGTGCTGGTAATGGTTTGATCTTAACATTAACCGCCTCAGATAATTTTTCTGAACGACTTACTGCATATAGTGAAATTTCACGTTCATTTGTATCTCCAAAACCTTCTATTACAATGAAGTTCTTATAATAAGAGGCTTTAGCTTCCATTTTTACGCCTTTAAGGTTATATACAGCTTTTACGTATAGCAAATTATTATCATCTGGTGGACTATATTTTATTTTAGCACCACCTGCAATATTTTCAACTTCAATATTCGCAATTGCTTTGGGCGCATGTCCATCATCATTAATTGGAGAGAGTTTATCTTCTTTACATGCTGCAATTAGCATAATTATGAAGATAAAAAGTGGGAATAAAATTTGATACCTTTTCATTTTTAATTAATTTAGATTAATACCCTTACCAACCTGGATTTTGAACCAGATTATGGTTTATTTGCATTTCAGAGATCTTTAAAGGCCACAGGTACTCACGCATGCTGTAGCGCTGATTAAATAGCAATACTTCTCTATAATAGGCTATTGATTCTTTCTGAGTAATATCCCATCCTTTTACAGGACCATTTAACGCTCCGCTCTGGTGTGCTTCCAACCATCTTCTAAGATCCCAGAATCTACTACCTTCGAATGCAAGTTCTATTGCACGTTCTTTGTGAATAATTGATCTTAAATTATTCTTATCGGTGTAATACCCTGGAAGTGTGGAATACTGATTCCATGAAACTTCCACCGAGGGAATCCCTGCTCTTGCTCTAATTTTATTAACCCATAAAGTAGTTGCACCACCGTTATATCCATTTACTTCATTTAATGCTTCGGCATATAATAAGTATAGGTCAGCTAGCCTTAATTCAGGCCATGGATATGATTTTATATTACTGGAAGGCATTTGTGGTGTTTGAGTAGTACCAATGTGAACCCATTTTTTTACCGTGTATCCTGTTATGGAATAATTTTGGTTTTCCTGCTTTGCGGCGACTTCACCAGCTCTACCTTGAACATAGATTAGAGACCCTTGTCCGTTATCCTCCAGTGCAACATCATAATTATTCGCGGCATTACCATACCAAATGCCTCTATCAAAACCCATATCTGCATAAAAACGTGGCTCTCTGTCAAAATGAAGTTGAACAGTTTCCTGTCCTTTTTTAACATAAAATCTATCTTTAGCAACAGCGGTTCTAAGCGCAAAACGGTCCAAATTTTGCCAGGCCTTATCATATTCTATAGGTAATCCTTTATTTGTATAAAACATCTCCGCCATTTTTAAAGTTGGAGCAACTGTCCCCATTGGTCGCAGGCCTGTACTTCCAGGATCACCAGGAAGAAGTTTGGGAATGGAAGAGCGCTGAAGAGTTCCTGTTGTACTATTTGTATTAGGCCATATTACTTCCGTATTAGCTTCCTTATCACTTAAAGCCGCACGGATATTCATTTGTGTTTGAATAGTGTCGTTTACCTTGTAAGCAAAAGAAGGGGGGAATTCATATAATTTATACCCTAGTTTTTCACTAAAATCAATTGCTTCTTTGCAGGCATTAAGTGCTTTTACCCATTTCTGGGGATCAGGACTAAGATTAAATAATTGTAACCCTTTGTTATCCTGTAAATTAAAGAATGAATTTCCACCATTAAATAATGGGCTTGCTGCTGTAACCAGCACTTTGGCTTTTAGGGCCTTTACAATTACCCTTGTAATACGTCCCAGCTCTATGTTTTCTGTTCCTGAGAGTCTGTCAGGCAAGCTCTCATTTCTATCGACCTCATCCAATAACTCCACAATGTAATTTACAACTTCATTTACAGGCTGCCTATACACTTGTACTTCTGCAGGGCTACTCCCAAGTGGTAAATTTTGTTTTACAATAGGAATAGGTCCATACATCCTAAATAAATAGAAATGATAGTAAGCCTTTAAAAAAGTAACTTCGGCAACCCATCTGTCTTTTTCATAGGCCTCAATATCGGCAACCTTGTCAATGTTTTCCAGAAAAATATTGCAATCCCGAATAGCCTGGAATAATTTATTTCCTTGCTTTTCTCCACTCCAGTAATTAGCCAAAGGACTTGAAGAACTTTGCAACCCCTGTGCTATACTCCAAACATCACCATTCACTCCTTTTATTGGTGACATATACCACACCTCATCTGCTCCATTAAAGCCTGGATTTTTATTAATATCACCATTACTTGGCATGTAAGAATAACATGTAAATAAATAACGCTCTGCAGAAGCGCGCAAATGAAATGCATAATCTAAAGTCGGTACATTATCAGGAACCACATCCAGATACTTCTGGCATGAGCATAATAAACTCGTCAATGTGATTATAAATCCTATCTTAATTTTTTTCATCTTATTTCTTTTAAAATCCAATCTTTACACCAAAATTAATTACTCGTTGTATTGGATAACCCAATCCTTTACCTGCCATTTCCACATCCCACATTTTGAATTTACTAAACGTCAAAAGGTTTGTTGCAGTGGAGTATAACCTTAGATTTTCAATTCTTAATCTCTTTGTTAACTTCTTAGGAAAGGTATACCCAAGCTCAACTTGCTTTAAGCGTAGGAATGAACCATTACGCATAAACCAGGTACTGGTTTCATTATTGTTGCCATTGACGGTTGAGGTTAAACGTGGCCATAGGGCATAAAGGTTTCTATTTTCTTCAGACCAATGGTCATCTGCATAACCTTTTAACAATTGATTATCTCCCACAAAAGGAGCGGTTGCATTAACATCTATCCAAAAAGAAGATCTAGCTGAGCCTTGAGCAAAAAAATTAATATCGAAATGTTTATAACCAAGCATGAATCCAAAGCCGTAAATAATTTCAGGCGTTTTAGGATATCCTATAGCTACCATGTCAAGCGGCGTAATTTCGCCATCACCATTAATATCGCGAAACTTAATATCACCACCTCTGGTAATGAAATTATTGAATTTTTGACTTGGAGAATTACGTACCTCCTCATCATCTACAAATAAACGTTCTGCAATATATCCCCATTGTTGACTCGTAGAGTGTCCTTTCTTAAACAGCCAAGGTTGAGCATAATTTGGTTCCTCATAATTCTCAAATTTGTTTTTAGAATACGTGAAATTTCCCCGAGCCTGTATAGTCCAATCTTTACCTAAATGCTCATCATAAGTTACTTGCATTTCAAATGATCTGGATCTTACTTCACCAACATTAGCCTTAGGTGTGGCTTGCAAACCCATTGTCATCGGGATAGAAGCCCTGGTCATTAAAATATTGTATCGATGATCTATAAAATATTCAGTAGTAATATCTAACTTATTCCACAAACCTAACTCAAGTCCGAAAGTAGAATTTTGAGTAGTTTCCCAGGTAACATCTGGATTCTCATACCTTACAATACTAAATCCATTTCTTTTATAGCCTCCATCAGTACCAAAAGTAGCGCCATAACCGGTCTCGTTCATTTTTACTTCTGAAAGGTAGAAAAATCTTTCTGATGCACTTCCAATTGCATCATTACCTGCTAACCCAATATTTCCTCTGACCCTTAATTTATTAACTATAGATTTGTATGGTTCAAAGAATTTTTCGTTAGATATTGCCCATGCGACACCAGCTGACGGGAAAAAGCCAAACCGTTGTTCCAACGAGAAACGCTCAGAACCATTATAACCAAAATTGAATTCAAAGAAATAACGATTGTCATAACTATAAGTAGCCCTACCAGATAGACCCAAATTACGTGAGGGTAGGGATCCTTGTAAACTAGTGGCATCACCATTTGATTCTGAATGCATCTGAAGTATTGCCATACCGGAAACGCTATGCCTTTTTCCAAAGGTACGGCTGTAGTTTAATGCTGATTGCAAATGAAATGTAGACGAAACAGTTTTAACACCGGGAACATAACTTAACCAGTCTGTGCCTCCACCTTCTTCCGGCGCACCTTGATTTAACCCTGTTAAATTATATGTATTTGCGACTTTATCATAATTTGTCACAGCATACCAAAATGGGGTATATTCTCGTTTCACATCGAAATAAGAGCGACGGTTGGTATTCATCATCGCATTTAGTGATAGTCCCTCTGTGACAAAAGAAAAATCCTGATTAAGCTCTAATTGTGCAACCATTAATGATCTTGAATATTCTTTATACCCCTTTACCATATCTGCATAAGGATTTAATGCGCCGCCTTCTGGAACATTTCCAAACATGGTATGATTGATATAAGCAGTACTTTCAGTTGGTGTATAATAAGGTAAAAAGCGCGTTTGAGGAGTGCGCATTACCTTCATGTAAATATCTTCTCCACTGTTTAGCGGACCTTGGTAATCGTCAAAATTTCCATTTAATCTGATACCAAGCTTGGTTGACTTAGACACATTAATATTTATATTAGAACGCAGGTTGAAAGACTTGAGATCAATATTGGTATTAAAGTTATTCCGTGGATCTACTTTAAGTACACCATTGTCCTGGTTGTAGGTGGCTGATACGTAGTATGTTGAAACCTGTCCGCCTCCACCTAAACTTGCATTCATCCTTTGATTGATGGTTTGTTTTTTGAACAACTGATCTTGCCAATTAACTACAGGAAAGACTGTAGGGTTGATACCAGATATGGTGTTATCAATTTTACTTTGCGGATAAATGATGGCGCCCAAGGGATCCCTTGTTAACACAGATTCATTGTGTAATTTCATATAAGTAATAGGATCTGCCAACTCTATATTCCTTGTTGGAGATGATATAGAATTTTCAACACGAACATCTATTTTAGGAGAGCCTGCTTTCCCTTGTTTTGTAGTCACTAGTATAACACCATTTGCGCCACGTGCCCCATACAATGCTGTAGCTGTTGCATCCTTTAATATAGAAAATTCCTGTATATCATCCGGTTGTAAACGCGCAAGGTCTGTAGTGGTATATTCCATTCCATCAATTAAAATCAAAGGATCTTTTTTATATCCGAAAGTAGTTGCACCTCGAATAAAGAAATCGGCATTATCTGCTCCTGGTTCACCACTTCGCTGGTAGGCAATAATTCCTGCTATCCGGCCGGCTAAAGCCGTAGTTAAATTACTGGAAGGTACTTTTAATTCACCTGGGTTTATTGTAGTAATTGAACCAATTACTGATTCTTTTTTCTGTTTACCAAAAGCTACGATTACAGTTTCATCAAGTTGATTATCGGCCGCTTTAAGAGTTACATTTATAATGTTCTTCCCCCGAACTGGGATTTCCTGAGTGGCATAACCAACCATTGTAAAAACCAACACAACGTTTTCATCGGGTACATCTAGAATATATTTACCATTTAAATCTGTTGTGGTTCCTATACCTGGTTTATTTTTAACAGACACATTAATACCAGGTAAAGGTCCTACAGTATCACGTACCGTACCTCTTATCTCTTTAGAGAGGGATTTTAACCTATTAACTTCAATTGTTTTATCAAAGATTACCGGTTCATTTACTATCGCCTTTCGGAGAATAAGGGTTTTATCTTCTATGATCCATTTAACAGATTTTTTTGGAAAGAATGTATCAAATACTTCCTGCAAGCTAGCCTCGGTAAAGTTTACATCAGCAGCTCTTGCGGCTTTAATAAGTTCTCCGTCGCATATAACCTGATAGCCTGTTTGGCTGGTTATTTCTTTAAACACCATTTTTATGGATGTGCCTTTTTGTGAAAAAGTGATTTTTTGAGCAAATCCTGAGGCACTGGTCTCTATTAGTAAAGTGGTCATAATGAGAATGATCAGCTTCATAATGCGTATTGTTTGTTTAGATCTGTGAACAGAGGGTTCGGACCTAAATAGATCGTAAAAATTCATACATTTGGTTATTGGGTTTATTGTTGGTTATAGTTAATTGTAAACAGATTTAGTGGTAGACCTAATGTTTATCCGCGATTTCGACGGCAATCGAAGTCGCGGTATTTAAGTCTACTTTTAAGTAAAATTACTTTCGCACAATGATCCTCCTTCCTTCTACTTTAAAGTGAATTTCACCTGTAAGCTCTAATATAGAAAGCACTTTTGATACGTCTGCATAACGTGTTACAGAGCCCCAAACAGTCTTGCCGGCCACGTTATCCTGATAAATCACCTCGACATTATACCACCGTGCAATCTTTTTCATAATATTCTCAATAGGCTCATTTTCAAAAAAGAACAAACCCTGTTTCCAGGAAATTTCGGTCATAGGATCTACACGAATTACATTAATATGATTAGATTTTATACTAATCTGGCTTTGTTGTCCTGGTTTTAGAATAATTTGATCACCATTTGCGCCATTTAGAGCAGTGATTTTAACAGAGCCTTCAAGTAATGTAGTTTTAGTCTCGGCTTCATCTGTATATGAATCAACATTAAAATGAGTTCCAAAAACCTGAATGATCTGATGATTGGATTGTACAATAAAAGGTTTACCTGGATTTTTCTCAACTTCAAAGTAAGCTTCTCCTTGTAGCTCAACCTTACGCTCTTTCAAATTTTCGAAACTTAAAGGAAATTTGAGTGTAGTTGCAGCATTCAGCCAGACCTTTGTGCCGTCAGGTAAGTTTACCCGATATTGTCCACCTCTCGGCGTTGCAATGGTGTTGGTCAATGTCATTGTATAATCTGCATTGGTATCATCCAATTGTTTAATGGTTTCATTTACCGTATATACGACTTGTCCATCATCAGTTTTAGTAATTCCAACTCCAGCCTGATTGGTAAGTTTCCCCTTAACTGCGTCATCTAAAAGAATTTTCGATCCATCAGCCAATGTCAAAACGGCCTTGTTACTACCTGGTTTGATATCTTCAGATTGAAGTGATCTTTCAAAGTGTGTTTTAAAAAATAGAACGCTAATACATAGAATAAGTACTGCAGCTATTTTAAGCCAAAGCCTATTTTTCCCTGCAGTGACCTGAATTTCCGTTTCGCTGATTTGTTGAATTATATTCTTCTGAACCTTATTTAATTCGGCTTTAATTTGAGGTAACCTTTTAAACTCTGGATCGACCTCCTGTTTCAATTCAATCTCAATCAGATCCTTCAAAAACAATTCATGTTCTTTGGAACACAGTAATTCCCAAAACAACTGTTCTTCTTCCTCCGAACATTGATTTACCAGGTAACGCTTAAATAGGACTGTTATCTCTTTCTGATTTCTCAAAATATGGCTTTTAGAGATAATACGGCTGGTACTAAAAAAGTCCCTGCTCTAAGAAAAGTTTTTTTTAAATAACTGCCAATAATCATAAAAGTCAGTTTTATCATGATGAATTGGTATTATTTAAGATTTTCACCCCCTTCTTTTAAGATTTTACCCCCTTTGCTATTGCGTTCAATAGTAGATTAGCCTTACCAAATATAACTGTAAAGCTAAACGAGCCATGAACGAAACCATATTAAATTTCCGAACTATCGCTGTCGCTGGTCGCAAGTTATCAGACGAAGGGTAATCTATTGTTCAATTAATTTTAACACAACCAAATTTTAACCTAACCAAATAAATTGATCATGAAAGCACAATTACTTAAAGTATCAATGGAGCCTGCACAATCATTTAGTGTAAGACAAGACCTCGAGCCTTCTATTAATAATAAATGGCACTATCACCAGGAAATTGAATTGATTTATTTCAATAAAGGAGATGGCACGCAATTTATTGGTGATAGCATTAAACGTTTTAAATCAGGAGACATTGTTTTGTTAGGTGCTAACTTGCCTCACTACTGGAGATTTGATGCCGCTTATTTTACTACGGACGTAGAGCCAGCACCGGCTGATGTGAGAGTTGCCCATTTTAGTGAGAACTTATTCGGTGATTGTTTTATAAATCTGCCTGAAAACAAGCAATTGAAAGACATCCTCGAAAAAGCTAAAAGAGGAGTAAAGGTAACTGGTAAAAATAAGGCCATTGTTGCAGAATTAATTACAAAAATGTTAAAGGCCGAAGGAACAGAAAGAATCATTATTCTGATGCAGGCTCTGGTAGAAATTGCAAAGTCAAGTCAATTGGAAGTACTTTCATCTGTAGGATTTCATTATGATCTAGAGATGATTGAAAGGGACAGGATCAATGATATTTATGATTACACCTATGCTAATTTCAAAAATAAAATATATCTGGAAGAAATTGCCGAAGTGGCCCGGATTAGTCCGAATTCATTCTGCCGTTATTTTAAATCCCGGACCCGTAAAACCTATTCACAATTCCTAATAGAAGTGAAAGTAGGACAAGCCTGTAAGTTACTTATTGAGCATAGTCTTAACCTTAAACAGGTGTGTTATAATAGTGGTTTTAACAATTTTGCAAGTTTCCATAAGTGTTTTAAGAAAATTACAGGAAAAAGTCCCCTTTGCTATCAAAAGGAATTTGTTAGCGCCTGCGCTTAAACCCCTGTCAACTCTTTTTTGAATAAACCACAATGTAGGTTTAGGTATCTTATTTTGCCAAAATAGCTGATGAATAAGCTAAAACGATGAAACGATTTGCTGATGCTATTAAGCAATTTAGCGATACTCAAAAAGAGCGCTAACCAAACATATTTTAAAGTTACATAGATTAAGAAGTGAAGAGATTTAAGCTGGTATTTTTTATAGGATTGCTTATTTGCAGTCAGTATATTTCTGCGCAAAATAAGCAAAGATTAGTAAACAATTGGGAGTATTTAAAGGGTGATTTAGGAGGTGTTTGGGAAGCCATCAGGCCAGTTAAAGAAGGTAATCCGGAAAGTGTTCCATTGTGGCAAAATGTAAAATTACCACATTGTTTTAATGCATTAAACTCAGTGGATCCGGATGAGAATTATTATCAGGGACCGGGCTGGTATCGCACGCAATTGTCGGTAACTAATCCGTATAAAGATGGAAGAACATTATTGCATTTTGAAGGGGCAGGTCAGAAAACCCAGGTATATATATATGATAAAAAAGTAGCCGAGCATGTTGGGGGGTACGATGAATGGACTGTTGACATTACTGATGCGGTTAAAGCATTTAAAAAATCTGATGTTTTTGCGAAACAATTTAAAGGGAAAATACCATTAGAAATCAGATGTGACAACAGTCGTGATCTGGAAATGATCCCTTCTGATTTATCTGATTTTAATGTTTATGGAGGTTTATATAGATACCTGAATTTGGTTTATGTACCAAAAGTATCTGTCGACAAAATTTTTGCTGCAGCATCGGTTGATGCTAAGGGTACAATAGGAAAATTAAATATTTCAGGAAGACTCCTTAATCCAGATGGAGTGGATACTGTTACTGTTAAAATAGAAATAAAAGATCCGGAAGGTAAAATTGTAGCGAGTTGGGGAAATGAAATGAAAGCCTTTCATGGCGATAAGGCCTTGTGGGAAACCAGCTTAAAAACTCCAAAACTTTGGTCTCCGGAATCTCCTAACCTTTATACCGTTCAAACCAGCATAACTGCCAAAGGAGATACGCACATACACCAGGAAAAAATTGGGTTCCGAAATTTTGAATTCGTTAAAAAGGGACCCTTTATGTTGAATGGTAGGCGTCTGCTTTTAAGAGGAACACATCGACATGAAGATCATGCAGGAGTAGCGGCGGCGATGACAGAAGGAATGATCCGTCAGGAGATACTGATGATGAAAGATATGGGGGTTAATTTTATTCGTCTTGGCCATTATCAGCAGTCACGCATTGTATTGAATTTATGTGATAGCTTGGGTATTATGGTTTGGGAAGAAATTCCATGGTGTCGTGGTGGTCTTGGCGGTGATGTTTACAAAAACCAGGCGCGCAGAATGTTAACCAATATGATTGAACAGCATTATAACCATGCCGCGGTGATCATTTGGGGCCTTGGAAATGAAAATGATTGGCCGGGAGATTTTAATGAGTTTGATGAGCAAAAGATCAGAACCTTTATGAAGGAGTTGAATGATCTTTCACATACACTGGATGCTTCCAGAAAAACAGCGATCAGAAGATGTGATTTTTGTAAAGATATTGTAGATGTTTATTCGCCATCTATTTGGGCCGGTTGGTATAGAGGTATTTATACCGAATATAAAGAGGCTTCCAAAAAGGAATTTGATAGAGTAGATCATTTCCTGCATGTAGAATGGGGCGGTGATAGTCATGCCGGTCGACATTCTGAAACACCGGATAAAGCATTGAGTGAGGTTAAAACAGGTGTGGGAACTGATGAACGAGATGGAGATGCCTCTCTGTTTGGTGGAAGTGCCAGGGTTTCTAAAGATGGAGACTGGAGTGAAAGTTATATTGTGAATTTAATTGACTGGCATTTAAAAGAGCAGGAAAATATGCCTTGGTTAACCGGAGCTGCTTATTGGCCTTTTAAAGATTTTTCTACCCCTGTACGTCCTGATAACCCTGTACCATATATGAATCAAAAGGGGGTAATTGAACGTGATTTTACTAAAAAAGAAGCCTATTATGTTTTCCAGTCCTATTGGACACAAGCACCTATGATTCATATCTATGGACATTCATGGCCGGTTAGATGGGGAGATGCAGGGGAGAAGAAAATGGTAAAAGTTTATTCCAACTGTTCCGAAGCCGAGCTTTTCCTGAATGGAAAAAGTATGGGTAAAAAGAAACGGAACAGCCAGAATTTCCCAGCAGCAGGTTTAAGGTGGATGGTTACCTATAACGAAGGCCCAAATCACATTAAGGTAATCGCCAAAACAAAAGAGGGTAAGGAAATTACAGATGAAATTACTCAGGAATATCAAACAGCCAAATGGAAAAAACCAACTAAATTGGTGTTAGAAAAATTGTCTGAAAAGGATAATATTGCTGTGATACAGGTAAAATTATTTGATGAAAACAATATATTGTGTTTGGATGCCCGTGATTACGTGACATTTGGTTTAACCGGAGATGGAAGTCTGATCGATAACCAAGGTACTTCAGATGGCTCGCGTAAAGTGCAGCTTTACAACGGAAGAGCAGTGATCAGTATAAATCTGAATAAAGGTAAAAGTGTGGCCAGCGTAAAAGCAGACGGTTTACCGGTTAGCTTCCTTACACTTTAATTAAATAATACTCCTCATGATCAAAAAACTATTTGTAGTTCTAATCATTAGCTATAGCACACTTGCTTTTGGCCAGGTAAAAAAACTAGACGGTACGCTAAAGTTATGGTACAACAGACCTGCGGCAAACTGGAATGAAGCTTTACCAATAGGTAACGGACGGTTAGGAGCCATGGTTTTTGGTGAACCTGGTAAAGAGCAATTGCAGTTAAATGAAGAAACTGTTTGGTCCGGTGGGCCAAACAGCAATATTACTTCAGAATCCGGCGCTGCTATTCCGGAATTAAGGAAATTACTTTTTGAAGGTAAATTTGAAGAAGCACAAGCCATTGCTGATGTGAAAATGCTCCCAAAAAAAAATAGTGGGATGATTTATCAGCCGGTAGGCAATCTCTTTATTAAGTTTGATGGCCATGAAAAGGCGATTAATTATTACCGCGATTTAAATATTGAAAAAGCAGTAGCCACTGTCATTTATGAAGTGGACGGTGTAACATATAAAAGAGAAATATTTTCTTCGTTCCCGGATCAGGTCATGATGGTGCGGTTAACTGCCAGTAAGCCTGGTAAGATCTCTTTTAGTGCAACGATGGATTCTCCGCAAAATGGAGTGCTGAAAACAGAAAATGGCAAATTGGTATTTTCAGGGATTACCTCAGATCATGAAGGTGAAAAAGGTCAAATCAAATTTGAATCCCAGGTAAAAACGGTAGCTGAGGGAGGAAAGGTTGCCCTGCAAAATAATACCTGGACAATTAAGGATGCCAATTCTGCTACTGTTTATGTTTCAATAGCTACTAATTTTAAAAATTACCATGACATCAGTGAGAATGCGGGTAGCAAAGCGGCAGCATTTTTGGATAAAGCAGTTCAAAAGAATTATGCAACAGCACTGGCAGCGCATATTAAATTTTATCAGCAATATTTTAATCGTGTCAAGTTTAACATAGGGGTAAATGAAGCTGTAAATAAACCAACAGATCAGCGCATCGCCGAGTTTGCCAGTACCAATGACCCGCATTTAACAGCGCTCTATTTCCAGTTTGGCAGGTATCTCCTCATTTCCAGTTCACAGCCTGGAAATCAACCTCCAACTTTACAAGGTATTTGGAACGATAAAATGCTGGCTCCCTGGGACAGCAAGTATACCATCAATATCAATACCGAGATGAATTACTGGCCGGCAGAGGTGACCAACTTATCGGAATTGCACGACCCTTTATTTAAAATGTTAAAAGATCTGGCCGTTACTGGTAAGGAGACTGCTAAAGTAATGTATGGTGCAAAAGGATGGGTAACCCACCATAATACCGATTTGTGGCGTATTACAGGCCCTGTAGACCGTCCTTACGCCGGTTTATGGCCAATGGGAGGGAACTGGTTAAGTCAGCATTTATGGGACCATTATATGTTTACGGGTGATCAGCAGTTTTTGAAAGAATATTATTCGGTATTGAAGGGGGCTTGTGAGTTTTATCTGGATGTATTGCAAGAAGAGCCTACACATAAATGGTTGGTTGTATCACCTTCAAATTCTCCTGAAAACACGTATGTTACCGGTAAACGAGTTTCTATTGCTGCAGGTACTACAATGGACAATCAGTTGTTATTTGACCTGTTTACTAAAACCAGCAAAGCCGCAGAAATTTTAAAACTTGATCCGGATTTTCGTCAGATTCTAAAAACTACAATAGCCAGATTGGCACCTATGCAAATAGGAAAAAATAGTCAATTACAAGAATGGATGCACGATTCAGATCGTCCAGATGATAAACACCGCCACGTTTCGCATTTGTATGGGCTATATCCGGGGAACCAGATTTCGCCTTCAAGGACACCTGAACTATTTGATGCCGCCAGAACATCTTTAACTTATCGTGGAGATCCTGCTACAGGATGGTCTATGGGCTGGAAAGTAAATTTCTGGGCGCGTTTTTTGGATGGAAACCATGCCTATAAATTGATAACTGATCAGTTAAAGCTGGTAGGAGGCCGAATTGAGGGGGTAAGTACAACCGGTGGTGGAACTTATCCAAATTTATTTGATGCACATCCTCCTTTTCAAATCGATGGTAACTTTGGCTGTACCGCGGGTATTGCCGAAATGTTATTGCAGTCACATGATGGGGTGGTGCATTTGTTACCTGCATTACCGGATAACTGGCCAGCAGGTGAAATTACGGGTTTAGTGGCCCGTGGTGGATATGTGATAGACATCGCCTGGAAGAATAATCAAATTACTCAGCTTAAAATAAAGTCAAAACTTGGAGGAAATTGCAGGTTACGCATTAACGACAATATGAAGTTTAATGCCGGAAATATCCCTGCTGCTAAGGGAATAAATTCCAATCCTTTTTATGAAACACCACAAGTTAAAGCACCACTTATTTCTCCGCTTGCAAAGCTAAATCCAGTGGGAGTGGCACCTTCAAAAGACTACGACCTTAAAACGGAGGCGGGTAAGGAATACATTTTTAAATTGAATTGATATGATCAAATATAGTCTTCTTTTTCTTGGGGTAGTTATTGGTGCATCAGGTGCATTGGCTCAGAAAAAACAAGAGCCGGCATTAAAATTATGGTACGACCAACCTGCTAAGATCTGGGAAGAAGCTTTGCCACTAGGTAATGGGAAAACAGGGGCAATGGTATTCGGACGGGTAAATAAAGAGCGGTTTCAATTAAATAACAATACGCTTTGGTCTGGAGCTCCTGATGCTGGGAACAATCCTAAAGCTCAGGCAAATTTACCATTGGTAAGGGCAGCAGTTTTTGCCGGTGACTATGGCAAAGCTGCAGAAATCTGGAAAAAGAATTTGCAAGGCCCATATTCTGCCCGTTATTTAACAATGGCAGATCTTTTTCTGGACTTTAATCTTAAAGATTCTATTCCCACAGCTTATCATCGCGAACTAGATATTAGTAATGCGGTAAGTACAGTTAACTATACACTTGGGGGTGTTAACTATAAGAGAGAAACAATTATCAGCTATCCTGATCAGGTAATGGCCATCCGTATAACTGCTGATAAACCGGGTGCAATTAACTTTACGGCAGGTATCAGTAGTAAATTGAAGTATGGCGTTACGGCGCCTGGACAAAATTATCTGGTACTAAAAGGTAAAGCACCTAAGCATGTAGCTCATCGGTCAACAGAACCACAACAGATCGTTTACGATGATAAGGAAGGGATGACCTTTGAAGTTCATGTACGGGTTAAAGCAGAAGGTGGATCAACAAAGGCTACAGGCGAAAAAATCGCCGTTAGTAATGCCGATGCGGTGACTATTTACCTGACAAATGGAACGAGTTTTAATGGCTTTGATAAATCTCCGGGATTGGAGGGTAAAGATCCGGCTATCGAAGCCAGGGCTAACCTAAGCAAAGGTTCTCAAAAATCTTTTGCTGCTATAAAAACTACTCATGTAGCAGATTATAAACAGCTTTTCGACCGGGTTTCGTTTAATCTGGCGGTTAATTCGGAGCTATCTAAATTGCCAACAAACGTAAGGTTGTCCAGACAAGGAGCAACAGGGAATGATCAGGGTTTACAGGTTCTTTACTATCAGTTTGGTAGATACTTGATGATTGCCAGTTCCAGACCAGGTTCACAAGCAACAAATTTGCAGGGAATTTGGAATGATCATGTTCAACCACCATGGGGAAGTAACTATACTGTAAATGCCAATACGCAAATGAATTATTGGTTGGCAGAGAATACAAATCTTTCGGAACTGCATCAGCCACTATTTGACTTTATCAGTACGTTGGCAGTTAATGGTGCTACAACTGCTAAGGTTAACTATGGTATCCAGCAGGGCTGGGTAGTTCATCACAATACAGATATCTGGTCTAAAACATCGCCATCAGGTGGTTATGATTGGGATCCGAAAGGTGCACCAAGATGGTCGGCCTGGCCAATGGGTGGCGCATGGTTAAGCACGCATTTGTACGAACATTATCTGTTTACGGGTGATAAAAAATTCCTTAAAGAAAAAGGCTATCCACTAATGAAGGGGGCAGCAGAGTTCATGTTAAACTGGCTGGTTAAAGATAAAGATGGAAACCTGGTAACCAATCCTTCTACTTCGCCGGAGAACGTATTTAAGATTGACGGTAAAGAATATGAAGTGAGTAAGGCTACAACCATGGATATGGGGATCATCAGGGAATTGTTTAACGATTGTATTGAATCGTCGAAAGCCCTTGATGTGGATGTTGATTTCCGTAGTCGCTTAGAGGCAGCCCGTGCAAAGCTGTATCCGTTTAATATTGGTAGATATGGACAATTGCAGGAATGGTTTAATGATGTAGATAATCCTAAAGATACCCACAGGCATTTATCGCATTTGTTTGCACTATATCCTGGAAACCAGATTACGACACAAAACACGCCGGAACTTGCTGCCGCTGCAAAGCAGTCGCTGATCCACCGTGGAGATGTAAGTACCGGCTGGTCGATGGCATGGAAAATCAATTGGTGGGCCAGGTTAAAGGATGGAAATCATGCGTTAAAGATCTTAAAGGCGGGACTTACTTTAATAGATCCTGCTAAAACAGTAGAGCCAAAACCAGATCCCAATGCGCCTGCTACACAATTAACCAATATACAAATGAGTGGGGGCGGAACCTATCCTAACTTGTTTGATGCCCATCCGCCTTTTCAAATAGATGGAAACTTCGGCGCTACGGCAGGAATAACAGAAATGTTGTTGCAAAGTAATGAAGGCGAAGTAAATCTGCTGCCGGCTTTGCCAGATGAATGGAAAAATGGTAGCATTAAAGGGATAAAAGCCCGCGGCAATTTTACGGTAGCGATAGACTGGAAAAATGGGAAATTATCGGAAGCGCTAATTTACTCAGGATCAGGTGGGAACTGCCGACTAAACACAGCTGTGCCGGTAAAAGTTATTTCTGCTGTTGTCACAAATGCTAGTGGACCAAATAGCAATAACTTAAATGAATTGTCAGAAAAACCGGTATATCATAAGAATGAAAGTGCTAAACTTCAGGATCTTGGACTGAAAAAGAACTATGTTGTAGATTTCAATACTGAAAAAGGAAAAACCTATAAAGTAATTACCCAATAAACCATTATTTGCTATGAACCGAATATTTAAATATTCAATTTGCTTAATCCTCCTGTTCAGTGCCTCCCGGTTAACTGCTCAGGATATCAAATGGGAGCAAGTAGCTCCCGGAGTTTGGAAAGGAAGTATTGGCAAGCCTGAAAACTATAACTTGCTGAATGCTGCCGGTGCTAAACCTGCTATGGATGGATTAAAAGACATGGGGGATGTTTCATTTCCTCTTGTAAAAGAAGAAATAACCGCAAAGCTTGCTGATGGTAAAACTTATCTATCCTTTCCACTAGATAAGAAAGAACAACTTTACGGCTTTGGCTTAAATTTTCAAACAGTGCATCAGCGCGGAAAGATCCTGCAACTGCATGTAGACCACTTTGGAGGTAAAGATAATGGACGTACACATGCCCCAACTCCTTTTTATGTATCTTCAAATGGCTATGGCGTATTTATCAATTCTGCACGATACCTGGATATTTATGCCGGATCTGCTGTAAAACGGGATGGAAAGAATGTTCCTGAGGCCAAAGATCGTAATACTGATAAAACATGGTCTTCACGTCCATATTCGGATGCTGTTGAGGTTTTGGTGCCGGCCGATGGTGTTGAATTTTACGTGTTTGCAGGGCCTAAACCACTGGATGCCGTTCGCAGGTATAACTTGTTAAATGGTGGTGGCGTATTGCCTCCGCGTTGGGGGTTGGGCTTTACACAAAGGGTAAAAACATTATATACTTCTGCTGATGTGGAGGCTGAAGTAAAAGCTTTTGAAGACAAGGGGTTTCCACTTGATTTTATTGGCCTGGAACCTGGATGGCAAAGTAAAGCTTACCCTTGTACTTTTGAATGGGATAAAACACGCTACCCTGAGCCCTCTGTTTTCGTAAAAGGTTTATTAAATAAGGGGATTAGGGTTAATTTGTGGACAAACCCTTATGTTTCTCCGAAAGCCTCAATTTATAATAACATTAAACCATTTACAGCAGACCATACGGTATGGTTGGGTGCTATTCCGGATTTGACCATGCCTCAGGCACGTGATATTCTATTTTCTCAATTAAAAAAGAGCCAGGTAGACATTGGTGTTAGTGGCTACAAATTTGATGAGGTAGATGGTTACGATCATTATTTATGGCCAGATGTTACTACATTCCCTTCAGGCAAAAGTGCAGAGCAAATGCGTCAGACTTACGGCTTACTGATTCAGCGCTATAGTGCTGATATGTATCATGAGCGCAATCAGCGTACTTTTGGATTGGTTAGGGGATCAAATGGGGGCGGATCTTCGTTGCCTTATGTCATTTATAACGATTATTATAACCACGAAGATTTTATTACAGCATTAATCAATAGTGGTTTTGCAGGTGTATTGTGGACTCCGGAGGCCAGAGCTTCTAAAACTGAGGAAGAATGGTTACGCCGTATGCAATCTGTTGTGTTTTCGCCAATGGCGATGATCAATGCCTGGTCTACAGGTACTAAACCATGGTCGTATCCTAATGTAGAAAAACAGGTGAAAGATATTGCGTTGTTACGTATGCAGATGATGCCTTATTGGTATAGTGAATTTGCAAAATACCATTTCAAAGGTATACCTCCATTTAGGGCAATGAATCTTGAGGATGGTTACCAGGCAGATGTTAAAAAGGAAGTGAAAACAACCAATTTAGAAGAGAATCCTTACGTTGAAGCAGTGAGTAAAGAAGTGAAAGATCAATATATGGCGGGAGAATATTTATTGGTAGCGCCTATGTTTACCGGAAAACAAACCCGTACAGTGATTT
Organism: Candidatus Pedobacter colombiensis; assembly: GCA_029202485.1. Classification (NCBI taxonomy): domain Bacteria; kingdom Pseudomonadati; phylum Bacteroidota; class Sphingobacteriia; order Sphingobacteriales; family Sphingobacteriaceae; genus Pedobacter; species Candidatus Pedobacter colombiensis. The sequence goes on along the minus strand of CP119313.1, from coordinate 2,933,326 downwards.
TACCTAAAGGTAAATGGTTTGATTTTTATACGGGAGCATATGCCGGTGATGGAGAGGTAATTACCATCACTCCGGGCTTGGATAAAATTCCCGTTTATGTAAAAGACGGTGGTATTGTGCCAATGGGACCTGCATTAATGCATGCTCCTAAGTCTACTGAGAAACTGGATCTGGAAATCAGATACTACGGAAGTAAACCAGGTAAGTATATGCTTTATGATGATGATGGAGAGACTTTTAACTATGAAAAAGGCGCGTATAGCTTTAGGGAAATTAATATAGTTAAAGATGCGAATGGTAAACTTAAGGCTTCTATTTCCAACGCCGAAAAAGGTAAACCAAATACCATTAACAAAGTCAGCTTTAGGGCTATGACCAAATAAATAAAAAAGTTATGAAACAGTTTGTGTTAACAGCATTTATATTGATCAATATGATTGTCACTTCATCCTTTGCGGCGATGAAGGATGGTCAGACTGCCACAAGCGGTATAGAGAAAGAAGTGTTGAAAACTTTAAAGGCTTCCATCTTGAAAAATGCTGACTGGGCAATGAAACAACGTCCGGTTACCGTAACTGCCGAAAGTTCATTAAGAAGTGCAGGTGGTAAACATGATTTTTATTCAGAGGGCGATTATTGGTGGCCTGATGCACAAAATCCGGAAGGTCCATATATTCAAAAAGATGGGATGACTAATCCTGAGAACTTTGTTGCACACAGGTTGGCAATGATCCGTTTCAGTAAAATTATTGGGGCATTGGCTTCTGCTTATAAACTTACCGGAGATCAGAAATATGTTAAGCAGGCAATGTTGCATCTGCAAGCCTGGTTTATCAATGAAGGTACAATGATGAATCCAAACCTAAAGTATGCTCAGGCTATAAAAGGCCGATTTACCGGTCGTGGCATTGGAATTATTGATACTATTCAGCTGATGGAAGTAGCACAGGGAATTATTGTAATGCAAAAGGCAATGGAGCCGGGTGTCTTGTCTGAAACTCGTAAATGGTTTGCTCAGTACTTGACCTGGCTAATGACCCATCAGTATGGAAAAGACGAAATGAATGCCCAAAATAACCATGGAACTTGTTTTACCATGCAGGTAGCATCTTTTGCAAAATTGTGTAACGACGATAAGTTACTTGACTTTTGTCGTGATAGATATAAAAATGTATTGCTACCCAATCAAATGGCTGTTGATGGTAGCTTCCCAAGAGAACTTGCACGTACAAAACCTTATGGCTATTCGATTTTTAATCTGGATGCGATGACCACGCTTTGTCAGATCCTTTCCACGAAAGCAGATAACCTGTGGGACTTTCAAACTGCTGATGGGAGATCCATTAAAAAAGGGATTGAGTACTTATATCCATTTGTGGCTGATAAAAGTAAATGGCCTTTAAAGCCAGATGTAATGTATTGGGATAATTGGCCTGTAGCGCAACCATTTTTGGTTTTTGGTGCCAGTGTTTATGAGAAAACCGATTGGTTAAACATCTGGGCTAAGCTTGATCATGATCCCAAAGTAGAAGAAGTAATTAGAAATTTACCTGTAAGAAATCCCTTAATATGGCTCAATTAAATAGTAAGTCAGCATTTTTATTATCCGCTTTGTTAGCTGCAAATCTTTATTCCTACAGTCAGGTGGCTGGTGATGAGGATGCAAATATGTTGAACAAGGCGCAGCAACGCGACCAGAAAGCAATGGATGAAGCCCGGAATGGCTGGTGGAAAAACTCCATGAAAACGCATGATGAACGGATACAATGGTGGCGTGATGCCCGATTCGGTATGTTTATACATTGGGGGTTATATTCGTTACCTGCTGGAGAATGGAAAGGAAGGAAGGTAAATGGCTATTCGGAACATTTGATGCGTAAGGAACAAATTACCAGGGCAGAATATCTTGATCTTGCTCATGTATTTAACCCTGTTAAATTTAATGCTGAGGAATGGATCTTGACAGCAAAGAAAGCCGGAATGCGTTATTTTATCATTACCGCAAAGCATCACGATGGGTTTGCTATGTTTGATTCAAATGCATCTGATTTTAATGTAGTCAAACAAACCCCTTTTAAGCGTGATCCGATGGCTGAGCTCGCTGCTGCAGCTAAGAAATATGGGATGAAGTTCGGGTTTTATTATTCGCATGCATTCGATTGGGAACATCCTGATGCGCCGGGTAATGATTGGGAATACCAGAACCCTGGTGGAGATAAGTTGCTTGGTGGTGCCAATTGGTTTGATAGTCATCCTGAATGGTTACCAAAAGCAGTAAAGTATGTTGACGAAAAAGCTATTCCACAGATAAAAGAGTTGATCAATAAATATCATCCGGATATTTTATGGTTCGATACACCGCATAAATTGCCTTTATCTGAAAACATCAGGATACTTAAAGCGATTAGGGATACGGATCCAAATATTGTGGTAAATGGGCGTTTGGCAAGGAGTGCCAGCGGCAATTTTGGTGATTATGCAAATACAGGCGACAGACCTGCGGAGCTACTTACGGTTGCGGGTGACTCCGAAGCAATTCCTACCACTAACGAATCTTATGGTTATTCGAAACATGACAACAGTCATAAGTCAGCAAAGTTTTTTATTCAACTTCTAGCTAATTCTGCTTCCAGAGGAGGGAATTTACTGATGAATATCGGGCCAAAAGGCGACGGTACTTTTGATCAGAAAGACAAACAGATTTTGGATAGCATTGGTGGATGGTTAAGTCAAAATGGTGCTGCAATATATGGCACTCAGAAAGGTGAGTTGCCAATTCCGGCCTGGGGAGTTAGCACCCAAAAAGGGAAAAATATTTACCTGCATGTATTTAACTGGCCTAAAGATGGCAATCTTGTTGTAGGTGGTTTAAAAAGCGATGTTAAAACGGCTTATTTATTAACTGATAAAAGTAAAAGGCCTTTAACTGTTAAACGTTTGGATGCTGCTGACTTAAATGTGAGCCTGCCAGCAAATGTATCAGGTAGTCCCGATGTTGTAGTCGTATTGGAGGTAAATGGTAAACTTGAGACTGATGGGGCAAGAGTACTATCTCCTAACATTCCAGCGAACAGATTCCTGGTATTTGATGCAGAACAACATGGAAAGAAGCTTGGTTTTGGTGATGGGAAAACCGATCGCTACTTTGTAAATGGTTGGAAATCGAAAGATAGTTACCTAACATGGAACTTAAAAGCATTAAAGTCTGCTAAATACAAAGTTGTTGTTAAATACATTGCAGATGAGGGCGGTTCATCTTACGAAGTTAAAGTTGGCGATTTCTCTAAGCAAGAGGAAGTGATAGCCTCGAAAAAAGGCGCGGTAGTTACTACGGAAATAGGTGTTTCTACACTTGGTGCAGGTCCGTTGGAGCTTAGCATTAAACCGGTAGCTATTAAAGGTTCCGAATTGATGAAATTGCTTGAAATTCAACTTTTACCTGTACAATAATATAAAAAATAATAACAAAAGAAATTATGAAATCACTCTCTATAACTATAGGTGCATTGTTGCTGGCTACTACTGCCTCATCCTTTGCACAGGAACGCACGGTACGTACTCAGACCACATCTGGTACGGTAATTTCTGGTTCAAGAAATCCACGTAGTACTCCGGATTTTGGGTCGTCAGTAAACAGATCAACACCTTCAGGTCTGGAGGTAAATGTAAAAAAAGCCTTTGTTCAGGCGGATAAGCAAACCCTTTTAATGCTAAAGGAAATCGAGAAAACGAAAGCTGCCGGAGCAAAGGCTGATCAATTTTCACCGAGAACGTTGGAAAAAGGTGAATTGAAATTGGTAGCTTCGCGCGATTGGACCAGTGGTTTTTTCCCTGGAGAGCTCTGGTTTTTATATCAGTATACTGGAAAGCAAGCTTGGCTGGACCAGGCTAAAGCATTTACAGCTCAGGTGGAACAGGAGCAGTTTAATGGTAAAACTCATGATATGGGGTTCAAAGTTTATTGCAGTGTGGGTACAGGTTACCGCATCACTAAAGATAAACACTATGCTGATGTCATTATTCAATCTGCCAAAACATTGGCTACGCGTTTCAATCCCAAAACAGGCGTGATCCGTTCTTGGGACCATAGTTCTGATAAATGGGTAAACCCGGTAATTATTGATAATATGATGAATCTGGAGCTACTTTTTGAAGCTACTGCCCTTACAGGCGATTCTTCTTTTTATAAAATTGCGGTGAGCCATGCAAATACGACAATGAAGAATCATTTTCGACCGGATTACAGTTCTTATCATGTGATTGATTATGATCCGAATACGGGGGCAGTATTGAAAAAGAACACGCATCAAGGCTATAGCCACGAATCTGCCTGGGCGAGGGGACAAGCATGGGCATTATATGGATATACAATGTGCTATCGTTTTACCAAAAATCCTGCTTACTTAAAACAGGCAGAAAATGTTGCCGGTTTTATACTTAACCATAAAAATATGCCAGCAGATCTGGTTCCTTACTGGGATTTTGATGCGCCTAATATTCCTAATGAGCCGCGCGATGCTTCGGCAGCAGCAGTAATTGCTTCTGGATTGTATGAATTGAGTGGATACAGTAAGAACAAAGGGCTTTATTTGAAAAAGGCGGATATCATGTTGAACAGCCTGAGTACAAAGTATGCTTCGCCCATTGGGGAGAACAAAGGTTTTATCCTGGTAAGCAGTACAGGTTCTAAACCATCAGACAGTGAGGTTGATGTACCTTTATCTTATGCTGATTACTATTACCTTGAAGCTTTGCTAAGGTATAAGTCATTAAAAAGGTAGGTCATTATAAGATAAGATTGAGCCAATTTCGCTGAATATTGACAACTTGATAAGCTTTAAATTAGGAATTAAATAAAACCAAATCATGTATAAACGAAAAGTACTTTTAGTAGTAGCGGCTTTTTTAATATTAGGCCAGTCTGTATATAGCCAGAAAGCATTGACAAAGGATGAACGAATGGCCTGGTGGCGGGATGCCAAATTCGGTATGTTTATCCATTGGGGCGTATATGCCCAGTTTGCGGGTGTTTATAAAGGACATGAGCAGCTAAGGGGGGGCGCAGAGTGGATCATGAACCGTTCTAAAATTCCCGTTGCTGAGTATCAGGAAATGGCGAAAAGCTTTAATCCTGTAAAGTATGACCCGGATGCATGGGTAAGAACGGCAAAGGATGCAGGAATGAAATACATTATCATTACTGCAAAACATCATGATGGATTTGCTTTGTTTAACTCTAAAGCCAGCAAATGGGACATTACTGATGCGACACCTTATGGGAAAGATTTGCTAGCTCCATTAGCTGTGGCTTGTAAAAAATATGGTATTAAGCTAGGCTTTTATTATTCCCAGGCTCAGGATTGGAATAACCCTGGAGGATCAGCTGCAAGAAAGGAAATGAAAGAGGGCTGGTTAAACCCGGATTCAGCTAAAATTGATGCTTATACATTGGCGAATAAAGGACATTGGGATCCGGCTCAGATGACCAGAACTTTTGATCAGTATATTGATGAAGTGGCCGTGCCACAGGTTAAGGAACTGATGACAAATTATGGTGAGATTGCTGTGCTTTGGTGGGATACACCAACCAATATGACAGATGAGGCGGCTTTGAAATTGCAGGCAGCTTTAAAATCGCAACCACAGATCATTACGAATGACAGGTTAAAACGCCCGAATTTCCCCGGTGATACCAAAACACCGGAACAAAAAATACCTACTCAGGCTGAATTGGATGGCATGGATTGGGAAACCTGTATGACCATGAATGGTACCTGGGGGTTTAGAACTTCAGACAATAAATGGAAATCTACAGAGACTTTAATTCGTAACCTGGCTGATATCGCTTCAAAAGGGGGGAACTATTTATTGAATGTTGGTCCAAAACCTGATGGTACATTTCCGCAGGAAAGTATAGATCGTTTGAAAGAAATAGGTGCCTGGATGAAGGTCAACAATGAAGCAATATATGGTACTAAATCGAGTCCATTGGAGCCTTTAAGTTGGGGTCGCTGTACAAGAAAAGAGATGCCAAAAGGTACAACGCTTTACTTTTCTGTATTTAACTGGCCTGCAAATGGTCAACTGGTTATTCGGGGCATAAAGAACAAAGTTGTATCTGCCACTTTACTGGCTTCAAAAGGTAATTTGAAAACTGAAACCAATGGTGATGCACTGACTATTAATGTAGCTGCGACTGCACCTGATAAAATCGCAAGTGTAATTAAGGTTGAGTTTGAGGGGACAGTAGCTCATCAGATAGAAACAAAACCTAAGAAAGAAATGAAAACTGGCGCATTAGATTAATAAGATTTTGAAAAAAATAACTCTTGTTTTAAACGTATTGCTCTTAACGGTAACCGCCCAGGCACAAAAAGTATCTCCCCTGTGGCTGGATTTTGTAAAATCAAAAAAGGAAGGCAGCACACCAGTGCTGCCTGATTTTTCTTATGCCGGTTATGGATTCTCCGAAATACCACTCCCATCGGTTAGTGATAAAAAGTATTTTAAGGTAGATGATTATGGTGCAAAGCCCAATGATGATCAGTACGATGATGTAGCTATCCAAAAGGCTATTGATGCAGCTGAAGCAAATCCTGGGGGCGGAGTAGTGTTCTTCTCACCCGGTAAATATTTAATTGCTGCAAATGAAGATGCGAAGAAGCAAATCAGAATAACTAAAAGTAATATTGTTTTAAAAGGCAGTGGCAGTGGAGCTGGTGGTACAGAAATTTATCAGGCCAATATGAGAATCAACGGCAGACAGTTTTTGTTTAAACCAGAAAACGATAAGTTCGAAAAATTAGCGACCATTGTTAAAGATGCCGGGCGTGAGACTTTTTCTGTTGTTGTTCAAGATGCTTCGAAACTTAAAATAGGTCAGGATGTAGTTGTTCGCCATAGAAGTGAGGAATTTACAAAGCTTTATTTTGCTCCTTTAGAATTAAAGCCACAATGGACAAGGTTGTTTGGCGATAAAGGAGGGATGTTGATTTATGAAATTCATACAATAAATAAGATTGAGGGGAATAAGGTTAGTTTTAAAAATCCGATACACATCGATATCAAAATGGTTAAGTCGGCCGACTGGACGATAGAGTCCTATAATTCCATCGATCATTGTGGTGTAGAGGATATATTGTTTACCAGCAACTGGAAGAATTATCCTGAAGAATTTATCCATCATAAAAATGAGATTCATGACTACGCTTATGAAGCTGTAGGTATGGAATTTGTTAAAAATAGCTGGGTTCGCAATTGTGAGTTTCATGACTGGAATGAAGGGGTATATATACGTTCCGGGTATCAGGTTACTGTGGAAAATACACATTTTAGGGGTAAAAAAGGGCATGCTTCTGTGCATGCACGTACTGGATATGGGGTATTGGTGAAACATTGTACTTTTAATGGTGCTCAGCATCATGGTGCAGGTACGGGATACAGTGCAGTTGGAACAGTAGTTAGCCAGTGTTCTTTGGGGTCTGATCAGAACTTTGATATTCATTCCGGGCAGCCTTATGCTACGCTTTATGATGATATTGATGGTGGTGTTTTTTATAATTTAGGAGGCCCTGAACCGGGACATCCGCATCATGGTAAGGAGTTGGTATTATGGAATTTTCATCATAAGTCTGATAAGGAACAGAATTATAATTTTTGGGACATGAGTAGACGTAGGAATTATACGATTGCTGCGCCGATTATTGTAGGCTTTACTTCTGATAAGCCGGTTACTTTTGTGAATGCTGGGTTAGTAGAAATGAAGGGGGAAACGGTGTTGCCGAAATCGTTGTTTGAGGCGCAGTTGGCATTAAGAATGAAAAAATAACCGTTCTCTTCAAAGACTGGAACTTTTTGCCTGAAGAAGGCAAAAATTTCTAGGTCTTTTCTGAGAAGGTAATTTTTTGCTAAACTGGATGGCTATGTTTAGGGAGGCTAAATTGGGCTGTTAAATCAAATCGAGATGAAATATATTTTTAAGCTGACTCTTTTCTGGGGGCTGTTTTTTATTGTTGGGCATTCTTTTGCGCAGTCAAAAATACGGATCACTTGCATTGGGAATAGCATCACTTTTGGATCGGGATTAACAAATAGGGCTCAGGAGTCTTACCCTGCTCAGTTACAGGCTTTATTAGGAGCAGGTTATGAGGTGCTTAATTTTGGTGTAAGTGGGGCTACGATGCTTAAGAAGGGTAATAAACCGTATTGGAATACACCGGAATATCAGAAAGCATTATTGAGTAATCCCAATTTGGTATTTATTAAGTTAGGTACCAACGATAGTAAAGTGGTGAATAGACCAATGATGGGTGATTTTGAGCAAGATTATCATGATATGATCCGAAGTTTTAGGGAATTGCCAAGTCACCCAAGGGTAGTTTTGTTATTGCCTGTAAAAGCCTTTTCGGATGAGAAATTTGGTATTTCTGGGACTTATCTAAAAGAAACTATGATTCCTATGATTCAGAAGGTGGCTTATGATGAAAAATTAGCTATACTTGATTTATATAGTTTGTTTGCAGATAAGGAAGAACTACTGGCAGATAAAATTCATCCTAATGCAGTGGGGGCAGGGTTTATCGCTTCACGATTGTATGATTTTATTAAGTTGCAAACTGAACCTGTTGAGGCAGAAGGGAAAGGAATAATAAAGCATGCTGAGAAAAGTAATTTTTATGGATACAACTGCTTTTCGTTTGACTTTAAAGGTCATAAAGCAAAGATTGTAGCACCTAAAGCAACTGCTAAAGATATGCCATGGATATGGAGAGCAAGGTTTTGGGGACATGAACCACAAACGGATATTGCACTGTTGGAACGTGGTTTTTATGTGGTGTATTGTGATGTTGCTGAGTTGTTTGGTAATGCGGAGGCAATTGGAGTTTGGAATGATTTCTATAATCAGTTGCAGAAAATGGGATTTGCTAAAAAGGCTGTATTAGAAGGGATGAGTCGCGGTGGAGTATATGTTTATAATTGGGCAGCAGTAAACCCTTCAAAGGTGGCTTGTGTATATGCAGATAACCCAGTATTGGATTTAAAAAGTTGGCCAGGTGGTAAAGGTGTAGGACCTGGAAGTAAGAAGGATTGGGATATTTTTTTAAAGGATTATGGTTATGTTACTGAAGAACAGGCTGCAGGTTTTGCTGGTAGTCCAATAGATAAAATTAAAGAAATTGTTAAAGGAAAATATCCGATGCTCCACGTTTGTAGTGATATGGACGAACTGGTTCCTATGTCAGAAAATACATTGCCTTTTGCAGAGAAAATTAAGCAAGCAGGAGGTAATATCACAATCATTCATAAGCCTGAAGGAAAACATCATCCACACAGTTTGCCTAATCCGGCACCGATAGTCGATTTTATTTTAAAATCCAGAAATTAACCTACCTCTAAAAGTAAAAATATAAGTAAGCGTAAAAACAAGTAAGGCACAATCCAAACTGAATGTTTTGATTGTGCCTTAACTGTAAAATTGGGTTTTCGATGAGACCTAGCTTTTTTTAGCGCTTTTTCAGCGCTGAAGAAATGCAGACTCAGAGAAGAATCCCTATTTTACCCCCTTTGCCGCTTTAATTTGTGCCAAATACAGCGAAGCTGGTTGAAGATCAGTTTTATTTAAACCTTCCCATTCTCCATCAGGCTTTCCATTTAGACGTCCTTTCAACTTGTCTCCCTGTACACCAACAGCATAATTTTTACCCGATACCCATGGATTTTGAATGGCAGCACCTTTAACCTTGCAATTCCACAATACCTGAGTAACACCAGCCCAGCCGTGACCACTACCCCAGTTACCACGGTCTTGTACATTAATCTCACCATCCGTATCAATATTGTCATACAGAGTACCGCTAGACCAACGGTGGTGCGGACCAATATCAGCATGTGTCTTTCTTGATTTGCAGCGGAAAAAAACATTAGGCCCACATGTTTTGGCTCCTGTCACATAATCGTGTCTGCCTTCAGTAGTTTCCAGATCCATAAATAGATTTTGCTGGCCGGTATTGTTAAACGAATACCTTTTACCTCCAGTAATGACCGATTTGGCATCAAAGCATTTTGAATTCTTTACCGTTACATTTTTTGCATCACCATCTAAACTTACACAAGCGTAACCAAAATAGCGGGAAGTTACATCACTTACCCAGGCATTTTCAATTTGATTAAAATCAACAGCAATCCAACCATGATCTTCATCAGTATCATTGGCATATTCAGATTCAAAATAGATGTTCTCAACGCCCACCTCTTTTATACGTCCTTTAAATTCGTATTTAAAAATTAGCCCACCACCATATTGCTCTTCCATAGCCATCACTATCGGATTGTCTATGGTGATTTTATTGCCATCTACCGCTACAATTTCTCTTTCGTAGCTAAGGTTATATTGGTCCGCTTTCCATTGTTTAGTTCCATTTCTTTCTTCAATTTTATCCATCTGAAGATCGTGAATCCAGTTTTCTGTTCCTGGTCTGTAAACAATGATTCTATCGCCGGCTTTAAACCCTTTTGATGAGGCTACCTGAAAAGATTTTGCACCGGTAGGCACATAGGCGTCAGTAATTTTCACCTTGTCGCCAACTTCAGAAATTTTGCCTTTTCCATTAATTTTGAGCAATGAGCGTAAGCCTTTGCCTGAGGCAATTAGTCTGGTGCCCTCAGCAGTATTTCCTTCACCTCTTAAAACGATGCCCTCAGCTTTTATGTTAATCGTTCCTGAAATAGGATAATCGCCCTTTTTTAATAGAATTGCACCTCTAAAGCCATCAGCACCAAGCGGCATTGCCGATACCTCATCAATGGCTTCCTGAATGGTGCTACCGGCATCACCTTTTACTGGTGAAACCGTTTTTACCACTTTTACCTGGGGAATTTCTTTTAAACCATGATGATAGCCTACGCGGCTAAAATCGGGAATAATATTACCCTTCTCATCGGGGAAATAGGTAATGCTGCCATCTTTGTTTACCGATAAGAATTTGGAGGTCCATACCTTGTCTTTTACAAAGGAAAGTGTTAATCCTGCAATAAACAGAATGCAGATCGCTAAAGTTGATTTGGTTTTCATTGAAATATATAATTGCTAATGCAATTGCGTCATAAAAACCGATTTTTTAATACACGTTATTAGCAGATTTATAAATTCAATTGGCAATGATTTATAACTTCATTTGCTGAATGCGGACTGCATTTAAAATAGCCAGTAGGGCTACGCCTACATCGGCAATTACCGCTTCCCATAAAGTAGCCATACCTCCTGCGCCTAAAATCAAGACAATGATTTTAACCCCCAAAGCAAAAACTATATTTTGCCAAACAATGTTTCTGGTGAGTTTTCCAATTCTTATAGCAGTTACAATTTTTGAAGGCTGATCGTTCTGGATGACAACATCGGCCGTCTCTATTGTTACATCACTACCCAGCCCGCCCATGGCAACCCCTGCATCGGAAAGGGCTACAACAGGCGCATCATTTACCCCATCACCTACAAAGGCCAGGTGCTTACCGTCATTTTTAAGTGTTGCTACCTTTTTTACTTTGTCCTCAGGTAACAGATCGCCATAAGCATGATCAATGCCCAACAGTTTGGCCACTTTATTCACCACACTTTGTTTATCGCCGCTAAGCATTACCGTTTGGATATTTAATCGATGCATGTCAGCAATAGCCTGTTTGGCATCTTCTTTAAGCTCATCTGCAATGATAATGTAACCCGCATATTTACCATCAACAGCAATGACAACAATAGTATCCGCTTCGCTGTCGATACTATGGTCGTACTCCACGCCGAACTTTTTAAGCAGTTTGGTATTTCCCGCAAGTATCGACTTCTCGTTTATTGTTCCTTTAAGTCCATGGCCAGGGATTTCTTCTATGTTTCCAATTCTGGCTTCACGATAGTCATCTCCTGCATATTTAACTACAGCAATTGCAATAGGATGGGTAGATTTACTTTCAATAGCAGCTGTTAGTAAGATTAATTCTCTTTCCTCAAAATTATTGGTCACTATTTTTTGAACTTCAAATACACCTTTAGTTAGCGTACCGGTTTTATCCATCACAATAGTATTTACTTTGGTCATCACATCCAGAAAGTTTGAACCTTTAAATAAGATTCCATTTTTAGAAGCTAAACCAATTCCGCCAAAATAGCCAAGGGGGATAGAGACTACCAGTGCACAAGGACAACTGATTACTAAAAAGACCAGGCCTCTGTATAACCAATCTCTAAAAACATAATCTGAAACAACGAGCCATGGCAGTGTAACCACCATAACAGCCAATGCAAATACGATAGGGGTGTATATTTTGGCAAAACGAGAAATGAACAATTGCGTTTGTGATTTACGTGCTGTAGCATCCTGCACCATTTCCAATATTTTACTCAGCTTACTATCTTTAAATACAGCTTTAATCTGAACTGTACTTACTTGCTCCAGATTGATCATTCCGGCAAGTACGATTTCACCTTTAATTTTATTGTCGGGTTTGCTTTCTCCGGTCAATGCGGCGGTATTGAAGGTGGCTTTGTCCGACAACAATATACCATCCAACCCTACTTTTTCACCTGGTTTTACCTGTATCATCTCGTCAATGTCCACTTCTGCCGGATCAACAGTAAAAACTTTTCCATCTCTAATCACATCAACGGCATTTGGCCTAATATCCAATAGCGCTTTAATGCTTCGTTTGGCATTACTTACTGCATTATCTTGAAACCATTCACCGATAGAGTAGAAAACCATTACGGCTACCCCCTCGCTATACGAGCCAATAGTGAAAGCACCGATAGTGGCCACACTCATTAAAAAGAATTCATTAAAGAAATCAAATCTTAGGGCTTTTCTAAAAGCCAGGTTCAATACATTATATCCTGCTAATAAGTAAGCGGGAACATAGATGGTTAGCTGTATTAGGTTGTTAAAGGTGATGTGGAAGCCGTATTCTAATACCATCATTACCACTACAACAGTAAGAGATGTTAACAGTGGCCAGTGACTGGTCCAGCTTTGGGCTGATTCCGCTCCATGGTTATGCCCATCGTCGTCACTATGTTCGTGAACAGCGGATAGCGGCTCCATATGGTGATGATGTTTTATTTTATGATTGAGTTCTTCAGCTCCACAGCAGCCCGAACTTATGTTTGATACCTTCATAACCTTAAATTATAAATCAAAGGTAAGGCATGATCTTATGCAATGCTATTGCAAACTTTACAAATACCCTTGATGATCAGGTTCATTTCCTCTTGTTTAAAACCTTCAGGTAAGGCCAGTTCCGGAATGCTGGTGTTGGGCAAACAAAAGGTTTCCCTGCAATTGTTGCAGTAAAAGTGAACATGCAGATCATGATGGTTTTCCCCATCACAATCTGCATCGCATAAAGCATACTTGGTGGCGCCACTACCATCTTCTATACTATGTACTAAACCTTTTTCTTCAAAAGTTTTTAACGTTCGGTATAGGGTGATACGGTCTGATGGAGCCATACCTTTTTCAAGATCATTTAAACTTATCGCTGCAGTTTGTTTTGTTAAAAACTCCAAGACCAATAAACGCATGGCGGTAGGATTAATATGCCTGGCTTTAAGTCTGCGTTCCATGTCCTGTATCATAATGCTTTCTGCTAATTGTTCAATTAATGACTGTGTTCTGCCGGTCCTGATGATTTTGACTGCAAATAAAAGGCCCCTTTTGTGACTACTTTAACATTAGCAGGTAATTTTTCTACAGGCGTGATCTGGATATAGCCTAATTCCGAAACTCCCGTGGTTACTTCAATTTTTTTGAAATGTACTGAATTTTCGTCTTTTGCATCCTCTTCTTTGTGTTTTTCTTCGGCTTCTCTTTGATGTGTATGTCCATGTTCTTCCTCGTGTGCGGCTTTGGTACCAGCATCAAGGATAAAAATGAATTCCTTTCCCTCTGATCGTACTACAGCGTCAATAGGTACGGCGTTGGCAGTTGCAGTACCTACACCTATAAGGCCTGTGACATACATTCCAGGAATGAGGTTGGCACCTGGTTTTTTTATCACCGTATGAACGACCACGCCTTTGCTATCGTTCTCAAATGATTTATTGATGCCATAGATATGCCCTTCAATTTGCTCATTCTTTTGATTGGTTAATCTGAAATCAACTTTCTGGCCCACTTTAATTTTGGATAGATCTTTTTCAAATACAATGAGATCGGCATGGATCTTAGAGTTGTCTACAATATCCATGATCGACACACCCGGTTGGGCATAAGAGCCTGTTTCTGCTGTGATTTTTCCTATTGTGCCATTGATAGGCGCTTTAACCGGCACTTGCGAGGTGATATTGCCCGATGCAACACGGCCAACAGCAATGCCATATTGCTGAAGCTGGCGTTCCAAAGCCTTTAGTTTGGCCTGTTCGGCGTTATAATTAGCCTCTGCCTGCTGATGGGCCTTTCCAGTACCCGCATTGGCAGCTTTAAGTTGTTGCTGGCGGTGGTATTCGGCTTCAACATAGCTAAAGCCACCTTTAGCAGTCAGGTAATCCTGTTGAAGTCTGATCAGGTCCTGATTTTCGATGGTTACCAATACCTGCCCCTTATTTACACGTTGGCCTTCAATTACATTGATTTTTCTGATGATCCCACCAGTAAGTACATTAATCTGGGCTGCATTTTGCGGTGGTACAGCCAACTGTCCACTTGCTTTTACAACTTCAGTCAGGTTCTTTTGTTCTATATTTCCAATTACAATGCCTACCGCATTCATTTGTTCCTGACTCAGCTCAAGTGCTTCACTGTGTTCTTCATGGCCTTCGGCACCATAATCATGTGTTCCTTTGGCTTCCGCAGTTGTTTCCGCTTTTTTGGTGGTATCACCGCAAGAGGTGATTACGGTGATGATAAATGCTGAACAGATGAGTACAGCTAAGTTTCTTTTGATATATGGTGTTGCGTTCATCGAATTAGTTCCCTTTTAAAAATTGTAATTGAATAACTGATTGGTTCAACTGGTTGACAGTTTGCAGATAATTGAGCTTACTTTGTACAGCCAGCGCCATATTTTGAATAAATTCAATGTAACCAATCTCGCCCAGATCATAAGATACCTGTGCAATACGTAGTTGCTCGTCGGCCTGCTTTAAGCCATCAGAGGTAAAATAATCTGCAATACTTTTGTGCTGAGCATAATTTTGAAGCTCTTGCTGATACTGCATAGCCAGCTGGTTTTGTATGCGCTGGTAGTCTGTTTCGGCAATTTGTACTGCGATTTTTTCAGTGTTTACCCTTGCACGACTGGCACCATTAAATATAGGCACCGCAATACCTACCTGAAGACCAGCAATTCGGGTTCCTGGTGTATAACTACGATCTATATTTGCCGGATTAAAAGATTTGATCACGAATTGTTGTGCGTAACCAAGTGTCAAATCTGGCATAGTGCGCGAACGTTCCAAATCAATTTTTGCTTTAGCTACCGCTATTTGTTGCTGGTATACATCAATCAGTGGACTATTGCCGGGCCCATTTGTTTCTGTTTCAACCAAATCGAGTATTGGAAGCACCTTTTCAGTAGGATTGATTGTTGTTTTTAAATTTAAAAGCTGCTGGAGGTTTAACTGTTGGATGGCGAGGTCAGTTTCTGCTGCTTTTTTTAAGGCTTGTACTTCCTGGTACTTGTTTCTTGCTGTAATCAGCTCCAGGTTAGATGTTTCGCCTACCTTGTACCTGAGCTCTGATTTTTTAATGAAATTGCGGTAGATGCTGTCCTGCAATTCCAATATTTTTAAAGTATTGATGCTGTAAATCAGCTTATAGTAAGCTAGTCTGGTGTCACGGGTAATTTCCGATTTGGTATAATTACCCGATTTTTCCATAAGGCCGGTTTGTTCGGTCAGCACTTTTTTCTGGTTCTTATAAAATCCGGGCCAGGCAAAGCTTTGAGAAACGGAAATAGAGTTGTCATTACTGCCACTACCTGTAGGGTCCTGGGAAACCGAGAAAGCAGTTTTTGCCGGATCAAAAGCAGTTTTTTGCATGGCTTTTGACTGGTCGATCGCCAATCCTGACGATTTTAACTGCAGGTTATTTTTTAGGGCAAGCGCAACCGCTGTATCTGCAGAGATCGGCAGTTGTTGTGCTTTAACTGAACCTGTAAGTCCTAATCCTGCAAAAAACAACATGATTATGACTAATGGTTTTGTAGGCATACCTAGCTTCTTTTTACGGTCTGTAACTAATACATATAAGCAAGGCAGCACAAATAGCGTGAGTAGAGTTGCTGAGATTAAGCCTCCAATCACTACAGTCGCCAAAGGTTTTTGCACTTCGGCACCTGCACCACCTGATAGGGCCATTGGTAAAAAACCCAACGAAGCCACCGCTGCAGTCATAATTACCGGCCTAAGTCTCACTGCTGTACCCTGCATTACGCGCTTGTAAACATCAGTAACGCCCTCTTCTTTTAATTGGTTGAAATAGGAGATAAGTACAATTCCATTCAATACAGCAACGCCGAACAGCGCAATAAAGCCAACCCCGGCTGAGATACTGAAAGGCATACTTCTAAGCAATAAGGCAAATACACCGCCTATAGCCGATAATGGAACAGCCGTAAAGATCAATATGGTTTGTGTAAAAGATCTGAAGGTAAAATAAAGCAAGCCTAGAATTAAAATCATGGCTATTGGAACTGCTACAGAAAGTCTGCTTTTGGCTTCTTTAAGGTTTTGGAACTGACCACCATAAGTAATATAGTAACCTGATGGAAGTTTAAGCTTTGCATCCAATATCTGCTGAATTTCTGCTACAGTACGTTCAATATCTTTTCCTTTCACATTAAAACCTACATAAATACGTCTTTTTCCATCCTCACGTGAGATTTGGGCAGGAGCTTCTTTAAGTTCGATCTTCGACACCTGATTTAATGGCACCTTATTACCCGAAGGAAGGGGGATATATAAATTCTCAATACTGGAAATGTTCTCACGAAGGTCGCGTTGCAAACGGACCACCATATCAAAGCGTTTCTCACCTTCAAATACTACACCCGCCACATTCCCAGCAAAAGCAGTTTTTAAAATACTGTTGATGTCGCTAATGGTTAATCCATATTGTGCAATTCTATCTCTGTCGTAAGTCACTACGATCTGTGGTAATCCGGTTACCTGTTCCACAAACGGCTCGCTCACGCCAGCCACAGGGGCGATCAGTTTAGAAACTTTATTGGCTTCCTGTGCTAGTACATCCAGGTCTTCACCATAAATTTTAATAGCTACATCTTGCCTAACACCCGTCATAAGCTCGTTGAAACGCATTTGCATAGGTTGGGTTAGCTCAACACTCACACCGGGTAAAACGGATAATGCATGTTCCATTTTTTCCGAAATTTCATCCTTAGTTTTTGCAGTAGTCCATTCTTCTTTTGGCAGCATAGCGACCATCATGTCGCCACGTTCTATCGGCATGGGGTCGGTCGGTATTTCCGCACTTCCAATCCTTGTGACTACCTGTTTTACTTCAGGAAAGTTATCTTTCAATATTTTCTCGGCCTTACCGAATGTTTCTACCACCTGAGTAAGGGAAGTTCCCTGTGCCATGGCAATTTCAATAGCCAAATCTCCTTCTTCAAGCTGAGGCAGGAACTCGCCACCCATATGGCTAAATATCCATAAGGTAAAGCCGAAGCATATTACGGCGATGGCTACAATTAACTTTTTAAAGTCCAGCGCACGCTCCAGCATAGGCTTGTATATGCGCCTGAAAAAATCCATGATTTTATCTGATATATTTCTTTTATGTGTGGTGTTTTTACTTAAAAACAGGGCGCTTACCATCGGTATATAAGTAAGGGATAATATAAAGGCGCCTACAATGGCAAAAACGACAGTCTCGGCCATTGGCTTAAACATTTTACCTTCAATACCTAGGAGGGAGAGTAAAGGAAGGTATACAATAAGGATGATGATTTCACCAAAGGTAGCACTGGCCCTGATTTTAGAAGAGGCTGTAAATACCTCTTTGTCCATTTGCTGTTGCGTTAGCTTTGGTGTATCCTTAAATAGCTTGCTCTCTGTTAGTCTATAAATGATGGCTTCCACAATAATGACAGCCCCGTCTACAATTAAACCAAAATCTATTGCCCCAAGGCTCATTAGGTTGCCCGAAACACCAAACAGGCGCATCATGGCAAATGCAAACAACATGGATAATGGAATTACCGAAGCCACAATCAGGCCAGCCCTCCAGTTTCCAAGCAGGAGCAGGAGTACGAAAATTACAATCAGGGCACCTTCAATAAGGTTTTTTTGAACTGTACTGATGGAGCGACCAACCAATTCGGTACGGTCAATATAAGGTTCTATAACCACCCCTTCAGGTAAGGTTTTTTGGACCTGGATAATCCTTTCTTTTACATTTTCTATCACCTGATTAAAGTTTTCACCTTTCAGCATCAGGGTAATTCCGGCTACCACTTCACCGGTACCGTTTCTGGTTACTGCGCCATATCTTGTAGCCGTACCGTATTGTACTGTTCCAATATCTCTGATGAGTACAGGAACGCCACCCACATTTTTGACGACTATCTTTTCAATATCGTCCAATGATTTCACCTGGCCTATACCTCGGATGGTATAGGCATTACTTTGCTGCTCTATATACGAACCGCCGGTGTTTTCGTTATTGTTTTTAAGTGCCGCATAGATTTGAGCAATGGTTACATTATTGGCATTCAGTTTTTCATTGTCGAGTGCAATTTCATACTGTTTTACATAACCACCCCAGCCACTTACTTCGGCAACACCTTTAGTTCCGGCAAGTTGGGTTCTCACCACCCAATCTTGCAAGGTTCTGAGGTCGGTAGCAGAATATTTATCTTCATACCCCTTTTTGGTATGCAAAACATACTGATAAATTTCGCCCAGGCCAGTGGTAATGGGGGCCAGGGTAGGCTCAACCATTCCATTAGGAATGATGCTTTCAGCTTCTTTTAATTGTGCAGCCACCTGTTGCCTTGCCCAATAAATATCAGTATCATCTTCGAAAACGATGGTAATCACAGATATCCCGGAACGTGAAATGGAACGTTTTTCGATCACATTGGGGATGTTGGCCATAGAAAGCTCAATAGGAGCCGTAATAAACTGTTCAACTTCCTGCGCGCCCAGACTAGGCGCTTGTGAGATGATTTGTACCTGATTGTTAGTAATGTCGGGCACAGCATCAATAGGTAATCTTGTTAATGAATAAATTCCCCAGGCGATTAAGGCCAGAGTCATTATGCCAATAACTAATTTATTCTTTATAGAGAATAAAATAATCTTATTAAACATATTATGATGTTGTTTTACAGCAGATCAGTGGCAAAATTTTGCCATGAAAATGCGTGGGTTAATAATTAATGAAGAAAAAAATCGAATTAATTATACCCATTGAGGGGGCTGCCAGATATCGCCAGAAAATAAGATAACAGGAACATCCTGGTAATCAGGAAAACTGTTATTCTTTTCGGCTACCACAATTGCAGGAGTTTTAGTGACTGCGGCTGCAGCTACAAAGGCATGATAAGTACTGGAATGAAAAAATGGTGAACAGGCATGTGGATTCGGATGTTTTTCACTACGGTTGTCAGAAGCGGAATAACATTCATCTTCATGGCCTGATGGAAGATCTGCTTCACTACCACAGCATGGCCATGCAGACAGGGCCATTACGTAGATGGTGAATAAGAAAGCCAGATACCTCATGTTACAAACATAATGCTTTTTTTTAAAAAACAAATCATTCGTTATCATTTGACTGTTTTATTTTAATTTAAAGTTAATAAAAGTGGTTGAGATTTCTTCTAGCCTTTAAAAAAATCTTAACGTAATGAGAATATTGCAAATGTAGTTTTGTGAAAAAATCACATCAAGACCAGAGTTGCCTTTTTCATCATGTATAATTTTCCTGTCATTTAAACTGCATTTAATGAATATGTTAGGTGATTTGCGCTTGGTGTGTCGATAAATGCATAGAATGCAAGCCGGTATTTTTATTTCGCACTACATTTAGTTCATGAAAACAAAAATAGCAACCATAAACACATTTTTAGGCTCGTTTTCGGGTTTGTGTTACACTTATAGAATGGCAGTGTTCAGGTCCTTAACTAAGTCGCTCCTGAGCCGACTTGGGTTCGACTCCGGTTCGTCTCTGGTTCGGAAAAACCCAATTGAAATAAGACGAGGGGAAAAAGGATAGTAAAGTTTTATAAAATTGCACTAACCGGGCTGCGAAAAGATTGCAAAGAAATCGAAAAAAGCCTTGATGTTTGTGCTGGTGTGATCTCATTAAACGGAAAAAAGGTAGCCAATTTGAATACCTGGAAAGGGTAGTGATTTTATGAATGAACAAACTAATTAAAATTAATGGGCGGTCAGACATTAAAAAATGTATTAGTCTCTAGTTTTTTGTATAAAAATTCATATAAATTAATTTTATGTTCAATAAAATGATTTTTATTTTCTTTTTTATTTTTGTTGTTGTTTTTAAATTAAATAAACTTTTGTAAAGTAAAATATAATCTATAGGTTTGCTGTAACAAATGGATATGATACTAAAAACAACAACGATATGAACAGCAATCAAGTAAAATCTGATTTTTTTTCGGTAACGGGATTATTTGTGTTTGATGAAACCAATAACGGTTATACGGGCACATTTGCAGAATTGCCATGGGTTATAGCAGAAGGCGGTAGTCGCGAAGAAGTTCAAGCTAACCTATTTGAAGCGTTAAGAGAATTTAGCAAGGAAGAAATGGAAGCCAGGGTGGATCAAAATGTTATTGAAGGCAGTTTTCCAATTGTCGAGAAGATGATATTTAAAATGGAGCTTGCTTAAAATGACATTCGGGGGATCCACAAAGGAGATATTGCCATTTACTGCTTGTCTCATATGTCAGAATTTTGGAATAGAGAGTCCGGAAGATGATCTTTATTAACCTTTTAACCAATCCGCTACATACTGTAAAACCTCAGCACTCTCCGGTTCATTATGCATCTCATGATAGAGGTGATCCCATTCCTTATAGGTGAGCAAATTGGAGGGAGCACGTTTGGCAAACAGACGTGAACCCTCAACGGCTGTAAATTCATCTGCACTACCATGCATTAGCAAAGACCTGACTTTTAATTGATCTGCATGTTCAAGGCACCAGGCTCCGTTCTGTATCATATCATTGGCTAGCCGGAAACTGATTTTGTCATGTCGCAAAGGGTCATTTTCAAACTTTTCTATTGCTAATGGATCATGTGATACTTTATTGATGTCGAGTCCCTGTGAGATACGAAAGTTCGGTGCTATGGAGGTGATCACTTTTAATGCGCTTTTAAGAAAAGGACCGGGGCGCATAGCAATGATCAGTGCGGGAGCAGAAATAACTGCCGCTAGTATGTCAGGCTGTCGTTTGAGTAAGAAACCGGTTAATACACCACCACCCATGCTATGACCATACATGACTATAGGTTTGCTGAATTGTGTTCTTACATGGCGTAAAAATGCCTTTAAGTAATCGAACATAAATTCGAAGCCGCGGGAAGCTCCTTTATGGCCATCAGATTTACCATGACCATAATGATCAATCCCGACCACACCATAGCCTTGTTGCATAAAAAAAGCAGCTACCTGATCGTAACGTCCAATGTGCTCTCCAATGCCATGAACAATGATCATTACCTTATCGAATTTTTGTGGCAGCCAGTTGATACCGTGAAATTGTGTTTGTTTAAAAGTCCAATAAAACTCACTCATAGGGTAGGCGTTTGATTAAGATTAATCCATTGCCGGCAAGCCCATTGCGATCCACTCTTCTTTTGAAGGTCCGTAAAGTCCTAGTACCGGTAAACCTAATATACGCATAATCACTGTCATTTGTCCACGATGATGCGTTTGGTGTAACAATAGAATATTCAAAATTTTTCCTTTCATCCACTCATCACCATACATAGGTACAAGATCTTCGAGGGCAGAATCGGTCCATTTTAACCGTACCGCGCGACAAAGTAGCTCGGAATTGGTCTTGTAGATTTCAGCTATTTCATCCATAGTCTCCGGAATAGCTTGATGTTCAAGTAAATCTTCTGTAAGCAATCCGGCACGTTTACCCATTTCTGTAATGGTTTGGGTTAAGTGCCAGGCCAGTCTTTCTAAGGTGCGTACATTCTCATGAACCCGTTTTGCTTTAGCTTCAGCACTGATTAAACTAAAAATCTTTAAAGTAAATTCTTCCTCGCTTTTCCAATCTTTCAGGAAATCATCAATTTTCCGGTACATTTTAATTCAATTTGATTAGTTAGCTAATCTCCTAAAGATTAATCCTAACTGCAAATTTTAATATCAACATTGTGAACGTTAAGAAGGCTTGCTGATACGGTAATTCTTTCTATTTTTACAAATCACGATGTGACTATGCCAA
The DNA here is from genome assembly GCA_029202485.1 of Candidatus Pedobacter colombiensis. Classification (NCBI taxonomy): domain Bacteria; kingdom Pseudomonadati; phylum Bacteroidota; class Sphingobacteriia; order Sphingobacteriales; family Sphingobacteriaceae; genus Pedobacter; species Candidatus Pedobacter colombiensis. Next base: position 2,910,892 of record CP119313.1, on the reverse strand, counting down.
ACACCATTAGAATTGTACTGATACTACTTTTTATAATTATTCAACCCCGATTTGTAATTGCTCAAAATAAAAGAACTGTCAATGGAAATGTGACGGATGCAAAAACCGGTGAAACCTTAATTGGAGCGAGTGTAAAGCTAACTGGCAGCGCTAGCGCCGGGTCGGTAACCAATGCGTATGGTTTCTATTCGATCAATACCCAGGAGGGAAGTTACGAGATTTCGGTCAGTTTTATTGGATATAAAACCATAAAGCAAAATCTGAAGGTAACTAAAGATATCAGGATTAATTTTGTGCTGGAAGAAGATAACCAGTTAAGTGAAGTAGTGATTTCTGCCACTAAGAGAAATGAAAATGTAAGCAGTCCGCAAATGGGGCTGCAAAAAATAGACGTGAAGGATATCAATAATGTTCCGGTATTATTGGGAGAGCGCGATGTACTGAAAACGCTTCAACTGCTTCCCGGAATAAAATCGGCCGGTGAGGGCAATAGTGGCTTTTATGTTAGAGGTGGTTCTACCGATCAGAACCTGATCCTTTTGGATGAAGCACCGGTTTACAATGCCTCCCACCTGCTCGGTTTCTTTTCTACATTTAACTCGGATGCGATAAAAGACGTAAGTGTATATAAAGGTGGTATGCCGGCACAATATGGTGGCAGGTTGGCTTCAGTATTGGACATTAAAATGAATGATGGTAATAGGAAAGCCTATACTGTAGAGGGGGGCATAGGTTTAATCTCATCTAGATTAAAGGTAGAAGGGCCTATTGTGAAAGACAAAGGTTCGTTTATGGTGAGTGCAAGGAGAACGTATATGGATGCTTTTCTGAAGTTGTCACCCGACAGCTCCGTCAACAAGAACATCCTTTATTTTTATGATTTTAATGCAAAAGCGAACTATCAGATTGACGATAAAAATACACTGTATCTAAGTGGTTATTTTGGTAGGGACAAGTTGGGGATAGCGGAGACTTTTGGTTTTAACTGGGGCAATGCAACGGTTACATTGCGATGGAACCATTTATACAGCAATAGGTTATTTTCAAACACCTCATTAATCTATAGCAACTACAATTATGTGATTCAGAATTTCATGGAAGAGAACAACTTTGAAGTTAATTCCTCTATTAAGGATTTTAATTTAAAGCAGGATTTTGAATACAGTTTAAGCAATACCCATAATTTAAAGTTTGGAGTAAATGCGATTCACCATACCATAGCCCCAGGTAAACTTACCGCCTCGGCAAGTTCCAGTGTAAATCAAACGACTTATGAAGACCGTAAAGGACTTGAACTTGCTGCTTATGTTTCGGATGAATGGGCGGTAAGTGATCGGATGAATGTGGTTTATGGATTGCGTTTAAGTAATTTTTCATTAATGGGGCCAGGTAATATCAAATCCTATGATGCTGATGGCAATATTATTGCTACGAAAGTTTATAAAGCAGACGAATTTGTAAAAAGTTATTTCAATCTGGAACCAAGAATATCTGCCAATTACCAGTTAACCAATTCAAGCTCGTTAAAGGGGGCGTATACCCGGAATATTCAAAATGTACATCTGATGTCGAATTCAACATCCACTTCGCCAACGGATCTTTACATTATGAATAGTAACAATGTAAAACCGGAAATAGCTGATCAGGTTGCTGCGGGATATTTCAGGAATTTTAATGACAATAGTTATGAGTTTTCGGCAGAAATATATTACAAATGGATGCAAAATCAGATTGAATATCGAAGTGGTACAGATCTGCGTGGCAATGGAAATGTAGAGGCTGATTTATTATATGGTGATGGCAGGGCCTACGGACTGGAACTGTTTTTTAAGAAAAGATTTGGGCGTTTTAATGGCTGGATAGGCTATACCTGGTCGCGCACACAAAGACAATTCGATGCCATTAATAATGGTAAATGGTTTTATGCGAAGCAAGACAGAACACATGATTTATCGCTTGTCGGCATCTATAAAGCTAGCCAGCGTTGGACTTTCTCCTCGGTTTTCGTATACAACACCGGTAATGCTGTTACTTATCCTAGTGGTAAATACCAGATCAACGATAGAACCGTTTTTTATTATACGGAAAAGAATGGTTACCGGACACCGGCCTATCACCGCTTAGATGTTGCGGCAACCTTAGAAGGTAAACCGGGAAGGAAATTACAATCGAGCTGGTCTTTCGGGATTTACAATTTGTATAACCGCCAGAATGCCTTTTCTATCAATTTTAAGGACAACCCAAATGACCCTACCAGGACTGAAGTGGTAAGGACCACCTTGTTTGGAACAATCCCTTCAGTAACCTGGAACTTTAAATTTTAGCATGATGAGACCTATTTTATTAATAACACTTTTTGTAGGAATGCTATTCTGTGGTTGTGAGAAAGTAATTGAGCTTAAACTCGACAATTCGACTCCTGTATTGGTTATCGATGGCGGAATAAACGATCAGAATGAAAATCAGATAATAAAGGTCTCCAAAACCTACAATTTTACAGAACCCAATAAGTTTAATGGAGTAAGCGGGGCAAAGGTAGTGTTGACCAGACCAAATGGGGTAACGCTAAATTATACTGAAGTTTCGCCGGGTGTATACCAATCTGTTAAAGCACGTGGAGTTCCTGGGAATAAGTATACACTGGATGTGACTGTAGATGGTAAAACTTATAGTGCGAGCTCAACAATGCCGGCAAAGGTAGCGCTGGACTCGCTAACCTTTAAACAATTTAATTTTTTTGGTAAAATAAGTACTTATATCGCCGTTAATTACAATGATCCTGCAGCTACCGCCAACCAATATCGCTATATTTTAAAAGTGAAAGGAAAAATAGAAGAGGATATGGTGAGCGAGGATCGTTTTAACAATGGGAACAAAGTGGCTGATGTGATTTTTTATAAGTTGGATGACTTAGTAGCCGGGGATAATTTGGAGGTAGAATTTCAATGTATTGACCTCAATGTTTACCGCTATTTTTATACTTTGAAGCAGAGCAGTGGTAAGGGCGGACCGCCTGTAGCGCCTTCAAATCCGCCTTCAAACTTTAACAATGGGGCGTTGGGCGTTTTTAATGCATATACAACCAGTACGCGAACAGCTGTGATTAAGTAGACCATAATAATTTGTTTTCCAAGTGAACAATGCTAACTTTATGTTATCTCTATTATGAATCTCATGGCTACACAAACAGATCCGGAATTAATTTCGGTGGAAGAAGAAAGGATTAAAGCCTTATATCGGTACGACATTCTGGATACTCCCCCAGACAGCACTTTTGATAAATTAACTAAATTAGCTGCAAAGCTGATTAAAGTTCCTGTAGCTGTAATTAGTTTTGTGGATGAACATCGGGTTTGGTTTAAATCAAAATATGGATTGGATGTACAACAGATGGATAGGGAAGAAGGCTTATGCGCAACTGTAGTTTCAGCTGATGATTTTTATTTGGTAGAAAATGCGGCCACTGATCCGCGAACATTAAGTCATAAACTGGTTACAGGTTCTTTTGGATTGAGATTTTATGCTGGATATCAGCTAAAAACTAAGGAAGGCTTTAACCTGGGATCTTTTTGTATCATTGACAAAGTACCTAGAACAATTTCTGATGATGAACAGGAAATTTTAAGAGATCTCAGGGACATTGTGATGGATCAGATAGAGCTGAAATTTGCTTCGAGGTTATCACTGACACAACACAATCAGCTCCTGAATACAACAGCACACGATTTGAAAAATCCGCTAACCACTATACCTGTTCGCGCAGATCTGATTAAGCTTAAAAAACATGATCCTGTTGTAGTAGATGCAATGTGCGATCAGATCAAGATTGCGAGTTTAAATATGGTGAGTATTATTGATGAGTTGTTGCAGTCGGGGAGCATGGAAGCCGGTGAAATGAGGTTATTGCTGATTAAATTAAATGTGTCTTATCTGGTGAGCAATGTAGTGGCCATGAATCAGCCTTTGGCAGAAAGAAAAGGACAAACGATTCATTTTACGCCGGAAATGGATATCTATATCAATGCAGATGAGGGTAAATTAAATGAGGTGGTAGATAACCTCATCAATAATGCAATTAAATATGCGCCTTTAAATACGAATATCTATGTGCGTGTGAGTACCTCAAATAGTAGGGCTGTAATAGAAATTGAAGATGAAGGACCGGGTTTAACTGCTGATGATAAAAGGCGATTGTTTCAACGTTTTACACGCTTAAGTGCACAGCCTACTGCCGGAGAACACTCAACCGGACTTGGCCTTTCTATTGTAAAAGTTTTAGTTGAGGCTCATGGCGGTTGGATATTTGCTGAAAGTGGAGGTGAACATAAAGGTGCTAAGTTTACGGTTCAATTACCCGGTGTTAAATAATTAAAAGCATTCTATTTCCCATGTCCTGCTCCAGGTTTTGTCTGGGGCAAGGAAGACAATTCCTTCTTTTTCCGTAAGATTTTGCTGATGATCAACACCGTCGGCAATGCCACACCAGGGCTCTAAACAAACAAAGTCTGCATTTTTTGCGGCCCAAATGCCAAAGAATGGAAAGTCTTTAAATTTAAAATGAAGACCATGAGGGTTTTTATCGCAGGCAATAGTAATGCAGTCACTTTTTAATGATTTAAAAACCAATGCGTCTTCATAAAAAAGTTCATGCTTTAGCGGGAGTTTTCCATCCTGGAGTTCTATTTTAACCGTTTCATGCGCAACCAGATCCCCGCTGATTTTATGGTATGTCAATGCCTGATCTTTATTAAATTTGAGAAAATAGTCGGTGTATTGTACATTGTCTTGAAGTGGGACTTTAAACGCCGGATGCGCCCCAAGTGAAAATAACAACAAGTCATTAGCCGGGTTGGTGACTTCATAGGTACAGGATAATCCGGATTCGTGTAAGGTGTATCGCAGCTGGAGTAAAAATCGAAAAGGGTATACTTTTAAGGTTTCATCATTATGCGTAAGCGTAAAAACAACTTCTGTTTTGTTTCGCCGAAGCAATTTAAAGTCATAATCTCTTGCAAAACCATGTCTGGGTAATTTATACTCTTTGCCCTCGAAATAATATGTATTGTTTTTCAAGGCACCTACTATAGGGAAGAGAACAGGACTAAACTTACCCCAATAGGAGGGGTTTCCACTCCATAAGTAATCTATGTTGTGTTTTTTGCTTTTTAAACTTTGTAGCTCCGCACCCTTGCTGGCAAATGAAGCGATTAAGTACTCGTTTTCAAGGAAAATCATAAACGTAAAAATATAAAAAACAAATTAGTGTAAAAAAAGGTAAATAAATACTATTAGAATGATAGATTTTGTTCTGTTTGGGCAGTATTTAATAAGAAGCAAATAGAGACGTTGAGTTGGAAGGCAAAGCATTCTTTGATATTACTGCTACTTCTGAGGCTAAAATTGTGAAGATTAATTTGATCAGGAGAATTGTTAGTGGCGTTGTTGTTTCATTACAAAAAACTGCTATATTCGTACTCTCGTAAAAATTAAGAATAATTTTTATTTATTACTTGAGGTAATATGAATGCTGAAAGAAAGCTCTCCACTCTGTTAAGCCGGTTACTTAGTAAACCTAAGGTAGCAGGTATATTAGTGTTTTTGTTTCTCCTTTTACTTATTGGATTTATTACAAATCAGAAATACCTGATCATTAAAGAAAGCCAAAGGCAGGAAATGCTGAGTACGCTGAACATCATAAAACAGAATATTGATCAATCCCTAAAAAATAGCTATACTGCTGCACTTACACTGGCCTTAACACTTAATGATGAGGGGAAACCTGTCAATTTTGAAAAAGTTGGTGAACAGCTGATCAACTCCAATTCGATGTTAAAGGCGGTTCAATTGGTTCCCGATGGAATAATTAAATATACTTATCCATTGAAGGGCAATGAGCGGGTACTTGGACTCAATTTATTTAAAGAGCCTAACCTGGTTGCTATGGGGGCTTTTAAAACTATTAATTACCAGAAAATGTATTTTTCCGGCCCCATCAAACTCCGACAGGGTGGAGAGGGTATTGTTGGGCGGCTTTCCTTATTTAATAATAATAAATTCTGGGGTTTTTCGGCAGTTGTAATTAATCTGACCGATTTTCTTAAGCAAGCAGGGGTTTACAACAATGAAAATAAGAAGTTTTACTTTCAATTTTCAAAAGTTAACCCTGCTACCGGCAAGGAGAACTTCTTTCTTCATCCAAAAATGGATTTTGCTGGTCGTACTTACGAAAGCATTTATTTTCCAGATGGAGATTGGAAACTTTATCTGATCGTATCCGATAAATATAGCCTGTTGTTTCAACTGATTTATCCTTTGGTGTTAGGCTTGGCTTTGGCTGTGGTTTGCGGCTTACTTACCATGAAGTTGTTTAAAAAACCTGAGAAACTTAGGCGATTGGTAGACAGACAAGCCGGTAAATTGATCGAAACGCAGGTGAAGTTTAAAACTATTTTTGATAAGGCTCCTATCGGTATTGCAGAAGTAGATACACAAAATGGCTCTTTTATACAGGTTAACGATAAGTTTCGTAAGATACTTGGTTATAGTGATGAAGAGTTTTATGAGACAGACTTTCATTCTATTACTTTTCCTGAGGATCTGGAAGAAGGTTTACTTAAAATGCAGAAGCTGAAAGCAGGAGAGATTGAAGAGTTTACAATATTAAAGCGATATAAACATAAGGAAGGACACCTGTTATGGGCAAATCTAATTGTTAAATCATTATGGAATGATGGTGAGTTGTCCAGTAGTCATATTTGTATTATTGAAGATATTACTGAATATAAACAGGCAGAAAAGGCGCTAAGTGATTCGTTTAACCTGGTCAATGAACAGAATAAGCGCCTGCTTAATTTCTCTTATATTGTATCCCATAATCTGCGTTCACATACCAGTAATATTGAGGCCATATCTCATCTGATTGATATAGCGAGTTCCGAAGAAGAAAGGAAAGAATTGGTTCAACTGCTAAAAAGGGCATCTGGCTCACTCAATGAGACATTAATGAACTTAAACAAGGTCGTTAATATTCAAACAAGTATCAATGTGAACGTTGAGCCTTTAAACCTTAAACACTACCTCAGCCGAACGATTGATACTCTCAATGAAGAAATCGTTGCAAAAGGGGCTAGCATCAAAGAGAATGAAAATTGTGAGCTGGTGGTAAACTATAATCCGGCGTATCTGGAAAGTATTTTGTTGAATTTTATATTTAATGCGATCAGATACAGCCATCCGGATCGTAAACCCCTCATCGAAATCAATTGCTTTAAGGAAGATGATTATCAGGTGCTACAGATTTCGGATAATGGAATTGGAATAGACCTGGAAAAATATGGAGCGGAGTTGTTTGGGATGTACAAAACCTTTAATGGTAATCCCGATTCAAAAGGCATCGGTCTGTTTATTTCTAAAAATCAGATCGATGCCATGGGGGGTAAAGTTACGGTGAGCAGTGTGATAAACGAGGGAACAACATTCAATATTTATTTCAAAAATTAAACTTTCCTTTATTTTCCTCCTGGAGGGCAGTACTGCTGCAAAAATTTGGTATAGGTAAGTGCTAAATGTTCTGAGGTGCCTTCGCCTTCGTTAATGCTGTGTGTTCTGTTTGGGTAAGACATCATCTGGAACATTTTTCTGTTCTTAATTAGTTCATTAATTAGCATTTCAGCATTCTGGTAATGCACATTGTCATCACCTGTTCCATGAATATACAATAAATTTCCTTGCAGATTTTTTGCATAACTAATGGGAGAACCTTTGATATAAGCTTCTTTAGTGACCAATGGTGAACCCATATAACGTTCCTGGTAAATATTGTCGTAGGTTAACTGATTACCTACTGCTGCAATGGCAATACCTGTTTTGTAAATCTCAGGATACTGGAACATTAAGTTTAAAGTTGATGAACCACCACCGCTCCAACCCCATACTGCAACCCGATCTTTGTCTATAAATGGCCATTCCAGTACCTTTTTAGCGGCCATTGCCTGGTCACGAATATTCAAGGTACCTATGCTTTTGTAAATGCTTTTACGCCACTCACGTCCTTTAGGAGCAGGGGTGCCTCTATTTTCAATGGAGATATAAACATATCCATCTTTAGACATATCTCCGGCATACAGCCAGTTTCGTCCGGCTCCATAGATATCGGTTACAGTTTGCGCAGCTGGTTCGCCATATACGTAAAATACAACCGGATACTTCTTTGTCTGATCAAAATTATCAGGCTTTTTCATCCAACCGTCCAGCTCAATTCCATCTTCAGTTTTTACTTTAAAAAACTCCACCTTGTTTTTGGGTGCTTTTATTCTGCCTAGCTGATTGGTAATGCTACCGGCCATGGTCAGCGGATTTAAAGTCGTTAGCCTCATCCATTCGGTAATTGGCGGCACCAGAGCACTTGTATAAGTATGACGTGCAAATACACCATTTGGCGAAATTTCGTAAGTATGTGTACCTGGTAAAATAGAAGGAGTGACCATTTCAGGTTTGCCGCCTCCACTTAACTTTATTTTAAATAAGTATTTCTGAGTAGCATTTGAAGGAGAGGCTATATAATACAACAGGTTATTCTTTTCGTCAACCAACGAATTTTCTATAACATCAAAATCTCCTTTAGTAATCAGCGTTTGTTTCTTTCCATCTTTGCTGATGAGGTAGGCATGGCGCCATCCGTCTTTCTCACTTAGCCAGATAAATTCTTTTCCACTATTAATCCACTGCCAGTCTTTCGCAGCATCTATCCAGGCTTTATCAGTTTCTGTGTAAATGTTATCGGCAGCTCCTGTCGTAGCATTGGCCACAAACAGCTTACTTACATTTTGTTCCCTGTTTAATTGCTGTAACATCACCTCATTGGTATTAGGAACCCAGTCCATCCTTGGTATATAGTTCTGCACCTTATCACCTGGTACATTTAACCATTTGGTTTGTGCACTGACAATGTTCACTATGCCAACTTTGCAGGAGGAGGGATCTTGTCCAACTTTAGGATACTCTACCGGAATGGTAAAGGAATAAATAGAATCTGTATTGTTGATCATCAGGAAGTTTCTGATTTTGGTTGCATCCAATTGCCAGTAAGCGATAGATTGTCCATCGGGACTCCATCTAAAGCCGTCTCTGCAATCAAATTCTTCTTCATATACCCAATCAAAGGTTCCATTGATGATCCTGTCTGTGCCGTCAGTAGTTAAAGCTTTAGTTGTCTTAGCTACTAAGTCGTCAACATAAAGGTTATGTTTGCTTACGTAAGCAACTTTATTCCCATCGGGCGAGAATTTAGCAAACATGAGGGATGAGGCAGGTTTGTCTTTCCCCACTTGGGTGAGTGTGTTTGCTTTTAAATCGGCAACAAAGTAATCGCCGCGGGTTTCATAGCGCCAAACTTTTTTACTATTGCTATAGATCAGCACTTTGGTACCATCTTCAGAAATTTGGAAATCTTTAATTCTGCCGGGGTTAGTGCCGGTGGAGTGGAGTAAATCACGACTTACAATAGTCTTGCGCTCATTTTGAGGTAAGGAAATGGTAACCAGCTCATCATCCATCATCTGGTAGTAAGCATTCCCATCCTTAGTCCATTTGAGATCAGGTTTATTTTGTGCCTGGGTTTTTCCGTAAAAGCCAATCAGGACAACTAATGCCAGTTTAAAAATGATGTTTCTGAAGTTCATTTTATTAAAGTTCTATAAATTGACGATATACATTTTGCAGATATGCTTTCGCATGATCAAGTGTTTTTGAGGTTTGCGCAATATCTTTTTCATTGCTGTTGTACAAGATCATTTTACCTATATTATCAAATGTAACACATTGTTGGTTATCAATAAAGCCCATTCCATTGTCCCAGCTGAAAAAAGCAAAAGGTTTGCTGTAGGGATTCAATAGGTTTTTACTCCATTCAAATTGCTTTGCAGCGATATCTAGCTGGGCAAGTAGGGTAGCGGCAATATCGGTCTGACTACCAATATTGTTCAGTTTGCGGCCCTTAAATTCATCTTTAATTACATCTCCATAAAATAACAGGGGGATGTGGTAGCGTTGGGGAGTCGAAATGTCGTGTATGTTTTTAGGTAGCATGTGTCCATGATCGGCTACAAATACAAATAGTGTATTTTTATACCATGGCTGTTTTTTAGCGTCAGTTAAAAAAGCATTGATGCAGGAATCTGTATAATAAGCTGTGCTTTTAAAGTTGGCTATATTATCGGCTTTGCCAAATTTTGAAGTCCCAGGTAAGTCGAATGGTTCGTGATTGGTTAAAGTAAGTGTAGTAGAAAAGAAGGGTTGTTTTTCCTTGTTCAGGTCGCTTAGCTGTTTTTGAAATACCACTTCATCAAATTTTCCCCATCTGGATCTCATGCCAATGCTTTCAAAATTGTTTATATCAATCAGTTTGTGGTAATCATGACTTAAAATAAAGGCTTTATAATTGTCAAATTCGGACTCTCCACCATAATAAAAAGAAGTACTGTAGCCATTTTTAAATAAGGATTGTGAGATACCTGGTAGTTTTTGCATTTTCTCAGGCCATCTTACAATGCTTCCACTTGCGAGGGTAGGAAAACCGGCAAGTGTAGCGATTAAGCCTTTGTCGGTACGACTTCCAGAGGAGTAAATCTGGGTAAAAAGTACGCCCTTATTAATCAGCGTATCAAAATGAGGGGTAATGCCTTCTTCATTGCCTAAAGTCTTGGTCAGGTCGGCAGTAAAGCTTTCAATAATAACCAGTACTACATTTGGACGTTTGGTATTTAGTATATTAATGGTGGTATCCTTTAACGTACTATACAATGCTTTTATATTCTCATCTGCCTGTTTGCTGCCCAAGTACAGGTAAGGATTGGTTCTTGACATTTTTGCAGACAGTAGACTGGATATGAGGTTCCACTCTGTGTTTACGGCTGCAATATTTAATATCTGCTCTTTCGAAAAATAGGACTTGCTTTGGGTGATCGGCGATACACCAATTCCACCTCTAATCAATAAAAAGTTAGCTCCTGTTAAAGCGATACAAAGCAATATTTTGGTCCAAATTGGACTTGTTGTAAAGGTTAGCTTTCTGGATACCACAAAACGCTGAAGAAAAAGCCCTAAGACAGCCAGCAGAACCAATAAAGAAATGGATAAGCCTAGAGGAGAGGACGCGCTTGACGCCATGGCCTCTTTGGGGGATGAAAATGCAAAACCAAGTGCTTTAGCATTTACTTTGCTGCCCCATTCTCTATAAATGTTAAAATTAACAACAGAAAGGATGCTACATATTAGGATGAGGATGGTATTGTAAACTGATAGCCATTTTAGTTTTACTGTTTTACGCCCATTTAACAGCCAATAAATATAGCTTAAAAGTGGAATGACGGCAATGTAAGCCGTCATGGATAAATCTAAGGGTAAGGCGTAATAAAATGTTGCTGCTGTTTCTTTAAATGAAACAGCAGCAAGTTTTTGATGATAGATGAATATAAATATCAGGCGGTCAATAAAAAAGAACAGCAGCCAGAATAAGAAGAAGCGGATAAAAAAGAGCAGGCTTTTTAACATTTTACGACTGAGTTATCGGCCACCTCTCATTGCTTTTAATTCATCCATGGTTTTTATTTCATATCCTTTAGGAACATCCAGAGAAAAGGGGCCTATTTTTCCTTCTTTTACACTTTTTAAGGTCAACAAAGTTTTAAAACCATCCTGAGTATTTGTGAATTTGATTGGTGTACCATTTAGGTCTGCAAAGCCCGGAGGGTTAGCACCTAAAGGTAGTTTAAGTTCTGTAGTAGCCCACAGTTCATAATCAGCACCATTATTGTCTTTGTAGGTATATTTTTCTGCATTAAAGCCGGCAATATTTTGTTTTTCGCCGGTAGCTTTAAAATCACTGTATTTTAAGGAGCCTCTTTGCTTTTCTATTTCTTCTTTAGACATTTTTGCTGCATACTGTTTTTGCATCATTGGGATATCAACAAGTACCAAGGCATTACTGGCGGCACCATCAGTAAGCACTTTTAGCATAGCCATACCTAAATCCATTTGTACTTTAGATATATTGCCATTAAACTCTACTTTGCTTTCTGAAGGCAATACCGAAGGATCAACTTGTTTCTTCTGGTCATCGGTTAGTACATATTCTACACCGTAAGTAATGGTTCCGGCATCTATAACTTTTTGAGCTTTAGCGACGATTGCTGTTCCTATTAAAATAATTACAAGAACTCCTGTTTTGATAGATTTAAACATTTTTTAATAATAATTTAGTTTACCAGTTAATTTTCTCTTTGCTGATAAAGGCAGCAATTCCTTTTCTGAAATCTTCACTTTCCCTCACCCGGGCATTGATCCGCACAGCCTCCGACAAGCTTTTATCCAGTTCGGGATTGGTGGTTTGTCCGATGAGCTGCTTTGTAACCATTAACGAATTGGTAGAAGCTTCATTACACAAACTTAATGCAAAATTATTTACATTAAGACTGATATCTGCTTTGTTTGTTACAAAAGTGATCAGACCATAGTCTAAAGCCTCTTGTGCGGAGAATAGCGCACCGGTGAATAATATTTTTTTGGCAATGGTTTCACTTGTTTTTCGTAGTAAAAAGCAGGAAACAATGGCGGGTACAAAACCTAATTTTACCTCTGTATATCCAAAATTAGCCTCAGGCACAGCAAATATAATATCGCAAACAGTTGCCAGACCACAGCCCCCGGCAATAGCGTGCCCTTCAACTTGTGCTATGACTACTTTTGGGAGATAATAAATTGTGGTAAATAAATTCTTCAGGTTTTCGGAATCAGCAAGGTTTTCTTCATAGGTGTTTTGCTGGAGCTGCTGTAGGTAAGCCAAATCGGCACCTGCACTAAATGTACTACCATTGGCTTTTAAAATAACAACCTTTACTTCATCATCTGCCGAAGCCCTTACAAAAGCTGCAGTTAGTTGAGCAACCAGAGCGGGATTTAGCGCATTGCGCTTTTCCGGACGGTTAATAGATATGGTAGCTATACGCTGACTTAGCGAGTATAAAACCAATGGTTCAGTCATACAAATATTTAGTTAAGTTGACCAAATATAAGATAAGCCGAAGAAGATATTATAAACTATTGTCAAACTGCATGTCTTTCTTTTTCTTTACTACACCAAAATTGTAGCTGAGACCCAAATAAATAATTCTTGAATTGCTTTTTGTTAAAACATGCTGAGTTAAAAGCGGCCCTTGTAGATTTATTTCCTGTCTCTGGGATTTAAACAGGTCAGAAACTGTAAAATATATAGCACCTTTTTTACCTAAGAGATCCTGTTTGGCACCACAGTTCATCACAAAGCTTGGAAGGTATTTACCTTGTGGGGTTAATCTGGTTGATTTATAATTCGAATTTATCTGCAAGGATGTTCCTTTTGTGATGGCATAAGTTGCATTTAGATTAGCAGCCCATGCGATCGTAGATTTTTTGTTACTATAGCCCAAATTGGAGGCGTCTATCTGGTTGTAAAAGATGTTTGGCGTAAAGTTGAGGTTTAGTTTATCGTTGAAATTTCCAGAAAAAACGACATCTGCACCTATGGCCTGGTCGTTGGCCAGGTTTTGTTGCCGGGTAACCAATACTGAGTCATTTAAAGGTGTGGTAACTGATGTAAACCTATTATAAGTGTATCGGTAATAAATTCCGGGCATGATACTTATCCCATTTTTTCGCCATTGGTACCCAATTTCTACAGAATGAATAATTTCGGGTAACAAGTAAGGGTTTCCAACTTTTATGTTAGTTGGATCAGCGTACTCGGCAAAGGGATTCAGATTGTCTCCTTCTGGTCTTCTAACTCGTCTGCTGTAATTCAATTGCATTTCTTTATTGTCCTTTATTTTATAGGTAAAATGTAGGGTCGGGTAGATTTTAAAGTAATGGTTGGGTATGGCAGTGTTGTTAGTGATCAGCTTGGAGTTGATGTCAGAATATTCACCTCTTAAGCCAATCATTACCCCAATTTTCTTAGCTTCTTTGGATATGGTGCCATAAATTGCATGTACATTTTCATAGTAAATAAAGCGATTGGTTTTGTTGATGTCGGTAACGAATTGCTGACTTCTATTGTCAAATTCGGCACCATAAAAGTCCAGATCTTGTTTGTTGAACTGGCCATCGTAACCAGCTTCTATTTTGCTTTGTTCTGAAATGGGATACTCATAACTCAAGCTGACGTGCTTATTGTCCGAAGTTTGTTTAATGATGGTATTGTCAAGCTGGTCTGGTATTACCGGAAACCTATAGGTATTGGTATAATGGTTGTCTTCAATTTCCGGCGAATGAGTTACGTTAAATTCCAGTCTAAGTTTATGATCTTCACCTTTAAAAGCGTGTTCATAATAAAGAGTTGCTTCACTTGCTTTCTCTTGCTCAAAGTTTTCACGTTTTCTATCATAATCCTGATTCCCACTTATCGCATTTCTAACCTGTTTAACGGTTAGATCATGCTTATGCATGTTCCTTAAGTAATAATTTCCGGATAGGCCGAAACTATTCTTATCGTTGATATTGTAATCAAAACCTAATGTAGCAATATTAGAAAAGGGACGGGTTTTTCCGATCATCCGGTCGTTATAATAGTTTGTTGCACCTGTATTGGGATCCGTTTGGACTCTATCATTTGTTGTGGTTCTTATCCTGTCATCCTGCTTAACGCTATAGCTGCCAAACACATTTAATTTACCAGGCTTGTAATTTATTGTTGTTCCGACATTGTAACGATCATTGTTTCCCCCATTGGCGGTTATGTTGCCATTTAAGCCACGTTTTGTGCTCTTTTTTAATACGATGTTGATGATGCCGCCGGTTCCATCCGGTTTATACTTAGCAGAAGGGTTAGTAATGACTTCTATTTTTTCTATGCTGTTTGCAGGAAGTTGTTGGAGTGCAGCGGCTGCATTTTTGCCCATTAAGGGTGAGATTTTTCCATTGATCAAAATGGTTACAGCAGAATTTCTTAGACTTACATTTCCGTCAAGATCAACCTGTACTAACGGTACATTTTGAAGCACTTCACTGGCAGAACCTGATTTTGCCATGATGTCCATATCTACATGGTATATTTTTCTATCGATGGAATTGGTAAAGATGTTTTTTTGAGAAATAACTTGTACTTCATTTAATGTTTTTTTTGCACCATCCATATTAATGTTAAAGTTAGCCTTAGGATGTTGGGCATTTATATCAAAAAAAGCTGTTCTGGAGTCATCATATCCTACAAAGCTAGTCTGTATGAAATATTTACCATCAGGTACAGCCGTTAAATTAAATTGTCCTTTGGCATTAGTCACTTCATGGATAACAACTGTGCTGTCTGTTTTTCTCTTTAATACGATGTTTACAAATTCAAAAGGCTTTTTTGAAGGGAGTTCGATTACTTTTCCGGTAATTATTCCCTTAGACTGAGCGAATGTGGTTGAAATGGATAAAAAAAAGAAAAGGCAGAAGTAACTTATGGGTCTGGTCATTAGATTTGCTAATTTAAATTGCATAATTACGGTCCAATTCTGTAGAATTTTTGAAGTAGAGCAATTAATTTCTACTTCAGATTTTCTTCATAATTGAGCAGTAATTTAGGCCTTAAACTTTTCAAGGTTATGAGTGCTTCTTCTTATTGTACGGTGTACAGAAAATTACTTATTGCAGTTATTTGTTTCTGCTTACCGGGCTTTTGCATGGCACAAGGGGCTACGCAGGATACTTTAAAACTGCAAACGACAGGGACATATAAGGATCATCATGTTGCAGCTACTGAATATAAACCAGGGGTTGCAGCGTTTATCATTCCGGCATCTTTTATTGGTTATGGTTTAGTCTCTCTGGCGGGAGACAATGTGGTGAGGCGGCTGGATTATTCAACTAAAAATGAATTGCAGGAGGATCATCCTTTATTTGCAGCGCATATTGATGATTATTTACAGTTTGTACCTGCAGCGGCAGTTTACGGATTAAATCTGGCAGGGGTAAAGGGACAACATTCTTTATTGGACGCTACAGGTTTATATATATTGTCATCTGCAATTGCTGGTGGTTCGGTGACTATTGTAAAGCGGGCCTCACATAGGGAAAGACCAAATGGGGCAGGTTTTGATTCGTTCCCTTCGGGGCATACCGCTAATGCATTTGCTGCGGCAGAATTTTTAAATCAGGAATATAAAGATGTATCGCCCTGGTATGGGATTGCGGGATATGCTGTTGCAACAGCTACCGGGACACTTAGAATGTATAACAATAAGCACTGGTTGAGTGATGTTGTAGCAGGCGCAGGATTTGGTATCCTATCAACCAAGGTTGCGTATTTTATTTATCCAAAATTAAAAAGATTGGTTTCAGGTAATCGTGCAATGAATTATAATGTTGTACCTTCATATCAACAACATAGTTTTGGCCTCTCTTTTAATGGAACATTTTAGAAAAAGAAGATTCGTAATTATTTTATGCCTGAGCTTTTTTACTTTAAGAAGCCATGCGCAGCGCTCGGTAAAGGAATCTGCAGACTTGAATTTTTTCATTAATCAAGCGCTGGCATCAAGTCCGCTCAGTAAAGATTATAAAAATCAATTACTGATGAATAAAATCGATAGCTTACGATTAAGAGCAGGCTATTTACCTCAGATAGCGGCCAGTTCTACAGGTTTATATGCACCGATAATTAATGGATATGGCTATGATGTGGCATTAAGCAATGGGCAAACGCTTGATGCGTTGCTAAGCTTAAATTATAACCTGATTAGCAAAGGTTCGAAAGATAATAAGTTACAGCAGGTGCTTTTGCAAAGGGATTCCATTCATTATGCCTCAAAACTTTCGGAACTGGATTTGAAAAAAGCCATAACGGAGCAGTATATCACAGCCTATGGCAGTCAGCAGCAAGTTGATTTTAACCATGATGTTTATGATCTTTTAGTCAAAGAAGAAGTTTTGTTGAAAGAACTTACCCGCGCAAATACTTACAGGCAGACAGAGTATCTTACTTTCCTGGTTACGCTAAAACAACAGCAGTTGCAATGGAAGCAAGCCGAACTTCAGTTTAAAAATGACTATGCTACCTTAAATTATTTGTCTGGTATTCATGATACGACTGCTGTGAGGCTAAAGGAGCCTTCGATAGCTATTTATGGAGATGGGCTGCAAGAAAAGAATTTCTTTATCAAACGTTTCCAAATCGATAGTCTTAAAACTTTGAATGAAAAGCAGGCTGTGGATTTTAACTATAAGCCAAAAACAAGTTTGTATGTAAATGGGGGCTATAACTCTTCTTTTATTCTTCAGCCTTATAAAAATTTTGGAACAAGTGTAGGTTTTACGGTGTCTGTTCCGCTTTATGATGGGCATCAAAAAAAGATGCAGCATGATAAGCTTAACTTACAATTGCAAACAGGGTCTATGTACCGCAATTACTTCAGTACACAGCAAAAGCAACAAATAGATTTACTGAAGCAACAGATAACGACAACAGATGGTTTATATGAACAGATTAAAGATCAAATCAAAATTACCAGTGGTCTGATCGATGTTGATCGTAAATTGTTGCACACCGGAGATGTGAAAATTGTTGATTTTGTAATTGCAATCAATAACTATATGGTGGCACAAAACTTATTTAGACAAACAAATATCAATCGTTTAAGACTCATCAATCAGCTCAATTACTGGAATAGATAATCTCGCAAACCTATGAAAAAAGGGAATTTGACCAAATATTTATATCTACTAACTGCAGGTCTGCTAAGTGCCTGCCATGGAGCTGCCCCGACCGAAGATGTTGCTGCACCGGTAACACCTGTTCTGGTGAGTTATGTAACTGTTGGTCCACTTTCTGAGTCTACAGAATTGAATGCTGTATCCGCTTATTTGCAAAAGAGCTATGTTAAGGCAAATATTAATGGTTATGTTCAATCTGTTCGTGCACAGGTAGGGCAACAGGTTGCCGGGAATGAGATTTTGTTTAGCTTGATTACCAAAGAAGCAAGAGCTATTGGTAACGCTGTGAATCAACTTGATCCGGAATTTAAGTTTTCAGGAACCTCAAACATCAGGGCTGGCCAGGCTGGCTTTATCACTGATGTGAATCATCAGAAAGGTGATTATGTTCAGGATGGGGAAGCATTAGCTGTTATTATCAATAAAAATAGTTTCGTGTTTTTGCTTGATTTGCCTTACGAACAGCGGGCGCTGATGATCAATAACAAAACACTTGAACTTACCTTGCCGGATGGTGAAAAATTGAAAGGAACAATTAGTGGTACGTTACCTATGGTCGATTCAGCTTCTCAGGCACAAAGAGTAATCATTAGGGTGGATATTTCTCATCCAATTCCGGAAGGATTGATTGCAAGGGTGAGCATCATTAAGGCAGCACGGCCAAATGCAAATACATTACCCAAATCAGCTGTGCTGACAAATGAAACGGAGGATGACTTTTGGGTAATGAAGCTGATTAATGATTCTACAGCTATAAAAGTTCCTGTTAAGCGGGGCATTGAAAATAAGGATAAGGTAGAGATTCTAAGTCCTGTTTTTACTTCCCGGGATCGGATCATTACTACCGGCAATTATGGTATGGCTGACACAGCAAAGGTTAAAGTAGTGAAACAGCTATGAAGAACTTTTTTATATCGTACAGAAACCCATTACTGGCGGTACTTATATTGGTGCTTCTGGGGGGTGTTTATTCTTATCATCAGCTAAAAACAGCGCTTTTTCCTGAAATTACCTTTCCGAAGATAAAGATCATCGCAGAAGCCGAGCTTCAACCTGTTGATAAAATGGTGGTTACAGTCACCCGGCCACTGGAGAATGCAATTAAGCAGGTGCCGGATTTAAAGTTGATCAGAAGTGTAACCAGCAGAGGGAGCTGTGAGCTATCAGCCTATATGAATAGTACTGCAGATATTAACGTTAGCCAACAAAGGATCGAAGCGTTAATAGAGAGGATCAAGGGTACCTTACCGCCGGGGATAAATTTTTCTGTTGAAAAGATGAACCCTTCTATATTGCCGGTAAGTGGTTATAGTTTAGAGAGTCATACCAAATCGCCGATTGAACTTAAGCAGCTTGCTACTTATACCATAAAGCCATTTTTATCAGAGGTGGATGGGGTTTCAGAAATTAGGGTGATCGGTGGGAAGAGCAAAGAATATTGGTTGGAGCTTGATCTTCAAAAGATGACTACTTTGTCTATTTCGCCGGATCAGCTGAGCAGCATTCTTGCGCAAACCAATTTTATCAAGTCAAACGGATACCTTTCAGATCATAATTACTTATATCTTTCTATTACAGATGCAACGGTGAAAAGCAAGGGAGATCTGGAAGAATTGATTGTTAGCAAAAATGGTAACCGGATAGTTAGGGTAAAAGATATTGCCAAGGTTAAAATAGAAGAAGGGGTAGCTTATACCCGTATCAATGCGAATGGAAAAGATGGGATTTTAATTGCGGTAATTAAGCAGCCCAATGCTAATTTGGTCGATTTATCAGCGCAAATGGAGGCTAAGGTGGCTGAATTAAAAAAAATACTTCCTTCCGGTGTATATATAAAACCTTATTATATACAAGCTGATTTTGTAAATGAATCTGTTAAAAGTGTTCGGGATAGCTTACTGATTGGCCTTGCATTGGCCATTATCGTAGCTGTTATTTTTTTACGGTCGCTAAAGGCAAGTGCAACCATACTGATTACCATTCCAGTTACGCTTTGCTTAAGTATTATTGTGCTGTATTTTGTTGGGTATTCCTTAAATATCATGACGCTTGGTGCCATTGCTGCGGCTATAGGTCTCATTATTGATGATGCAATTGTGGTGGTAGAACAGATTCACCGAACGCATGAAGAGCATCCGGACGAACCAACGGTTAATCTGCTGAAAAAAGCAATAGATTATCTTTTTCCTGCAATGCTTGGCTCGTCTATTAGCACAATCGTAATATTTGTCCCTTTTGCGTTGATGACCGGTGTGGCCGGGGCATACTTTCAGGTGATGACGAATACCATGATCATTACGCTGGTTTGTTCGTTCTTTGTCACCTGGATAGGTTTGCCTGTGATCTATTTGTTGCTTACACGAAATGCCGGGGCAAATTCAGTAAGTAAAAAAAGTAAAGGACACGAAGTCAAAAAACAGGATTGGATTCGATATTTTATTCGGCGACCGTATATCAGTATAATAGGTATGCTGTTGCTGGTTGTTGCTATTGGATTTGTTTTTCCTCATTTAGAGACTGGTTTTTTACCGGAAATGGATGAAGGTAGTATCGTGTTGGATTACAGTTCGCCACCCGGAACCTCATTGTATGAAACGGATAGAATGTTGAGGGAAGTAGAGAAAGAGTTGGTTAAAGTACCGGAGGTGCAGGCGTATTCGAGAAGAACCGGGACACAAATGGGTTTTTTTATTACAGAACCTAATACTGGTGATTACCTGATTCAGCTAAAGCCGAACAGAAATAAAACCACGGATCAGGTGATTGCAGAGATCAGAAGCAAAATCGAAAGTAGTCAACCGGCTTTAAAGGTGGATTTTGGTCAGGTTATAGGGGATATGTTGGGCGATTTGATGAGCTCTACCCAGCCCATTGAAGTGAAAATATTTGGCAATAATCAGCTTACATTGGAAGCTTTATCCAGAAAGGTGGCTGATGTGTTACGGAAGGTAAACGGTACAGCAGATGTATTTAATGGGATTGTTCTGTCGGGGCCAACTGTTGATATACGGCCTGATTTTGCGGCTCTTGCGCAATATAGGATTAGCCCTGCAAGTTTCCAATTTCAAATTCAATTGGCTTTGGAGGGGAATGTAATTGGCGATTTATATGATCAGCAGCAATTGTCTCCAATTCGAATCATCTACCCGGGAAGCAGGCAATTCGCAATTGCCAATATTAATGAACTAAAGATATTTCTTCCTTCAGGTAAAGCGATTCCGATTGGCAACTTAGCTAAAGTGGAGCTTAAAACAGGAAGTGCGGAGGTACAAAGAGAAAATCTGCAGTCTATTGGTGTAGTTACTGCGCGTTTAGATAATAGAGATCTGGGTAGCGTGATGAAGGATGTACAGCGAGAAGTAGGTTCGCAAATAGCTTTGCCATCTGGCTATCACATAACTTATGGTGGCGCTTATGCCGAACAGCAGCAGTCTTTTAAAGAATTGTTGATGATCCTCATTACTTCGAGTTTATTGGTGTTTAGTGTGATTCTATTCCTGTTTAAGGATTTCAGGATTGCATTTTTAATCTTGTTGATTGCTGTGCTAGGTATTTCAGGAAGTTACCTGGCCTTATTCATTACCAATACGCCTTTAAATGTTGGGAGCTATACAGGCTTGATTATGATCGTTGGAATTATAGGTGAAAATGCGGTGTTTACTTTCCTGCAGTTTAAAGAGTCTTTGCAGGGGAATGATGTGGATGAAGCCATTACCTATGCTATATCAACAAGATTAAGACCTAAATTAATGACTGCTCTGGGAGCAATCATAGCGTTGTTTCCATTGGCATTGGGAATAGGAGCTGGAGCGCAATTGCATCAGCCGCTTGCTATAGCCGTAATTGGAGGCTTTTTAGTAGCACTTCCCTTATTGCTGATCGTTCTGCCAAGTATGATCAGGAAGTTTTATCGTTAAATGGTTATTGAAAGATGAGGATGATTGTTCCTCCTGTGATGAGTAAAACGGCAATGACGGTTTTAAATGTTAAAGGTTCGCCTAGAAATACAACAGATAATAAGATGGCTATGGCTACACTGGCCTTATCTACCGGGGCTACTTGCGAAACTTTTCCTAGCTGTAATGCTTTAAAGTAAAAGATCCAGGAGAGGCCGGTGGCAAGACCAGAAAGGATAAGGAAAGTCCAGTTTTGTCTGGTTAGGCCGGAAATGCCTTGCTGGTCGTTTCTGAACAATACGATTGCCCAGGCTAAAAGTAAAATAATGACTGTTCTTATTGCTGTTGCCAGGTTAGAATCAATTCCTTTAATCCCTACTTTGGCTAATACGGCAGTAAGGGCAGCGAAAAAGGCTGATAGTAAAGCATAAATCCACCACATCTTTTTTTTGAATCAATTTAGGCAAATTAATTTGGATCATCCCTTTTTAGAAATGGAAATTTAATAAGATCAGAAAAATCCGTTGCCGAATGTCCCTCGTATACATCCAGTCCAAATTTAATTTCAGAAATATTTAACTCACGATAGGTTCCGAGCATTCTATCCCAGATACTAAAAACATCGCCGTAGTTACAATCGGTATATGGCAGTTCAAAGTGATGATGTACGTGATGAAGATTCGGGGTAATAAACAGCAAACCGAATATTTTATCTGCTCTTTTTGGCAGTTGATAATGTGTATGGGCAATTAAATTGGCAAAAGTTTGTACTGTTTGTCTAAGTAATAATAACCCTATGGATGCGCCGGACAAAAATACCCAGAGTATCTGAAAACATACTCTGATAAATGTTTCTCCCGGATGTTCCCTAATCGTCGTAGAGACATCCATTTGAAGATCGGTATGATGAATCAGGTGAAAACCCCATAATGTCTTTACTTTATGCATACAAACGTGGTATACATATTCGAAAAAATCCATTAGGAAAAACCCAACTACGTATTTAATCCAGAAGCTGTTATGGTGTGGTAACAGATATAAAAGACCCCATTTATGAATGGTTACCCAGCCTGAAACGAAGATTACAAAAAAAGTAAGTGTGAGTTGTATGGGCAATGCAGCCATCACAAACTTGAGATTAACATAAGTGTGGCGCCATTTTTCTCTTAATGAAAGGATGGTTAATCGTAGTTCTGCAAGCCAAATAGTAATAATTACTGCTAGATATAAGATAATTTGAACCAGGGTGGCGTGGTCCTTTAGTATGGTTAGTACGGTATTCATGTGTTGATAATTAGTGCAATAGTATTTTTGAATTCTGTAGAGAATCTGTAGTTATTGAAACTTCAAATTCTCTACAGTATTAAAATGCTATTTTGTATTTTGCTAGTCTATAAATGTAATAAAAACCTTTCACATGAAGATATTGCTGATTGAAGATGAAGTGTCCCTTAGAGAGAGTATTATAGCTTATTTTACCGGAGAAGGTAATATCTGTGAAACAGCTGTCGATTTCAAATCAGCGATAGAAAAGATTGGTATTTATAATTACGATTGCATTTTACTTGATCTGACTTTGCCGGGTGGCGATGGTATGGAAATCCTGCGCAACCTCAAAAAAATGAACAAAAAAGATGGTGTGTTGATTATCTCTGCACGGCATTCGTTGGATGATAAGCTGGATGGTCTGAACCTCGGTGCTGATGATTATCTGATTAAACCATTTCACTTGTCTGAGCTAAAAGCAAGGGTAATGGCTATTGTTCGAAGAAAGAGTTATAATGGCAGCAATGTTATGGTGTTTAATGAGATAAGTATTGATACTTTGGCCATGAGGGTTGATGTTGCTGATCATACATTAATCCTTACACGGAAGGAATATGATTTGTTGGTTTATTTTATTTCAAACAGAGGTAAGGTGATTTCTAAAAATGCACTTGCTGAACATTTGTGGGGTGATGAAATTGATCTTGTGGATCATTTTGATTTCATTTATACCCACATTAAGAATTTAAGAAAAAAAATGATGGAAGCTGGTTGCCCGGATTACATCAAA
Source organism: Candidatus Pedobacter colombiensis (assembly GCA_029202485.1). Lineage (NCBI taxonomy): Bacteria > Pseudomonadati > Bacteroidota > Sphingobacteriia > Sphingobacteriales > Sphingobacteriaceae > Pedobacter > Candidatus Pedobacter colombiensis. The sequence goes on along the minus strand of CP119313.1, from coordinate 2,887,216 downwards.
TCTATGTATGGTATAGGTTATAAGTTCGAAAGCCAATGAGGTTGCTAGCTAAGTACAATAGGGTGACGTTACTTGCCTCTATCATTATACTTGTATTTACCGGTGTAATCTATTATACAGTGATCCATTTTATTTTAACAGACCGGGTAGATAAAGATCTGGTAACAGAGGAGGATGAGATTGCTGCTTATGTTGAAACGTTTGGCAAGCTACCACTGGCAGAAAATTTTAAAGATCAGAAAGTAGTTTATCAGCTCGTGAAGCCTGGGGATACAGTTGAACGCAGTTTTTTTAATACCTCTTTTTTTAATAAGACGGAGAAGGAACATGAGCCTGGAAGGACATTAATTACTTCTTTGAATGTAAGGGGAGAGCTCTATAGGATTTCAATTACCAAATCACGTGTGGAGGCAGAAGACCTGGTCAGGATGATTTTTATGATCACTCTTGGGGTTACGGTTGTGCTTCTGGTTACATTGATGCTGATCAACCGGTTTTTACTTAGGAATTTATGGAGGCCATTTTATACCGTATTAAAGCAAATGAAGGCTTTTAATCTGGCTGATAAGGGTGAGGTTGTTGCGGACGATACAAATATTGATGAATTTAGAGAACTGAATCAGGCGGTTATTGCGATGTCTTCAAGGGTGAAACAGGATTATAGAGAACTGAAAACCTTTACTGATAATGCATCGCATGAAATGTTGACGCCGCTTGCGGTGATTAACTCTAAGCTGGATACTTTAATCCAGACGGAAACTTTTACTAATGTGCAAGGAGAGGTGATTGAGGATATTTATTTGGCTGTTAGTCGCTTGTCAAGATTAAATCAGTCGCTGTTGTTGTTGGCTAAATTAGAAAATAACATGATAGCAGGAGATCAGGAACTGATCAATTTGAAAGAACTTATAGCACAAAAGCTCAGGCAGTTTCAGGAGTTGATGCAGGCACAAGGTATTGTACTCAGTCAACAATTGGAATATAAGGAGGTGAATATGAATAGGTATCTCGCAGATATATTGATCAATAACCTGTTTAGCAATGCTATTCGTCATAATTATAATGGAGGTGAGATTATCGTGCAGCTGAACGATAAGGAATTAAGGGTCAGCAATACAGGTAGTGCAGAGCGGTTATCGGATCAGGCATTTGAAAGGTTCTACAAAAATGCCGCTTCTGAAGGAATAGGGTTGGGGCTGGCAATATCTTATCAGATCTGCTCTCAGTATGATTTTGAGCTTAGTTATGATTTTAAAGATGGAAAGCATACTTTTCTAATTGTTTTTTAATTCCATAAAAGCAGTGACTTCCTTGAATTGAATTTGAGTTACCTTATGCTGATCAAGAGCAGGTTTAACAAAATACTTGAAAACCTTACTTCCTGACTGTAAATCTGTAAACAAAATGGCTTTTCGGGAACAAATCAGTGCGACAGCATAATTTTTCCTTAAATTAAACCTAATGGTCTTTTTTTGATGAAAGGCATATACCTTATCATAAGTCATAATGCTTTGCAGGCATGCAAATAGTATTGTAGCTGTAATCAGCAGTCGTTTTTTTCCCTCGCTGAGCGCCATAATAAAGAGGATTAAAGCGGTACATAGCACCATCAATTCTGTTTTGCTGATCCAGATAGCAGATACACCCGAAAAAGGCAATTGGGCTATTCGATCTAATCCAAGATTTGTAAAGTTAATGAGCCATTCAAATAGTGGTCCTAGGCAGTCCAATTTAAAAAGTAATATAATAATCCCAATATACATTATTAAGGCCGTAGGGATCGTAATAAATAGGTTGCTGAGTGAAAAATAAATAGGGAACTGATGGAAGTAGTACACACTATGGGGGTAAGTAGCCAATTGTGCGGCTAAAGACATAGCAATAGTACCCCATATTTTATTTATCCAGGTGTTTTTCGGATGAAACCAGCCTTCGATTTTAGGTTGTAGATAAATTAAACCTAAAACTGAAAGGAAAGAAAGCTGGAAGCCTACATCCCATATCAGGAAAGGGTTGTAGATTAATAAACAAAAAGCAGCAAATGCAATAATGTTATAGCTATTGGTAGTTTTGGCGAATAATTTGGCTACTATGAATACTGAAATCATAACAGCTGAACGAAGTACAGAGGGGGAGAGGCCTGTGAGTAGTGTGTAGAACCAAATTAGACCTAGGATAACTGTGGTTTTTATAATTCTGGTGATTTGCTTTCTGTTTAGGAAATACAATAGCTGGTTAAGTACAAGATAAATTAAGCCCACATGCATTCCTGAAACGGATAGGGCATGTATGGTGCCTGTTTTTGAATAGGTATCAAGCATTTCAGGACTTAAATCTGCTCTGTATCCCAATATTAAGGTGGAAGCAACTGCAAATGCATCGTCGTTTTTGATGAGCTTACGATATAGCGCTACTTGCTTTGCCCTTAGTTCCAAAGCAAAGGCAATCAGTTTGTTTCCGGTATTGATGTTTAGTCTGACTAATTCCTGTTGCTTTAAAATGGTTTGATGGTAAATGTTCTGAGTAGCCAGCCATGATTTGAAATCAAACTCAGCAGGGTTGAGAGGGGGCGGGATTTCAGAAAATCTGGCAGGTATGATCAGCTCATCACCATACTTTAGGGCGAGCGGATTGCTGCTATTATTCATGATTGTCACTCTTATTTTTCCGGAAGCCTTATGAAAAAGGTGAGTGTTATTGTTTTTGTCTGTTAGTGAGTTAGTTAGGCGTGTTGATTTGGTGGTAAAGGCATTGAACAGAATTATATTTTGTCTGTTTTGTGGTTCGTCAATAATTCTGATTTTTAAGTATTTTGATTTTTTAAATGCGTAGTAATCAGTGTTTATATGGTCATTATATGAAATAGAAGATAAACTTCCTGAAATGAATAGAAAACCATGAAGTATTACTCCATTAATGCCTTTGTGGCGATGGATATTTATCTTATTATAACTGATGTTTATTATAAATAATGTGGTGAATAAACATAGGTTAAGGAAAAGTAGGTGATAGAAAAGAAAGTGAGTTTCCCGGCTATAAAAACTAAGTATACCCATTGCAAACGGGATCAATATCCTTACGAAAACGATCTCTGTTTTGGCTATGTCTTTAAAGCCGTCCATTAAAATTGATACCTCAGTTGCACTTTAACCTCTGTTTTTCTGTTTCCCTCTATTTCATCCAGTCCGGTGCCGATTGTTGCTGTATTTTTATAAGTGAAGCACGCGTACCTAAGCCAGATATCTATTTTTTTGAATGGTCGGTATCGGGCATTTATAAAACTACGGATACCATTGCCGGAATAAATCCCTGAACTGGAACCGTATAAAACATCGCTTTCGTAAGCATAAATTCTGCTGTTGTAAGATGAGGTTTTGAAATAAGCCAGACGTATATTTCCCGATAATTTGGATGCTGTTGGGGTGTAATGTACGTCTGTATATACTAATATTCCTGATTCTTTTTGATTTATACCTTTTTGATATTGAGTTATTTCTGTTCGTTGTTGAAAGTTTAACTTTCGATTAGGTTTCCAGGTTGTTTCTAAGCGATAGGTTTGTTTCAATACTTCCTCCAGATGATGATAAGTACTGCCTGCATTTGGGTTTTGCTGTTTTTGTTCTCTCTTAAATCTTAGTGCTGACTTAAAATTTTTTCCTTTTGTATAGGTCAGTTGGCTCAGTACTTCGTAGCCGGCAGAGGCCGAATCGACCCGATATTTTAACCAGGGGAATTTGAAATAGTCGCCATAAACCGACCAGCTCAGGTTTCTCGGTAATAAATAATTTAGGCCTACATACCAGCCCCTTTCATTATTGGTTTCTGAGCCTTCACCAACAGCTCTGCTAAAGAAATTATGGTAATCTTTGCTATAATTGCGGTGCAATAATACAACAGATAGTTTACGGGATAGGGTCGTCATAGCACCATTAATAAAAGCGTGCCCTGTGCCCACGCTGTATGCCAGTTCTCCATAAAAGTAGGTGTTTCTAAAAGTGTAATTGTAGTGCAATCCGGTATTGGTTAGATGTTTGCCTGTAAAACTGTACTTGTTGTACAGTTGTGTGCCGGTAATGAATTGGTGTTGGTAGTCGGATTGATAGGTGATAAATCCAATATTTAGGTTGTCCGTGATATATTGTAGCGCCCCTCCGTATACTACTTGCTTCAATGATCTTTGGTTCTTAAGTTCTGTTTGTGTGCGATGTAGGCCGGTTATAATAATGTTGGAAAGTGTGTAGTTGTTGTCTGCTGTGGCTTTTAGACTCGCATCAAGTCTCCTGACGGATATAAAAGGGCTTAGATGGATGTTGCGGCCAAGGTTAATGGTGCTTGCTATTCCACGGAAAAAGGAGGCTTCGCTGGCTGAAGTGTAAGGTTTTATGCCAACATCTTTGGCGGCCACACTGGTTACATCAGGGCCTTTCCCAAAAGCAAATCCTGACCATAAGGTTAGTCCCTGGCCAAATTGTAAACTATAGTCTCCAATAATTAGTTTTTTAACCCGTCCAAGCTTAAATAAGGCTATGTTGGCCGAAAGGTGATCTAATCCTGTGTTGCAATTGAAAAGCTGCTCTCCGGCATCCTTTGCCATTACCAGTGCGGCAGATAGGATGTCATGGTTATTGAATCTATAGCGCAATAGTAATTTTTCGGGAGTTCCCAGGTATCTGCTGCCAGGTAGGTCTCTAAAACCTTTCTGTTGCTGGAGTAAGCGCCCGTATCGTAAAATCAAGTCATGATTACTCGTCTGTATTAGTTTTTTTAATTTTAACTGCTCATAGCCCTCCAATGTGCTTATGGTTACGAAGGGTAGTAGTTTGTTGATGGTTTCCGGATCAAAGCCAGGGATAGCCTGCAATTCCAAAACGTTGACTAGTTTGGTATTTGCGATGTAGCTGAAGAAATTACTGATCTGAAGTGGAGAAAGAAAGATCAGATTTTTTAGCTCTTCGGGAGAGGTTTTGTGAAGGTTTATGGGATGTTTACGAAAGAAGCTGATTCGGTCTGTGAATTCCGACAGGTCTTCGCCTTCCGATGAATTTTCGGCAAGATGCTCGATGAGGTCCCTGATTTTTTCTTCTTCTTGAGCGATAGCGCTCATTCCGCCTTGTAGCAGAAGCAACAAGCATAACATTCTCATAGTGATTAGCTTAAATTGGCCAAATCACCGTAGAATTTACTGAATAAAAAAATAATTAAGAAATAAATTAAATTTCTTCGTTAAGCTTTAGTAAGAAGTCCTTTAGCTTTTCAAGCGAAGCAATGATCTTTTGGTTTTCCTTAACCTCACCACTATTTGTTTTTAAATGCTCTTTGGCACCTTTTAAGGTGAAACCTTTGTCATCAACCAGGTGGAAAATGATTTTTAAGTTTTCAATGTCCTCGGGAGTAAATAACCTGTTGCCCTTTTTGTTTTTCTTGGGTTGCAGCACATCGAATTCCTTTTCGTAAAAGCGGATTTGAGATGCGTTGACACCAAACATTTCGGTTACTTCACCCATGGTGTAATACATTTTATTTATTTCCCTTTCTTTATAAGGCATATTTTTGTGTTGATTATTAGTTGATTACAGGTTTTATTTAAAGTATTCAAACTTAGGAAAAGTTATGCAAGTATCAATGCACAGATTGAAAAAAAATCACAGGGGATTTTGCGCTTAATGTAAATGTATCTTAGCGAAATAATCCAATAATATGTTAATTTTGCTCAATATAAATCAAGAGAAGGATGACAGCTAAGGAAATCAGACAGGCATACTTAAAATTTTTTGAATCGAAACAACACCATATCGTTGCATCTGCACCAATTGTAGTTAAAAATGATCCAACCCTGATGTTTACCAACGCAGGGATGAACCAGTTTAAGGATTTGTTTTTAGGTGAAGCAACTATTAAATACCCTCGGGTTACCGATACGCAGCGCTGTCTTCGTGTTTCCGGAAAACACAATGACCTGGAAGAGGTGGGTATTGATACTTATCACCATACAATGTTCGAGATGCTTGGTAACTGGAGCTTTGGTGATTACTTTAAAAAAGAAGCCATTGCCTGGAGCTGGGAATTGTTGACTGAAGTTTATAAAATACCAAAAGATAAGCTTTATGTGTCTATTTTTGAAGGAGATGAGAAGGAAGGTCTACCAAGAGATACAGAAGCCTATGAGCTTTGGAAGCAGTATGTGCCGGAAGAACGCATTATATTGGGAAATAAAAAAGATAATTTCTGGGAAATGGGCGATACGGGACCATGTGGCCCGTGTTCTGAGATCCATGTAGACTGCCGCTCGGATGAGGAACGTAAAGCTGTTGATGGTAAGTCACTCGTTAATGCTGATCATCCCCAGGTAATTGAGATTTGGAACAATGTATTTATGCAATTTAACCGCCTTAAAGACGGTTCGTTGCAGCTGTTGCCTGCTCAACATGTTGATACCGGAATGGGCTTTGAGCGTTTGGTACGTGTGTTACAGGAAAAATCATCTAATTACGATACTGACGTTTTTCAACCATTAATTCAGTTTATTGCTGCTAAGGCAGGAATTGAATATGGAGCAGACGAAAAAACCGATATTGCCATGCGTGTAATGGCCGACCATATCCGTGCAATCTCTTTTGTGATTGCAGATGGACAGTTGCCTTCAAACAATAAAGCAGGTTATGTAATCCGTCGTATTTTACGTCGCGCTGTTCGTTATGCCTATACTTTCCTCAACTTAAAAGATCCTTTTTTAAATGAACTGGTTCCGGTTTTGGCTGAGCAGTTTAAAGGTGTTTTTGATGAGTTGGCGTTACAGCAGGATTTTGTCCAAAAGGTAGTTTTGGAAGAAGAAGTTTCCTTCTTAAGAACTTTAGCCACAGGTATCCAACGCTTTGATAATTATACTAAAAAGCAAGGAGAATTGCTAATGGCTGAGAATGCCATTGAACTTGAAAAACCATTTGAAGACCAGTGGGTATACAGCATTCTGAAAGATCAAATGGTGATCTCAGGAGAGTTTGCATTTGAATTGCAGGATACTTATGGCTTCCCGATAGATCTGACAGAATTGATGGCCAGAGAGCAACGCTGGATCGTTGATATGGATGGGTACAATAAAGAGTTGCTTAAACAAAAAGAACGCTCGCGTGCTGCAACAGCTGTAGATACAGGCGACTGGGTATTGGTTAATCCCGATCTGGAAGTTGAGTTTGTTGGGTATGATGATTTCGAAGCTGAAACGGAGATTATTAAATACCGTAAGGTGATTGCAAAGGGAAAAGAACAATACCAGATCGTATTGAGTAAAACGCCTTTCTATGCAGAAAGTGGCGGACAAGTAGGTGATACAGGTCGTCTGGAAGATCATAGTCGTCTTTTCTTCGTTGAAATTACCGATACTAAAAAGGAGAACGGTGTAATTGTACATTATGCTGATACTTTACCTGAAGATGTTGAAGGGCATTTCTGGGCTGTTATAGATGAGAATAAACGTCTACTTTCGCAGGATAACCATACTGCAACGCATTTACTGCATGCAGCATTGAAAAAAGTATTGGGTGCGCATGTGAACCAGAAGGGATCATTGGTCAACGCTGATTATCTACGTTTCGACTTTTCACATTTTGCTAAGGTTACCGATGAGGAACTGGCTCAAATAGAGCATCTGGTGAATCAGAAAGTGAGAGAGAATATCCCATTGAAGGAGCAGAGATATGTGCCTTATGACCAGGCGATCTCAAGCGGCGTAACGGCTTTGTTTGGAGAGAAGTATGGTGATCTGGTTCGTATCATAACATTTGATGACCATTACTCTAAAGAACTTTGTGGTGGCACGCACGTTAAGGCTACAGGTCAGATTGGTTATTTTAAAATCACCTCTGAGAGTGCCGTAGCTGCAGGTGTGAGACGTATAGAAGCAATCACAGCAGATAAGGCTGAAGCATTTGTTTTAGATCAGAACAGAGAGTTGAATGAATTGCGCGCTTTGTTAAAAGGTAATAAAGATTTGACTTTAGCGGTTTCTGCTTTAATTGAAGAGAATAATAAGTTGAAAAAGGATGTAGAGAAAGCTGTGTTAGAGCAATCTGCTAACCTTAAACATGAAATCGTACATCACCTTAAAACCGTTAATGGTGTTAATTTGATTGCTACTCATGTCGACTTACCTAATGCAGATGCAGTTAAAAACCTGGCATTTGCTGTAAAGGATATGGTTGATGACTTGTTCCTTGTATTTACAACTTTGATTGATGATAAACCGGGTATTACGGTGATGTTGTCGGAAAATCTGGTAAAAGATAAAGGCCTGAATGCATCAAATATTGTACGCGAATTGGCTAAAGATATTCAAGGTGGTGGGGGTGGACAACCCTTTTATGCAACTGCCGGAGGTAAACATAAAGATGGGTTAAAGTTAGTTCTGGAAAAAGCAGAAGGCATTTTAGCTTAAAAGTAATTGCTATTCTACCTGGCCTTTCAGTAAATGAGATATTGTATCTTTTACTGAAAGGCTTTTTTTGTCTCTTTATGCCTTAGAATTCTCCAGGTATACTTTGAGTATATTTTTCAGATAGATTTCAGGCTTAGGCATCGTAATGATGGTGCCTGGTTCTTTATCCTGTGATTGTTTGATGTAATTGGCTTTAATCTTTCCCCAGTCTTTCGAGTAAAGTTGAATAAACATGTCAACAAACTGTTTATCAGTGTAATCTTTAGGAAGTTTACTAAGCACAACTTCAATTTTCTCTTCTTTTCTATGTAATACTGCCATGAGGATCTTTTAATGATGCTCCAAAGTTACAAACAATTTGTGGGATAATTGGGAATGGATTGATTACACTACCTGCGGGCCAAAAGCTCTTCAACCATGATTGGAACCCCAATAGTGGCCGGCTGTTCAATCTTTTTGAGGTGATCACTACCTGAAATATGAGGCACATTTACATCAATTACGTACCTGATCGTTTCTTTTGGTACATATTCTGTTAAACCAGCAGCAGGATACACCTGTAAGCTCGTTCCTATTACCGCAAACACATTAGCTTTACGGCACAGCCGGGAGGCAAACACCATATTAGGCACCGCTTCACCAAACCATACCACATGTGGACGAAGTGGTTTTCCATGGACACAAAGATCGGTAAAACGCAGTTCCCAGCCGGGTATAGGGTAGGTTAAGTTAGGTTCGACATCCGACTGCGATCGGGTAATCACTCCATGTAAATGTAGTACGTTTTTTGAGCCCGCTCGTTCATGTAAATCATCGATATTTTGAGTAATGATTTGAACATTGTATTTGTCCTGTAATCTTGCAAGTGCCTTATGTGCTTCGTTGGGTTGTGCTTCCAACACCGATTTTCGACGTTCATTGTAAAACTGTTGTACAAGTTCCGGGTTACGCAACCAGGCTTCGGGTGTAGCAACATCTTCGATGCGATAATTCTCCCATAAACCATTGGAATCCCTGAAGGTTTTGAGTCCACTTTCAGCGCTAATGCCAGCACCTGTTAATATCACTATGGTTTCCATATGCACGATTTAATAGCGAATATAATCAACTGTATTTCAGTTTTGATAGGGTTTAATGATTGATTTATCATTAATATGAAGGTATATTTTTTTTATTTCAAAAAAAACATACCTTTATTCTATGATTAAATGCCTCTCTGTTATGATATTAGCGGTAATTTTTACCTCGTGTGAGTCGACATTGTCTTCTTCAACCTCAAATGCCGCTGTATCTGCGGTAAGAAAAAAAATACCTTACAAAGAATGGTTGGAAGTGGCTAAGGAAGACATCCGTCTCTATCCAAAATACGGAAATAAGGTTAAAACTCCGGAACAAATTGAGGCGGATAGGATCTTCTTAAAGACGGTTATAGATAAAGACGGGAGTGCAGATTCTGCATCCAATCATTATTTTTTGAAAGCCTGTGATTACCTTAACCATGATGATTTGCAAACTGCTATGTATAGGCTTAACCAGGCATGGATGTTAAACCCTAAAAATCCGGATGTCTTTAGAGGCTTTGGATGGGTTTATAATCGTTTAGAGCAATACCAGTTGGCCTTGGAGCAATTTGAAGAGGGGTTAACTTTCGACCCTAAAAATGAAGAACTCCTTTTAGAGAAGTCATTTGTAGAAAGAAGACTTAAGGAAGCCAAACGGCCTACTTCTTTGTAAATTTCCCTTACCAAATACTGCGCTCCATATATTTAATTTATGGAATTCGGCTTTCTTGTGCATCACTCTTTTAAACCTAAAACAAAAGATTATGGCCGAATTAAACGTTTCCCCGAACAGAAGAGCGGTTCCTAAAGTTGATTTAACCGCTATGGTTGATCTTGCATTTTTGCTGATTACTTTTTTTATGCTCACGACATCACTATCTAAACCAGTAGCAATGGATGTTGTAAAGCCGGATGAGCCTGTTGATGATATACAGGAACCTGTTCCTGCCTCCCGCTCAATGACTATTTTGCTTGGTAAAGACAATAAAGTTGCATGGTACATGGGAGAAGCCGGCAAAAGCCAACCTGTAATTGAAAGTATTGAGGATGTAAGGCAATCTATTTTAAAAAATAAGATGAAAGTTGATGCTGTAAATGTCAACAATCCTAAAAAGTCTTTATTTGTAATCATTAAGCCCACAGCAGGAGCACACTACAAGAATTTTGTAGATATTTTGGATGAATTAAAAGTAGTAGGTATTACCGCTGCTCCAGCAATTGATGATGATCATATTACTAAAGAAGAGCAGGACTTTATGAAACAGCAACAGTTACTATAGTAGCTGTTGCTAATATCGTTGACGTCCCAATTCTGCTTTGAACTCATCTTTTACGCTTTTGACTTTTTCCATCCATTCCGGTGCCTTATCTTTAAGGTCATCTGCTAATGAACGTCCATTGATATCTTTTTTTGTAATATACTTAATAGCGCCGTATACTGCGGCGCCTATTAATGCTGTCTTTAATAGTCCCATGTTTTTAGAGTTTGATATAGGTTAGAACACATTAGATGCGTAAAAGTTCTTACATTGTGCGACAAAATGAAGATACAGGTCTAATGAATTCAACAGATACTTTATTAATTAAACAAGCAAGGCTTGACTCAAACAGGTGTATAGCAAAAAAAGATGTGGCAGGAGTTTCGAAACATTGGATGAAAGATTTTGTGCAGATTGCCGGAGATGGCAGTTATACGGTTGGAAAAGCTAAAATTGCTGCTAACTGGAAATATATGTTCTCAAATAGTAGCCCATTGTTTGAACGCATTCCAGATGTCATAACCATCAGCAAGGCGGGGGATACAGCTTGGGAAAGTGGAACATGGAATTATAAAAATGATAAATATTACGGTAATTATGCCGCAATGTGGCGTAAGGTAAATGGCAAATGGTTAACACAAAATGAACTTTACGTTTCTCTGAATTGATCCGTCAAATTGCATTAACCCATAAAAGTAGAAAAGCCGCAACTAGCGGCTTTTCTACTTTTATGGGTTTGTAGACCAAAGGCTAACATCTTTAACCAATGCACGGTTTGGAAGTTTTAAATGTGCCACCAACAGCTCTGCAAAATCTTGCGGTTGAAGGGTTGAGTCTGGATTGCCATCGGTAAGCTTATTTTCTATTGCCAAATCTGTTGCAATAGTACTAGGAGTAAGTGTGAATACGCGTACGTTAGACTTTCTTGCTTCGAACATCAATGACTCCGATAGGCCAATCAGACCAAACTTGGACGCACTGTAGGCACTTGTTAACGGAGAACCTTTAAGTCCTGCTGTTGAAGAAACATTTACAATATCACCGTTTTTACGTTCCAGCATTTGAGGTAAGATTTGCTTAATAAAATAGTAGGGACCAAATAAATTGGTTTTTATAATGCTTTCCCAATCGCTAACTTCCAGATCCAGGAATTTACCAAATTTGGCTATACCTGCATTGTTCACCAGGATATCTATGTTGCCAATTTCCGTTGTAATTTTTGCACAGGCAGCAGTTACCTCATCAAGGTTAGCAACATCTGCAGTAGCATATACAACTTTAATAGCAGGATTAATTTGTTTGGCTTGCTCGCTTACTTTTTCAAGGTCGCTAACTGTTCTGGCCACAAGCGCCAGGTTTACACCCTCTGCCGCAAGGGTAAGGGCTATTGCTTTGCCTAAACCTTTACCCGCACCCGTAATCAGCGCTGTTTTGTTATTTAGAGTTTCCATAGTTTAAAAGATATTAATGTGATGAAGCTATTTGACAGAAATAGCTTGCTTCGCAAAATTACAGAACAGTATGCAATAGTAGGGTCAAAAAAAAACATCCACCTCAACAGGTGGATGTTTTTAACAATTTATAAATATTTTGATTAGCTAATCTTAACATTAATTGCGTTCAAGCCTTTTTTACCTTGCTCGATGTCATAACTAACAGAATCATTCTCACGAATACTATCTATTAAGCCAGAAGAATGAACAAAAATTTCGGCATCACCATTAGCAGGGATGATAAATCCAAAACCTTTTGTCTCATTGAAGAATTTTACTGTTCCTTGTTGCATTGTATTATTATTTAAATATTCAACAAAGGTAGTGTAATTTATTGTAAATCAAAATATTATTTATTGATGCTGCTGGTCGCTAAGCTAAAGGGTACTATGAACGTTCAATTATTTAATTACCGAATACCCCAATGCAAGCCATATCAGGCCTTTAATCAGAAAGAAAAGGAATCCCCATACTCCAACTTTTTTCAGCCATTTAAATAATGCTGTTTTTCTTTCGGATGTAGATTTGGACGCCATAATGCAAAAGTAAATTGATTTACAAATAAAATTACCGTGGATTTATATTTAGGAAAACGCATTATCATAACAGTCAGTATATGATATTAAAAAAATATTACAGGCAAACTGTAAACTCCCCAAGATTAGTCTTTGCTTAATTTCTTAATCGGTTTAAGTACAATCTTCCTAAATTCTACTTCCGAACCTTCTGCTTGCAATGCTATTTGTCCACTTTGAGCTGTACAGTTCGTGCCATAATTTGCCAGTTTATCGTTTACCCAAACTTTCACTTTATCGTCCAGACACTCTACTACCATTTTATTCCATTTGCCAACAGGTTTTTCCAAACTATCAGCTAGCTTCTTTATCCGACGTTGTTTATTGCCGTTTACTCCCCAGCTTTCTTTTGGACCACGTCTGGCTTCCATATCAGGTACTGTAATGTCTTCTTCAATACACCAAAAATCACCGGCATTTTTATGTTGCATTTGTACTTCTATTGATTTTGGGAACATATTATAAAGCGCCCTTGGTGTGGATGCGTGTACCAATACCCCGCAATTTCCCGGTTTTGCCGAAAAACGATACTGAACTTCTATGCGGTAGTTTTTATAGTTTGCATCAGTAATCAGGTGACCTCGAGGATCGCCCATGCTAACCAGCATGTCATTGCGTACAATAAATGAGGGTTTAATATCAGGGTTTTTATCTTTATCAGGCACATCACTATGCCATCCTGTTAAATCTTTTCCATTAAATAAATCCTTGGTTTGGGCAAAGGATAAAGAACCTGTTAAACACAGGACTCCTATTAGTAATGTGGTCGTTAGCGTTGGTTTCATAAGCTAAATATAACATAACCTAATATAAGCCGGGATAGAATTAAAATAAAATTTTAGTATTATACAATATTCTATTTAAAAGAGCGTCTATATATTTGAGAGCGTTAATTTAGATGAGCGGGAATAGTCGGAGGATTATTCCCGCTTTTTTCTTTTAGCGGGTTTTGCTACTATATTAGGCGGGTCAATCGGCCTTTACTATCCTTCGTTTAGGATTAATGCATAATAGAAATATAAAAGGAGTATTATATTTGCCGCTCGAAATTAAAATATGATGTCTTTAAAACGTGTTGCTCTCCCTGTAATTCTGTCCTCAACGTTCTCAATATTATCTGTTCATGCACAACAGCCCATTAAATTAAAAGGGGATACCATTAATAAACTGAATGAAGTCGTTGTAAAAGAAAATAGGCTTCAGTTACCTTTTTCTAAACAAAATAGAAACATTTGGATTATTGACCGGGAGAAAATTAAAACGTTGCCTGCCCGATCAATTAGTGAGCTATTGAGTTATGTGTCCGGTGTGGATGTTCGTCAACGTGGACCCGGTGGTTTGCAGGCAGATATCAGCATAGATGGCGGTACATTTGATCAATCCTTAGTTTTGATTAATGGAATTAAGGTCTCTGATCCACAAACAGGGCATAACATGATGAATTTGCCGATCAATATGGATGACATAGATCATATTGAAGTTTTACGAGGATCGGCATCGAGGGTTTACGGCATTAATGCTTTAACAGGTGCTATCAATATTGTAACACGTAATCCTGCACAAAGCGGCGTTTTGGCAAATTTATTTGCAGGAAGCAGTTTTAAGAATAACGCATCCGGAGATAAATATTATAATTATGGGGTACGTGCCAGTGGCAATTTAGTACTCAACGGATCGAGCCATTTATTATCAGCAGGTCAGGAAGCAGGCAATGGTTACCGATACAATACGGCTTTTAACAATCAAAAGGTTTATTACCAGGGGAAATATGCGATAGGGAAAACGGATGTAATTGATGTTCTTGGTGGGTATATCTCCAATAATTTTGGTGCCAATGCTTTTTACTCTTCACCAGGTGATAAGGAATCCGAAGAAACAGTAAAAACTGCGCTAGCTTCGATTGCCTATACGACTAAATTAAGTGAAAACTGGACAATCGTACCAAGAATCAGTTACAGGAATAATGTAGATGATTATTTATATATCAAACAAACGCCAGATAAGTTCCATAATCTGCACAAAACTAATGTGTTTGATGCGGAACTGAACAATACCATACAGACTAAAATAGGAACCTTTGGGCTGGGCTTCGAAGCCAGAACAGAGCGTATTAATAGTACAAATCTGGGCAAAAGAAACCGTAATAACGCAGGTATGTTTGCAGAGTATAAATTTGAGCCTGTGGCACGCTTATTAGTTAATGCAGGTGTGTATACCAATTACAACTCAGATTATGGTTGGCAGGTTTTCCCCGGGTTAGATGCAGGCTATAATTTTTATGGCAACTGGCGGGTGTTTGCAAACGTGGGTACAGGACAGCGCTTACCAACTTATACAGACTTGTACTATAAAGGGCCAACAAATATTGGTAACGATCAGCTAAGGCCAGAGAAATCGCAATACGCAGAAGGTGGACTAAAGTTTAACAATGAACATCTGGCATTGAATGCCAGTTATTTTGTTCGTAAGATAGACAATTTCATAGATTGGGTAAAAACGTTGCAGACTGACCCTTGGCAGCCTCAAAATTTTAGCAGGGTTGATACCAAAGGCTTTACCTTAAGTGCAGATTATACGTTAATGCCAGCTATACAAAGTGCATTGGGCAATGTTAGGCTTGGTGCTTCATACACTAATTTAAACCCAAGTTTTAAAAAGACTTTGGTAACAGCGGTTTTCTCACGCTATGCTTTAGAGAGTTTAAGGAACCAGTTGAGTGGTACAATAAGTGCTGATTTTTATAAGCTATTTTCTTTAACAGTAACTAGTCGTTACAATGAACGTATCAATTATAAGGATTACGTGGTAATGGATGCTAGAATAGCTTTTAAACAAAAGCATTACAGTATTTACGCTGATGGTGCAAACCTTTTTAATGTGCAGTATATTGAAGCAGGGGCAGTGCCGATGCCGGGCTCATGGTTTACATTAGGGGTTAAGGCCGCCATTACAAAATAAAATTACTATTGCAGGCATAAAAAAATGATGGCTGCAAAATCAACGATATTTTATGAAAATTGTCGTTTTTTTACTATTTCTATTTTTCGAGTTTGAGCAACTTTAGTTATGCTTAGCGCTTGCTGTGTGTTCTATCTAAACATCGCTCAAACTATGAAAAAACATCTATTTACTTATGCTATGCTGGCGGTCAGCAGTACAGCTTCCGCTCAGCAACTATCCCGATCCGTTACAGCTACCACTGGATCAGGAGTTGTCCTCAACAAAACCATTATTCAGTATACTGTTGGTGAAGTTGTTGTTGCTACACTCCAAAATTCATCGGTATTACTTACCCAGGGTTTCCAACAGCCCGAAGTAGCAGGGAATAATGCTATACCGGACCCCATTTTGGTAACAGGCTTTATAGTATTTCCCAATCCGGCAAATAGCCAAACCAAATTGGAGTTTGATTTACTGGAAGACACTCAGGTGAATATTCAGCTGGTTAATAATGCCGGGCAAACGCTTAAAAATATTGCAATAAATATGCTTGCCGGAAAAGTTCGTTATCCACTACCCTTGACTGGTTTTGCCCCAGGTTTATACTATGTGGTGGTCAAAGCAGGGAATAAAAATTATAGCGAAAAATTGGTCATACAATAAGCTTATGAAACCTAAGATTTACCTTATTGCAAGCCTAATGGTTTGCCTGGTAGGTTGGTGCCAGTACAGTATTGCTCAGGAAGACAACCGGGTAGTAACCAGCGGAGCCTCATTTCTTCTTCTAAGTCCGGACGCCAGATCTGCAGGTGTTGCTGAGGCTGGGACAGGCTTATCAGCTGATGCCAATTCTATATACCTTAATCCCGCAAAATTGAGTTTTGCCGATAATATGGGCTTCAGCCTATCCTATACTCCATGGATGCGGGAACTGACTAAAGATGCAAAACTAGGCTATTTATCTGCCTTTAGAAAACTGAACGAAAGAGAAGCCATAGGCCTTTCGGTGAAGTACCTCGATCTCGGGATGATCAATTTTAGAGATGAGCTTGGCAATATGCTGCAAGAATATAAAGCCAACGAGTTTGCTATTGATGCCAGTTATGCACGAAAACTTGGAGAAACGTTTGCAATGGCCCTAACCGGTAGGTTTTTTAGAAGTGATTTGGGTAATGGGAATTACAATAATTTGCTTTTACAACGTACCAGTGCCTTTGCTGCAGATATCTCCATTTACTCGGAAAAAGATTTGCAAAGTGGGAAATATGCAAGACGTTTTAGCTGGGGTATAAATCTTAGCAATATTGGGACTAAGCTCAAATATAGCGAACAAGAAACTACTTTTTTACCTATGAATTTAAGGATTGGGGCAGGTTATACCTTTTACACTGATCCTGACAACAGGCTTACCTTATTGGCTGATGTGAATAAATTGATGGTACCTACGCCACCAAGGTATAAAAGAGATGAAAATGGTGATCTCACGAATCAGATTGAAAAGGGGCGGGACCCCAACAGGAGTGTGCCAAGTGCGTTGTTTACCTCCCTTTTTGATGCACCAGGTGGGTTTAAAGAAGAATTGTCAGAATTTGTTTTTTCGGGTGGATTAGAATTCTCCTACTATGATCAATTGTTTATCCGAACGGGCTATTTATACGAAGATCCCAAGAAAGGAAACCGCCAGCATTTTGCCGCGGGACTTGGATTTAAAGTGCGTCCCATACGCATTGATATAAGCTATGTATTCCCCAGTGGTGATAGGTATGTGTTGAGAAATACAATGAGGTTCACGCTAAGCTATACACCTGGTGCTAATGAGCTTTCGACAAAAAAATAATAGAGAAGTAGAGCTTTATCAAATAGAATCAAAAACATCTAAATATAATAACATCAGTAAAAAGCATCTAAAATCATTAAAGACATGAAAAGAATATGTTTTACTATTACGTTTATTCTCTTTGTAGGAATACATTGGGTTAATGCTCAGGATGGATTGAAGGGGATAAATTATCAGGCTGTTGCCAGAAATACAAATGGAACAGTACTATCTAATCAAGCCGTTAAAGTAAAGATTTCCATATTAGGTGGTGCTGCTAATGGGCCTGCCCAATATGTTGAACAACATGCTGTGAGTACCAATCAGCTTGGACTCTTTACATTGCAACTTGGAAAAGGAACACCTTCTACAGGAACTTTTACTGGCGTGCCCTGGCAAAATGCCAATCAGTATTTAAAGGTTGAGCTTGCACTTGGAAATGGTGTTTTTAATGATTTAGGTACTACGCAATTGATGAGTGTACCATTTGCATTGTTTGCTGCAGCAGGCAATCCCGGTCCGCAGGGTATACAAGGACCTATTGGGGTGCAGGGGCCGCAAGGTGTTCAAGGGCCAGCCGGAGCAAATGGTGTACTTACCGGACCTGCCGGAGGTGATTTATCCGGTAATTATCCCAATCCTTTAATTGGTAATGATAAGGTGACAACAGCTAAAATATTAGATGGTTCGGTTACGCTTCCTAAGCTGGCACCAGGCGTTATTCCAACTGCCTTGCCTCCAAATGGTGCAGCCGGTGGTGATCTTTCTGGTACTTACCCTAATCCTTCAATTGGTAATGATAAAGTGACTACGGCTAAAATTTTAGATGGAT
Organism: Candidatus Pedobacter colombiensis; assembly: GCA_029202485.1. Classification (NCBI taxonomy): domain Bacteria; kingdom Pseudomonadati; phylum Bacteroidota; class Sphingobacteriia; order Sphingobacteriales; family Sphingobacteriaceae; genus Pedobacter; species Candidatus Pedobacter colombiensis. The sequence continues at coordinate 2,868,809 of CP119313.1, read as the reverse complement.
CAGTTACACTTGCTAAACTAGCTCCAGGTATTATTCCTGTTATTCCCGCTGCGCTGCCTCCAAATGGAATAGCAGGAGGTGATTTGTCTGGTACTTATCCTAATCCTGCAGTAGCAAAGTTGCAATCCATACCAATAGATCCTGTGGCTCCTATACTAAATAGTGTGCTAAAGTTTAATGGCGTATCCTGGACACCAGGTTCTATAGGGGGAGGAGGGTTTGTACTGCCTTTTATAGCCAATGAAAATAATGCGGGGACGTTATTTTCAATAAAAAATGCAGGTGATGGCACCTCCGTTGAGGGGATCAGTGCTAGTACTAATGCAAATATTGCAGCGGTCAGGGGCGTGGTGACATCAGCTAGTCCTGGTAGCTTCTCCTCGGCTGTAAGAGGGATTAACAATGGAACCGGCGGGTTTGGGATAGGTGTTTGGGGTTCGCAAGCCGGATCCGGTTGGGGTGTTTATGGGGATACACCAGCTGGCATAGGTGTTTATGGCAATTCATCAGGAAATGGTGTTGGCGTACTTGCCAAGACCGAAAGCGGTACTGGTTTGTTGGCTACAAGTTTTCTCGGTTCGGCAGCTGAGTTATACATAACCAATAATGCAAATAGTAATAATGTAGTTAATGTTTCAACTATAGGTAACGGATCGGGTATACAAGTTACAGCAAGTGGATTCGGTAATGGTATAACTGCTAATAGTTCTAATGGTACTGGTGTGCAGGGAATTACCAAATCTCAGGCTGCCGCAGGCATTATTGGTGATAATACCGGTGGAGGTGAAGCCATTGTGGGGAGGGCAAAAAGTGATATTGCTGGTGCTGTGGTAGGTCGTAATGACGGAGGAGGTTATGGTGTGCATGGCTTTATATCAACTAATGCAACAGGTACAGGAGTTGGTGTTTTTGGGAGGGTTGGCGAGGGAGGGAGTAAAGGTCGCGCAGGCAGATTTGAAAATGTGAATGGGGCTAATCTGTTTAATACATTGGAAGTATATACCATTAGCGGTGGTCAGGTTTTAGATAATAAGGTTGGAAACGCAGCATCTTTTGTGGTGAATAACACAAATAGTGTTTCAGCAGGTGTACGCGCAGAGGTAAATACCATCTTTGCTAACTATGGGGCAGCAGCTGTATTTGGGCTTGCATCAGGAACTGGTGGTTTTGCAGGATTGTTCCATTCTTCTAATTCTTCTGGAAATGGACCTGCTGTGGTTGCTATAACAGATGGTTTGGGTAATGCGATTACAGCAAGTGCAAATAAGAATGGCAATGGCGTAGAAACTAGCGTAAATGGTACAGGAAATTCGCTTTATGCCTGGGTGCCATCATCTGGTACGGGAAGGGCTGGGAGGTTTGAAAACTTTAATAATGCAAATACAAACGACGTAATTACAGTAAAAACAATAGGTTATGGTATTGCAGGTAACTTTAAGGTTGATAATACTAATGGGACTTCTGCTGCTGTAAAAGGTGAAGTGAATTCACAATTTTCAAATTTTGGAACGGCAGGTGTTTACGGTGTATCATCCGGTACCGGAGGGTTTGGAGGCTTGTTTTATTCTTCTAATCCGGTTGGAAATGGACCCGCACTAATTGCTATAGCTAATGGTAATGGTAATGGTATAACCGCAAATGCATCAGCGTTAGGAGATGGTGTTGAAAGTACGGCTGATGGAACTGGAAATGCTTTTTATGGATGGGTATCTAATTTTAGTAATGGAAAGGCAGCCAGATTTGTAAATTTTAATACTGTAAATGTTAATCCTGTTATTACTGCCGAAACGCATAGTAGTGGTAATCTAGCCGTATTTAAAGCAGGAAACCCCAATACAGTAAATGTTGCCCGAATTGATGCTGCAGGCAAAGGATTCTTTAATGGGGGTACCCAAACCGGTGGTGCTGATATAGCAGAATCATTTGATGTTTCCGGAAATGTTTTAAGTTACGAGCCGGGTGATATCCTTGTGATATCTACCAGTAAAGACAGAACAGTCGAAAAATCAACAGGAGCGTATTCTAATTTAGTAGCTGGGGTATATGCTACAAAACCAGGTGTGTTGTTGACCGAGGAATATATAGATTCCGACTTAAAAACGCAGGTGCCTATGGGGGTAATTGGTGTGTTGCCTACCAAAGTTTGTCTGGAAGGCGGGGCAATTTCCAGAGGTGATTTGCTGGTTACTTCTTCATTCTCTGGTGTAGCCATGAAAGCAGATCCTGATAAGGTTAAAATCGGACAAGTACTGGGGAAAGCACTCGAAGCTTATGATGCTAAAGGTGTAGGGAAAATCAAAGTATTGGTGAGTGTTAAATAATTAGTTTAGAAAATAAAAATATGAAGACAATTTATAAAATTAGTTCTGCAGTTATGATTAGCGCTGGTTTGCTGATCTGCTCAGCCGTACAGGCGCAAGAAAAGTACAAAACTACGGAGAGTATTGGAAAGCAATTTATGCAAAACTCGGTACCTGGATTGAAATATGGACCCGAAGGTCAGCGAAAGCAAGAAAATGAACCTGTAGATTCAAAACGAGATACAAAAGGAGACATTAGAGATGTTTTATTTACAGGTGGGATACCAACAGCAGCAGGACAAACATCGAGAACAAATAACCCAGGTTCAGGGAAATCAGCACCTGTAAAGTTATTAAGTGATAGCAAAGTCCCAGAATCGGATAAAAAGCCAGCTGAAGCTGTAAAGCTACCTCCAATGCAGGGTGGGGCGAAAGAGCCTGTTGGTCAGCCAAGCCCTTCTATTTGATCAGAATCATAAGTAAATATACCAGTCAGTGGTTTTAACGACTGCTTTAACATCGCTGAAGCCACCTTTTCTATTTTAATGCTGCGGTATTTTTTAAGTCCACCAATAAGCAATGGATTTAAAACCCGCATCAGCCTGATCATGATGCCTTCAGCGCTGCGATGTTCTTGTCGATCACCATCCAGTAGGGAGGGTCTGTAGATATGTATGCTTTTAAATGGAATGGTTTTAAGATCACGTTCTACTTCGCCTTTTAGTTTGGAATAAAAGATAGAAGAGTTTGGATTCGCCCCGAGTGCCGACACTAAATGGTATTGAGAAGCTCCATTTTGCTGTGCAATAAGTGCAATGTCTAATGGGTATTGGTAATCTATTTTGCGGTACTGGGCTTTGTCGGGCGTTTTATTTTGGGTTGTCCCCAATGCGCAAAATACCACATCACCTTTTATATGTTCCTGATGGTTTTCGAGTCGATCAAAATCAACTACCACTTGTTGAAACTTAGGGTGCTGCAGGTGTATTTCCCTCCTCACTACAGCGGTTACCAATTTATAATCAGGATGATCTAGTAGCTGTTGTAATAAACTGCTTCCAATCAAACCAGTAGCTCCTACGATTATTGCCTCCATTTTATCCAAATATAGGAGATTAACAATTGGATGGGGTATAAGTTCTACCTCCAGGTATAATTATGGCGACATAACTCCGATTGTAAAGTATAAATAGTTATGTTTGTATGTCAAATACATCAAAAATTAAGAAAATTATTGCCTATAAATGAGTACGAAAACTGCAGTTTCTCCATCAGAATTCGAGTTGGTATCAGGTTTAGAGATCCACGTACAATTAAATACACAATCGAAAATATTCTCGTCTGATAGTGCTTCCTTTGGTGCAAAACCTAATGAACATATATCTGCAGTTTCTTTGGCTCTACCAGGAGCCCTACCTAAATTGAATAAAGAGGTTGTGGCAAAAGCGGTAAGAATGGGGTTAGCCTTAAATTGCACCATTAATCAGATCAATTATTTCGATCGTAAAAATTACTTCTATGCCGATTTGCCTAAGGGGTATCAGATTACGCAAGACAATAAGCCCATCTGTAAGGATGGTTTTCTCAATGTAACTTTAAGTACCGGGGAAGAAAAACGGATAGGCATTAACAGGATTCATCTGGAAGAAGATGCAGGTAAAAGCTTGCACGATCAGGATGATAAATATTCGTATGTTGACTTGAACAGAGCCGGTGTGCCATTAATTGAGATTGTAACAGAACCTGATATCAGAAGTGCCGAAGAAGCCTCACTGTTACTAACAGAGATCAGGAAACTGGTTCGTCATCTGGACGTGAGTGATGGAAATATGGAAGAGGGAAGTTTACGTTGCGATGCCAATATCTCTATTCGCAAATATGGAGTTGTTGAATTTGGTACACGCTGTGAGGTGAAAAACCTAAACTCTATCAGAAATGTACGCAGAGCAATAGATTTTGAATATGGACGTCAGAAGGAAGTAATTCTGTCCGGCGGAAAGATTATTCAGAGCACACTTACTTTTGATGCTGATCAGGGCTCTACTGCACCTATGCGAAGTAAGGAAGAAGCAAATGATTACCGTTATTTCCCGGATCCGGATCTTGCTCCTGTACATATCTCTGATGAATGGCTGGCACAGCTAAAGTTTGAAATGCCCGCTTTACCTCAGGAAATTGCTAAAAAGCTGATAGCGGATTATGGTGTAAATGATTCTGAAGCAACTATGTTGTCCGAAGATCATGACCTGTTTAGCTATTTTAATGAAGCATTGCCTTTTGTAAATAATAAAAAGAACCTGGTAAACTGGCTTACCGGTTCCGTTAGGGCATTGCTAAATGAACAGGAAATAGGAATTGTAGATTTTAAAGTGATACCAGAGCAACTTGCCGATGTAATCAATATGGTGGATGATAAGAAAATCACCCAGCAGATTGCATTGCAAAAATTGTTACCAGAGCTGCTTAAAGCACCGGCAGACAATGTAATGGAGCTGGCAGCTCAGTTAAACCTTTTAATTGAAGAAAATAGTAATGAATTGTCGACCTTTGTAGACAATGTACTGGTAAAATATCAGCCACAGGTTGATGCATATAGAAAAGGAAAAAAAGGTGTGTTGGGGCTTTTTGTTGGCGAAGTGATGAAGCTTGCCAAAGGAAAGGCCGACCCTCAGAAAATAAATGAATTGTTACAGGATAAGTTAAAATAATGAAGATTATGATGAAGAGAATAAGCTATATATTATTGTTGTGTGTGGTATTTGCAGCATGTAAAGATAAGGCAAACTTTGTAATAGAAGGGCAGTTTAAGAATGCAACGCCGGGTAGCAAAGTTTATTTGTTTGGCTTACAGAAAGATCATGCACTGCCATTGGATTCTACAGTGTTTTCTGAAAAGGGAGAGTTTAAGTTTACCCACAGTACACCTGCAGTTGACTTTTTTAGAATTTCTTCCGGAAATAGTGAATACATGATCATTGCTAAGAATGGTGATCATATTAAGATTAATGCTGACTTGGCGGACAAAACTCTTGCTTATAATATTTCTGGTGCTATGGAAGCAGATAAACTGGAAGAACTGAATAAAGTGAAAAACCAGTATATGGTCAAAATCTCTGAGATACAGAAGAAATTTGATGAGGCTGTAGTTGCGCAACCTGATAAAAGGGATGTGATTATGGAGCAATTGAGACCAGCATATACTCAGGAAGTTGATGGTTTAAATAAGGCGGTGTTAAAGTTTGCTCAGGACAATACCTCTTCTTTGGCTAGTTTCTATGCCGTTAACCTTTTGAATCCTGGTGAGTATGAAAAGGAGCTGGTAGATTATTCTGATAAAATCAAAAATAATTTTAACAATAACCCAGCTGTAACTGAGTTTTTGGTAAGAATGTCTAAGCTTAAAACTGTACAGATTGGACAGCCAGCACCGGAGTTTACCATTAATGGTATCGATGGCAAACCAATTAAATTATCTGATTTTAAAGGTAAATATGTGATGCTTGATTTTTGGGCTTCATGGTGTACGCCATGCAGACAAGAGAATCCTAACGTAGTTAAGGCTTATAATACTTATAAAGACAAAAATTTCACCATTTTGGGTATATCTTTAGATAAAGATGCTACAGCATGGAAAAGTGCAGTTGCTGCCGATAAATTGACCTGGGCGCAGGCCAGTGATTTGAAGGATTTCGAGAGTCCAACCGCAATGTTGTATGCTATCGAGGCTATTCCAAGTTCTTATATTATCGATCCAAGCGGAAAAATCATTGCTAAAAATCTTCGTGGTGAAGAATTGGACGCATTTTTGAGTAAGACTTTACGATAACCCTAAATTCATGTTAATATACATGAGCTTATTAACAATTTGTTAACCCATGTTTAACTTTACATTGTAATTGATTACCTAATTTCGTAACAAATAATTAAAGCTATGAGCACCGTAAAACAGAAGATACTTATTGTTGATGATGAACCAGATATTTTAGAGCTGATAGAATATAACTTAAAAAAAGAAGGTTATCAGGTTTATTTGGCTGGAAATGGGCAAGAGGGAATTACGATTGCAAAGAAGGTACATCCTGATTTAATTATTCTGGATATTATGATGCCTAAGATGGATGGTATTGAAGCCTGTAGACTTATGCGTGCAATTCCTGAATTTAAAAACACATTCATGGTATTTCTTACCGCCCGCAGTGAAGAATACTCTGAGATTGCTGGTTTTAACGTTGGAGCGGATGATTATATTGCCAAGCCCATCAAGCCTCGGGCATTGGTAAGTCGTATTAATGCAATATTAAGAAGAAATTCAAGTGCTGATGAAGTATCTGACAATAAAGTTGAAATAGGAGATTTGGTGATTGACAGAGAGGCTTACCTCGTTTATCAGAACGGTCAGAAGGTTGTATTGGCTAAAAAAGAATTTGAATTGCTTTATCTGTTAGCCTCTAAACCTGGAAAAGTATATACCAGAGAATCTATTTTAAAGAATATTTGGGAAGACTCTGTAGTAGTTACCAATCGTACTATTGATGTGCATATTCGTAAGTTGCGTGAAAAATTAGGCGAAAGATATGTAGCTACAGTGAAAGGAGTGGGGTATAAATTCGAACTTTCTTAGTACTTTTGCGCTAAGAAATTCTTATCATATTGAAATATCCTTCCTTTAAAGATCTTATCCTATTCGAAAACGATGATTATATCGTAGTAAATAAACCGCCATTTGTAGCTTCATTAGACGAGCGTGGTGGTTCAGGAGAAGTTAATATTCTTCGCCTTGCAAAGCAGTATTGTCCTGACGCACAGGTTTGTCATCGTCTTGATAAAGAAACCTCAGGTGCTATTATCATCGCTAAAACATCAGAAGCCTACCGTTCTGTCTCAATACAGTTCGAAAAACGTAAAATCAGCAAAACTTATCATGCAGTTGTTGACGGACAGTTTACTTTCAAAGATCTTTTTATAGACCTGCCAATCTTAAATGATGGCAATAAAAGTGTTACCATTGACCGTAAGGAGGGGAAACGCGCGGAAACTATCTTTAATACTTTAAAAAACTACAGACACTATACTTTGGTAGAATGTAAGCCCATTACAGGGCGTATGCACCAAATCAGAATCCATTTGGCAACGCAACGTGCTGCAATTGCGGGTGATGATATGTATAGGGGTAAACCAGTATTCCTTTCCAGCATCAAAAAAGGCTATCGCATAGCCAAAGATGATGAAGAACAGCCTATTATGAAGCGTTTTGCCCTACACGCCAGACACCTTGTATTTAAGGGGCTGGACGGACAGGATATTGTAATTGAAGCCCCATATCCTAAAGATTTTGCAACACTCATTAAATTATTGGATAAGTTTGACGCTTAAAAATTAGATAGAAATGTACGTAAGGTTAGTGAATTATTTAGATGCAATTAATCAGTACAGGAAAACAAAGATCTCTAACAGGAACTTTCTTGTAATTGCAGCACTAATTGTAGGTATCCTCGCAGGTCTTGCCGCATCTTTACTTAAAGCCATAACGCATCATATCGAAGATTTTTTGCAGGTAAGCTTTCACTGGAAGTACAAATATTATCTATTTTTCTTCTTCCCTTTTATCGGGATTTTGTTGTCGGTTATGTATGTCCGGCGCTTCATCAGGAAAGGGAAGTTTGAAACAGGGTTAACCCCATTACTATATACAATTTCTAAAAAATCAAGTAAAGTTGAGCCTCATAATGTCTATTCGCAAATCATTACAGCTGCCTTAACAGTTGGATTTGGAGGTTCGACAGGGTTAGAAGCACCTATTGTAACCAGTGGAGGTGGTATTGGCTCAGTTGTTGGCCGTTTCTTAGGCTTATCTTACAGAGAAACCACAATGTTGCTAGCCTGTGGAGCAGCAGCAGGTATCGCAGGAGCCTTTAACAGTCCAATTGCCGGAATTGTATTTGCTATTGAAATTCTTCTGCCGGAATTCACTATTCCTGCATTTATACCTTTATTGCTGTCCTCTGCCACAGCTGCAGTTGTGGCACGTCTATTCTACAACGAACAGCTTTTTTTTCTGGTTACAGAAGGCTGGAAAATGAATGCCCTGATCTATTACGTTTTACTTGCCGTCTTGATTGGTATTTTCTCTGTTTACTTTGGGAAAATCAATGCATTTATAAAGTCTACATTTTATAAGATAACCAATCCTTATAAAAAAGTGGTGATAGGGGGCTTGATGTTAGGTTTATTGGTGTTTTTGTTCCCAACCCTATACGGAGAAGGTTACATCACTATTAAAAGCCTTTTAAGGGGTAATTATACCGCTTTACTTACAAATAGTATATTTTCTGACTACAGTAGTCTTCCCTGGGTGATCATTCTGTTTACTGTAGTTACCGTCTTTGCTAAATCAGCAGCAACGTTAATTACTTTAAGTGCCGGAGGCAATGGGGGAATTTTTGCTCCAAGCTTAATTATGGGCGGTTTAATTGGTTTTGTGGTGGCGTTCTCTGTTAATACATTGGGCATTGGTAATTTAAATGTGGCAAATTTTATTGTTGCTGGTATGGCCGCATCATTAAGCGCTTTAATGCATGCGCCACTTACGGGTATCTTCTTAATTGCTGAAATCACCGGTGGATATGTTTTAATGGTTCCTTTAATGATTACATCGGCCATAGCTTACCTGATTAACAGAAGTAAAAATCAATACTCTATCTATACTAAACCACTGGCAGAAAAAGGAGAGCTTTCGTCACTTGAAGACAAAGATACTACAGTGCTGAATATGATGAAATTAAGATACCTGGTAGAGGTTGATTATTTGGTGTTGAATGAGAATGATTTAATCTCGGCGCGATTGAATGAAATTTTGCAATCTAAAAGAAATCTGTTCCCGGTTGTAGATGATGAAAAGGTATTTAAAGGGTTGGTTTATGTAGAAGATGTTTTAAGAAAAGGAACAAACCATGCAGAAGAATGGTCTGTTAATAACTTAATGCAGGCAGCTCCTGATGTAGTGATCATTTCTGATCATTTGAAAATTGTCTTACAAAAGATGGAAAAGGAAAATGCCTGGTTGTTACCTGTGTTGGGTGAGGGTGGGCAGTATTTAGGCTTTGTGTCCAAGACAGCCATCTTCAATAAATACAGGGCGCTATTGAGCAGGCAGGCTGATTATATGGGTTAATATCCATTTCAATAACTCCCGATGCAATTAATTCATCAGGAGTTGTTGAAAATTGATTATTCTATAGCTCTTTTTAAGCCAAATTTCTCTATTTTACTATACAAATGACTGCGTTGAATTTCAATATCATCAGCAGTTTTGGATACATTCCAATTGTTTTTCTCCAGCTTAAATTTGATAAATTCTCTTTCAGCATGATCTTTATAATCCTGAAAATTGTTGAATTTATCATAGTCAACTGACTGATCATTGCTTGCATTGGCATGACCATTATTTGAACCTATAGCTCCAATGTTTGTTCCTCCTCCGGGATTAGCAAAAGAGATCACATCATTTTCGGTAATGGCCTTATCACTTAAAATAATTAAACGTTCAATCATATTGTGTAATTCACGAACATTTCCAGTCCATGGTAACGCCTGTAGTGCTGACATTGCGCCATCATTGATCTTTTTAACTGGCATGCCATAATCACGACAAATTTCTTCCAGGAAGTTCTGCGCAATTTCAGGAATGTCTTCAGTACGTTCAGTTAAATGAGGAACATGAATATTGATTACATTTAAACGATGGTATAAGTCCATACGGAAATTACCGGCCTCAATTTCTTTTAATAGGTCTTTATTGGTCGCAGCAAGTACCCTAACGTTTACTTCCTGTTCTTTTTCGCCACCTACCCGGGTAATTTTATGCTCTTGTAAAGCACGTAGCACCTTTGCTTGTGCAGAAAGGCTCATGTCACCAATTTCATCCAGAAATAATGTGCCGCCATTAGCCAATTCAAATTTACCGATGCGTTGTTTTACTGCGGATGTAAAAGAACCTTTTTCATGACCAAAAAGTTCGCTTTCAATTAACTCAGATGGTATAGCTGCACAGTTTACCTCAATAAGTGGACTTTCGGCACGCTGAGACTTTTCGTGTAACCAGCGCGCAACCAGTTCTTTACCGCTACCATTAGCTCCGGTTATTAAAACTCTGGCTTCAGTAGGGGCTACACGTTCAATGGTTTCTTTAATTTTATTGATGTTATCAGAGCTGCCGAGAATATCTCTTGTTTTGCTTGCTTTTCTTTTTAAGACTTTAGTTTCGGTAACTAAAGTACCTCGGTCCAGCGCATTTCTGACAGTAATTAATAGCCTGTTTAGATCAGGTGGTTTAGAAATAAAGTCAAAAGCACCTTTTTTACTTGCTTCAATTGCTGTTTCAACTGTACCATGTCCGGATATCATGATAAAAGGAAGATCAGGGCTAATGGCTAATGCCTGTTCCAGCACCTCCATGCCGTCCATTCTGTTCATTTTGATGTCGCAAAGAACAAGATCGTACTTTTTTTTCTTTATAAGTTCTAATCCATCAATACCATTATCAATATCTTCAACCTCGTAATTTTCGTATTCTAAAATCTCACGAAGGGTGTTTCTTATTGCCCTCTCATCATCAATTATCAATAATTTTGCCATAGGTAATGCTAATCATTTTTGCGTTAGGCTACTAATATAATTCATATTATCAATAACCTCTTTATAAAATAAAAAAATGCAAGCCTGTAAGCCGGGTTCTGTTCCCAATGAATTGGGATTCTACCATTAATCTACTATAAATGTTGCCATTTATCTCTAACGACCTACCCACTAACATCGGACGAGTAGCCCTACATACGTTAGCCTATTTGGTCTTTCAACTCCCGGGGTTTACCACCCTTCCGGTCACCCGGAAAAATCGTGAGCTCTTACCTCACGTTTTCAACCTTACCTGTGCTTAAAAGCCATCGGCGGTATATTTTCTGCGGCACTTTCCATAACTCAGGCATTCAGTCCTGAGCCTCTTCCCGTTAGGAAGCGAGATACTCTGTGTTGCCCGGACTTTCCTCTTTCCCTTTTTAATCAGGCCAGCGATAGAACAGCTTGCATTTTGGACAAAGATACAAAAACTTATCAGGGAGAGATTTGAATATATCTTTAAATATTTGATTGTTTTATTTACTTTAATAGTGAAGTATTTGTTGTTTTTAGTATTGTATTTATGATACATTAATTGAAGCGAAGTGTCCAATCTAAAAAACTCAATCGTTATCAGGTTTTAACAACTAAAAATTAAGAAGATGAAAGAATTCATGATGATTTTCAGACAAGAAAAACAAGAAGGTGCTGAAATGCCTTCAGCAGAGCAAATGCAGGCGGTAATGAAACAATGGCAGGATTGGATAGGAGGTATTGCTGCACAAGGCAAATACAGTGGTACCAATCGTTTATATTCTGAAGGAAAAACCTTGAAACCGGGTAACGTGGTTATTGACGGACCTTATGCTGAAGTTAAAGAAATGATTGGCGGTTACCTGATCGTAAAAGCAAACACACTTGATGAAGCTGTGGAAATGGCAAAATCATGTCCTAATTTAATATACGGAGGCAATGTAGAAGTTAGAAGTGTAATGACTATAGAGTACGACCCGACCTCTGCAAAGTTTTTAGATCCTCAATAATTGATTTTTCTTTAGTCGCCCATGTTATTGTAGATTTACATGGGCGACTTTTTTTATGCAAAAGCAAGAACTCATACCGCATTTATTTAGAACCGAATATCGGAAGATAGTTTCCGTGCTCTGCAGATTATTTGGCATCGATCATATTGAAATTGCTGAAGACATTGTAAGTGATACCTTCTTACTAGCTACAGAATTGTGGGGGATGAAAGGCCCACCGGAAAATCCTGCCGCCTGGTTATATACAGTTTCTAAAAATAAAACAAAGGACTATCTGAAGCGCAATACCCTGTTTCTGGATAAAATCAGCACAGAAATAAAATATACATCCTCAACGGTTGAAGACATGGAAATTGATCTGTCCAGCAAAAATATCAACGACAGTCAGCTAGCTATGATGTTTGCCATTTGTCATCCCTGTATTTCTCCGGAAGCACAAATCGCTTTATCCTTAAATCTCCTTTGTGGTTTTAGTACTGACGAAATAGCAAATGCTTTTCTAACCAATCGGGAAACCATTTATAAGCGATTGCAAAGGGCAAAAGAAAAATTAAAGACAGAACAGGTAAAGATAGAGCAACCCTCGAAAGCGGAAATCAATGAAAGGTTGGAAAGGGTATTAACAACACTGTATTTATTGTTTAATGAAGGTTATTATTCCAGCTCTAAAAACACACCACTAAGAAAAGAACTTTGTCTGGAAGCTATGCGTTTAAACGTAATGCTTGCCAATAATGAGCAGACTAATAAACCACCTGTCAATGCACTGCTTGCACTGATGTGTTTCCATGCTTCCAGATTTGAAGCCAGAACAAATTCAAATGGCGAAGTTGTTTTGTATGGGGATCAGGATACGGAACTTTGGGATCTTGATTTAATTGAAAAGGGCAATTATTATATTAATATAGCATCACAAGGGGATCAACTTTCTAAATATCACCTGGAAGCAGCAATAGCTTATTGGCATACTCAAAAAGACGATTCAATTATAAAATGGGAACGTATTTTACAGTTGTATAATCAATTATTACTGATCGAATACTCACCAATTGCGGCCTTAAACCGAACCTATGCACTGGCAAAATCAAATGGAAATGAACAGGCAATTATAGAAGCAGAGAAGCTGGATCTCAAGGGGAATCATTTATACCATTCGCTGTTGGCTAATCTATATGCCAGCATACAACCTGCAAAAGCATTCGAGCATTTTGAGCAGGCAATTTTATTAGCGAAATCTGAAGCCGATAAAGTGAGTCTTAAACAAAGTATGTTAAAGTTAAAGCAGCAAATCTGATTTTATCGGTATGATCATAACCTGATTTCAATACATTTGCCTTTTTAATATTAACCATAAACAATCAAACTAAAATCATGAGTAATTCGACCAATTCTCAAATCAGCCACAATCTCTATTTCGAAGGAAAAGTTCAAAGCCTTGGACTGGAAACAGCCAATGGTAAAGCCACTGTTGGAGTAATGAAAAAGGGTACCTATACTTTTTCTGCCTCTTCAACTGAAAAAATGGTAATCATATCAGGTAGTATGGATGTGAAACTAACCGCTGATGGAGAATTTAAAAAATATGCAGAACAAGAAGAATTTGATGTCGCTGGAGGAACTTCGTTTGAAGTGTCATGTAACGATGATGTAGCTTATCTATGTTATTATGGATAAAAACAAAAGGGTGCAAAATGTACCCTTTTGTTATTGTTGACAACGCATAAATGCACCTGCTTTTAGTCGATTTTTTTAAAGGCAGAGGGAGAAACATTAAATCTCTTCTTAAATGCAACAGAAAAATGATTAGCATGTTTGTATCCCAGCATGCTCGCAATCTCTTTTAAATTATACCCCTTATTCCTGCTGATCAAGTTCTTCGCGCTTTGCATTTTCAATTCTTGGGTAAAGGAATTTATAGTTTTATTAAATACCTGTTTAAATCCCGCTTGCAACTTAGTACGGTTCATACCGGCATAATCAGCCAATTCTTCAATAGAAAAACTCCTCGAAAGATCCTTGCTGATCAGCTCAATGATTTTATAAAATATTTGTAGCTCTTTTTCAGTCCAATGCCGATCATCAGTGGGGGGAGCTGCATTTAAAGTAATGGTTACTTTAAGTATTTGTTGGTTTGTGATAACTACCGTTTTCTCATACTGAAAATCTTCCTTTTCCTGTATTTTTTCAGATAATATAAGTTTTCCATACTTGTCTTTAATGTAAATATCTACCATATAAAGTCCCTTTAATTTTCTGCTTAATTCGTATACTTTACTGCAACTGCCGTACAAAGTAACATATATTTTTGCATCAATTAAGAATAAGTCTAAATAAAATTAATAAATAATATATGCAAATTTATACGCATTACAAGTACATATGGCTGGTCATTCTGCTCATTAGCGGGTTTTCTATACAAGCGCAGGAGAAGTATACCATAACAGGAATTGTAAGATCTACTACTGGGGAACCACTTATTGGAGCAGGTGTTAAGCTTTTGGGTACCAATAAATCTACGGTTACAGATAACGAAGGAAAGTTTAAGATTCAAGATATTGGACAGGGAGAGCATAAGGTAAGTGCCAGGTATCTGGGCTACGTCGAATCCGTACAAAAACTTGCTTTATCAGGCATGCCAACTAACAGGCAGCTCAACTTTAGCTTAAAGTATAATCAAAATGATCTTTCCGAAGTTGTAGTAACGGGGCGTACTGCTGTTAAGGAAGTGAACAGGCAAGCCTATAATGTAACTGCTGTGGATGCTAAGAAGCTATACAACAGTACTCTTGATATCTCCGGTGCATTAGATAGGGTTGCTGGAATTCGGGTTAGGGAATCTGGTGGTGTAGGTTCTAATTTCAACCTTTCTTTAAATGGATTTTCAGGGAACCATATCAGATATTTTATGGATGGAATACCTATTGATAATTTTGGTTCTTCCTTCCAGATTAATAACATCCCAATTAATGTTGCAGATAGAATAGAAGTATATAAAGGAGTTGTACCAATGTGGTTGGGATCTGATGCGCTTGGTGGTGCAATTAATATAGTGACAAGTGATCGTTATCGGAATTATATTGATGCCTCCTATTCCATTGGATCCTTTAATACCCACAGAAGTGTGATCAATACAGCGATGACCACTAAAAATGGTTTCACAGTTCAGTTAAATGCATTTCAAAATTATTCTGATAATAATTATAAGGTAAACGTTGAGGCATCAGACATTTATACTGGTGCATATGCACCTGCGGCAATCTTGCGCAGGTTTCATGATACTTACCATAATGAAACGGCAATTGCCAATGTTGGGTTTGTTGACAAGGTTTTTGCAGATAAATTATTGTTTGGGATTACGATGGGTAAAAACTATAAGGAATTTCAAACCGGGGCAAGAATGCAAGCCGTATTTGGAGCCTGGCATCGTAGGGGCGATATCATCATGCCTACTTTCAAGTATAAGAAGACTGACTTGATTAAGGGCCTTGATGTAACCATCAACGCAAACTATAACCTGGGGACTGAGCAGAATATTGATACTACCAATGTAAGGTACGATTGGTATGGAAACAGTAAAGCCAATGGTTCAAACGGAGAACGCTCCAGGAGTATGTATAAATATAAGAACAACAATGGGCTGGGAACGGCTATGGCAAATTATAGGATTAATGATCACCATTCTGTTACCTTGAATAATGTGTTCAATACTTTTAACCGAAAGGGTAGTGATGTTCTTAGTCCCACTAATGCCGAATATGAACGTACAAAAAAGAGCATTAAGAATATTTTAGGTTTTGGCTATAGTTACGATAGGAGTGGTAAATGGAGTACTTCGATATTTGCCAAATATCTATATCAAAGCAATATAAATGGAACTCGGGCAACGGGCGAATCTGTAAAGGAAAAAGTTGGATATGGTGCTGCATTAACCTATTTCCTACACCCAAATTTACAGTTAAAAACTTCATATGAGTTGACCAATCGTTTGCCTGAAGCACAGGAATTATTTGGTGATGTAGAAAATCTGGAAGGAAATGCCAACCTGAAACCTGAGAAAAGCGATAATTTTAATCTTGGTGTGATTTATGGTTTTGCGGTTAATAAGAATCATAATTTTTCTGTTACCGCTAATGCGGTGTATAGAAATGCCAGCGATTTTATTTATACCCGATTGAATCAGAATCAAGGGAAATTAGTTGCAGATAACAGAGAAGGTGTTAAGACCTGGGGAGGAGATGCAGAGATCAGGTATTCCTATAAAGACTGGCTTACCGCTGGTACAACTGTAACTTATCAATATCTTCAGAACCGTCAGAAAACAGATGGAGTGCCGCCCGTTCCGAGCATTGTATATTTAGATCAGATGCCAAATATTCCTTATTTATTTGGAAACAGTGACGTATCTGTATCACTTAAGGATCTGGGCAAAAAGGGAAATACACTTAATATTGGCTATAATATTTTGTATGTGCATGAATTCTGGCTGGTATGGCCTTCTCAGGGAGGAAGAGATGTATCAGACGAAAAAAGAGTTGTTCCAATGCAACTGTCTCATGACTTGAATTTTGTATACAGTATTAGAAACGGACATTACAATATTGGCCTGGAAGCTAAAAATATCACCGATGCACATCTTTTTGACAATTTCAGTTTACAGAAATCGGGTCGCGCTTTCTATTTAAATCTTAGGTATTTTTTCAATAAAAACCGCAATTAACAATTTCTATTACTTTAAAATCAATTATATAACAATGAAAACAAACATTACGAAAGCATTTACAGCGTTGCTCTTCGCAGCTGTGCTTATTTCCTGCTCAAAAAAAGATAATAACGGAGCTACACAAAACCCGGGTAATTACATATTGGCTGTAACGCCTGTAGCATCGACAGCAGTGGCAGATTACCTTTTAACGGCAAATAGCCTGGAAACTGGTAGCATTACAACAGTAGGAAACGGTGTTGAACAGGATGGTACTTATCGGTATTATGTAACTGCAAACAATAAGTTTTTCAGCATGCTGTATGGACAAGGAAATCCAGGTGCGGTTACCACTTACAGTATTCAAAATGGAAAATTAAGTAAGGTGTCTAACTTCCAGACGGAAACAGTTCAGGCTTTCGCTCCTGTGAATGATGATATTCTATTGATCAAAATACCACGAAATATAGCTACTCCTTTAGCGAACTGGTACAGCGTGAATACAAATAGTTTACTTATTGCTCGTGAAGGAACTATAAATGTGCAAGAACCTTCAAATAATGGTGAATCTGCCCATTTTAGCTGGATCAAACAGGTAGGCAATAAGGTATATGCACCTTACTTCTCTATTAAAGCTTGCTGTGGCGAATCTTTTGGTACTGCTTTTCCTAATAACGCATGGATCGCTGTTTATTCATACCCTCAAATGCAACTGGAAAAAGTAATAACTGATGACAGAACAAGCTTTATCGGACGCTATTTTACTGATGGTCTTTCTGTAGTTGAAAATGGCGATGTTTATGCATTTTCTTCATCAGTAGCTACAACTGGAGGTGTTTTAAGTTCGACTAAACCATCAGCAATTACAAAAATAAAGTCTGGTACTACGGAGTTTGATAAAACTTACTTTTATGATTTTGAAGCCATTTCTGGTGGTTATGTGATTACAGATTGGATATATGTTGGCGGTAACAACTTCGTCGTTAATGCAGCACTCAAAGCTGAAAAGGGTCCTTATGTTGTTGGAAAAAATATTGGTATTGTGAATGTGGTTAATAAAACATTTAAGCTGGTAACAGGAATGCCAAAGCTAGAAGATATTGCAGGTTTGACTACAAGTAATTATACACCAAAAGATGGTAAAACGGCTTTCATAGGGGTGAATTTAGTAAGTGGCCTTAGCTATGTATACAAAATTGATGCAGCTACTCAGGCCGCTAGCCAAGGTTTAAAAGTTGAAGGTGGAAAAATCACTTCAATTCAGCATCTACAATAATATTACTTCCTTAAAAATTTAGAATTCATAACACCAAACGATTAAAACAATGATACCGGCAGCTAAAAATATCCCATCAAAAAAGAAGAGTAAAGATTCACTCTTCACGAGAATTAATAAATGGCTTCATCTTTGGTTGGGGTTAGCTTCAGGAATCATTGTTTTAATAGTTTGTTTAACAGGCTGCATCTGGGTATTTAATGAAGAGATTAATGGTTTATTGGAGCCGGAAACAAAAATTGAAAGACAGGATAAACCTGTCATTACCCCGGCACAGTTATCAGCTATCGTTGCCCGCGAATACCCTGATAAATTACCGGCCTATGCTAATTATCAGCAAGGGCGTACCATAAATCTGAATTTAAAAGATAAAGTTGAAAAGAAGGAGAAAGGAGTGCGTGGTGGAGGAAGAAGAGGAGGCGGGATTACCCTTAAGATTAATCCTTACAGCGGAAAGGTCGTTGCTAAAGATGTTCGTAAAAAAGGAGAGACAGACTTTTTTAGGTTTATTTTAAATGGACATCGATTTTTATGGATGCCTTACGAGATCGGCAGGCCGATTGTAAATTATGGGACTATGGTTTTTGTCGTATTACTAATCACAGGACTAATCTGGTGGTATCCAAAGAAATGGAACAAATCTACCCGGGATAAAAGCTTCAAAATCAAATGGGGAGCTTCTTTTAAACGTGTAAATCTTGATTTGCATAATGTGATGGGTTTTTATGGACTATTGTTTTTATTGGCTATAGCACTCACAGGAATGGTGTATGGTATAAAATGGTATAGCGAAGGCTTATATTGGGTAACTTCTGGGGGAGATACCTTAGCAGAGTTTAAGCGTATGGAGTCAGATTCCTTGCAAGCTAAAAAGTTTTATACACCAGAACAGGCTATGGATTTAGCCTGGAATAAAGTGATTGCAAAACATCCAAAATCCCAGGGGTTTTATTATAATTTTCCTGATACCTCAGCAGTAAAAGCTACAATAAACATTACTGTATATCCAAATACAGGACAATTTTATAACAGTCAGGGTTATACATTTGATCAACATACTGCCCTGGAGCTTAAACGTGAGGATGCATACAATACTGCTTATGAAACAGCAGGATTCGGCACCAAATTGCGGAAAATGAATTATGATATCCATGTGGGGAGTATTTTAGGTTTTCCTGGAAAAGTACTCGCTTTTCTTGCTGCATTAATTGGCGCCAGCTTGCCTGTTACTGGTTTCCTAATCTGGTATGGCAGAAAGTTTAAAAAGAAGAAGTCTGCAAAGAAAATAGAAGGCCGCATTGATGAGAAGGGAAAGCAACTGGAATTTCCACAAGAGACCTTTTTATTGGTAGAGTAATCGCAACGATTAGCTACTTGTATTGATACAGGTTTTAAACGGTTCTTCTACGGCTTCTCTACGGGTTCGGTACGGCTAAAAGCGTATCAAACCTGTAGAGAAGCCGTAAAGAATAGGTAGGGAATACAGTGGCAGATGCTAACTATTCACTTGTAAAGACTAGGATTCCAGATATTACTCACATTGAAGGAATGAAAGACTATGGGCTTGATAAAATAGAATCCGTACAAAAGTCGCAGGTGGTAGTAGCGGGAATAGAAATTCCGATAGGGGAAGGCTATCGGAATTCTTTGCAAACTTACGTAGCCGACAAAAACTTGTAGGTTAGATAGGTTACTTTTATGGATTTACTTAGCGTAAGGGAAATTTTTGATCGGCTTTTTAACAACTCGTTCTATCATGTCCATAGTCGAATACATCTCGTAGTCGCGGTCATTTGTGTAAAATCTCCATAGCAAATCTCCTGCTGTGCTGTCATTTAATGACACTGTTAAAGTCGCAGCGCCCGTAACGGCAGGCAGTGTTGTCTGAGGCGATGGGGTTTCCGTAGCACCAGATTTTGTGCGATCGGGTCTTGCATTAAAATATTCTACTTCATAATTTTCCGAAACTAGAGCATCAACGCCAAGGGCTTTTGCAATTTCCTCTTTGGTGAAATTTTTAAGATTATCCTGAAGTACTCCCGGTTTGCTGGACAGCTATAGGTCAAACTTAAGATTATTTAGGACACTTTTTTATTATTTTGATAGAATACCTCATTTGGCGTAAGATCGTCCATTGACCGATGCCTTCGTTCATTGTTATAAAATTCCACATACCGTTTTATACCCTGGAATAATTCCATACCACCGTTAGGTGGGTTAAGATAAATATACTCCTGTTTCAAAGATCTCCAGAATCGCTCAATGAACACATTATCCAAGGCTCTTCCCTTGCCATCCATAGATATACTTACATTACTGTCTTTAAGTGCTTTAGTGAAGATCGGACTGGTGAACTGTGAGCCTTGATCCGTATTAAATATACCAGGTGTACCATGTTCTTCAATGGTTTCAAGCAGTACATCTCTGCACCATTCTACGGTCATGGTATTTGAAATGCTCCATCCGACAATCTTTCGGCTGTACACATCAATAATGGCAAACATATACATGAAGCCTCTGAACATGGGAATATAAGTGATATCAGCCTGCCAAACCTGGCCCGGCCGATCTATTTTCAAGCCTTTCAGCAAATATGGATATTTATGGTGTGCCGCATTAGCCTTGCTCAGGTTCTTTTTAGGATAAATTGTCCGCAGGTTCATCACACGATAAAGACGACGTATACGCTTGTTATTCACATGACATCCCAAATCTTTGTTAAGATACGCAGTCATCCGGTCCACGCCGTAAAACGGGCAGTCAAGAAACTTACGGTCAATCAAATTCATTATCGACTGGTTGAACAGCGACTCGCCTTTAGGCTTGAAATAATAGCAGCTGCGCTGCAAGTTCAGTAGCTTGCACTGACTGGCAATACTCAGCGCCTGGTGCTCCGGGGAAATAAGGCTACGCCTTTCAATCATACTCATTTCCCCAAGACTTTTTTTAGGAAATCAACCTGGATCTGAAGTTCGCCAATCTTGGAGTACAGTTCCTTCTCTTTAGATTCTTCCTTTTCATCTGGTTTCTCTGAACCAAACACCGTATCGGCTTTCTCAAGAAATTCACGCTTCCACGCGGTGATCTGTGTGGGATGGAGACTGTATTTGGACGCAAGTTCTTGCATGGTACTACTTTCCTTAATTGCTTCAAGCACCACTTTGGTCTTGAAAACAGAACTGAATTTTCTACGCTCTTTTTTCATTTTCAACTGTTAAATTTATGAATTTAATCAGCTGTCCAATATTTGGGGAGTATTATATCCATCATTCCTGCTCTTTTTAATAGGACATTAGTTTTCTCAAGGTCCTGAAAGCTAGTGACGCTTTTAATTCCACGCTCCAGCAAAAAGGTATATAGTGCCGATTGTACTTTATAAGCCAATTCGATCTCTTTATCTCTGTTAGCCTCATAGTCAAAATATCTAGGCTGGGCCTTATAGGTAATTTTTACATCAGCAGGTAAGATTGCGATCAGTTTGTGCTGGCTGCTTAGTTGTTTAAAATTCGGGTTAGTGTAAGGCTTTTGCGCGTAGCTGAAGGTGCCAAAAGCCGCAGCTATGGCTAATAGAAATAGTTTTTTCATGACGTAAATGTTTCATTAGTGTGTAAGCCAATGATAGAGAAAAAAAATGATTTTGCTGTGTAATAATTAGCATACACAAATTTTTCACTTACAGCTTTTCAGTATCATAGATACTTCCTCCGGCGTATACATCCCCTGTTTATTGCCAAAAGAATTACTGATGTAAACCAGCAGTTGTGCAATATCGATATCGTATAATTCGGGAAATGCCGGCATGGTGCCATCATATATTTGCCCATTCACAGTGATGGTGTCTTTTATGCCGTTTTTAATAAAACAAGCGAGTCTATGTTTGTTCGATTTTAAGAAAACAGTATCGGTAAGTGGTGGTGTGAGGCTAGCTAGGCCTTCACCTTTCGTTCCATGGCAATTTTGGCAATGCTTAATGTATAGATCCCTGCCATTAACATAGTAGACATCTTGTTTTAGCTGCCCTGCATCCTGACAAGAATAGATGATGGTAGCCAACGCTAATAGAAATAAAGCACCAATCAGGAACCTACGCATAGCTTATTTTTTATCTTCTGCCAATAAAACCGGGATGTCTTTCATTAACTGAGCAACCTGCTTCGTATCGGTGCCATCATAAGCCCCACGAATGCGTTTTTGCTTATCTATTAGTACCAACCAACCTTGATGTATATAGCCCTCTTTAGCGGTACTATCTTCAATAACGGCTACAAGGTAATCTTTTTCAGCAATCTTATAAACACTGTCTTTACTGCCATATACAAATTGCCATTTACCATTGTCTACACCCAATTTTTGAGCATATTTCTTCAATACAGAAGGGGTATCATATTTAAAGTCGATGGTATGCGAAAGGTACATTACATTGGGGTTGTCTTTATATTTTTCAAAGATTTCCTTCATGTTACGGTGCATAACAGGACATATTGTAGAGCATGAAGTAAAAAAGAAATCAGCAATGTAAATCTTATCCTTAAACTTATCGTTGGTGATATAAACACTATCCTGATTCAGAAAGCTAAAGTGAGGTATGGTTTTGTATACCGTATCTATACCGGTAGATCCATCTGGCTTTTTAACAGTCTCTACTGTTCTGGGACCCAATATAGGTAACTTTTTTTCGCCTTGGCAAGAGGTAATTAAGACTATAGCGGCAGCGAATAAAGATAGTGGTATAGAAAGTTGTAGCTTCATAAGAATAATGATAATTTAAGAAGAGCAAAGGTACTTAAAATGAAATTAACCCTACCATTTTGATAAGGTATACTATTGCCATAAAAGCGTCAGAAAGGCAAGTTCCAATCACTAATAATAAGTATCTCATTTTAATTTATAGTTTACTTAAAATATATAAAGCTTCGTTCCATTCCATAAAAAGGACCTTTTACATAAATTATTTTATTGCTACTACTCCTTTTAATTATATTAAATTCTCGAATATTAAAAGATCCTAGCTTATTTGCAATGTTAGGATATTTTAGGGCTAGTTCTGTTATGCTGAAAAGATATTTTTCACCAACTCTAAAAATTGGTCCGGTAATTCCTTTTAAAAGGCTTCCGCCAAATAGGTCAATTGATAGATTTACGGCAGAAGATGTATAATTTTGTTCAGCAACCAGAGCATCAAGGGCTGAATATCCAGGTACAAAACCAAATATAATTATGTGATTATGATGTATTCTTTTAATATTTTCACTCAAGACCGTATATCTACGATTCATTTCATCACGTTCCTGGGCTTCTTCTATATTTTTTGGTTGATCTATTCCTTTATATCTCCTAAACAAAGCTCTTACTTTTTCCCAAAATGGAGGTTCCTCAAAAGCTGACAAATTGTCTATTTCTAATTCGTTATTCCTATATTCGGCTTCAGTTAATTGTTCAAATATTAATCTGGATATTTCATTCAACTCTTCGGTTGTTAATTTATCTTCAATCCATTACTAATTCACCTATTAACATAAGTTTTTTGCATTTTTTCTTGATCGTTGACTATACTCCACGGTTTATATTTGTAAATATAGAAAATAGCTTTTATGATATGACAGTATTAAAATCACTCTCCATTTTCCTGCTTGCAGGGATATGTGAAATAGGCGGGGGATACCTGATATGGCTTTGGCTCAAAGAAGATAAACCTTATTGGTATGGTATTCTGGGGGCACTGATTTTGGCTCTTTATGGTGTAGTAGCTACCTGGCAAACTGCCAACTTTGCCCGGACTTATGCTACCTATGGTGGCATTTTCATTGTACTTTCCCTGCTATGGGCATGGAAGATTGATGGTTTCAAGCCTGATCGTTATGATATCATCGGTGCGCTGGTCGCTTTGGCCGGTGTCTGTATCATTTTTTACGCCCCACGTTCAATCCAATAATAATGTAAACATGAAATACATCTTCCTCATCCCATTGCTGGCGTTTTCCCTTTCGGGATACTGCCAGAATAAAAAGCCAGAAAGAAAAAGTATGAAAAAGACAACAGCCGCTACTTTTTCGGACGGTGCAATGATAATTGCGGCAGTGAAAGAACGCTAAGCTGCAAACTGACCGGCCCGGAGATGCAAAAGCGCAAGGCAACAGTCATTGCGAGCCTAAAAAGCCAGATCATTGAAAAGAAGGAATTGGAAAACGGCTATATTTATAAATTTAAGGGTAACGATCCTGTATTGGATGAACTGGCTGAATTTATCAAAACAGAAAGACAGTGCTGCGACTTTTTCCCGCAGGTCACATTAAAAACAACAGGTAACCGAGTATTGCCCCAGCCAATATGATAAATGCACTGTTAACTTTGCTGAATCTGAAAACAAAAATTAAGCTGACAATTGCTATAAGTATAGTTCTCCAATCAGCAATACTGTCTTTTGCCATGTCATAGCAGACTACTAAAATGATAGCTACTGACGCAACATTTACTGCATCTAAAAATGCAGATAGCATTTTTGAGGAACGCATCTTTTTCATCAGCGGATGAAGCAGTGCCACAAATGCAAAGGAAGGGAGAAAAATAGCAACAGTAGAAACAATTGCCCCTGAAAGGCCATTAATCTGATACCCTATGAAAGTAACCGAAGAGAAAACAGGTCCGGGAGTGAATTGTCCAACAGCAATAGCGTCTATCAATTCCTGTCTGGTGAGCAGTCCCGATTTAACCAGGTCAGCATCCAAAAAAGCAAACAGCACATAGCCGCTTCCGTACAGAATAGACCCGATTTTTAGGAAGGCCAGGAAGAGATGTACGTTCTTAGACGAAAGAAAACCTGAACCGGCAAGCTGCAACAAGGTGACCGGGATAATTGAATGGACAGTCTTTTCCTTATTTATCAGGTATAATAGCATTGCCGCTATGCCGGCACCAAATAAAAGGAAGATTTCATTGATGCCTAATAAAGACAGAATCAAAACGATAATACCGATGGCCCAAAGCTGCGGGGTTTTCAGCGATTTTTTTGCCAAGGGGTAAATAGCCGCCAATATCACAGCGATTATAGCGGGCTTTATTCCATAAATGAAAGGCTGGACCTCGGGAAGCCGACCGTACTGCCTATACAACCAGGCAAAAAATAAAGTAATGATAACGGCAGGACATATAAAACATAAACCGGCAACCAGTAATCCTTTCCATCCTTCTCTTTCTTGCCCGATATGGATTGCCATTTCTGTACTGTTGGGTCCAGGGATTAAGTTAGTTGCACCTATCATATCGAGAAAATGTTCTTCGGATATCCACCGGCGCTTTATTACTACTTCCCGCCGCATCATGGCAATATGAGCCGCAGGCCCTCCAAAGGCTGTAAATCCCAATTTCAGAAACACCCGGGAAAGGTCTTTCAGGTTATGCTCTTTCTCCACGCTTGATTAGGTATTGATCAACAGAATAATTGCCACTGCCCAAGAAAAGCAACACTATTTTGGCAAAACGTCCCGCACCCACAAGCCCCGGTACAACGAACTTTTGAACACCTTCCGAAAGAAAGACCAAGCCAACGATCATCCTTGGGATAACCAATGGCAATGGCTTCGTTATCAAAATACTATTTTTCATAGTGCAGTTTAAAATCCTGGTTGGTAAATGGCGGTGAAGACGGAACTGTAATCACATTGAACTCGTGCTTGGTTGCCTGGTGGCAGGAATTGCAGGCATTGGTCAGATTGATATAGCCTTTTTTAAAAGCAGCGCTGTTCTGCTGCTGAATGGCTTTTCGGATATTGTCCAATGCGGGATCTATCATAGGCAGCGATTGGGTTTCCGGACGGTCAGTGCAGTATTGCCTGATGCCGTCCATACTTTCCTGAATTTCGCCAACCTCGAAATCCGCGAGCTTCCAGTTATTGCTAATGCCTGCAAACCATAGTTTATTATGGTGAACCTGTATGCTGCTCATAAATTCACCAAATCCCGGTTTATAGCTGTGATCCAATCTGGACTGGAGGCTATCAACCTGATCTTGTAAAGCCTGCTGATCGCCGACCTTCTGATTACAGGCGAATAGCAGCAATATGAACGGAGTGACAAATAAATTTTTCATACCCTATAATTTTCGGCGAAGGGATATCCCCCTTATACAAAGTTGGCACAATAATTTTGATGCTTTGAGGTATATTTGAAAATACTATGGTTCTTTATCGCTCTCTGCGAAAGGCTTGCGGTGTGAAGCCAGTATGGCGTCTGAAATATTTGACAAAGTGGGAGGTGTCATTAAAGCTCAGGCTGTAAGCTATCCCAGATACACTAGTTTCCGTGTATATCAATAATCTTTTTGCTTCGGAGATGATATGCTGCGCTATTAGTTGCGAGGCGGAAAGACCCAGTGCCTTTCTCGAAATGGCATTTAAGTTCTGCGGCGTAGTATTTAGCTTTTCGGCATAGTAAGCAACATTATTCCTTAGTTCATCCGTATTATCGAGCAACTCTCTAAATAATAAAGCAACATTACCGGTTTTATTCTCCCTATCTGTAGAAATAAGGTGTGCATTATTCAATATTTTTGCCAATAGCGCTTTTAAAATTCCTTCGGTCACTGTAAAATCACTCTCTGAAGCAAGCAACCGAAAAAATGGCTCAATCATGCAGCTTTCCTTAAGATATAAGCAGTTTAATGCACTTGCCCGGGACAAAAGCTTTTTCAGTTCGCTGTCCAGCGATTTTTCGACAAAGCCGTTTTGCAGCAGCAGGACATAACCTTCCGGTGAAGTTTCTATATCCCAGTGATGGACCTGCTCTTTGCGGACAAAGAAAATAGCCGGTGTTTCTATAGCATATTGAACATAGTCAATGGTGTGCGTACCTTTTCCCTTGAGCAGGTATATGATCTCAAAATAATTGCTATGCTTATGCGGCTGTGTTCTTCGTTTCTCCTTGCTGAACGGCGAAACCCTGATCAGTTCAGCCGTTTCTATCTTGTTCTTTATGGTGATGGACCTCTTCAATTATTTTCGATCTTGAATTTCTCTTTAAAATTAACGATAATATTTCTTCTTCATCCACAAGCTCGCCCTAACCAGCAGTATCAATACAGGAACTTCCACCAGTGGACCGATAACCCCAACAAAAGCCTGCGGAGAGTGAATGCCAAATACCGCAATTGCTACTGCGATTGCCAACTCGAAATTGTTTCCTGTAGCAGTAAATGCTACAGAGGCGTTTTTGTCATAAGGAACATTTAAAGACTTACCAATAAAGAAGCTTACGAAAAACATCAGCACAAAATAGATGATCAGCGGTATAGCGACTTTTATCACGTCCATCGGCAATGCTAGTATTTTGTCACCTTTCAGACTGAACATTAATACTATGGTAAAGAGCAGTGCATACAATGTGACAGGCGATATTGCGGGCACAAATTTCCTGTTATACCATTCTATGCCTTTTGTTCTTACCAATACATATCGGCTTAAAAAACCGGCTAAGAAAGGAATCCCCAAATACATCAGTACACTTTCTGTAACATCCTTTATAGATACGTTTACATTGAAATTAGCCAAGCCTAATCTGCGTGGCAATACATTGATGAACAGCCATACCAGAAAGCTGTAAGTCAATACCTGAAAGATACTGTTTAATGCCACCAATAAAGCTGCGTATTCCCTGCTGCCTTTTGCAAGATCATTCCAGACAATGACCATTGCGATACATCTTGCCAGTCCGATCAATATTAAACCTGTCATATAATCGGGTTCGCTGCGCAAAAACAAAACAGCCAGTCCGAACATCAGTACGGTACCAATAACCCAATTGAGCAGCAATGATAGGCCAATTACTTTTTTGTCCTTAAATGCCTGAGGCAGCAGTGTATAGTCAACTTTTGCCAATGGGGGGTACATCATCAATATCAGACCTGCGGCCAGCGGAATATTTGTCGTACCTATGGATAAGGCATTGGTCACATTGGAAATAGCCGGAAAGGAATATCCCAGACCAATGCCTGTTGCCATCGCCAGAAATATCCATAACGTGAGATAGCGATCAAGAAATTTTAATCTTGGCTGCATAGGTCAAGGATTAATAAGGGAGAAAACATAAAACATTTCAGCGGCAATCTGCAAACTTCTTTCAGCATATACCTTTGTTTGTTCCTGCATACCATCTGAAACCTTTGGGTCATCAAATGTGACCGGTATTCGTTTTTCTGCACCTGGGATAAGAGGGCATCCACCGTCTGCCTGTGAACAGGTCATAATCGCTGCAAACTCTGATACAGGATTAAAAGGGCTATCATATTTCTTCGAAAACCCAATGACAGGCAAATCATTATCACCGTATTTTATAGCATAAACTGGATTATTGCTATCCGCAATTTTGAAAATATTGAAATCTTGATCTACCAATGTTTCCGCCACTTTCGGGAATAATGCCGTTTCTTCCGTACCGCCGGAATAGCAATGGACATTTGGAACGTTAAAGTGCATTGCTGCTGCCTGTGCCCAAATCTGGGATAAATGGCTTCTGCGGGAATTATGAGTACAGATAAAATTGAGATTGACATTCTTCCGCAGGTATATTTTCTGCTGGATGAACTCCAGCAGGGGCTGCAATACAATTTTACGTTTTTCACCGATATTTTGCGGCTCCAACTGTGCTATTGTTTTCGATAATACTGTGTACATAAATGAATCGTTATTTCTTACGAAAACTGCAGAACACAAAATTCTGCACTGTATCAAAAGGGGTTTTATGGTCAACGGTAATACATTCTATTTTTTCAAAATCATTTTGAAACAAATCTGTCATCGTATGTTCCGAATATTGTCTGATTTGGATGCCGCTGCATTTTGTTGGTCCCTGTTCTGAGAAAGTACCGATAACCATCATTCCATTTACTGAAACGGCGCCTGCTGCAATAGCGAGATAATTATCAATTTCCAGCTCATTCGTCAAAAAATGGAATGTGGCCCTGTCATGCCAAAAATCATATTGTTCCGTCGGCTGGAATTTCGAAACATCTTCAACGATCCATTTTACTTTATCTGCCTTGCTACCTAATCTTGCCTTTGCCCGCTGAATGGCGGCATCGGAAATATCGAGCACCGTAATATCAACGTAGCCTAAATCAAGCAAATGGTCAACGAAAAAGCTGTCACCTCCACCGATATCAATGATTTTGGCGGTCTTTTGCAGATTAAATTGATTGAGAAAAAACAGTGAGGTTTCCGGGTTGGGTTGATACCAGCTAACTGTTTCCAGGGGGTTGTTTTCGTAAATATTTTCCCAGTGGGCTTTTCGATTTGAATCTTCCATTTCTTAAAAATTTTTTGATTAGCAACATCCCGAATTAGGTGTGCAACAAGGAGCATTTAATTCCGACAGTTTTATTTTTTGCTTTTCCACGGGAATGCCGCAGGCTTCGTTCGCCAGACAAGCGGTTCGCTTGTTCTTCAGCACAAAATGATCTCCGTTAAAGTCCAAATCGTATTTACCAATAGTTCCTGTTTGGTATTCTACCTCAATTTCTGCATCTTCAATACCTAATTTTTCCTCTGATAGCTTAATAATATGCAATAATTTGGTTGGCTTTAACCTATGCTCATAGTCGTCCGCATTCCAGAGCTGAAAGTTTACCACCTTTTCGTTGCGAATTACACCGCCGCAATCAATAAAGTGCTTCGTGATCATTCCAATTTCCGTTACATGAAAGTGTACCGGAACAAATGTTCCGTTCTCCATCTGAAATTCAACATTAGTCAATGTTGGCAGGATTTCTTTGATTTCTGATAGTTTCATAAGAATCTAATTTAAGGTTTTAATTAATTACATATTGCAATGTGACGATGTTAATAGCTATAAAAAAAGAGATCAGCAGCAGTTTTTTACTTTAACCTCCTGATTGAAGAAGGCATTGAACTCATTTTGAACAGACTTCCAGACTTCCTCATTAATACAATAGCAGACCGATTTTCCTTCGATAGTCCCCTGTATGATACCTGTACTTTTGAGTTCTTTTAAATGCTGGGAAATTGTTGCCTGGGCAAGCCCCAATTCATCAACGAGATCATTGCAGATACAAGCTTTTTTATCAATGATATATTGAAGTATAGCAATCCTGGCCGGATGGCCCAAGACCTTGAAAGCCGATGCCAGTTTATTCTGCTTGTCTCCAAAAATTTCTGTTTTAGTAAGTCCCATACTTCAATCTTTTAACATCGCAATATTACGATATTAAAATCTACAATACAAGTACAAAATGAAAAATCATTGTTGGTTAGGTTTCAAATAAGCCGTACAGCATTGCCGTGATCAAATTGAGGATCATACGGAGTATCTTTTTTCCACAGGTAATACATCATGGAAAGGAACTTTTTCTGAACCGCTACATAGGCTTTCATCTTAACCTTAGTCCGATCGTAAACCCTCAAGAATAAGTTGTAAAATTGTGGCTGGTCGTCTCTTACCGCACAAAGAGCGGGCATATGGAGCACACGGCGTATCCATTTTATCAGCTTCTATAATTTCAGCAATTGTATCGCCTAATTCCTTAATCTGCCTGTCAATTGCCTATCTCGTCAACATCGTATAACGTGTTTCTGCCCGCCCATGATTTACCTCCTTTCTGTATAGGAACAAAGATATGAGCCCATTCTGTAGATCTTTAGAATTTGGCATTAGATTCTCTTTACGACAGGATTGTGCTAAAAATAGACATAAGAGAAAGGCAATGTGACTGTAATAGACCGTGGGTATGGGGACTACCAATCAACCGTTTTCTATTACTATAAAAAATTGTACAAAAACCACACATCAAATCAATTTCTATTTAGTTTTTTAATACGTTAACTATGGGCATCAGCTTTGAACAGCCTGCTGATAAAAAATAATTACTAATATTGTTGAAATTATCAGCTATGCAGTACACAGTTCTAATTATAGATGACGAGAAAAAGATCTGCAGCCTTCTGGCACGCATTATAGAACTGGAGGGTTTTAAAGTTTTGCAGGCCAATACAGGAAAGGAAGGATTAAAGATATTGGCCAATAATGAAGTTTATGTGGTGATTAGTGATGTAAAACTTCCGGACATTAATGGTGTTGAACTGATTAAAGAAATCAAGAAAATTAGGCCTTATGCTGAGGTAATTAACCTGACTGCTTTTGGTACTATTGCGGACGGTGTAATGGCGATGCGAAATGGGGCATTTGATTACATTACCAAAGGTGATGA
This sequence comes from Candidatus Pedobacter colombiensis, assembly GCA_029202485.1. Taxonomy (NCBI): domain Bacteria; kingdom Pseudomonadati; phylum Bacteroidota; class Sphingobacteriia; order Sphingobacteriales; family Sphingobacteriaceae; genus Pedobacter; species Candidatus Pedobacter colombiensis. Next base: position 2,837,665 of record CP119313.1, on the reverse strand, counting down.
TAACGATAAGATCATTCCATTGGTCTATAAAGCACTTGATAAAGCAAAGCTTCAATATAGAGTGAGTGAGTTGGAAACCAAAGTGGTTAAGAAATACAGTTTTAGTGGTATATTGGGGCAGTCTAAGGCCATACAGGAAGCCATAAATCTCTCTCAGAAAGTTGCCTCAACAGATACCACTGTACTTTTACTAGGTGAAACGGGGACGGGAAAGGAAGTCTTTGCTCAGGCCATACATTATGAAAGTTTGCGTAAAATGAAGCCTTTTGTGGCCGTAAACTGCAGTGGTTTTAATCACGAGTTATTGGAAAGCGAATTGTTTGGTCATAAGGCCGGGGCTTTTACAGGTGCCATTAAGGATAAAAAGGGATTACTTGAAGAAGCCAATGAAGGAACTATCTTTCTGGATGAAATAGGAGAGATGAATCTGGATTTACAGGCAAAATTATTACGGGTACTCGAAAATCAGACCTTTATTAAGGTAGGGGATACGCACACCAGTAAAGTAAATGTACGTATCATAGCGGCCACGAATAGAGATTTGAAATTAGAAGCTGAAGCTGGTAAATTTAGGTTAGATCTTTATTACAGACTTTCGGTATTTTCTATTGAATTGCCACCTTTATCACAGCGTAAATCAGATATTTTGCTGCTAGCCAGGTATTATTTAAAGGAGTTTGCCAATAAGGTGAATAGACCTGGTTTTAAGATGGATGAGAATTTTGAAGAACTATTGTTGAAGCATTCCTGGAAAGGAAATATCAGAGAGTTGAAAAATGTAATGGAGCGTGTGGTGATTTTGGCTGATGGACCCCTGCTTAATGGAAACTTGTTGCCGTATGAATTCCATGTAACAGAACTTGCTACCGAAGAGGATATGATGAAATTGGAAACAGTAGAGAAACATCACATCGAAAAGATCCTTAGGTATACAGGGGGAAATAAAACGGAAGCCGCTCGTTTGTTGGGGATTGGCTTGACTACCTTATACCGGAAAATTGAAAATTAAGCCTTTAATAAAAAAACAACCCATACTAAACTAATAGTACAGGCTGCCAATTAACGCTCTCATGACAAATATAAGTCATCTTAAATGAAGATTTGATGAAGGAGAAGGTGGTTAAAATTATTTTAAAGAGAATGGCTCATACCGGACATCAAATCGTCCCTGAAAAACATTAATTTCCTCTTTGGCTGTATGTTGTTCGTTTCTTTTAAGATAAAGCAGAAAATCTCCTGCTATGCGTTTTTCAGGATTGTCAATGATAAGTATTTTAAGCTTGTTAGGCTTAGTTGTATCCAGAGAATAGCTATCTGAAATAGCTGCGCTGGCTTTAAAGGGAGTAATAAGAACACCCGATGAAAAATCTTTCATTATTCCGGTAATGGGAATGTTCCCCTTTTTAAATGATATTTCAAAAGATTCATTATCCTTTCCTGACATTACATGAACAATATCTTCATCCACATTATAGCTGGCATAAACACCCTCACTTTCCCAGGCTATATCATTCTTATTTACGGTGATTTTTGACACCGGTTTCGCAGGTGGCGAGGTTTGTTTACTGCAATTGGTTAGTAAACAAACGCATAAGGCAAGCAAAATAAAATATTTCATAGTTGTTCTTTTATACTTAACTTAATGTTAATTAAAATTGGTATGTTGCATGTTATTGTTTTAGGATTAAAATTAACACTTTATAATGATACAACAAGAAATTTTCTTTACAGAAGATCAAATGTTTAGACAATGGTGGCTTTGGCTTATTTTGTTGGGTATAGATGGTACTATTCTATTTTGGCTTTATGAGCAGTTAACTCTAAAAACTCAGGTCTCCGGGAAATCAGTGAGCAATTATGCACTGCTGACATCAGCAGGGGTAGTTGTTCTGGTTACTGCACTATTTTTTTGTATTAGATTGAATACACAAATCAAAAGGGATGGTGTTTATATGAAGTTTTTCCCTTTTCACTGGTCGTATAAATATTACAGTTGGGATATGATAGCTAAGTCTTACGTAAGAACATATAGTCCTTTAGGAGAATATGGGGGATGGGGTATACGTCACAGCAACTCTGGGGAAGGAATGGCCTATAATATATCAGGTAATAAAGGATTGCAATTGGAACTCAACAATGGTAAGAAGATCCTGATTGGTACCAATAAGCCTGAAGAACTAGAAGCGGTGCTGATTAAGTTAAATAAAAGTAATTTTTAATGATAGCTTAAAGGGAGCAATGTTTGTCCGTCCCTGCGGCGCAATTGTGAATCGATCTTATCAAAATGGTAAAAAACCCTTCCAAAATGGAAGGGTTTTTTATTTGGTACGCTAAAACTTATCCTTATTAAATATTGTTGTTTATTGATAATCAGCGCTTTGTTTTTATGTGTCTGATTGTGGTATGCCAATTGGCTATTGTTCATCAAAAACGACACAATTATGTTAACAATCCTCCTTCTACTCGCCCTGCTGCTACTGTGCCGGGTGTTTTACAAATCAATTGACTGGTTCGAGAAAATCTAAAAATTATGATCGCATTATTCATTATTGCATTAGCAGTATTCATTTATATGATTTACGTGCTCATTAAACCCGAAAAATTTTAATTAACAGCTATGAACACTGAATTACCTGGAATTATTGCTACCTATCTGCTTACGCTCGCAATAGCCATTCCGCTTGGCAAATACCTGGCAAAGGTTTTTGCCGGAGAGAAAGTCTGGACAGACTTTCTAAAACCTATTGAAAACGGCATATTTAAATTGTCCGGGATCAACCCCAAAGAAGAAATGAATTGGAAGCAACATTTAAAAGCGATGCTGACGATTAACATGGTTTGGTTGGTGTACGGATTTTTTATGCTCATATATCAGGATAAACTACCCTTAAATCCTGACGGAAATCCAGGGATGTCGCCAGATCTTTCCTTTAACACCATTATTAGTTTTGTGGTAAATTGTAATCTTCAGGATTACTCCGGAGAAACCGGTGTGACATATCTGACACAACATTTTGTATTGATGTTTTTGCAATTTGTAAGTTGTGCAACAGGTTTAACAGCTGCGGTGGTTTTATTTAAGGCTTTTAGAGATAAAACATCCGTTAAGTTGGGAAACTTCTGGGATTTCTTTGTGAAATCGATTACACGTTTGTTATTGCCTTTATCATTAGTTATGGCTTTAATTTTAGCCTTTAATGGTACACCTACCAGTTATGAAGGTAAAGATCAGTTTATGTCGGTACAAGGTGATACTGTAAATGTATCCAGAGGGCCTGCTGCAGCATTTATTGCCATCAAACACCTCGGTACAAATGGAGGTGGCTGGTTCGGTGCAAACTCTGCACATCCATTAGAAAATCCTAACTACTTAACTGCTATGGTTGAGCTGATGGCTCAGGTAATTATTCCAATTGCCATGGTTATTGCATTCGGTTATTTCATCAGGCGTAGAAGACTAGCCTGGATGATTTTTGGTGTAATGACTATAGGTATGCTACTCCTATTAATTCCAACATTGACTTCAGAGCTTGGTGGAAACCCGGCGATAGCCAAAATGGGTATTTCACAGGCAACAGGCGCTATGGAGGGCAAAGAGGTACGTTTTGGACCGGCTTTATCTGCTTACTGGAGTACAGTAACCACTATTATTTCTACCGGCTCCGTAAACAGTATGCACGACAGTACGATGCCACTTACAGGTCTTTGGCAATTGTTGGGCATGATGATTAACTCGTTTTATGGTGGTTGTGGAGCAGGTATACTCAATTATTTCATCTACTTGATTATAGCCGTATTCATTTCCGGATTAATGGTAGGGCGTACACCTGAGTTTTTAGGCCATAAAGTAGAAGCGCGGGAGATCAAAATAGCTGCATTGGTTACTTTGCTGAGCCCTTTTTTAATTCTTGGGGGTACAGCAATAGCAAGTTATGTCTTTGTCAACCATGGTGATGCAGCCTGGTCAGTACAGCCAAAAAACTGGTTAAATAACCCCGGATTTCACGGTTTCTCTGAAATGCTGTATCAAATGACTTCCTCAAATGCTAACAATGGTTCCGGATTTGAGGGCCTGAGTGATAACAATGTATTCTGGAATGTAGTCACAGGCTTTGTGATGATACTTGGACGTTTTCTACCTATCATTGGTCCCGTAGCCATCGCAGGTTTATTGGGTGCTAAAAAATACATTCCTGAATCTGCAGGTACACTGAAAACAGATACGTTGACCTTCAGTGTAATGACCTTCGCTGTTATCGTGGTGCTTAATGCCCTTTCTTATTTCCCCGCGCTGGCATTAGGCCCATTGGCCGAATACTTTACGATGCTTAAATAGAAAAAATATATAAATAATATAGATGAAAACTTCTAATAAATTATTTGAACCTGCTTTGGTGCAAACTGCATTGAAACAATCCTTTATCAAGCTAGATCCACGGGTTATGGTTCGCAATCCGGTGATGTTTACTGTTGAGATTGGTACATTGATCATGGCTTATGTTACGATTTATTCGTTTACGCATACTGATCAAGGTTCATCTGTATACAACTTTTTGATCTTCACAATTTTATTACTTACAGTGCTTTTTGCCAATTTTGCTGAAGCTATTGCCGAAGCCCGCGGTAAAGCACAAGCAGATAGTTTAAGAAAAACAAGGGAAGAAACACCTGCAAAAGTGTTGCTGGCCAATGGAACTATTGAAATCCGTTCTTCTAATCTGCTTAAAAAGGGCGATATATTTATATGCGAAGCAGGGGATACCATACCAACTGATGGCGAGATTATTGCTGGTATCGCTACGATTGATGAGTCGGCCATTACCGGAGAATCTGCTCCTGTGATCCGTGAATGTGGAGGAGATAAATCATCCGTTACAGGCGGTACAAAAGTGCTTTCCGATGAGATTAAAGTTCAGGTGAGTACACAGCCCGGCGAGAGCTTTCTGGATAAGATGATAGCATTGGTTGAAGGCGCATCTCGTCAGAAAACACCTAATGAGATCGCATTAACCATTTTGCTGGCCAGTTTTACATTGATATTTATTATTGTATGTGTAGCCTTAAAGCCTTTCGCTGATTATGCCAATACACCCATAACTATTGCCGCTTTAATTTCCCTGTTTGTTTGTCTGATCCCTACAACCATTGGCGGTTTATTGTCGGCCATAGGGATAGCTGGGATGGACAGAGCATTGCGTGCCAATGTGATCACTAAATCCGGTAAAGCAGTAGAAACTGCCGGTGATATTGATGTGTTGTTGTTGGATAAAACAGGTACCATTACCATCGGCAACCGTAAAGCAACCAATTTTTATCCTACAGCAGGAGTGATAATCAAGAACTTTACGGATGCCTGTGTACTCAGCTCACTAGCTGATGATACCCCTGAAGGAAAATCCATTGTAGAGCTTGCAGGAATAGAAGACACCCATATACTGACCAAAGTACCGGAGGGGGCTAAATTTATCAAGTTTACGGCCGAAACGAGGTCGAGTGGTATTGATACTCCTGATGGTAGACGAATTAGAAAAGGTGCTTTTGATTCGATCAGAAATATTGTTTTGATGGCCGGTAATCCTTTTCCCGTGGATATTGAGGAACAGGTAAAAGCCATAGCAAGTAATGGTGGAACACCATTGGTGGTTGCTGAAAATGAAAAAGCACTGGGTGTAATTGAGTTGCAGGATATTATAAAAACTGGCATTAGCGAGCGCTTTGAACGTCTGCGCAAAATGGGTGTAAAAACAGTAATGGTAACCGGTGATAACCCACTTACCGCTAAGTTTATTGCCGAAAAGGCCGGTGTAGATGATTTTATTGCTGAGGCCAAACCCGAAGATAAAATGAACTACATTAAAGAGGAACAAGCCTTAGGTAAGCTGGTAGCGATGATGGGGGATGGTACCAATGATGCCCCGGCATTGGCGCAAGCAGATGTTGGCGTGGCCATGAATAGTGGGACACAGGCTGCCAAAGAAGCGGGCAATATGGTGGATTTGGACAATGATCCAACCAAGCTGATAGAAATTGTTGAAATAGGCAAACAACTGCTCATCACGCGTGGCACACTAACTACCTTTTCTATCGCCAATGATGTGGCCAAGTATTTTGCGATTGTACCGGCCTTATTTATCGCTTCAATCCCTGCTTTGCAGCATTTGAATATCATGGGACTGCATAGCCCGGAAAGTGCAATTCTCTCGGCCGTAATTTTTAACGCCATCATTATTCCTTTCCTGATTCCGCTGGCCTTAAAAGGTGTGGCTTATAAACCTATAGGAGCAAGTGCTTTGTTACGCAGAAACTTGTTTATATATGGACTTGGAGGTGTTATTGCACCATTTATCGGCATCAAGCTAATTGATTTGTTTGTTGGATTATTTGTTTAAAAAAGAACATGAAAAAATATTTGTTACAATCTATACGCCTTACTGCAGTGCTGATGTTGCTGCTATGCGTTATATATCCCTTAATAATTGCCTTTGGAGGTAGTTTTTCTAAAGGACATGGTGGGGGTGAGAAAATCACTAAAAATGGTAAGGTGGTTGGTTATGCTTTAATTGGGCAGAACTTTACCAAACCAGAATATTTTTGGGGTAGACCATCGGCTGTCGGCTATAATGCTGCCGGATCTGGAGGCTCCAATAAAGGCCCATCGAATGTAGAATACCTGGCCCTTGTGTCGGGAAGAATTGACACGCTCTTAAAGTACCACCCTTATTTGAAAAAAGCAGATATACCCGCCGATATGGTAACGGCATCGGGTAGTGGTTTAGATCCCAATATCTCCGAGCAATCTGCAATTATTCAGATTAAAAGAGTTGCTGCAAACCGTGGTCTTTCCGATAGAGCCGTTGCAGAACTTGTTGTAAAAAATACAGAGGGGCCTTTGCTGGGCATGTTTGGTCCTTCAGTTGTAAATGTTTTAAAATTAAACCTTGCCCTCGACGAATTAAAAAAATAACATGAAGAAACTATTATTGCTTTCGGCGGCCCTAAGTTCGGCTGCCTGTTCTTATGCGCAGGAAGAATCCAAAATTAAAGTAACGGGTTACCTGGAAACAGCTTATGGATACGACTTTAACAAACCATCGGATAATAATAGACCAGGTTTTATTTACTCGCATAACCGCCACAATGAGGTGAGTTTAAACCTTGGATTTATAAAAGGAAGTTACGACAATGGAGCCATTAGGGCTAATGTGGCTATAATGGCTGGTACTTATGCCAATGCCAATTTAGCTACCGAACCGGGAGTGTTAAAAAACCTTTTTGAAGCCAATGCAGGCATAAAACTCTCTAAAACAATTAATTTATGGGCAGATGCAGGTATCTTCTCCTCCCACATAGGCTTTGAAAGTGCAATATCTAAAGATTGTTGGGTACTAACCAGAAATATTTCTTCAGAAAATACACCTTATTATGAATCGGGGGCCAAGGTAAGTTATGCAACCAATGATGGTAAATTCTCTGCAGTATTGTTATATTTAAATGGTTGGCAGCGTATTAACCGTCTAAATGGAAATAGTAAACCAGCTGGAGGTGTACAATTAACCTGGAAACCTACCAGCAAAATTACCGTAAATTACAGTAATTATTTGGGGACAGAAGGTGCTGACGATGTTAGGGTAAAGCGCTTTTATCACAATGTGTACGGAATATATCAAATGACCGATGATTTCGATTTAACGATAGGGTTTGATTATGGAACGCAACAAAAAGCTAAAGGTAGTAGCGAATGTAGCGAAGTATTGTCACCGGTTGCCATTGCACAATATGCCATTGCCAGCAAATGGAAGGTTGCCGGTAGGGTAGAGTATTATCAGGATAAAGATGGTATTTTTATTGCCACAGCTACAGAAAATGGGTTTAAGACCACTGGTTATTCTGTAAACCTGGATTATGCACCATTTAGCAATGCAGTTGTAAGACTTGAAGGAAAAGTATACAATAGTGAGGATAAGGTTTTTATACGCAATGAAAAACCTGTTGATACCGATGCTGCAGTTACTGCGAGTATAGCAGTTTCTTTTTAAGATTGTATAGTTTTTACAGGGCTGGTTTTGGTGTGGCCGGTCCTGTATTAATATTTAATAGGATGAATAAAAAATATATTGTTAAACTGATTCCTGTTTTAAGTGTTTCTTTATTGTTATTACTCGGGATTTGGTACTTAATAACTGAAGCGTATATCATCGTTAAATGGTAATCCTTAATGGAAGAAGAAAATAAAGAGAGTTCCGTACGTAAGTTTCTCGATCTGGTAAAAAAATCAAGAAGAGGAAAATTTAAAGTTTATATAGGCATGAGTGCAGGCGTAGGTAAAACCTACAGAATGCTACAGGAAGCTCATGCTTTACTGAAAAATGGGATTGATATACAGATTGGATATATTGAAACGCACAACCGTGCAGAAACGCAGGCACTCTTGTTAGGCCTTCCTTTAATTGCCAGAAGGAAAATATTTTATAAAGGTAAGGAGCTGGAAGAAATGGATGTCAATGCCATCATGAGCCTGCATCCTGAAGTTGTGATCGTCGATGAGCTTGCCCACACCAATGTGGAAGGGAGCAAAAATGGTAAGAGGTGGCAGGATGTAGTTGATATTCTCGAGGCTGGTATTAGTGTGATCTCGGCGGTAAACATACAGCATCTGGAAAGTATGAATGGAGAAATTGAAAAGATAGCCGGCATATCCATTACAGAAAGGATACCAGATAAGATTTTAGAATTGGCAGACGAAATCGTAAATATAGATTTAACTGCTGATGAATTGATAGACCGTTTAAAATCAGGAAAAATCTATGATGAAAGTAAAATAGAACGTGCTTTAGGAAATTTTTTTCAGTCAGAAAGGATATTACAATTACGAGAGCTGGCTTTAAAAGAAGTAGCCCATCATTTGGAGAGAAAGATTAGTTTAGAGATCCCTAAACAAATTAAACTAAGACCCGAACGTTTTATGGCCTGCATTTCGACCAATCATGATACTGCTAAGATTGTGATCCGTAAAACAGCCAGACTTGCTTCATATTATCGTTCGCCCTGGATTGTTTTGTATGTACAAAATAGCAATGAGCGGGGAGATCGCATAAAGCTTGATTTACAACGTCATTTGATCAATAATTTTAAAATGGCAACAGAACTGGGAGCTGAAGTGATTAAGGTTAAAAGTAACGATATTACACAGGCAATTATTAAAATGGCTGAAGAAAAGGAAATCACAACAATATGTATAGGCAAGCCGCATTTAAATTTATTTCAAATTATCATGAGAACTGCGATTTTTAACCAACTTTTGCAAAGAATTTCGGCCACAGAAACAGATTTAGTCATTTTATCATAAGCGCTACTTAAAGAATTTAAAACAAAATAATAATGAAGATAAAAAACAAACTTCGCCTCGGATTCGGATTCTTGTTCGTGGTGATACTCTTTTTTGGAGGCATTTCCTTATACTACATGAACGAAATCTCCAAAAGATCAAAGGTTATTTTGAAAGACAATTATGAGACGTTGGGCTTTACCAGTAAAATGCGTTCTATCATAGATGAGCATCCACTACCCTTATCGGCAGAGGCTCAGGCAATGTTTAACCAGGAGTTGGCATTGGAAGGCAAAAATGTGACTGAACCGGGGGAAGATCAGGCTGTGGCGGCATTGAAGGCCGCTTATACCAGTATTATAGATCCTGCAACAGATTTAGCTGCTAAACAAAAAGCCTTAACTGAGGTAAGATATCAATTAAAGCTAATTGACGATTTGAATATGAATGCCATTGTAAGAAAAAATGGAGTAGCACAAAATTCAATAGAAAAGTCGGCCATGTATGTACTTTTTGCAGCTTCTGTCTGCTTTCTGATTCTATTCTCTTTCATTGTTAATTTTCCTGGCTTCGTAGCCAATCCCTTAAAGGAATTCGCAGATGCCATACGCGAAATCAGTCGCAAAAACTATAAACAGCGATTGGAATTTAAAGGTTCTAATGAGTTTACAGAATTGGCTGATTCTTTTAATGTGATGGCTAGTGAATTAAATAAATGGGAGAATAGTAATATGGCTAAATTACAATCTGAAAAGCTAAGGATTGAGACGATTATTGAGCAGATGCAGGATGCCATAATTGGGGTAAATGAGCATGATGAGATTATTTTCTTTAATAAAGTAGCAGGTCAGTTGTTGAACCTTGAGCAAAAACTTGTAATAGGTGCGAATGCAATGGAACTTAGGAAAAAGAATGATCTGCTAAACCGAATTTTGCAGGAGGATAGTGTTAATAAACCAATGAAAATTTACGCAGATCAAAAAGAGTCTTATTTTCAATTGGAACGTAGAGAAATCAAGATACCTAATTACGATGACAACGCCGATAATGCTATGGTACAAACCGGAAAAGAAGCCGGCGAAGTTTATGTCCTTAAAAATATTACGAAGTATAAGGAACTGGATGAAGCGAAAACCAATTTCATTGCCACAGTGTCTCATGAGTTAAAAACACCTATATCTTCTATTAAAATGAGCTTAAAATTAATGGATGATGAGCGTGTGGGATCATTGAATACAGAGCAAAAAGAATTGGTGCAACATATTAAGGAAGATTGTGGTCGTCTGCTAAAGATAACTACTGAATTGCTTGATCTTGCACAGTTAGAAACAGGAAACCTCCAATTGAATTTTGCAAAATCTGACCCACGCAAGATTGCTATTTATGCGATGGATGCGGTAAGGTTTCAGGCCGAGCAGAAATCTATTGAACTGGAACTGATTTCCAAAAATAACCTATCTCAGATTAGTGTAGATATCGAAAAAACAGCATGGGTACTGGTTAATTTTCTATCCAATGCACTTAGGTATAGTTCAGAAAAATCAAAGATCATTGTTCAGGTAGTTGAAAAAAGAGATACTATAGAGTTCTCTGTTCGTGATTTTGGTAAGGGAATAGAAGAAAAATACCAAAAACGCTTGTTTGAGAAGTATTTTCAGGTACCTACAGATGGAAACAATAAATCGGGTTCCGGACTGGGGTTAGCCATTTCTAAAGACTTTATAGAAGCCGAAAATGGTACAATATGGGTTGAAAGCGAGTTAGGAGAAGGAAGCCGGTTTTGCTTTTCATTACCTGTTGTGCCATAACAGGTAATGAATGGACTTTTATTAGGGGATCATATCTGGGGCATCAATAATTGTTGCTGAAAATTTTCCATCAGAAAAGACCTTAGTTACTTCCGTATTGTTATTTTGGTTCCCTATGTTGATTATAAAGGCTACGCCTTTGAATTCAAATTCGCCTTTTATACTTTTTCCCTCCGTATATTCAGTAATTTTAATCTTACCTTCTTTACTGATTATGCTTTCTTCAAACTCCGGAGTATTGTAAATTCCTATGAAATTTTCCTCGCCGGAATATTCTCCAACACCATGGAAATTGTTAATCATAAGAGAAATTTGCTGATCTCCTGTGGCGTCAAGATTTCCGATAACCATCATTATATTTTCCTCTTTTGCGTATGCGGAAAATACATTTTTATTTCCCTTGGCTTCTTTGGATACACCGTCAATTTTGAAGGATATACTGGAATTTGTATAGTTGATCACTGGTATTTTCTTACAAGAACCAGTTATCAATACTATAAGTAGCAGCAGGGCAGAAAAGCTGAGTTGTTTCATTAGCGTTAAAATGATTTAAAAACGGAAGATAATAAAAATCAAAAGAATACAAATAAAATGTTTTAAAATTCAGGCTTTACACTACCTTTACGCGATACAAGTTCTTTACTTTCTTCATCAACCGGTAATGGTTTTACTTAATTGTAGATTAATAGGGAATCGTGTGTAAATCACGAACTGTCGCGCAACTGTAAGTAACACAAAAAAGTTTTTACCCTTAGTATATCCACTGTTTTTATAATGAAATGGGAAGGATGGTAAAAATGTTACAAGTCAGGAGACCTGCCTTTATCGAATTGACAATGCTTTCGCGATATGAAGCACGAGTTAAGTTTGATGCATTTTTAAATACAGACATTTAATGGAATGCCTGTGTCCGTGCATTTCTATTTTTCTTATTTTTTATATCCGGCAGCATTGCGAAGTTCAGCAAAAGAGCTTTTAACTGATTTTTTCATCAATTAAAAAGCAAGAAAATGCTAACAAACAATCTGGGCTACCCGCGCATTGGTAGTAAAAGAGAACTCAAAAAAGCCTGCGAGCAATATTGGTCAGGCAAATCAAGTATTCAAAATCTGGTCCAAACCGGCCGGGAAATTCGTCGGCATAACTGGGAACTGCAAAAAAAAGCTGGTATAGATCTGATCCCATCCAATGATTTTTCATTCTATGATCAGGTGCTGGATTTATCCCTTACTGTTGGCGCTATACCTAAGCGTTATCATGAAGTCATCTTAAACAAAGGCAACTCGGAGCTTGATCTTTATTTTGCAATGGCGAGGGGCTACCAAAAAGATGGATTAGACATTACTGCAATGGAAATGACAAAATGGTTGGATACGAATTATCATTATATCGTTCCCGAATTTTTCAAAGACCAGCAGTTTAAACTGTTTTCAACTAAGCTGTTAGATGAATATAATGAAGCGTTAAGGTTAGGTCTTAAAACCAAGCCGGTAATTATTGGGCCTGTTTCTTATTTGTTACTGGGCAAGGAAAAAGAAAGCGGGTTTGACAGGATAGATCTGGTTAAAAATCTATTACCGGTTTATATTGAACTACTTAAAAAGCTGAAAGAACAGCATGTGGAATGGGTGCAGTTTGATGAACCTTTTCTGTCGTTGGACCTTAGGGATAAGGATAAAGTAGCTTTTAAATACGTTTATGTAGAGCTTAAAAAGCAATTCCCTAAACTAAAAATATTACTGGCTACTTATTTTGGCGCGCTACAAGATAATGCTGAATTGGCGACAACACTACCGGTTCATGCTTTACATATTGATCTGGTACGTAGTCCGGAGCAATTGAAAACGATTTTAGAGCTGATCCCTGCCAATATGAGTCTATCTGTAGGGGTGGTTGACGGAAGAAACATCTGGAAGAATGATTTCAAAAAGTCTTTGGGATTAATTGAAGATGCACTTGAGTATGTGGGAGACCATAGGCTAATCATTAGTCCATCTTGTTCGCTAATCCATTCGCCATGCGATTTAGATCTTGAAACAAATGGGGATACTTTACCCCCGGAAATTAAGGATTGGATGGCATTTGCTAAGCAAAAGGTTGATGAGGTAGTTGTATTGAAGCAGTTGGCTAACAAAGAAGCCGCTGCCGCCTCAAAGTTAGGTGCAAATTTTGATGTAAATGAAAAACGCAGATCCTCTGCTTTGACTCACAATCATGTTGTAAAGCAACGTATAGCAGATATTTCGGCAACAGATGATCAAAGAGCTAATGGGTTTTCTGTTCGCCAGAAGTTACAAGGAAAATCGTTAAAATTACCTTTGTTCCCCACCACAACAATTGGTTCATTTCCGCAAACACCAGAGGTGCGGGGCTGGAGAGCAAAATATAAAAAGGGCGATTTAAGTTTGGCTGAATACGATTTGTTAATAGAAAAGGAGACTGCTGAAACGATCCGTTTTCAGGAAGCTACCGGCATAGATGTGTTGGTTCATGGCGAATTTGAACGGAACGATATGGTCGAATATTTCGGAGAACAGCTTGCTGGTTTTGCCTTTACTAAAAATGGTTGGGTGCAAAGTTATGGTAGCCGCTGTGTAAAACCACCCGTAATTTATGGAGATGTATATCGTCCTGCAGCAATGACGGTAAGGTGGTCTGCCTATGCACAATCCTTAACCAATAAATGGGTTAAAGGAATGCTTACAGGTCCTGTTACGATGTTGCAATGGTCTTTTGTGCGGAATGATCAGCCACGATCGGAAACCTGTACACAAATTGCACTTGCAATTAGAGATGAGGTGGTCGACCTTGAAAAGGCTGGTATCAAAATCATTCAGATTGATGAACCCGCAATAAGAGAAGGGTTGCCATTGCGTAAAGAAGATTGGCAGATCTATTTAGAATGGGCTGTTCGTGCTTTCAGGATCTCTGCAAGTGGGGTAAAAGATGATACCCAAATCCATACCCATATGTGTTATTCTGAATTTAATGACATCATCCAGCACATTGCAGATATGGATGCAGATGTGATCACGATTGAATGTTCGCGCTCGCAGATGGAATTGCTCGATGCATTTGCTGATTTTAAATATCCTAATGAAATTGGTCCCGGTGTTTATGATATTCATTCGCCTCGTGTACCGGCTAAGGAAGAAATGGTTTCTCTGCTGGAAAAGGCTAAAAAAGTTATCCCTGCAAGTCAACTTTGGGTAAATCCTGACTGTGGTTTAAAGACCAGACATTGGGAAGAAACAAAAAAAGCTTTAATAGAAATGGTTGCTGCTGCAAAAGTACTGCGGGAATCTGTGGAAGAAGCTGTAACTTTGTAAAAAAAAGAAGGCAGGTGGCATACCTGCCTTCTTTACAGAATTACGTACGCACAAATGAGAATAAGGAAAAATGCGGTGATTACCGCGGTTGGAGGTTATGTTCCAGATACGGTTTTAAGTAACCATGACCTCGAAAAAATGGTGGATACCAATGACGATTGGATAGTTGCAAGGACAGGGATAAAGGAGAGAAGGATTGTAAACGACCCGAATATTGCTACTTCAGATATGGCCACGTTTGCGCTGAAGAGATTAATGGAAGATGGTGATGTTAATCCGGATGAAATTGATTGTGTAATCGTATCAACTTCTACACCTGATTATGTGATGGTAAGTACAGGAAGTATGGTATGTGAAAAAGCGGGTTTAAAAAATGCCTGGGGAATTGACACTAATGCAGCCTGCAGTGGCTTTTTATATGCTTTAACACTTGGTGCAAGTATGATTGAAAGCGGTCGCTGTAAAAAGGTGATTGTAATTGGCGCTGATAAGAACAGTGCTATAGTTAATTATACAGATCGTAATACTTGCATCCTTTTTGGTGATGGTGCGGGAGCAGTCTTATTAGAGCAAACGGAAGAGCCGGTAGGCTTGATGGATAGTTTTTTTAGAACAGATGGTACAGGTAAAGAAAATCTGATCGTTACTGCCGGAGGCTCAAAATTTCCTGCATCTCAGGCTACGCTGGATGAAAAGCTACATTATGTACGTCAGGATGGAAGGGTGGTATTTAAAGCTGCTATTCAAGGGATGACAGATACCTGTAATGAGGTTCTGAAGTCAAATGATCTGGTGAGTGCACAAATCGATTACTTGATTCCACATCAGGCAAATTTAAGAATCATACAATCTGTAGGTGATTATCTGGGTTTATCTGCGGAGCAGGTAAAGGTAAATATCGACCGCTATGGCAATACAACTGCTGCAACGATTCCTTTGTGCTTATGGGACTTTAAAGATGATTTTAAATACGGCGATAAAATGATATTGACTGCGTTTGGTGCCGGGTTCTCCTGGGGCGCAACGTATTTGAAGTGGGGGAAACTTCGCCAGTCTAAAAAAAGCCGACTTCTATAATTAAGTAGAAGGACGGCTTATTTTTTTGCATTTTATGCCACATTCATCAAGGATGATACTTATCTTTGCGCCGAAATGTTACTGAAACCAATTTCTGTATTGTTGCTGTTTAGCTTGCTGAGTGCAAACTTTGCGAACCTGTTTGTTTTTGCAGGGTTTGAGCTCAATCAGAAATATATTGCTGCAGAACTTTGTGTAAACAAGAATAGACCTGAGTTGCATTGTAATGGTAAATGTTACCTGATGAAAAAGCTAAAGCAGGCTCAGGATAAAGAACAAAAGCAGGAACGCCAGGCTCAGAAAACACAAATTCAAGATGCCGTAGTGGTAAATCCACAAGTATTTAAACGGTATGCATTAGCGGAAACAAAACTTCATATCCCTGGTTCAATGGGGATGCCGCAAAGTATTAAAAATTCTATATTTCACCCTCCTCAGGAAAAAAGCAACCTTTCTTAAGTCGCTATTTCTTACAGGCTCTACATACTGCCTGGAGTATCGACTAGTAATTTTCCTTTTTAGAATTTTTATATCATTTAATTAATGAGCCCATACAGATATTTTATTTTATCTATTGGCTTGGTGTTTTGCTTTTTGCATAGCCAGGCCCAAACACAGCCTATAAAAGGCCATATTTATGACTCTCAGACACGTGCACCACTTGCCGATGTAATAATCCTGAACGGGTCTAAGCAACAACTCGCAAAATCAGATGCAAATGGCTATTTTGTGATTAATGATTATCAATCGCAAGAGCTTGTACAAGCAGTTTTAGTGGGATATAAAGAACAAAATATAAAACTAAATCCTGATGATCGTGACCTCAATGTGCAACTAGATGCCGATGGAGTAAGTTTAAACGAAGTTAGGGTAGCAGGGTATAATAGCAATAAAACCAGTAAAGAAACTGCAGGTGCAATTGCGGTGATTACTGCAAAGGATATTAATCGGGGCAGTGCAGTCTCCCTGCAATCTGCATTAAATGCAATACCTGGTGTTCGCATGGAGCAGAGTACGCTTTCCGAGGCACGTATTTCCATCAGAGGAAATGGCGTTAGGTCAGCTTATGGTATTCGGAATATTAAGATTTATGTCAATGAAATTCCTGTTACAGAGGCCGATGGTACTACCCGAATTGAAGCGTTGGATGTAAATAGCATTGGACGTGCCGAAGTGATCAAGGGACCGGCTTCGAGTATTTATGGTGCAGGAACTGGAGGAGTAATTAACTTCCAATTACAACGTTCCCCTTATCAGGAACAAAGTCTGGAGGCTTCCGGATTAATAGGCGCCAATGGCTTACATCGTTTAGCAACTACTTATCGTAGTGGTGGTGACAAGGTGAACAGTTACGTTTCTTATGGATGGCAGGAGTATGATGGCTATCGGGAACACAGTAATGATATGCGAAGGTTTCTGACAGGAAACTTTCAACTCTTCCCAAGTGATAAACGAATTATTACCTTGTTGGTGAATAGAACTACACAACATTCGCAGATTCCCGGCTCCCTTACTGCTGATCAGGTAGCTGCAAATCCATTACAAGCTAATGCCACTAATTTGGATAAAGAAGCCGGTAGGTATCAAACCTGGACAAGGATAGGGTTAGGGCAACAGTATCGTTTTAATGATCAGTTTTCAAATACAACCAGTGTATTTACTTATTTCTATGATTTGAACCACCCACTTCCTTATGCTTATATCCGTAATTTTTATCAAAGTTATGGAGGGCGTACGCGTTTCTCTTATGATCCTGGTTTTAGTACTTTCCCTACGCGTTTTACCGTTGGAGCAGAATTCAATGAAGGATTAACAAAAGGTACTCAGTATGTAAACAATCAAGGTAAGGAAGGGGCTATTAATGGCAATGTAGATTATCAGAACACACAATATTCAGTATTCTATCAGTCAGAGACAGCATTAACTCCAAAGACTACTTTAACACTTGGATTGAGCTACAATAGCTTGCGTTACGATGTAAATGATTACTTAAAGCAAAATCAGAGTGGTCTTAAAAAGTTCAATCCACAGGCAACGCCGCGTATTGCATTAAGCCATACATTTAGTCCGGAGCTAAGTCTCCATGCAAGTGTAAGTACAGGATTTTCTCCACCCTCAAGCTCAGAGATCAAGAACGTGGACGGTTCCATTAATCCAACGCTACAGGCCGAGAAAGGGATAAACTATGAGCTAAATGCTAAAGGAAATCTGTTAAAATCCCGTCTGGAATATGATTTGGCTATATTTAAAATGGATATGAAGGGCGAGCTAATTGCCCAGTCTATACAGCAGGGAATTACGATTTACAATAACGCCGGAAAAACCAGTCATAATGGTGCGGAGTTATCCTTGTCATATCAAATCTTAAAACCGGAGGATCAAAATGAGGTATTAAGTCTGCGGCCTTTTGTAGCTGTTACTTATTCTGATTTCAAGTTTAAGGACTATAAAACGTTAAATGCGCAAAATGAGGTTACAGCAATCTATAATGGAAATAAGTTGACTGGTATCGCTCCCTGGGTATTTAATGCAGGGGTAGATATGGAAACTAAAGTAGGTTTGTATTTTTATGGAAGCTACTATTATAGCGACCGTTTGCCTTTAAATGATGCCAATTCAGCATATAACCCTTCTTATGAGGTTGTAAATGCGAAGCTGGGGTATAAGAAACAAATCTTTAAGTGTTTAGAAACAAATCTGTATGCTGGTTTGGATAACATCCTGAATAAAAGCTATAGTTCTATCGTTTCCTTAAATGCGGTAGGATTTGGCGGTGCACAACCTGCTTATTTTAATCCGTCACCTAAAAGAAACGGTTATGCCGGTTTAAATGTTAAATATATATTCTAATGAACATGAACAAGATATATTTTTCTTTGGTTATAGTTACTATGTTACTGGCTGCTTGTAAAAGCAAGCCGGTAACAAATGAACCTAAAATGCTAAATACTGCTGGAATAGCAGCTGTTGGGCCCTATTTTACTACGGATCATAAAGGAAATCCGGTATTGTGCTGGTCTGAACAAGACGGAAAGGATTCATTATACCGATTGAAATATGCGGTATATGATCAGCAGAAGGATGCGTTTGGTGAAGCGCTCACAGTATCCACTTCTGCCGGTTGTGGTGTTTCTGCAGAGAGTATGGCTAAGGTCGCTTTTAAAGAAGATGGTACTGTAATCGCCATTTTCGCTAAAAGATTTCCCGATGAAAAGAATCCGTATGCCGGAGCAATTTATTATAGTATGACGGAAAATGGTGGTAAAAATTGGTCGGATGCCAAATTTTTACATTCAGATACCAGCCACGCTTATGGGCGTAGTTTCTTTGATGTCGCCAAATTGAAAGATGGTGAATTAGCTGCAATATGGCTGGATGGGCGTTATGGTAAGTCTGTTAAAGGTTCAGCCTTATTTTTTAACCGGACAGAAAAGGGCAAGGGCTTTGCTACAGATACTTGTTTGGATAAAGGTACTTGCGAGTGCTGCAGAACAGATCTTTTAACCGATAAGGATGGAAATTTACACTTGGCTTATAGAAGTATTATGCTCCCGAATGTACTTGCGGGCAAGCAAGTCCGGGACATGGTTTATAAATTATCTACAGATAATGGTCAAACATTTACTCCTGCAAAGGTGATTAGTAACGATAACTGGGAAATTGATGGCTGCCCGCATTCAGGTCCTACGCTTGCTGTTGCAAACCATACGCTTCAGGCGGTTTGGTTTACTGCAGGGGGAAGTCCCGGTTTATATGGTACATCAGCTACTGATTCTGGTTTTCGTCGTCGTAATCTGATTACTGCATCTGGTAGACATCCTCAAATGGTGGCATTAGCAGATGGAAAAGCGGCTATGGTTTGCGAAGAGGTTGAAGAGATGGAACATGAACCGATGAAGATGGAACATTCACATTCAAAAGGAGGAATGATGAGTCATGCTCCAGCAGGTATGTCGAAGATTATTTTGAGAATTTTAAAAGATGGCAATCCGGAAAAAAGCATAGCGCTAACTAATGGGAAGCAAGCAGATCATCACGCTGTTTTAACTACTGTTAATAATGGAATGCTCATCGCTTGGGTACGAGAAGGAGAAAAAGGGTCAACAATATATTACACTGGTTTAAAGCAGTAATTGTATTTATTAAAAACACGTATTTTTAAACAAAAATCAAAAATGAAGAAATCAATTGGAGCACTAATTATCGCTATTGCAGCAGTAGCCTGTACGCAAAAGGCAGATTACAAAGTGGTACGCGATGAAGTTATGAAATTTCATGATGTAGTGATGGCTGATCATGGTAAAATCGTAAACAACCAGATGGCATTGGATACGATGCTGAAAGATATTAAAGGGCTTAAAAATAAGTTCCCAGAAGTTGATACCCTAAAAGAAAAAACAGAAATCACAGCTTTATTGAGCAAGTTAACAGTGGCAGAAGATAGCATGAACGATTGGATGCATAAATTTGAACCCGATGTAACCGGTAAATCAAATGAGGCAGCTGTACAGTATTTTGAATCAGAAAAATCTAAAATAGCTGCGATTGATAGTCTGTATAAAGTTGAGATCAAATTATCGGATGATTATTTAAATAAATTCAAGAAAAAATGAAGTGGTCCGGGCTATATTTAGTGTTATTGAGCCTGGTTCTTTTTAGCTGCAAGGACAAGCCAAAACGTTTGCCATTCTTACAACTGGAAACTACTGAGCGGACGGTTGAGGGTAAAAAAGTAATAGATTCTACCTTCAGGACCATACCGACTTTTAAACTGTTAAACCAGGATAGTACTGTAGTTACCGAAAAGAATTTTGACGGAACTATTTATGTAGCGGATTTCTTCTTTACTTCATGTCCAACTATTTGTCCGGTTATGCATAGGAATTTGCTAAAGGTATACCAAAAGTATAAAGGTAATCCGGAAGTTAAATTGGCTTCTCATACAATTGATGTAAAATACGATACCCCTTCAAGAATGAAGACTTATGCCAGAAAACTGGGCGTAGAGGGTACACAGTGGGAATATCTATGGGGTAGTAGGGATGAAATTTATGCTTTGGCAGAACGTAATTACCTGGTTGCAGCACAGGAAGATAAAAATGCTCCGGGAGGATTTGTTCATCAGGGTTATTTAGTGCTTGTCGACAAAGAAAAACGCATCAGGGGGGCGTATGATGGTACCCAAGATAAGGATGTGGCTCAATTAATGAGTGATATGGATGTGCTGTTAAAAGAGTATAAAAACTAATTTGAGGTTTTTTTAAAATTAAGCTGCTAGCGGTTGATTTTGTTAGCGTAAAAGGTCATTTTTAAAAAGTAAAAGCTTTATTTTGATGTGGATGTCAAGATAAGAACTTCGAAATTTAAGATTGGCCTTTTTTATTTGAAAATTTTGCTTTACTAAATGATTGACTTTGGTTTTTTTATAAAAAAGAACTTAAATTTAATTATTAAATCTTAAGTTGGCATTTATATACGAATATTTGAATTTAATCTACTAATTTAGTGGACTAATTTGCGGGGAATAAAATTAGCGCTCATTAATAGATTATATCGTATTTAATAGAGTAATGAAGGGGAATACAGATTTTTCAGAATTATCAGATGAAGAGCTTATCGGATTGATGAAGGCGCATAATCAAATTGCTTTTGTTTGTATTTACAAACGATATTGGTCTGAATTATATCGCTGTGCTTTTAAAATATTTCCAAATCAGGAAACCTGTGAAGATCTTATCCACGATGTTTTCTTGTTTTTATGGAACAAAAGGGCTTCTGTGGAGCTGAAATCGCTAAAAGACTATTTATACATTGCAGTCAAAAACAGAACACTTAATAAAATACGTTCTGAAAAAAACCTTTTAAAAGCAATAAGTGCTCAACCTGTGCCAGTTTCTTCTGAATCACTCACAGAAGATGAGTTCAATTCTAAAGAACTTGATAAAGTGTACAATTTAGCTCTTGATGGGTTGCCAGAAAGATGCAGGACCATCCTGCTGATGAGTAGAAAGGAACACCTCTCCAATAAGGAGATCGCTTCTAAATTAAACATTACGCCGAAAACTGTAGAAAACCAAATTACGATAGGTTTGCGCCAACTGCGTATTAAACTGGGTGATTTTCTGCTATGCTCAGGACTTCTATTTACTATTTTTAAATAAAAATCAAAATCCTTTGGGGGATAGCCCACTTTACTGTGTCTTTATATCAAAAGAATAATATGATTTTCTCATTTTTTAAAAGTAATAATCAAAAAGAACAGGATAAAGCAGCAGATGCGCAGAAACTGTATGATGTTGTTGATGCTTTTAAAAAAAATCCGGACTCATGGAATGAGAAATCGATGGGTGATGAAGAAGCGGCAGAAGAAAGAATACTAAATCGACTGCTTTTAAATATAAATAAAGAAAGTAAAAACAGACTTATCCTAAAAAGAATAGCTGTACTGTCCACTGCTGCTGTGCTTTTAGTTGGGATTTCAATAGGGTTTTTATTTAAAGATGAGCTACTGGATCAGCTGATTACCTATCCCCAGATTATTGTAGCAACAAAGAATGCTGAGCGTGAAAAAGTAACTTTACCGGATGGTTCTGTTGTTCTTTTGAATGCGGGTACCAGATTGAGTTATCCTGAGCAGTTTAAAAGTAAAGTGCGTGAAGTGGTCCTACTGGAAGGCGAAGCCTATTTTGATATCAGACATGACTCCAAGAAGCCATTTATTGTAAAGGCAGATAAAACAAAAACAACGGTACTTGGAACGGCTTTTAACATCAGGGCTTACAAATTTAACCCTAATGTTATCGTTACTGTATCGAGGGGGAAAGTATCTGTAGACAACCATTCTGCTGATTCAGGTCGTCAGCAATATTTTTTATTGCCAAATCAGCAAATTACTTACGCTAAAAAATCGGGCTTCATGCAGAAGAATGATGTAGAGGCTAAAGATGCATTAGGCTGGATGGATGGTAAACTGTTATTTGTGAATGAAAGCTTCAGTCAGGCAGCCAGTTTACTGGAGAATAAATACAATGTAAAAATCGATTTTGAAGATGAATCCATTAGCGATTATCACTTTTCCGGTGCATTTGAAGCATCAGAAAACCTATATGATGTGCTCAATCAGCTTGTTTTAACCAAAGGCCTGCAATATCATGTTGAAAATAAAAACATAAAAATATTTCACCGTAAACCATAACCACTGCAACAACCAACCAAACTATTGTAAAACTAAACCAAAAACTATGATTTAAAAAGCTACTTCAAACAAAAAACCGGAAAGTTAGTTCCTTTCCGGCTTCCAAGCTAAATCAGTAGGTAACGCCAATCACTATACTGATCTATTATGCTTTATCAATGTCTTTTTTAATAAAAAAACACCATCAAAGGTATGAAAAATTATGCTCGCAGTTTACTGCTTGTTTGTAACCCCCTGCGCGTCTTTCGGCGAAGTTCACTC
The DNA here is from genome assembly GCA_029202485.1 of Candidatus Pedobacter colombiensis. NCBI lineage: Bacteria > Pseudomonadati > Bacteroidota > Sphingobacteriia > Sphingobacteriales > Sphingobacteriaceae > Pedobacter > Candidatus Pedobacter colombiensis. The sequence goes on along the minus strand of CP119313.1, from coordinate 2,814,670 downwards.
AGTCTTTTATCTCTTTTATTGATTTTATGTCCATTTATATCTTCTGCGCAGAAATCAGAAGACACGAAGATCAGTGTAAGTTTTAATAATATCACTTTAAAACAGGCATTTTCGGAGATAGAGAACAAAAGTAAAATAAAGTTTATCTTCAATGAAGAAGCGGTTTCTCCTTATCGCGTGACCCTTAAATCAAAGGATGAATCTGTTAAACAGGTGCTTATCAACCTGCTTAAAAATACCAAACTCGATTTCCAGTTTAAAGAGAACAAATGCATTATTCTTGATAAAAAGAGCGTGAGTTCGGTAAAAATGGGGAGTACAGTAACTCCCCCTGGTCAGGTTCCAATGGCTACTGTGTCTATACGTAAAATACATGGTAAAATTATTGCATCAGATAATAACCTTCCTCTTCCCAATGCTACATTGGTTATCAAGGAATTTGAAGCGATAAGTACACAGTCGGATAGTAAAGGAGAGTTCTCCATCAATTTTCCGGCAAATGCAAAAACAATAGTAATTACGCATATTGGTTTTCTGACCAAAGAAGTTCAGATCAGCGCTTCCAATGAATATACTATTGTATTGGAAGTCGTTCAGCAAGATCTGAATGATGTAGTTGTAATTGGGCCATTTACCAGAAAAGCTGAAAGTTTTACTGGTTCGGCCGCTACATTTAGCCAGGAGCAATTACGTTCTGTAGGTAACCAAAACATCATACAAAGTTTAAAAGTGCTGGATCCTTCTTTTATCCAGATTGAGAATAATTTAGCCGGTTCGGATCCAAACACATTACCGGACATTCAAATTCGGGGCGCGAATAGTTTGCCGGGTTTAAAGGGCGACTATTCAGGTAATCCTAATGTGCCGCTATTCATCCTGGACGGATTTGAAACAAACCTGCAGAAGATCTATGACCTGGATATGAATCGCGTTGCGTCGGTAACTATATTAAAAGATGCCTCTGCCAAAGCCATATATGGTTCAAGAGCGGCCAATGGTGTTGTAGTGGTGGAGACCAAGCGCCCTGAAGCAGGTAAATTACGTGTGAGTTATACAGCGGATATCAATTTAACCCTTCCTGATCTTAGCAGTTACAGTTTAACCAATGCTGCAGAGAAGCTTCAGGTAGAGTTAGATGCCGGCAGATATAAGTCTGTATATTATTATTCTGATCAGCTTTTGGCAGAGCAGTACAACCGTACGAATACAGATATTGCCAGGGGAGTAGATACCTATTGGTTGTCCCAACCTGTGCGGACAGGCATTGGTCAGAAACACACCCTATCGATAGAAGGTGGTGACCCTTATTTACGTTACGGCGCTGATTTTACTTACAATAACATCCAGGGGGCGATGAAAGGTTCAGATCGCAAAACAACTTCCGGTAATATATTTCTTTCGTACCGTTTTAAAAATCTAATGTTTAAAAATACGCTGACGGTTGGTTTTAATAGGAGTGATGATTCTCCCTATGGTAATTTTTCTGCTTACACGAGGCTAAATCCTTACTGGGCACCTTATGATGATAATGGTCAGTTGAAAAAGGTATTGGGACAGTTCAGTACCGGATTCGGAACACCTATAAGTTATTACAACCCGCTTTACAATGCAAGTATCGGCACTAAGAACTTTTCAAAATATACGGATATAACCAATAATTTCCAGGCAGAATGGTCTCTCAGTCAGGCATTTAAAATTATAGGTAAATTTGGCTATACAAATCAGCAAAACTCAAGGGAGGATTTTTATCCCGCCAGTCATACCCGTTATATTGAGTATGCCGAAGCAGACTTTTTTAAACGGGGTGATTACACCATTACTGATGGTAATGATATTTCTATAAAATCGGAGGTAACCTTAAATTACTCTAGACAGTTGGGCAAACACTTGTTCTTTTTAAATGCCGGATGGAACCTGTACGAAACAAGTAACCAAACACATGGAACACGTGCGCAGGGTTTTTTGAACGACAGAGTTGACAATATCAATTTTGCCCTTCAGTATGCAGAAAATAGCCGTCCACTAGGTTCAGATGCCAAAACCAGGGAAACAGGATTGCTTTCTGCATTGAATTATTCTTACGACGATCGCTTTTTGGCCGATTTGTCTTTCCGTAAACAAGGATCAAGCGTATTTGGGGCAAATAACCGCTGGGGTAATTTCTGGTCGGTAGGTATTGGATGGAACCTACACAAAGAGTCTTTCTTAGAAAAATTGGAATGGCTTAACCAGTTGAAGCTAAGAACCTCAACAGGTTATACAGGAAGTCAGAATTTTAATCCATATCAGGCTATGGCAACCTATAATTATTATACGGATACTTATTATGATAATATTGTTGGTGCAAAATTAATGGCTCTGGCCAATAATGAATTGAAATGGCAACAAACACAAGATTATAATTTTGGTGTGGATCTAAGGGCATTGGAACGACTAAGTTTAAGGTTTGATTACTACATTAGTAATACCAATAACCTGCTTACTGATCTGCCCTTACCTGGATCAACAGGCTTTAGTACGATTAAGGAAAACCTTGGGGAAGTTCAGAATAAAGGGATAGATGCAACTGTAAGCTATAAAGTATTAAGCAATCCAAAAAATGGCTCCTTTTTAAGTCTGTTTTTCTCGGCTGGTACGAACAAAAATAAACTGGTTAAGATCTCCAATGCGCTTAAGAGCATAAATGATGAGCGGGAAGCAGCAAGGGCTGGAGCAGGTAATACCGCACCATTTATCAGGTATAAAGAGGGGGAGTCTACTACAGCCATTTACGTGGTGCCTTCCCTGGGCATCGACCCAACAACCGGAAACGAGATCTTTTTAAAAGCAAATGGAGAGAAAACCTACGTTTGGAATGCGAATGATCAGGTTTCGGTTGGAGATGCAACACCAAAAATAAGAGGGAGTTTCGGATTTAACTCACAATATAAAGGTTGGGGCTTAAATTGTGCATTTAGTTACAGACTTGGGGGAAAATACTATAATCAAACGTTAGTTGACCGTATAGAAAATGCCGACATAGAGTACAATGTTGACAGTAGGGTATTTACGGGTACCTGGAAACAACCAGGTGATGTAACCTATTTCAAACGTATTTCCGTTAAACCCAATAAAACCTATCCAACCTCCCGTTTTGTTCAGGAGATGAACGAATTGCTAATGTCATCATTAAATACTTCGTATGATTTTAAAGATGCTGCATTTTTGAAGAAAAGCGGATTACAGCGCTTAAGGGTTACACTTTTTACCAATGATATCTTTAGGATTGCTTCCGTAAAAACAGAACGGGGACTTGATTTTCCTTATGCACGTTCCCTTTCATTTTCTGTTCAGGCCACATTTTAATATGATTCAAATGAAAACAAAATTACTAGTTTTAAGAACCACTCTATCATTCTTGTTGCCGCTTACTTTATTATCCTGCAATAAGTGGTTGGATGTAAAACCAGATTCACAGGTTAAGGATACCGAACTTTTTTCTACAGAAACGGGCTTTAAGGAAGCCTTATCAGGTGTATATAGTTCCCTGACTTATGAACCACTTTATGGAAGGGAATTGACTTTTGGACTAATGGGTGTACTGAGTTACGAGTGGGATTACGCCAGTAGCAATTATGATTCTGATAAAACTTATACCTATAAAACCAACACCAATTCATTAAACAGAATAGATGCCATCTGGAATGGGTTATACAATTCTGTGGCGAATGACAACAAAATCCTCGAAGAAATTGATGGCAAGAAATCACTTTTTACAGGCGATAACTACAGTATCATTAAAGGAGAATCGCTGGCGCTACGTGCCTTTATTCATTTTGACCTGCTGCGGACATTTGGCGCTAGTTATGAAGAAAATCCAGCTAAGATTTCTATTCCCTACGTTACGGCAAGTTCCAAGAAGATCTTTCCACAACTTAAGGTTTCAGAAGTTTTAGATCAGGTGATTGCGGATCTTAAGGTGGCTGAAGAGTTGTTAAAGGTTGATCCTATACTTACAGGTAGGGCAGTAACTACAGCAGACGATAATGGCTATTTGATTAACAGACAGGTACACCTGAATTATTATGCAGTAAAAGGCTTGTTAGCCAGGGTATACCTGTATAAAAAAGACTATGTGAATGCACTGGCAAATGCGCTGGTGGTGATGCAGACAACTAAGTTTCCATGGGTTACACAAGCTAGTCTGGCCAACAGGGATATAGCCGATCTTACTTTTTCCACAGAACATCTTTTTGCATTGAATGTAGTGAGGATGAAATTAATTTCCGATAATGCTTTTACTTCAACTGGTAGCAGTACTTTTTACATTACCAGGGCCAGCTTGCTGGATTATTATAATAGTTCTCAACAGGATTATCGTTTTCTGTTTCACTTTACTGTTAATAATGATGGCAACTATTATCTGAATAAATATACACAGCTGACCAGTGCAAATTGGCCCGCCTCATATAAAAACAAACTGCCTTTGTTAAAGCTATCAGAAATGTACTTTATTGCTGCAGAATGCTTAAAAAATACAAATTACCCACAGGCGGTAACTTACATCAATGCAGTTCGAAACGCCAGAGGTTTAGCTGCTTCGTCAATCGCTGAAGCTGACTTTGAGACTGTACTGGCTGCTGAATATCGGAAGGAGTTTATTGCGGAGGGACAGCTTTTCTTTTATCATAAGCGTAAGAACAACGCCACCATACCAAAAGCTATAGGGCTGGATCTCGTAGCACTTAAAGCATATAAACTTCCAATTCCTTTAGCAGAAATGGAAAATGGAGTAGGAAGAATTGATAATCAATAAAATATAAGAACATGAAGACAAACATGATTTATCTACTGCTAATTTCAGTGACCTCACTGTTCTTCTCTTGCAAAAAAGCGACTGAATTGAGGTATTCTGATACGGATGCTATAAATGTATGGCTAGGTGTGAATGACTCCAGGCCTGATAGTCTGGAGTACAACTATGCATTTAAATCGCTGAATGAAGTGGATTCTATTCTTTTTAAAGCGAAGCTAACTGGGAAACTCGCTGATCACGACAGGACTTTCTTTTTAAAAGCAATAGCTGGAGATACTACCCGATTGAGGCCTGGTACGCATTACACTTTTGGTAAATATGTGATCAAAGCCAATACTTATCAGGCTATTTTTCCGATTTACATCAAGCGGTCTGCTGATTTTAAAACCCGGTCTGCAAGGATCGTTTTTGCAGTGTCTGATCAGGGGGAGTTGAAAAAAGGTCTGACTGAAATGACAACAATGACTGTGGTATTTAAGGATGCTTTTGCCAAACCGGCAAACTGGGATGTGGATATTTACCCATATACTAAACTGTCTACCTATTTTGGTGCCTACAGCAACGTGAAATTTCAGTTTATTACCACGGCAATTGGGCAGCCCCCAATATTTAGAGTGCTTAGCGCAGGTACCCCGGCATTAGGGGAGGTCAATTTTACAGAAGTTAAGTTTTATCAAAACAGCTGTAAACAACAACTAGCCGTATACAATGCGGCCCACCCAACAGACCCGATGAAGGATGAAAATAATCAAATTATCACTTTTCCATAATGATCATGAAAAGAACTGTATATATAGCCAGCCTATACTTAACATTGCTGCTACTATTTGGCGCCTGCTCTAAAGATAAAGGCAATTATGTCTATACTTCACTGGATAAAGTTACCATTGATGTAACCGGACTGGCCACTTCCTATTCGCTACTTCGTTTTGATACCCTTAGGATCAAACCCGTTGTGAAATACAGAGGAGAAACAATAAACCCGGATGCCCCGCAGTTTAAGGAATTGAGCTTCACCTGGGAAATGTATCCCACCCAGATCAGCAGAACTATCCAGGAAAAATATACCATTGGTAATACTATACCATTGAAAGTGGCTTTGGATGAAAAAGAGGCAGTTTGGGAAGTCTTGCTAACAGTAACCAATACCAATACAGGGGTAAAGGAATTTGCCAAATTTACAGTAGCAATAACACCTTCGCTGGCCGAAGGCTGGATGGTAATGTATGAAAAAGATGGTGGCACAGACGTAGGGATGATTGTAAATAATGAAATCTCTAAAACCAATACCAGTGAAAGAGTTTTATATGATCTTTATTCAGCTTCTAACAATGTACCACTCGAAGGCACACCCGGATCTATTATTTCTTCTTATGCCAGTGGGCCAGCTACATTAAAAATATACGCCCAAACCAGCGCAGACGTTGTTTCCATAAACCCGACCACATTTCAAAAGATTGACGATTTTTCTACCATTTTCTGGAGCAAACCTTTGGTTAAAGCACCTCAAATGATAAAGGCCACAGAAAAACGTAAGGAGTTTGTCATCAATAACAATAAATTGCATATCATAGATTACCTTATTTTAGGTAATGGTCGACGGGCTTTTGAAAATCCTTTAAGTGGCAATTACGGTACGCTGGCCCCCTGGGTAGCTAGTACAACTACTGCATTTGATGCCGTAGTATACGACCAAACCAATAAAAAGTTTATGAAAGTGATTGCAGGTGGTACTGAAATTATTCCTATTGCCACTACGCAAACTCCTGCTGCGATAGGATTTGACGTTAACAATGTGGGGATGGAATTTGAAATGGCAGATCTGGGTTATTCCACTATTGCAAATAGTGGCTGGGAAAACATGATCATGAAAGATGCTGCAGGTAAGCGATTTTTGACGATCGCAGATTTTAAAACCGGTGAAATTTCTACAATAGGAAAGGAAAAGTATGACATGAGTAACTGCCCTGAAATTGGTGCCATCAATTCTATTACCGCAAGTATGAGCTCCAGGGTATTTTATTATAGTTCCCCAAGCCATGTTTACCAGTTTGACTATACGGCAGGCCTTACGCCGGTAAGATGGAATGCTCCTGGAAATGAAAAGATCACTAATATTGCCTTGCAAAAACATTACAATACCAATGCCGCTTTAGGGGTAGTCCTCTACAATCCTAAAAATTTCTGTAAGATCCTGTATGTTGCCACCTACAACGAAACTACTAAAATAGGATCCGTATACCAGATGGAAATAAATCTTACAAGTGGGGTGATCACGCCGGGAACAGAAAAGAAATATACCGGTTTTGGAAAAATTAAGGCTATGGCATGGAAACCATACTTTATCCTTTAATGCGATAAATCATACATCATATAATAAATACATGAAACACAGAATAACATTAACATTGGCACTGGCCTGTTCATCTTTAATGAGCACAGCGCAGGAAAACTTTACCATTAAAGGTAATTTACAAGGACAAGGTAGCGAGAAAATCACTTTAAGAGGTCCTCAGGGAAATATAGAAATCGAAGCAAAGAACAATGTTTTCGAATTATCAGGGCCTGCGGGGAAAGAACCATTTGTAGGGTTTATGGATACCGGTGTTGACCGAAAGCTTTATCTGGGTGCTGGTAAAACAGGAATGTATATGCCGGCCCAGCCTCTGGATGTTGTATTAACTGCAGGGACCAAATTGACGATTACAGGAACAGCGGAAGATCTGAACCTGGCCAGTGTAACAGGCGATCCACTAAATGATAGTTTCACGCTATACCGTAAAATATTGGAAAAGGATTTAAGAGAGATGCAGTCGCTGCAAAAACAAATGATAGAGATCCGTATTATGGGTTTAAAAGATGGTCAGCAAGAAATCATGCAGAAGATGGTAGAAAATAGAAAGGCCATTACCGCGAATCGCAAGAAGTTTATTAAAGAGCATCCCGATGCATTTTCGAGCCTGTATTATTTATCTATCGGGGGTAAAGAGTATTCTATAACAGAGTTGGAAGAAGCTTATAACGGATTGTCTGCTACCTACAAAGGAACACGATATGCCAAATCAATTAAAGACAGAATTGAAGCCGGAAAAGTTATATCATCAGGTGGACCAGCACCTGATTTTAGTAAACCTGACGCAAATGGCAAAGTGGTTAGCCTCTCACAATTTAGGGGGAAATATGTATTGCTGGATTTTTGGGGTAGCTGGTGCGGACCTTGTCGTGCTGCAAACCCTCATCTTAAAGAACTATACAAAATGTATGCAAGTAAAGGCTTCGAAATTTTGGGTGTAGCGAGTGAAAAAGTAAGTGTTCAGGCACAGGCGGAAGATATGTGGAAAAAGGCGATTGAGAAAGATGGCCTTACCTGGACAAACGTATTGAATAATGAAACGTCTATGAAACAGGATGTAGTACAGATGTATGCTATTGAGGGGTATCCAACTCAAATTTTATTGGATAAGGATGGAAAGATTGTAGCAAGATGGCTTGGGGCAGCAGGTAAAGCCTTGGATGATAAGTTAAAAGAAATTTTCAACTAACGATGAAGCTAACAGTTAAAAAAAAGATAGTAGCCGTATTTTTCGGCTTGCTAGGTTGTGGTATCCTTACCGCACAGGCACAAGTAAAAAAAGAGATATTGATTAAAGGCAAAGTAGCAGTACTTAATCCGGAAGTTTTCAAAAAGTACAACATGGTCTGGTTGTATAAAGGAATTGGTAAAGGGAAAAGGATAGTGGATTCCGTAGCTGTAAATGCAGATGGTAGTTTTAGCCTGCGCGTACTGAAGCCAACAACTCCGGCATTGTATCAATTGGATATTTTAAAATGGCAAACCGCTTCCTTTTGGTCAGATGAAGATGTTTATATCAGTGCCAGAGGCTATGATACAGCTAGAGTGAAAACCAAAAATTCCGGTTACATTGCCGTCGAAAGTAAGTCACATGCCACACAACTGATCAATTCAGTAGTTTATAACCAATATCTTGCAGAAAAAGAAATGAACCTGCTTACGGAGGAGAGTTATGCTGCTTTTAACCACAAAGCCAAAGATTCTACCTGGCTTTATTATTTGCGTTCAAAGGGCTTAATCAAAAGCAAGAATGAAAATGAGGCGCTTCGGTTAAAGCAAATGATCAAATCAAATGAAGACAATCCAGCTTTGGTCTATTTGGTAGCGATGTTGCCAACAGAAAAAGATAATACTTTTTTTGAAACCACTTTGAATAAGCTGATCGTTCGTTATCCACAGATGGAAGAGGCAAAACAATTGAAAAAGGAATACCTGGATAAAAAAGCCATTCGTAATTCTTTAAAGACAGGTAGTGAAATACCCACAATTGTTTACAATAATCCTGATGGTAAACCTGTAGACGTTAAGTCTTTTAAAGGTAAGTATGTACTGATAGATTTTTGGGCTAGCTGGTGCGGTCCTTGTAGAAAAGCGATTCCAGAAATCAAAACACTTTATAGTCAATATAAGGAAAAGGGATTTGACGTGCTAAGTGTTTCGATAGACACGGATAACGCAGCATGGAGAAAAGCGATGTCTGAAGAAGATATGCCCTGGACGCAGGTTTTGAGTCCTGATAAAAATAAAACACTGGCAGATTTTATGATTATGGGTGTTCCGACACTTTTCCTTGTAGATAAAGAAGGTAAAATTGTAGAAAAGTATACCGGATTCAGTGCCAAGCTAAAAACACAGCTCGAGGATATCTTTAAAGATAAAATTTAAGGTTTGTGAAAAAACAGTATTTGTATATTGTGTTTGTCTTGCTGATTACATGTTGTCATACAGCATCCTTTGGACAAAATTTTAACAGAAAAGAGTTTGAAGCTACTATTCGGAAGGGCATCGAAAAGGCATATGGTGCATCGGTAAGAATATGGGGCATAGATACAGTAACAAAACGACAAAATAGTGCGCAATTTAGTGGTGTTGTTGTAGATACAATGGGACATATTTTAACTGCAGCACATGCAATTGTTCCCGGTAAAAGATATAAAGTTATTTTTCCAAGCGGAAAAGAATTCCTGGCAGAGGGGATGGGAAAGATGGGGTTTGAGCCCAAGACAGGAAGGCCAGATGCTGCTATGATAAAGATCATAGAAAAAGGAAGTTGGCCCGTAGCAGAAATGGGTTGGTCATCCAGCCTGAAGGTAAATGAACCTTGTATCAGCATTGCCTATCCAACAACGCTAAACCAGCCTTTACCAACTATCAGAGTGGGCAGAATTTCAAATCCGCTCACACCATGGGGTTTTGTGGAGTCTAGTTGTAAGATGGAACCTGGAGATTCAGGAGGCCCGTTGTTTGACTACATGGGGCGGGTGATAGCATTACATAGCCGAATTGATAAGTCAGAACTGATAAACTTTGAAATTCCGGTGGATACTTATCGGAAGTATTGGACGGCTTTAAGTGTTGCTGACACATACGAAGCTTATCCTAGTCGGGAAGATGGCATTAAGAATGATCCCTTATCGGGAAATATCATCAGTTTTGAGGAACTGGAAAATCTTACGACTACTTTTTCGCGGCCAGGAGCCCAGTTCGAAGGAAAAGACTTACGTGTTAAAAGCATGTTAAAAGGTGAAGAACAACAGATTTTTAGCACCGTTATTTTGCCGGAGGGGAAGGTGTTTAAAGATTTAGCTAAAGAGGGTAGTATCTTATTGAGTAAAAGTTCTATGGTAGGTGAGCAAATCATGGTAGCACAGGGCACTGAATGGGTTAAGGCTACTGTTATTGCAAGAGATAAGGAAAGTGATCTCGTATTGCTGAGGATTGCTAAAAGACTAAAGAATGGTATTAAGTTGACATCTGCAGATACTTCCGGATCGGCTTTCAGTGATTTGGGGAGGTTTTTAATCTCTCCTTTAAATGGGCAGGATAATAGGGTCAGTGTATTGGGAAGTGGCTATTTTAAACAACCTATAAAATTCAGTTCCGGATATTTCGGTGCATCGGCGAATTTTAAAAATGAACAAATTATTCTGACCAGGATCAATCCTGATAGTCCTGCTGAAATCGCTAAATTACAATTGGGCGATCAGATTACCGGCATTAATGGAATACCCATTAATAAGCCTGAACAATATGGAGCTGAACTTATGAAATATGCCCCCGGTGATACAATAACTATTCAAGGCATACGCGAAGGTAATAGCTATAATTTAAATGTGGCTTTAACAAAAATGCCTGTGCGTTTTACAGTTCATCCTGCAGATCAGTTTGACGGTGGGAAAAGCTTTAGACTAGATGGATTTGAACAGGTTTTTGCGCATGATGCAATTCTTAAACCAGAAGAATGTGGTGGGCCGGTTTTTGATTTAGATGGAAAGTTTTATGGTATAAATATCGCAAGATTTAGCAGAACATCATGTTTGGTTATATCCCCTAAAACGATCTATGATTTTGCACTTAAAAGTTTGCAAAACTAGAAAGTGATAGTAAATCCGGGTATTAATGCGGTATGGATCATACCCGGATTTACTTTATATTTTACAACCAGCCAGGCTATTTTCTGCCTGTTTCAATTGTTGTTGCATTTCGCTGATGGCGATGTTACTTTGTTTCTTTAATTCCGGTAGCAGTTCTTTATAATAGGCAATTCCATGCTGCAGCTGCTCTTTAAATTTAACAAAGTATTTAGATTTTTTAGCACTTAGCTCATCCAATTGCGAGGAAATGTCTTTCTTTAAATAATCAATATAAAGGTTTAATTCATTGATGAATAGGTTTGGTCGGTTTACAGTGCTCAGTAAATCAGCTCGTCCGTAAATATGGCTTACCATTTCTTTCAGACTGTATTTTCCGGAGAAATAGGCGAGGTTAGGACCTGGACAGATACTAACAGCTTTGCTCTCTTTAGGCTTCAGCATATCATTTTTTAGATAAGCAGAAGCACATAAACCTTCACACAAGCAAACTTTTTCAGTAATGGCTCTAAATTGTTGTTGATAGGCCGTTTCAGACAAATCCTGTTGTTTCAATTGCTTAATTTTTTGGTGTTGGTATTCCCGGGAAGCCGTGCAAATAGGTAATGTTGTAAATTCAGTATTGGTGCACAAAAACTTCTTGGTACATGGACTACCCGGTCTACCTTTTTCTATTCGTTCCAGTCGCTGTTGCTCAATGCTGCTATTTTTAAAATTGTTAAAAAGTACGCCAAGAGGAGATGAATTACTCAAGTAGAAATCATCCTTTCGGGCATTTGCGAGGCTGTTTAGTGTAACATCATCAACATTTGTGGCCTCAGGAACCAGTAAAAATGGACTTCCCCAACCGGCAGCATCCAGCTGATAATAATTGAGCAAAAATTCATGCTCATCAGCTGTACCAATGCCACCCTGAGCCGTAATTCTTTGTGCAGGGTTAATTTGCGGAATTATGTCTTTTATAGTAAGTGCAGTACAGTAAATAGAATAGAGTTCAAGATATAATTCAGCGCGTTTTTCTTTAAATTCTTCAAGGATAGGTCCCAATAAAAAGCCTTCGGTCGCAAAAGCATGTCCACCGCAGTTTAAACCAGATTCAACTCTAAATTCGGAGACCCACAAGCCTTTTTTTGCCAGCATTTTTGCCTGTATAGTTGCCGAGCGGAAATCACTTACTTTAAGGATAATGCTTTTACTGATTTTGCCGGATTTATCTGGATAAAATCCAGTACATTTTTCCATATAAGTATAAAGCCTTGGGTTTAATCCTGCAGAAATAATCACGGCCGAATTTACATTGCTGTTGGCAAAGCCGCGCATGGCAGCCAGGGCGTCTGTATAATCATCATCAAGATACTCATCATCCGTATTGTAATTGGCTTTGTCTACTTTCGACATGATATTTACATCAATACTCCCGGGTTTAATAGCAGATTTAAGGATATCTTCAGCCAGTTTTTTCTGCGTGACATCGGTTATTTTCAGCATGTCAGTAAACATTCTTTTTAAGGAAGAGGTATCAGGCAATAATTCAAAATATCGGTTTAAATCACTACCAGTTTCAAAAATCCCCTGCTTTAATATTGCAAATTGCTGATTAACCAGTTTGTTCAGTAAATTTAAGTAAGCCGTAATTCTTAAAGCCCGGCTGTCTGGTTCTTTTTTATCGATTATAACGTAACTTTCATTGTTCTTTTCCGAGTGGAATTTTCGCATACGTTCGGTAAGCTCATCGTCCACAATAGAAACGACAGAGGAAATACCATATTTAGCAACTTTTAAAGGGGTGTCTATTGAATAACCCAGTCCCAGTACTGGAATATGAAAAGTATGGTTCATGAAATTTATGAATGATTTAGGCTACAAATTAGCGTACTATTTTTAGCTTAAAATATGATTTAGATCACTTTTTAATCTGATTTGCGCGATAAGTTCATGATTGATAAAATTTATATATTTGTGAAAATAAGGTTATGGAGCAACTCAGGTTATTAGAAGCAATTATTGAAACAGCTATTGATGGTATAATTACTATCGATAAACGTGGAAACATTGAAAGCCTGAATCCTGCGGCGCTTAGACTTTTTGGTTATACACTGGAAGAAGTAAAAGGTCGAAACATAAAAATGTTAATGCCCGAACCGGACCAAAGTGGACATGATGGTTATTTAAACAGGTATCAGACCACAGGAGAAAAACGTATTATTGGCAAAGGTAGAGAGGTACGTGGCTTAAGAAAAGATGGTGGAACATTTCCTTTCAGACTTGCTGTAAGTGAGGTTCAGTACGATGACCGTATAATTTATACAGGGTTTATACACGATCTTTCCAAAGAAAAAGAGGCTGAAGAGCGGTTAAGAGAGTATGCTGCCGAATTGGAAGAACTGGTTGAGGAACGAACCAAATCTTTAAGAAAAACAGTAAGGGCATTAAGTGAGGCTAAAGAAGAAGTAAGTTTATCTTTAGAGAAGGAAAAGGAACTGAATCAAATGAAAAGCAGGTTTGTATCTATGGCTTCCCATGAGTTTAGGACACCGCTAAGTTCTGTTCAACTTTCTTCATCGTTGATTGAAAAATATGCTCTGCCATACAGTAATGTAAACATCAGCAAGCACGTAGGTAAGATTAAAAATGCAGTAGGTAACTTAACTACAATTTTAAACGATTTCTTATCGCTCGAACGCCTGGAAGCAGGAATAGTTGAACCTACTTTTGTTCCGTTTGATTTGGTAAAGTTATCGGAAGAAGTCACCGAGGAAATGCAGATGATTGCGAAGCAGGAGCAACATATTATTTATCAGCATACAGGCTTGGAAAGTATAGTAAGCCTGGATCAGAATCTGATCCGGAATTGCATGATCAACCTGATTTCTAATTCCATTAAATATTCAGGTGAACATACATTTATTGAGTTCAATACAGAGATCAATGATCATCAATATATCATCACAATAAAGGACAATGGGATCGGAATCCCTGAAGCTGATCAGAAGCATTTGTTTCAGCCATTTTTCAGAGCCAATAATACAGGCAATATACCGGGTACAGGGCTTGGATTGAATATTGTGCTCAGATATGCTACTTTAATGAATGGAACGCTTCATTTTGAAAGTACAATTAACAAGGAGACTACTTTTAAACTATCTTTTAATAAATAGATGAAGAAGACGAGGATACTGATCATAGAAGATAACGAAGACATCAGAGAAAGTATTGCAGAAATATTAGAACTTGCAAACTATGAAGTGTTTCAAGCCCAAAATGGGAAAGTAGGAGTTGAAATAGCCACTGCAAATTTTCCTGATCTGATACTTTGTGATATTATGATGCCTGAACTGGATGGTTATGGCGTTTTGTATCTTTTAAATAAAAATCCTAAAACTGCAGCAACACCTTTTATTTTTCTTACAGCAAAGGCAGACCGTGTCGATATGAGGAAGGGAATGGAAATGGGGGCCGATGATTACCTGACCAAACCTTTTGATGATGTAGAATTATTGAATGCCATTGAAAGCCGGTTAAGTAAGAAAGATAAGCAGGAGATTTTTTATAGTCAATCGTTGGAGAAGCTTACTAGTTTGGTTAGTCATACATCAGGTATTGCCGAACTCGAAAAAATGATTGCTGACCGGAAGGTACGGAATATAAAAAAAGGACAGGTCATTTATTACGAGGGTGATGATGTTCTGGGTGTTTATCTGGTATTGGCTGGAAAAGTCAAAACAGTGAAAATGAGCCTGGATGGCCGGGAATTTTTGACAGGTATTTATGGAATGGATGAATATTTTGGAATCCCCTCACTGATTAGCCAGGAACCTTATAGCGAAACAGCGGAAGCGTTGGAGGATGCGACAGTATGTCTGTTACCTAAAGAGATGGTTGAAGAACTATTAAATAAGTACCCGGATGTGACCAGACAGTTTATTCATATCCTTTCTAATAATTTACTCGAAAAAGAAGAACAATTGCTGCAACTCGCTTACCATTCGGTAAGAAAACGTATGGCGGATGTATTGGTGAGACTATGCAGGCAGGAAAAACAAGCTGAGGAAATGAACTTAAAAATTTCCAGAGATAACCTTGCTGCTATGGCTGGTATGGCCACTGAAACGGTAAGCCGAATACTTGGTGACTTCAGAGATGAAGGGATTGTGGATAAGAAAGGAAATCAGATTGTTATATTGGATGAACCACGGTTGCAGAATATGAAAAACTGACGAAGATCATTTTTCGTACTGACTGATATCATTCCCTGAAGGAGAATTGCGCGTTAAATTTGATTATTAATAATCAAATTTGCATGAAAGTCGTTGCCTACAGTATAAAATTATTTGAGAAGGAACCCCTGGCAATTGCCAATCATAAAAAGCACGAAATAACCCTGATTTCTAATGTGCTGAATGCCGATACTGTAAGCTATGCTACAGGAAAGGAAGCTGTAATTGTATTTGAAGATGATGATGTATCTGCAGCTGTGATCAATAAGCTTGCAGATATGGGAGTGAAGTACATTGCTACTCGGTCCACTTCGTCTGATCATATTGATCGGACAACCGCCACTGCCAGAGCCATAAGAATTGCAAATGTCCCATCAATGGCCTTAACCGGTCTCACTGAGGCAGAATTGCCAATGGCACTCGCTGAAGAAACTATCTTAAATCTGGACAAATGGCAGCAGAAAAAATGCCTTGGCTTAGCTTGCGTTTGTTCAAGATCCTGTGATCAAGTAAACCATTCATCCTTAAATAATCAAAATCATCATTCTCATGAAAACAAACACGCTGATTGAAAAGTATCACGTGGCTGCACCACGCTATACCAGCTACCCAACAGTTCCTTATTGGAACGAGCATAGTTTTGATATAGACAAATGGAGCAAAACAGTAGTCAATGCATTTAATGAAAGTAATTTTGATGATGGCATTAGTTTGTACATTCACTTGCCTTTTTGTGAAGATTTATGTACTTATTGCGGATGTAATACCCGGATTACTAAAAATCACGACGTAGAAAAGCCTTATATTGATGCTTTACTTAAAGAATGGCAGCTTTATCTCAACCTTTTTAAAAGTAAACCGTTGATCAGAGAACTCCATCTTGGCGGTGGTACACCAACATTTTTTAGTCCTCGCAATCTCGACTTTTTAATTAGGGGGATATTGAGAGACGCCCAGTTACATAAAAATGCAGAGTTTAGCTTTGAAGCTCATCCAGGAAATACATCGGAAGCACATCTTTTTACACTGAGTAGATTAGGGTTTAAAAGATTAAGTCTTGGTATTCAGGACTTCGATCCTAAGGTTCAATTGGCAATCAACAGGGTACAAACAGTGGCTCAGGTCGATGAGATTACACAATTGGCACGTCAGACCGGATATCATTCTGTTAATTACGATTTGATTTACGGATTGCCACACCAAACGTTTTCGGGGCTGACTGATACACTGGAAGAAGTGTTGAGGTTAAAGCCTGATCGTATTGCTTTTTATAGCTATGCACATGTACCATGGATTAAACCCGGGCAACGAAGATATACAGAAAATGATCTGCCTTCACCTGAATCTAAACAGGAGTTATATGAGCTAGGTCGGAAACTACTGAAAGAGGGTGGATATACGGAAATTGGTATGGATCACTTTACATTGGCTACAGATAGCCTTTACCAGGCCGAAAAGACAGGTACATTACACCGCAACTTTATGGGGTATACCCATCAATACAGCAAGATGATGCTCGGTTTAGGTGTTTCTTCAATTAGCGATACCTGGAATGCATTTGCGCAAAATGTAAAAACAGTAGAGAACTATATGGAAATGGTAAATAATGGCGAGTTTCCTGTATTTAAAGGCCATATTCTAAGCGAAACCGATTTGTTGATCCGTAAGCATATTCTAAATATCATGTGTAAAGGACATACTTCGTGGACAGTATTGGATCTGGAAAATGAAGCTTTTGCAGAAGGATTGAAAAGAATGCGTTGGCTTGCTCAGGATGGATTGGTATTCCTTTCTGCCAATGAGCTACAAGTAACCCCATTAGGTAAAAGATTTCTTCGAAATATATGCATGACGTTGGACGTACGTTTATGGGAAAAACAGCCGGAAACTCAATTGTTCAGTATGGCTGATTAAGGTCAATACTCTGCAAATTTAGTGTTCTCAGATTCCTAATCTTACAGGCTGGTCTTTCGACTGGCCTGCTTCATTTTATGACTATTTACAAATGCTGGTACCTTTTTCTGAACCAGCAGGGCTTAAATAAGGGATATCCAGTGTCAAGCCTCTCAATATGAACCATACGCCAATAAAAAGCATCAGGTAAGGAATAGCATGGTTAAGCTTTCGTCTAAATACCGTTCCGGTAAAGCCCAGCCCAAGGGTAGCAATAAACATCAAAGGTAATGTGCCCATTCCAAACCAAAACATATAAGTAACCGAGCCTTGAACACTTTCCGTATTTAATGCACCTGCGAGAGCAATATACACAAAGCCACAAGGCAAAAAGCCATTGATAAAACCTATAATGAGATGATTAGCTTTATGCTTAAGGGCATAATTAAACATACGGTTAAATGGAGCAAGTATAAAAGATGGATTGTTCCTTAAAAAACTAAGCTTAAACAATCTGGAGCAAGCTGCCATGATAATTAATATACCACTTAAAATACTGATCCCTTGCTGAAAACCGGCAAGCCAGATCTGTTTGCCTATTAAACCAATTACAATTCCTAAGCTACAATAAGCAATAACGCGTCCTAATTGATAGATGAGTTTGTCTACCACCAGAAAAAGCCCACCTTGCTTTAATGATGGAACAGCAAAAGCCAGGGGGCCACACATGCCAATGCAATGTACGCTCCCTAGCAGCCCAATCATAAACACAAGTTTTTCAGTGTTCATGGTATAATGACCTCCTGTTCATTTAAGTAAGCTTTACCTTCATTTGTCCAGGATATAATCAATCGCCATTGGCCTTTTTTTATTCCTTTTAAAGGAATCTTTACGGTATTGGTAGCATCTGTTTGTATGGAAACCTTTTTGTCCATTTTCTGATCAGCGTTCCGTACCAATTTAATATCCCCATCCGCTTTGCTTTTAAATAGAAGGATGATGCTATCATCTGTAATACTTATCGAAGGAGCAGCATTATCGATTTTTACCTGTTCTTTACGGCTATAGTCCTTATCATAATCTAAGCCTTTTTCATAATAATCAGTATCCACCAGCGCATCGGTTTTGCTGTTGATCATCAATACCGAAAGCACAATAATAAAGCTCATAAAGCAAAGCATTCCAATTACTAATTTTGTTCCCCAGTTCATTTTTTAATTGTTAGGTGGTGCAATAAATGTGGTTTTAAAGTGGTCAACAAGTTTGCCATCGGCAACCAATTTAAAGCCAATTTCAGATTTATATGTACTGATCTCATTTTGTGGAAGTATGACAAAGAAGGTGAGTTTAGCCGACCCTCCGTAGGCAATAGAATCCGGTTTCTGGATGTATTGTATCTTTGCTTTTGGATTATTGGGTACAACTTCGAATTTGATGTTTCTGTTTGTTTTGTTGATCAACTCTGCATTGTATAAGTTGCTGACTGTTTTTTCTTTATCTCTTAACTGATACAGTGTTCCTCCAGCCCTTAAAATCGTGGTTTTTACATCACTTCTGGTCATTAATAAATAGGATAAAACGCTAATCAGAATAACTAAAACAGCGGAATAAGCATAGATACGCTTGTTGATATGAAAAGGTTGCTTGGTCTTGATTTCATCTTCCGATTTAAAGCCAATCAACCTTGTCGGGCGGTTAATCTTTTCCATTACCATATCGCAGGCATCAATACACGCAGTACAGTTAACACATTCCATTTGTGTGCCGTTGCGGATGTCGATACCTGTAGGGCAAACATCTACACATAGTTTACAGTCGATGCAGTCGCCCGCCAGATTTTCTTCTCCTTTAATACGTTTTGCTCTAGGTTCACCGCGCTCATAATCATAGGCTACGATGATGCTTTGGTTATCTAATAAAACACCCTGTAACCGACCATATGGACAAACTACAGTACACACCAATTCACGTACCCGGGAAAACACGAGGTAGAAGACAAATGTAAAGACAGAAATGGACAGAAATCCAGACAGGTGCAGGGAAACCGGTTCTGTAATGATGATGCTCAAGGCATCAGCTCCAATAATGTAAGCAAGAAAAATATTGGCGATGAGAAAAGATATGCAAAGATAAATGCCATGCTTTAATGTCTTTTTAAAGATCTTTTTAGCATTCATGGGGCCTTCATCCAGTTTTTTCCTTTTTAGATGGTCGCCCTCAATCCATATTTCAATTTTGCGGAAAACCATTTCCAGAAATATGGTTTGCGGGCAGGCCCAACCACAAAATACTCTCCCAAATACAACCGTAAATAAAACGATGAACACCATAAAAGTGAGCAAAGCCAGTACAAACAGATAGAAGTCCTGAGGCCAGAAAACGACCCCAAAAAGTACAAACTTCCTTTCCAAAACATTGAGCAGAATCAGCTGTTCGCCATTAAATTTGACAAATGGGGCCGCAAATAATAAGGCTAGAAAGAAATAGCTAAGTACTGATCGATATTTATATAGCGTTCCTTTTACTATCCTTGGATAAATCCATTTGCGGCTTTTCCCATCATCCGTTAAGGTCGAAATCTGGTCTCTGAAATGATTTGGACTTTGCGACATATTATTCTTTTTTACCCTGAGGAGCTTTTGCTCCCGGTGGGTTACTTCCTTTTAATGACATTACATAGCTGGTGATGTCTGAGATCTGTTTTGCATTCATGGATTTCTCCCATGCGATCATTCCTTTTTCCGGAACGCCATATTTAATGGTTTTAAAGATGTCCTTCACTGTTCCGCCATGTAGCCAGTAATCATCAGTTAAGTTTGGTCCAACAATACCCTCACCATGTTCGCCATGACAAGGTGTACATACATTTTTAAATAAGGCACCTCCAGCTTGTAATACAGCCTTATCTGTCGATGCTTCAACATTATTCTCGTTGATTTTATTGGCGCCACCACCGCCAGGTTTTTGTAGCAGAGCAATGCGGTCTTCTTCAGCTTGCTGCAGCTCTGTCGCATATTCTTGCTCCTGGGATTGGCCCCAGCCCATCACATGGTAATTAAACATATAGCCTACAGCAAACAGTATCGTTCCATAGAAGAGGACCATAAACCAGGCAGGAGTGGGGTTATCCAGCTCTGAAATGCCATCAAACTCGTGTTCCATAACCAGATCTTTCTCTTCAGAAAGTGGTCTAAGTCCCAATAGCCAGGTCCACAAGGACTTTTTCTCCGGTTGTGCAGCTGCCAGCTCTTCCTGTGCCAGCCGATGTTTTTCTCTTTCCTCTGCAGTAGCGAAGTAGGTAGGGTTTAGGCTTTGCTGCACATAGATTTTGATTACCCTCAAAACCAATATGGCAGCTATTAGTATGCTTACTGCAACAAACAGTAAGGCCCAGATTAATATATCATTCATTGTACATCATCTTTTAAAGGGAGTTCGCTCATATATTTAACTTCTTCCTTTTTCATATTGAGCAACAATATGGCTACCAGGATGAAAAAGAGCATGAAAATTCCAAGGGAAGTCAGTAAATAGACCTGGTTTCCGCTGGTTTGATTTAAAAATTGTTTAAACATGGTATTATAGGTTAGAGATGTATTACTTTGCTTTAATATCTGTTCCAAGTCGCTGTAAATAAGCGATCAATGCAATAATCTCTTTGTCGCTTTTTACCTTAATGTTATTCTTTTGCAGATCTTCAGCGATTTCTTTAGCCTGTATGTCCAGATCACGGTTTGCTTTATGCTCATAACCTTCGGCATAAGGTACACCCAGCGTACGCATCGCATTGATCTTGCTGCGGGTAGTTGTTGTATCTAAAGTTTGTGTAATCAGCCATTCATACGGAGGCATAATACTTCCTGGCGACATGGTTTGTGGATCGAGCAGGTGATTAAAGTGCCATACGTTACCATATTTACCACCTTCACGCTGTAAATCAGGTCCGGTACGTTTTGAACCCCACAAATGTGGATGATCATATACAAATTCACCCGCCTTGCTATATTCACCATATCTTTCGGTTTCGGAACGGAATGGACGGATCATCTGAGAGTGGCAGCTTACACAGCCCTCTTTGATGTAAACATCGCGACCTTGTAGTTCCAGCGGTGTATATGGTTTTACGCTACTGATGGTAGGAATGTTAGACTTAATGGTAAACGTTGGCATCATTTCGATAACTCCACCAATAAGGATAACGATTAATGAAAGCACCAAAAATACCATTGGTTTACGCTCCAATACGCGGTGTAGTTTTTTATCAGAACCCTGAGCAACATATTTTTCGGGCAATGGCATAGCTTCTGCAGGCTCATTGGCTAATAATTTGCCTGTACCTACAGTTTTGAACAGGTTATAGGTCATCACAATCACACCGATCAGGTATAGTGCACCACCTATTGCCCTTAATACATACATCGGAACAATTTGTAGTACCGTTTCCAGAAAGTTAGGGTACCTTAGCATACCTTCTTCCGTAAATTCTTTCCACATTAAGCCTTGTGTAAATCCGGCGAAATATAGCGGAACGGCATAGAATATAATACCCAATGTACCTATCCAGAAGTGGAAAGAAGCTAGCTTTTTAGAGTATAATGATGTTCTGTAAATTCTAGGAATCAGCCAATATAAGATACCAAATGTAAGGAAGCCATTCCAGCCAAGCGCACCTACATGAACGTGTGCTACTATCCAGTCAGTATAGTGTGCAATCGCATTAATTTGCTTCAAAGCCAGCATTGGACCTTCAAAGGTTGCCATGCCATAAGCCGTTAAACCAACCACCATAAATTTAAGGGTAGCGTCTTCACGAACTTTGTCCCACGCACCGCGTAGAGTAAGCAAGCCATTGATCATACCACCCCAGCTTGGTGCAATCAACATAATAGAGAATGCAACACCTAAAGATTGCGCCCAACCCGGAAGTGAGGTATACAGCAAATGGTGTGGACCTGCCCAGATGTAAATGAAAATGAGCGACCAGAAATGGAGAATACTCAGCTTATACGAATATATAGGTCTTTGAGCCATTTTAGGCAGGAAGTAATACATCATACCCAGGTAAGGGGTAGTTAAAAAGAAAGCAACAGCATTGTGGCCATACCACCATTGTACCAGTGCATCCTGAACCCCTGCATATAAATAATAACTTTTAAAAGCTGATATAGGGAGCTGGAAAGAGTTTACAATATGTAGTACCGCAACAGTAACAAAGGTGGCAATGTAAAACCAAATGGCTACATACATGTGCTTTTCTCTTCGTTTGATGATGGTACCAAACATATTTATCCCAAATACTACCCAGATGACAGTGATTGCAATGTCGATTGGCCATTCCAGCTCGGCATATTCATGGGAGGAGGTAAAACCTAAAGGAAGTGTAATCACAGCAGAAACAATGATCAACTGCCAGCCCCAGAAATGTATCTTACTTAATACATCACTAAACATCCGTGCTTTAAGCAGGCGTTGTAAAGAGTAATAAACCCCCATAAAGATGGCATTACCTACAAATGCGAAGATGACCGCATTGGTATGCAATGGTCTGATCCGTCCGAAAGTGGTGTACTGTGAGCCCATGTTTAATGCAGGCTTAAAGAGTTGCATGGCAATGAGCAATCCAACCGTCATGCCTATAATACCCCATACAATGGTGGCTATGGCAAAGTTTCTGACGATCTTATTGTCGTAGTAGAATTTTTCTGTCATGTGAAATTAATGAAAGGTTTGTGGATGTAAAATTACCCGGGAGCCTGGGTTATTGGAATGATGGATATTTGAGTTAAATATGATCTTCGTCAGTTTTATCAATTACTTTTTGCTCGCTAATGTCATCGTCAAAAAGTATCCGGACACCAGGCGTATAAGTGTCGTCATGTTGTCCGGTTTTGCTGGCCCAGAAAAAGGCCGCAAGGAAGATAAGCGCCAGTAAAATACTACAGCCTATCAGAAAGTAGATCATGTTCATAACAATTTGTTTTTACGTGCATAGAGCCTTGCTGCTATGCTGGTGAATGAAATAATGGTTATGGTGCTGATTGGCATTAATATAGCTGCGATAAGCGGGGATAATAAGCCCTGTATTGCAAAATATAATCCTAGTGTGTTGTATAGTAGCGATATGATGAAACTGATGTGAATGATCTTTACCGCATCTTTGGCCTGTTGGATAAATTGAGGTATCTGATGAAAAGCAGCACCATCCAATATGGCATCACAATCCGGAGAGAAATTGTTGATGTTATCCGTTAC
The DNA here is from genome assembly GCA_029202485.1 of Candidatus Pedobacter colombiensis. Taxonomy (NCBI): domain Bacteria; kingdom Pseudomonadati; phylum Bacteroidota; class Sphingobacteriia; order Sphingobacteriales; family Sphingobacteriaceae; genus Pedobacter; species Candidatus Pedobacter colombiensis. The sequence goes on along the minus strand of CP119313.1, from coordinate 2,791,069 downwards.
GGCAACACCAAGGTTGCTCTGTCTTAATGCTCCGGCATCATTTAGTCCGTCTCCGAACATCAATACTTTTTTGCCCGAATTTTGAAGCTTCTTGATGTAGTCGAGCTTGTTTTGTGGACTTTGTCCAAATTGCATCTGTTGTGCACGAGGGAAAAAAGGGATAAGTGTTTGCTTATCATGATCCTGGTCGCCTGATAGCAAATGTAGGTCGGCCTGTTTGCTTAATTTAAAAGTCAGATCTTTAAATCCTTCGCGCCATTGCTGTTTGAAGGTGAAATATCCAAGGTATTGGTCATTGATCATCACGTGGACACTGCTGTTCATTGGAGAGATGATCAGCGGGAGACCAAGGAAAGTGGAACCTCCCAATTTCACTTTATTTCCGTTAATCGTGCCGCTGATTCCTCTTCCAATTTTTTCTACGTATTCATCTACAGGGTAGACCTTGCTTATATTTAATAGTTTTACCAGTTCCCGACTTAAAGGGTGACCGGAGTTTCTGGCTAAATCGCTCAGTAACTGTTTCTCTTGTTCAGTAATGTTTCCCTCGAAGTTAAAACCTGCTGCTTCAGGATTGGTGATTGTTCCTGTTTTATCAAATACGAAAGTATCTATGCGAGCCAGCTCTTCTACTACAGCGGTACTTTTTAAATAGAACTTATTCCTGTCAAAAATGCTCAGGACTGCCGCCAATGTAAAGGGAGTACTCAGAGCCAATGCACATGGACAAGCGATGATGAGTACAGCTGTAAAAGAGGCGACTGCCTTAGTGGCATTACCATCATAAAGCATCCAGAAAGCGGCGGAACCTATGGCGATAAGCAACAATAGCACACTAAAATATTTGCTTGCAGTATCACTAAACGTTTTGATCCTGTTTTTATCAGCAAAAAATGCTTCATTGTTCCATAGTCCGGTCAGGTAACTTTGCGATACAGGTTTGACCACTTCAAGTTCAATTGCACCTAAAAGCTGGCGACCACCGGCATATACAACTTCACCCAAAGTTTTCTTTACCGGTAAAGATTCACCCGTTACAAAGCTAAAGTCGATCTCTGCTTCACCCTTTAATAGAATTGCGTCGGCAGGAATAATTTCATTGCTTCTGATGAGCATTCTGTTGCCTAGACTCAATTCGTTTAATGGCACCGGCTTTTCCTTACCATCCTTAATCAAGGTTACTGCAACGGGAAAGTAAGACCTGTAATCCCGCTCAAAAGAAAGATGATGGTAGGTTCGCTGTTGCATCCATTTCCCGATTAATAGAAAAAAGACCAACCCACATAAGGTATCAACAAAACCGGCGCCCGTGTTGCTGGCGATTTCCGCAAGAGAGCGGATAAACATCACTGCAATACCTAAAGCAAGAGGGAAATCAAGGTTTAATACACCTCTTTTCAGATTGTTATAAGCAGAAATAAAATAGTCCTTACCACAGTAAAGTACTATCGGTACGGCAAATACCATATTTAACCAACCAAAGAAGGATTTAAACTGTTGTTCCAGATCCGATAATCCGAAGTATTCCGGAAAGCTAAGTAGCATTACATTCCCAAAGCAAAAGCCGGCAACCGCTATTTTGGTAACCAGTGTCCTTTCTGAAAAATTAGCTTGTTGCTTTTTTACTACATCCTGCAGGCTAATCAAAGGCTCATAGCCGATAGAAACCAGTATCTCGACAACAGAACGTAAAGAGGTTTGCTCGTTTTTGAAAGTGACGGCCACCTGTTTCTTTAAAAAATCAATTCTGGATTGAGCAATAGCAGGATTTATTTTATATAGGTTTTCGAGTAACCAAATACAAGAACTGCAGTGAATGGCAGGAATATATAGTGTAATCGTTGTTATTTTCTCATCAGTGTAATCTACCAATTTAGCCACAATTTCAGGCTCATCCAGATATTCAAAATGCTTTGACTGGACTTTTTGGGATTGGCCCGGTACATCATTATAGGCATAGTAATTATCCAGATTATGATTGGATAGGATTTGGTAAACACCTTTACACCCTAAGCAACAAAACTGTTTATCGTCGTATAAATACAAATTTACAGGTAGATCATCTCCACAATGGTAACAATGCGTTTTTGTTTTGAGTGTTTTTTGCTGCAACATAGATCAAATCAATTTTGACCAAAGTTCAGTCAAGGTGTCACTTTTTGCTATGACTAAAGTCACCACCAAATATGATACTAATCATTTTTTTAGTAGCGTGATTGTACAGTAAAATTAAAAGCCTCATATTTATGCATGGAATGGAACATGGTGATCATGGGAATTTTTACTATAAAAATATAAGAGATGCAGTACAGGGAAATATTAGATCAGCTTCGTACCCATGTTGCAAGCTTATTCCTGGCGCAAAAGGACGAGCGCTTTGTTTATCACAATTTACATCATACAGAACAGGTAGTTGAAAATGCAGCTAGAATAGCTGATCATTATCAATTATCAGAGCAGGATTTTTTTATTGTAACTGCGGCAAGTTGGTTTCACGATATAGGCTATTTGTTTGACTGTAATCAGCACGAAGCCAAAGGCGAAGGCCTTGCTACCGATTTTTTAACGGAAAAGGGCGTAGATAAAGACACAATTACTTTAGTTGGAGGCTGTATTATGGCTACAAAAATGCCTCAAAATCCTGTTGGCTTGTTGCAGCAGATTGTTTGTGATGCAGACTTATTCCATTTGGGAAGCGATAGTTTTAAAGAAAGAAACAGGCTGATGCGTAAAGAGGCAGAAGCCTTTTGCAATAAGGAAATTGATAAAAACGAATGGCGGATTAAAACCATAGCGCTTTTTAAAGCCCATCATTATCATACAGATTTTTGCCAGCATTTACTAAACGATAAAAAAGCACAGAACCTTGCCGAAATGGAAAACAAGCTAATAACCCAGACAGCAGAAGGGACAACAGCCGTTTCAAAAGCAGATAAAAAGAAAAAGAGTGATAAACCGGAGCGTGGGGTCGAAACCATGTTTAGGGTTTCTTCTGCAAATCATCAACGATTGAGTGATATGGCCGATAATAAGGCCCACATCATGATATCTACCAACTCCATTATATTGTCGGTGATTTTGAGTTTACTGCTGCGCAAGCTGGAAGATAACCCACATTTGATCATTCCTACAATGCTATTGTTAATAGTCTGTGTGGTAACCATGGTATTTTCAATCCTGGCTACCCGCCCGTCAATCCCTGAAGGCGTATTTACCCCTGCAGATATCGAGGAAAAACGCGTAAACCTGCTCTTTTTTGGTAATTTTTACCGGATGAGTCTCGCGGATTACCAAAATGGAATGCTTAAAATGATGGATGACAGAGATTTTCTTTATGGGAGTTTAATTCGGGATGTATATGCTCAAGGGGTAGTCCTTGGCCGTAAATACCGCTTGTTAAGAATTGCCTACAATGTATTTATGTTCGGTATTGTAGCTGCCGTTTTAGCTTTCATCATCGCTTCGGCAGTAGTAACTATGTAAGGATAACTAACTAAACATGCTTATGAGACGATTTTACCTCAACTTTTTATACATCACCATTGCCTTATCCATTTTTGGATCATACGCCTGTAAAAACCCAGTCAATAAATATACCAGCCCTAAAGGCTACGATTTTAATAAACCCGAGAAATTTAAAACGCCCTCAAGTTTGCTGGAAATATCTGGTATAGCCTTTTATAATGGTAATAGTGATACTGTTTATAGTATTCAGGATGAGGACGGTAAGTTGTTTCGGCAGAAATGGGGTGTTCCAAAGCAATACCACATGAAATTTGCAACTAAAGGTGATTTTGAAGATCTGGCTATTTTTAAGGAAACTGTATTTGTGCTGAAAAGTAATGGTACGTTATATTCATTTCCCTTTTCTGAAGCCGTAAAAAAATCCTCCGATAAAGTTAAGGAAAGGAAAAAGCTGGTTCCAAAGGGCGAGTATGAAGGCTTATATGCGGATATCCAAAACAATAAGATTTATGTTTTATGCAAGAAATGCGATATAGACAAACAAAAAGAACAAGTTACAGGCTATATTTTCGATTATAAACCTGAAACGGATAATTTATCCCCGGCAGGTACCTTTAAGCTCAACTTAAACCAGATCAAAGCGCTTGATCCTAAGCTAAAACCAAGCTTAAGGCCCTCTGCATTAGCGAGGAACATCAGGACAAATGAATGGTATGTGCTGTCATCTACCAATAAAATGTTGCTGGTCACTGATGCCAATTGGAGAATTAAAGAAGCTCATCGTTTAAACTCATCAACGTTTAATCAACCCGAAGGAATTGCTTTTGATAATGCGATGAACCTGTATATATCTAATGAAGGAGATGAGATTACTGATGGCAATATTTTGAAATTTAGATTACATAAATAATGCAAGCCATAACGCTAAATCTAAATAAGGGTATAAATGGCTCCGGTCAGGAGCTTGTTGGCGCTAATATAAAGCTCTCTCTACGTCCTTTTATTAATTATATTGAAGGGAGACTGGAGACCGAAAAGACTGCTAAAATCAATTTTTACAGATATATACTCGAAGAGTTTAATAAATATCCTGAACTTAAATATCCGATCTCTAATGAAGATGCAGGTAAATATATTTCGCTTTTTGAACTGATCTACACAGCTTTATCGCCTATCATCAATGATGAAAAACAACAATACTGGGCATTAGGTACGCCCATATCTCCATGCTTTCATTATGGTACAGACGCTTTTTACAGCGTTTTGATGGACGCCACAAAATGTAATCTAAAAACAGATCTCAGCCTGCCCTCTAAAAAGGAAATGGAGAAAAGCTTGTTGTCTGCATTTTATAATATCATTATGGAGCGGTTTTACAACTTCTCCTTAACCGGTAACCAGTTGGTTATTCATTCAATTATAGATCCTGATACACGTTTACTTAAATATTACAGGCTAAATGTAGATACCCGATTTTTGGATATCACGACCAGCATTAAGTTGCCGGAGTATAACCTAAAAGATGTTAAAGATTACATCAAAGATGAAAGAAATACCCTAAAGATCTTAACTAAGCTTATCCCTCCTCAAATATTTACTATAGAAGGGATTTCGATTGTTACCTTAACCGATGTTACAAGTGAATATGCATTGGATACAGTTAAAAATCTGATCATAGATCATAACGAATCGCAGCAAGGATTGCATACCAAAGAGATCTCTACGGCCTTAAAAACACTTGTGGGGACGGATCATATTGATTTTGGTATGATTCCTTACATCAAACTAAATAACAAGTTACAGCTCAGCGAGCTTTCAGGTTTCAACAGTATTTTAATTCAGCTTGGAAGAGAGCATGGTCAGGATGAAATGGAACACAATGGACTGATTGAAGATTATATCAAAAATCCGCGTACTTTAATTTTTCCGGAGATCACTGAAGAGGATCAACAGCAATACCCAACGTTAAAACTCTTGGGGCATGAAGGCATTAAAGCTTATGCACTCTTTCCATTGTATTATAATGCCCGTTTTGTTGGATGCCTGGAATTGTATACAAAAGATTCGAGTCAGTTTAACGGAAACACACTAAGTAAAATTGAGGCCGCATTTCCATTGTTAGCACAACTGTTTCAGAATGTCATTATCGATTTCAACAACGAAATTCAGGATGTAATTACAGATAAGTTTACCGCTTTACAGCCTTCAGTAAGATGGCTCTTTCATGAAGCTGCTTATAATTATATACAATCAGGTGCTAAGGATAGAAATTTTCCCATAGAACCTGTGTTTTTTAAAGATGTATATCCATTTTATGGTGCCATAGATATTAGAAATTCAAGTATTCAACGTAATGGCGCTATACGAAGAGATTTGTATTTCCATTTTGAAACGCTTGAAAATACATTAAATGCGATAAAGGAAAGGTCTGCAGCGTGTATTGAAAATGAAATCCCCGAAGGAGTGTCTTTATGGAATAACAAACACCTGGATGAACTATCCGATCGGGAAATCTTTAAAACGGAAGACTATCTACAACGACAGATACCAATTTCTTTACAGCATCTAAAAGCTACCTATCCCGAAGTTGGAGATATTGTAGATGATTATTTTAAACTGATTGGGGATAAAAGGAAAAGCTTTGAAAATAGGGATCGTTACGAGAAAAGTATGCAAATGATTAACGTAGCGGTAACCAGACATCTGGATGAGTTTAATGCTGAATTGCAAAGTATTTATCCTTGTTATTTCGAGAAATTCAGAACGGATGGTGTAGAGTTCGATATCTATCTTGGTCAGTCTATTTCACCAGGAATTGCCTTCTCTCAAAATATGGTTCACGATTTTAGGTTAAGACAACTGCGTATACTTGCCGAAATAGCACGTACAACAAATAATTTAGGTCCTTATTTTTCTATCCCATTAGAAACTACGCAGCTTATTTTTGTCTATGAGAAGCAGATCGATATCAGTTTCAGGATTGATGAACAGCGGTTTGATGTAGAGGGTAGTTACAACATCCGCTACCAGATGGTAAAGAAACGGATCGATAAAGCGTTGATTAAAGATACGAACGAACGGCTTACACAGCCTGGTAAAATAGCGATTGTATATTTTAACAGTGCAGAGGCCAAAGCTTACCATGGCTATATTAAAAAGTTGCAGAATCAGCGCTTATTGAATGATGATCTTGAACATCTTGAATTGGAAGAGCTGCAGGGTGTAGAAGGATTAAAAGCGCTTAGAATAGGGGTTAAATATTAAATAGCTAAAGTATGTATTTAAAGAAGACGCTTTTTGCAGTGTTATTGTCAGGTTCTGGTCTTGTGGTATCCATGGATATTAAGGCTCAGGGACTTGCCTCGAAAGATTCCATTACGATTGCAGTTGCACCCGAATATAATAATGTTAGCGGTTTTCATCGGTTCTGGTTAGGCGAAAGTTATCGTAAAATATGGGCTACGCCTGTAAAAATGCGCATCATAGATCTTCAGAAAGAAAAAGGAGGATTAACCATTGTAAAGCTTGGAGGAGGGATGCAAACCCGTTCGCTCCGCATGGTTGATCCTACAGGTAAAGAATGGGCATTGCGTACAGTTCAGAAATATCCGGAGCGGGGACTGCCAGAAAATCTGAGGGCAACTATAGCTAAAGATATTGCCCAGGATCAGGTCTCCACCAATCACCCTTTCGCAGCTTTAGTTGTGCCCGATTTAGCAGGTGCATTGGGTTTAGGACATGCTAAACCTGAAATAGTCTACGTGGGCGACGATCCCGGATTAAAAGAATATAGAAAAGATTTTGCTAATGCTGTTTACCTGATTGAGGAAAGAAGTCCTTTTGAAGAGAAGACCGACAATACCGAGAAGGCTCAAAAAAAGATCCAGAAAAATAATGATACGCAGGCAGATCAGCGCTTAACCCTACGGGCAAGGTTGCTCGATTTCTTACTGGGTGATTGGGACAGACACGAGGATAACTGGCGTTGGCTGGCAAGGGAGGATGGCAATGAAACCGTCTATGAGCCGGTGCCTCGCGACCGGGATAAAGTGTTCTATAAAACGTCGGGAGTATTTCCCTGGGTATTGAACCATCAGTGGCTTAAAACGCATTTACAGCCTTATAGCGATAACATCAGGGATGTAGACCATTGGAATTTTAATGAGCGCTACTTTGATCGGTACTTTTTAAATGAACTGACGGAAAAGGATTGGCAGAAAGAGGTCAAATATGTGCAACGCAAACTTACTGATCAACTGATCCATGAAGCATTCAGGAAAATGCCAGGCACTGTATTTAAGCTATCAGGGCCAGAACTAATCCGATGTTTTACCTCAAGACGGGATAAGCTGGATACACTTGCTATGCAGTATTACAGATTCTTATCCATAAACGTTGATATACCCGCATCTGGTAAAAAGGAAATTTTTAAAGTAAAGAATCTGGAGAACGGTGATGTAGAGGTGATTGTTCATAACATCAATAAAGAAGGAAAACAGGGCAGATTAGTTTATAAAAGAACTTTTAATAAGGGCGTAACCAAAGAGGTGAGGTTGTTCGGTATAGGTGGAGAGGATACCTTTTCTATTGAAGGATCATCCGCGTCACCTATCCGTGTACGTTTAATTGGTGCTGAGGCAGCCAATAAGTATAAAATTGCAGCTGATGTGAAGAACAGACCTTTCATCTATGATAGACCAGATGGAGGAAGTGAATTCCCCGATAAATCCCAGGCCAAATTCAGGTTGTCGAAAGACTCGTTGGTTAACCGTTTTGATAAAAACAGCTTTCTGTATGACCGTTCCGGGGTTCTTGTGAATGGCGGTTATAACATTGATGAGGGAGTACAGATTGGTTTAGGTTACATTATCGAAAAGCAAGGCTTCAGAAAATCCTCTTATGCACGCAAACATGAGTTTTGGGCCAACTACAATACAGGTAGAAGATCATTTATATTAGATTACGTGTCTGATTTTAAGAAGGCTATCGGCAATAATGATCTAACCATACATGTCAATCTTCTTGGCCCTAATAACCTGAGTAACTTCTTTGGATTAGGTAATAACACTACGAAAACGCACCCCGATTTTGAGGCCGAAGGGCTGGACAGAGAAGCAGGTATCGCTTATTACAGAAACCGTTACAATTACCTTAATGCTGATATTAAGCTGGGACGGCAAATTGCTAAAGGCTTAAGAGCTGATGGAGGTCTATTGTTCTCTTATTATGCGAGTTCAGCTGCTGCCAACGAGAAAAGGTTTTTAAATGATTACAATGCTGCAAATCCGGGTCAGGAAGTTTTTTCTGATAAGTTGTATGGTGGCTTAACTGCCGGATTAACTTATGATACCAGGGATAATGTAGCTATACCTAAAAAAGGCATTTATTGGAAAACATCTTTAATAGCACAAAACCGATTGGATAAAACCAGTGATAGTTACGGTGCATTAAGAAGTGAATTCCGCTTCTATATCAACCCCGGGAAATCGGGATTTGTGATTGCCAATCGTATCGGTGGAGGAACTACCCTGGGAGATCCTACCTTCTTTCAGTCTATGCAACTGGGTGGTGTGAACAGTTTACGAGGATTCAATACCAACCGTTTTACCGGTACCACTATGTTTTACAATAACTTAGATTTAAGATTAAAGCTCTTTAACTTCACTTCTTATCTGGTTCCAGGAACCGTAGGTATGGTCGGTTTTACTGATATAGGCCGTGTATGGGAAAAGGGAGAACATTCTGACAGATGGCACCAAGGTTATGGCGGCGGTTTGTATATAATGCCCGGTGAAGTCATTTTACTACAGGCCAGTGTAGGAGCTTCAAAAGAAGCAAGTATGCTGTATTTGTCTATAGGGTTTAACTTTTAAAAGTAAGGTGTTTTATTTTGAATGTTGATAAATAACCCCTAATTTGAATACCAATTTAACCACACCACAAACCATACTAAAACAATGAACAGAAGAGAAGCGCTTAAAAACACCGCGGTCTTGCTCGGAACCGCAATTTCGGCAACAACCTTCGGTGTTTTATTTGAAAGTTTTACACTTCCGGAAAATGAAAAGAACTCAATTTCATTCTCTGCAGATCAGGAAAAAGTATTGGCAGAGTTTGCAGATATCATTATTCCGCCTACAAAAGACGCAGGGGGTGCTAAGGCAGCCGGATTAGGAAGTTTCATACCGATGATGATTACCGATTGTTACCCTGCTAAAATGCAGGAGGCTTTTGCTGAAGGCCTGAAAGAGATGGAAGCTAAATCATTAAAGGATTTTAATAAGGATTTCTTATCCCTTACCGTAAAGGAACGTGAAAAATTAGTTGGTGACTTAAGAACCGAAACCATCGAAAAACTAAAGGCTGATAAAGCTGCAAAAAGAACTGGTGTTACCTATTTCTTCGTGCTGGCAAGAGATCTGACCATTTTGGGGTATTATGCCTCCGAAATAGGTTGTACGCAGTCGCGTGAATACATTGCGATACCGGGCCGCTATGATGGTGCTGCAGATCTTAAACCGGGACAAAAATCCTGGGCTAGTTAACGTTTTAATATTAAGGAAACCAATCATGAATATAAATACCGACTTAAAGAAGGAAAATACATACGATGCTATTGTAATAGGATCGGGGATAAGTGGTGGCTGGGCTGCAAAAGAATTAACTGAAAAGGGATTAAGGGTATTGATGCTGGAGCGTGGAATGAACGTTGAACACGTAAAGGACTATGATACAGCTATGAAATCTCCTTGGGAGCTTAAACATGCAGGTCGATTGACCGAAGAGCAGAAAAGAACACACCCTGTTCAGAAAAGAGACTACCCATATAGTGAGGCCAATGAAAAATGGTGGGTAAACGACCTGGAATGTCCTTATACGGAAGACAAACGTTTTGATTGGTACAGAGGCTTTCATGTTGGTGGTAAATCGTTAATGTGGGGGCGTCAAAGTTATCGCTTTAGCGACCATAACTTTGAAGACAATGCAAAGGATGGGCATGGTAATGACTGGCCAATCCGTTATAAGGATATCGCACCTTGGTATGATTATGCAGAACGTTTTGCAGGTATCAGTGGACAAGCAGAAAACTGGCCTTTGTTACCTGATGGACAATTCCTGCCACCAATGGATTTAAATTGTGTAGAAAAATCTGTTAAAAAGAGGATAGAAGAACATTATAAAAAATCCCGGATCATGACTATCGGTCGCGTAGCCAATTTAACAGTTCCACACAAAGGTCGTGGCAATTGCCAGTACAGGAATTTATGTAGTCGCGGATGTCCGTTCGGGGCTTATTTTAGTACGCAATCTTCCACTTTACCGGCTGCAGAGGCTACTGGAAGGTTAACATTAAGACCATATTCTATCGTAAATCACATCATTTATGATAAGAATACTAAAAAAGCCAAAGGAGTAATGGTGATTGATGCTGAAACCAACAAAACGATGGAGTTTTATGCAAAGATTGTTTTTGTAAATGGTTCTACACTAGGTTCTACCTTTATCTTGTTAAATTCTACTTCAGAGGCTCATCCAAATGGCTTAGGAAATGGAAGTGGTCAGTTAGGACATAACTTAATGGATCATCACTTCCGTTGCGGTGCATCAGGTGAAGCCCCTGGCTTTGAGGATAAATATACTTTTGGCCGTAGGGCTAATGGAATTTATGTGCCTAGGTACCGTAACATAGGTACTGATAAACGTGATTATCTACGTGGATTTGGTTATCAAGGTGGTGCAAGTCGTAAAAACTGGCAAAGTGATGTTGCAGAGCTTGCCTTTGGTACTGATTTAAAAGAAAAAATGAGCAGTCCTGGTGCATGGACGATGGGACTTGGTGGTTTTGGCGAGATGTTGCCTTATTACGAAAATAAGGTATATATCGATAAAACCAAGAAAGACAAATGGGGACAGCCTGTATTGGCTATTGACTGCGAATACAAGGAAAATGAGAAGAAAATGCGTAAGGATATGATGAACGATGCAGCCGAAATGCTTGAAGCAGCGGGGATGAAAAACATCAGAACTTATGACAATGGTTGTTATCCGGGAATGGCAATTCACGAAATGGGAACAGCCAGAATGGGCAATGATCCAAAAACATCTGTATTAAACAAATGGAACCAAATGCACGAAGTAAATAATGTATTCGTAACAGATGGTTCTTGTATGCCCTCTATTGCTTGTCAAAACCCTTCATTAACTTTCATGGCCTTAACGGCCCGCGCATGCGATTATGCAGTTAAAGAACTGAAGAAAAAGAATATTTAATTAAAATGCTATAAAAAAAATGCAATTCACTTATAAATTTAAATTACATTCCGATGCAAACTAAAAAAATACTATTATCATTCCTTCTTTTAGTTCCCTTAACTTTAGCTTATGGCGCAGCTGCCTCATCAATTAAGCCAGTATATAAAATTGAAAATAATGCCACATCCTCTAATAATTATTATCCAAAAGTTACCGACCTCAAGGCATTTTTAAAGCAAAGTAATATTACGATCATTCTTTTTAATGCACATTGGAGTGGCCCAGGAAAAATAGCCTCTGCTAAATTTAAAGCATTAGCCACTAAGTATAATGATAAAAAAGCAAATTTTGGCGTCATTGATATTGATGTAAACGAGGAAGATGTGAAGGTCTATGCTTCGGGAACAGTGCCAACAGTAATCGTTTTTGCGAATGGATCAAGCGTAAAGAGTTTTACAGGTGGCAAAGCGATCAAACTTGATCTTGAATCTTATCTTTCATCATATATATTACAAAATTAAATCTTTAAAAATCACATAAAAAAGAGGGTGATCATCTTATAAAATGGCCACCCTCTTTTTTATGTATTTAAATAAATGAGATTAGTTTACACGTTCAAATTGATAACGTATTGGCATATACCTAAATACTGGTACATCTCCGTAATATTTATATTCATTGTATGTGTTGGCTAAGAAACTTGTTGGTTCATAATCTATTATTGTGACTTCAAGAATCTCTTTTCCAGCTTCAGTAAATACTCTTAGTCCTAGTTGACCTGGACGTATATTTTGCTTAGTTGCAGAAAAATTTACGTTCATTGCCGACAATTGTACCAATTGCATTTTTACTTTAGGATACCCCGAAACTTCTTGCAAACGTTCATCTACTTCGCCTAAGTTGGTAACAGCAGCATCTCTGAAATAGTTTTTAACATCACCAGTCATTTGTACAGTTAAACCATTTTCACCAAAAATAAGTAAGTCTTTATTTGTATTCTTACTAGGTAATGTTGCTGGATCATCATTAAGGTAAGTTGTATTTAATACTAACCAGTCTATATTACTAAAAGCTTTGTATTTCCATGTGCCAATTAATCTGGTGTAGTTGCTCCCAAAAATAGATACTTTAGTTGTTGCAAAGTTACCCGCAACATAGTGATTGTTGATTGCTGCAAGTTTTAAAACAATCAAATCTTTTCCTGCTTCTTGTTTAAGGAATTTAAGTTTAATAGTTCCTTTTGATTTTCCTGCAGGAACTACAATTTCTTTCGTTCCGTCAAAGCTAAAGTTTACGCCTTCAACAGCAGTACTACCTTGAGCAAGTTCTACAGGGATTCTCATTTCTTTTTCCGCTACAAAACTTCCAACTCCTGTTTGTAACGTCAAATTGATCTCTGCGGTTTCTGTCATAGTTACATTTGGATACTCAAAAGAGTAAATTAAAATGTCCTTAGGTTGAATAGAAACTTCAGTAAATAATAAGTTTCCTGAGGTTGCACCAGCAGGCATAGTACCTAGCTCAACTTTGAATGATTTGTTTTTATCGAAAGAAGCAGTGGTGGTAACTTTCACTTCAGCCGAATTGGTTCCTGCTGCAATTATAAATGATTCCGCAGAAAGTGTGTAGTCAGTTCCTTTAACAGCGCTACCACTTATTGTAAAAGGAATGGTGGTAGTTGAATTTACATTAGCAGAAGTTATCACTTTTAAAGTAACCTCTCCAGATTGTGGAATGCCGTATGAAGCTTTTTCAAATTCGATTTTGACATCTGGTGATGCATTGTCTTTTTTGCTGCAAGCTGTAAGTCCGATAGCTGCAATTAGAAATGCTGTAAAAGCATTTCTCCATTTTAATAATCCTGTTTTGTTAAACATAGTTGGTTTTTAATTTATTATTTATGTGTATTTAGTTGGCTATAGCTTGTCCCATTCTGCACGTTTGGCATCCAGAATTGCCCTTTCATCGTTAGTTAAGAAAGTTGGCGCAGGTATGGTGTAATCGAGGATATAACCACTTTGTCTAGGTGGTACCTCATTTTCTTTTTTGCAGGCAGCGGTAGACATCGTGACTACTATAAAAGCCGCTAGTGTAAATTTTTGCTTCATTTTTTATGAATTATTTAATGTAACCTGGGTTTTGAATAAGGCTGTTGTTAACCTGGATGTCTGCTCTTGGAATTGGGAAGGTATACATAAATGCTTCCGTAGTGTATTTACGACCATTTGATGCTGCCCAAAATGATGGTCTTCCATTTCTTTTCAGTTCAAAAAAACGATCCCCTTCTGCATAAAGCTCTTTTCTTCTTTCATTTAAAATGGCTTGCATTAAAGGACTAAGCGGTATGCCGGTTGCATCTTGGGTGATCAAGCTGTTTGCTTTAACTGGTGGTAGGGTGGCAAGTGTATAAGGACCATACTTAGGAATCCTTTTCTTACGAATCATGTTTAAAAATTCCAGGGCTTTTCCATCATTAGATTTATGCGCATAAGATTCTGCAAGAATCAAACACATTTCGTCGGTACGCACACCAGCAAAGAGATTTTTAAGGTTGATACGCTTAGCGCCAAAAATGATTTTAAACCTTATATCTTCTTCCTTCTCCGCAAATAGATCATAAAATTCTTTAGCCGCAGGGCGTGATTTTATCGTATTCATATTGGCATTGTAGGATAAGTCCGATGAGTTATCACTGAAAATATAAGAGCGAAGTAAAGTATTGCCTTGTTGTGTATTTTTACTTTGGATCATAGTTCTGTAACTAGCTGTATCCAACATGGGATGTGTGGCCAATAGTTCTGTCGATTGGCTAATCGCTTTGTCCCAGTTACGGGTCCAGAAGTGTAAACGGGCAAGATAAGCGCGGGTTACGTCTTCTGTAAAACGGAACAATTGGTCTTTAACATGAAATGATATAGACCTGTTTAAGTCCTGCTCAATTTGATTTATCGTTTGTCCATAGGTACTACGCAATGGTTTTTCCTCCATATCAAAACTTGTAACAAGAGGTAAACCTAGTTGGTCATCGCGTTGATAAGGTTCACAAAATTCACGTAGTAACAGATAATAACTTATACCACGTATGGCATAAGCAGTTCCTAAAACCGTTTTACTCTGCTCATTATCTTCTGGTTTCAGATTATCAATGATGATATTACAATCACGGATACGCGCATACAGATTTGAATAACGTGTTTGCTGGTTATTTAGTTGTTGGCCTATATAAATGGGAATAACGCTTCCCTCTGGGTAAATGGTAAGGTTAGCATCCAGATTATCTGCATAATATTCCAGAGATGATACTCTACTACTATTGCCAATTAATGGCTCATCAGTCCCATAATCAATCTCGTTTAATCTCGTGTGCAGTAATGAAGCAAACTCATCCGCAGTTTTAGGGATAGTTTTACCATTAGGCTTGATGTCAAGAAATTGCTTGCAGGACGTAAAAGTGGCTAGCAGAGGCAAAAGGGTAAGGATATAAAATCTTTTCATATTTGTAAATTATAAACCAACGTTAATACCAAAAGAACAAGATCTGGTAAGTGGGTAGACTGCACCCGGTGTTTCAGGATCTATACCTTTATAATTGGTAATAGTAAATAAATTGGTTACTGAGAATGAAAAACTTAAAGATTGTAGGTTCATGCGTTTAACCACGTTAGCAGGAAGCGAATATGCACCGGTAACAGAACCTACACGTAGGTAAGAAACATTCTGCATCATACTTGCATCAGTAATGGTACTGCTAGTAGGGTTGGTTAAACTCAATAATAATGGAGTTGCATGAGCATCAATTAATCTAGGATAACCAGTTGTAATTGGGTTTGATGGTGTCCATCTGTTTGCCCAATTTCTCGAAACATTTACATGATTTAAGTATAAGTCATTTTCCTGTGTTGGTAGTGTTTCTGTAGTAGTTCCATTTAATGAGCCAGATGATAACGGTGGACTAATCTTTTCAACAATTTTGCCCCCTATAGAATAATTACCGCCAACACTTAATGAGAAGTTATTATAGCTAGCTGATGTAGAGAATCCTCCGGTTAAAGGAGCTGTTTTAGTGCCCAGATAAAATAGGTAGTTGTTGTAATTGGTCAAATCCGCGCGATCAGTTATTTTAGCATCCGGACGTAGTTCATATTTATAAATGCCGGTTTCAGGATCTATACCAATTACTTTCCCAGAGAATATAGAACCTAAAGGATAACCCACTAGCTGTCCTTCACTAGTTTTCATTGAGCCACTAGGTGTTGTAAATTTCGTTAGCTTATTAATATTATAAGCTGCATTAACAGAAGTGCTCCATGAAAAAGTTTTATTTTTAATATTCAGCGTACTTAAAGTAAGTTCTAAACCCTGATTAGTGGTTTCAGAAGTATTAAAACTTTGAGAGTTGAAACCAGTAGTGGAGGGTACCCTTAACTGGCTAACCAGATCAGTACTTTTTCGGTGATATACTTCAACCAAACCATGAATGCGCTCTTTTAACAAACCAAAATCCATAGCAGCTTTCATATCTTGAGTTTTTTCCCAACGCAAATTTGGGTTGGGTGCATTACCAATATTTCCCATTCGGTAATAATCATTATATGTTTTACGGAAGGCGTTAGAATAATCCATTACCAATTGCGGATATACCCCCTTATTTACGTTTCCTGTGTAACCTGTTGATACTTTAAAGGAAAGTGAGCTGAATATGGGCTTAAGACTTTCAAAAAAAACTTCTTGATCAGTATTCCAAGAAAAGCCGAGTGACCAGGCCGGGTTAAATTGCTGGTTGCTACCAAAGTTGTTAGAACCATCTGTACGGGCAGTAACACTGGTAATATATTTTTTATTATAAGCATAGTCAACAGAAGCATAAAAGGAAGCAAATGCTTCTTCAGACAAACTTTGTCCGGCCAATGCATCCATCATAGCTGCGTAAGTGATTAAGTCATTATAATCAATTTTATCACTGTTAATTGGCTTCGGTGGTATAGGCATAGAAGAGTTCCCGGTAATTTCATCATATCCGTAACGTTTTGTGAAGATATTTTTCATTTGTTGTCTTCTAATCTCGCTACCTGCAAGTGCGCTGATATTGTGTTTCTCGCCCAATTTTTTATCATATTGAAACTGTCCGCGCAATAAATAACTACTATTGTTTGAGGTGGATTGAGCAATAGAACCATAAGTTCTTTGCGAACTTACACCATCAAAATATAAACGATCCTGAAAAGCAGCATTAGTGTAACGTCCGTTAATATTTTCGTTCCTGTTATCCGTATATGAATAAGAGCCCAAACCAATGAACTTAAAATTATCGGTAAATTTATATGAAATATCAGCAGTTACTGTACTGGAAAAGTTCTTGGCAATACTTGAAGTCTCATTAATTTCGCGAAAAACATTGATTCCATTTGGTGGGGTAAGAAGGTCATATCCGCCACCGTTTATTTTTTTTAGGTTAAAATAAGTGCCATCAGCCTTGTAATCACCATTTGCATTATATGGATGCTCATAAGGGTTGGCAAAATAAGCATATTCAAACAAATTTTGGCTGGTAGATGGCCCTTTTGCTGTTTGATAAGAGAGATCGAGATTGAAGCCGATAGACATCTTTTTATTCGGTGTTAAGCTCAATTTTGAATTCACATTATACCGATCAGCATTGGTTTTTCGAACCAAACCATTATTGTTGTTATAACCAGTCGAAACGTAATAAGTATTCTTGTCAGAACCGCCCGAAAATGAGAGGTAATGACTTTGAGAGAAAGAGTTTTTAAATAATTCCTTAAACCAGTCAGTAGATGTTTCCCCTGCCTTTGCAATTATAGCATCTTGTTCTGCCTTAGATAGACCAGCGTATTGGCCATATCCCGAGCGAACCATTCCAACCAAACCTATAGTCGGATAATAGCCTTTGTTTGTAAATCCATCTAAAGAAAACTGATCCCAAAGCTGTTGTTCCCAAGCCAGTTTTTCGGTCGAATTCATTAAGTTGTTATCGCGCTGTGGTGCCAGAGTTAATGAAGCATTAGTAGAGTAGGAGACCTGCATCTTTCCTGCAACTCCCTTTTTAGTAGTTACTACGATAACACCACCTGCTGCTCTTGATCCATAAATAGCTGCAGCTGAAGCATCTTTCAATACCGTTACCGAAGCAATATCATAAGGATTAATACCTGCAATACCACCAGAAAAGATTGTATTAAAATCTCCTGCCTTAATCTGGCTGGAAGTGATACTTGGAATGTCCTTTTGCAAAGGTACACCATCAACTACCCACAATGGTTCAGCATTTCCAGTGATGGTATTCGTACCACGGATACGGATGCTTGCTGATTGACCAGGTCTGCCACTTATTGAGGTTACTGCCAAACCGGCTACCTTACCTTGCAACAATTTATCAATATTTTGGAGAGGTTTATCTTTAAGCTCGTCGCCATCAACAATAGCTACGGAACCGGTAGTTCTTCGAGTGGTGGTTTGGTTGTAACCAGTAATCACCACTTCGCCAAGTGAAGCATCGGACGATTTTAGTACGATTACCATTGACCTGTTGCTCTCCGCTTTTACCTCTTTAGTTACCATGGCCACATAGCTTATGTGAAGTAATGATCCTTTAGGAACGATGATGGAAAAATAACCATCCGTATTGGTGCTAATACCTTTACGAATAGACCTGGCCATTACAGAAGCACCTGGAAGAGGATTGCCTTGCTCGTCTTTAACTATACCTGTGATCGTAACCACAGCAATTGAATCGCTTGTTGTGCCTAACTTTTTTACATTCTGGGCAAAGGCTTCAGCACCGGGAAATGCAAGGAGCATGCCGGTAAAAAAGCTAAACCCAAGAATTTTTAAGTTCTTGAAAGTAGATTTTTTATTCATGTATTTAGGTTAATTGTGTGATACAATGTCTATATCATTGCTTTTGACACCTAATAGGTTTTCCATAAAATAGTACCTGATCAGGTTGATAAAATATTTGTCGCCCAGGCCATGATCCTTTCCCGGGAGTACCATCATGTCAAATCGTTTGTTCTTTTTAATCAGCGCATCCGCAAGTCTAAATGTATTGGCAGGATGTACATTTTTATCTACATCACCAGTAATTAAAAATAGCCTGCCTTTTAAGTTGCCTGCAAGGGCAGAAGTAACTGGTATATTGCTTTCAAATCCATCCTTCTTTAACCATACACCATGGTAGGTTTCGCCCCACCATTGCGTGTAAATGTTTGAGTCGTAATTTCCAGAAGCAGCTACGGCTACCTTATAAAACTCAGGATGTGTTAGCATAGCTGTTGCCGTCATAAAACCACCGCCTGAATGACCATAAATTCCAACCCTGTTCAAGTCAATATAAGCACGTTTGGCCGCCAGTTGCTCTATCACATACTTGTCATCAGCCAATGCATAATCGCGCAGATTACCATAACCAAAAGTATGGAAAGCCAGCCCGCGAAGTGGGCTGCTACCCCTGTAACCTACATTAATGACAATAAAGCCCATTTGTGCTAACGACTGGTTATAATTATCGTCAATGGTAAATTTCTTTGGAATATAATCTTCCTGGGGTCCCGGATATACATTGCTTATGATCGGATATTTTTTAGTGCTATCCATGTTAAAAGGCTTATAAACTACCCCGTACAAGTCAGTAACCCCATCCGCAGCCTTAACCTTTATCATTTCAGGAATTTTCCAGCCCATTTTTAAAAGCTCCGAAGCATCATCCCGACCAAGTTCCATGAGTTGCTTACCCTTCATATCCCTCAACACTGTAATGGCCGGTTGATCAATCCTTGAATAAGTGTCGATCAAGTATCTTTGATTTTTAGATATGTTAATATCATGATAAGCATTGGCAGGTGTAAGTAATGTAAAGCCAGAACCATCAAACTTTACCTTGTAAAACATACGGTAATACGGGTCGGTATTTTTCTCACGGCCATACCCTTCAAAAATCATAGATCGGCCAGCAGGATCAATAGAAAGAATTTCTCCACTTACAAAGTTACCGCTGGTTATAGTATTTTTTAACTTGCCATTCCTGTCGTACAAATAATATTGACCATAACCCGTTCTCTCCGACCACCACAAGATGTCATTTCCATTATTTAAAATGCGGCAATTAAATAGTTGATCATTAAAATGCGGTTTGGTAGTTTCTGTAATCAGTTCAGTTACCTTTCCCGTTTCTCCATCCAAACGACATAGATCCATCTGGTCGTTGGTACGATTTCTCCTTAAAAAGTAGACTTCGCACTGAGGATCATTTACACTCCCACCAAACAATAGGGTACGCCCATTGGTAATTGTCGATTGCATGATGATCTTTTGATCCGGATATTTGGCAATATCTAGTTTTTGCGCTTTGCGACTAGCCACATCAAATACAAATAGTTCGTATTGACTGACGTCTTTATCGCCCGGCATTGGGAATTTATAGGTGCTAACCTGTGGGCGGGGTTTAGCCAGACTATTAATGATAGTCATTTCCTGTACTCGCCTTTTATCTTCGCGAAGAGCAAACAGTTTTTTAGCATTTTTAAACCAATATAACATTGGGCTACTTTTCTTATCATCAGTAGTATTGCCTGATGAAACAAACGAGTAATAAGGCTCACCATCAGTAGTTAGTTGCGTAGCCTCTTTTTCATTACTTTTTTGAAGATATACATTATGCCTGTAGCCATACACGAACCAGCCGCTATCAGGGGATAATTTTTTCCAGTATTCTATTTTATTAGGCTGGGAGAGGCTTTTTGGGACAATTTCTTTCTCTATTTCCTTAAGCTTATTATCTGGGCTTTGGTATTCATAGCGTTTTCCCTTATATATGAACCTGAAGTTATTCGTGTTTTTTGGATCAATGTCGAGCGTATAAAAAGAAAGATCTTTCGCTAAGGTTTCTTTACCAGTTATTTTACTTAAGCTATTTGCCAGTAGCTTGGGATCGTAAAGTGGTTTACGAGTACCCTTGTCTGCATCAACCAAATAACAAACGGGTAAGTTTCCAAGAGTGGCACTATAATAAAACACTGCGGTCTTGCCAAGCCAGTTTGGACTAACAGATGCGCTTTTGAGGTATTTGCCCAACCGGTCGCCGCTGTATTTTTCAGCACTGTCAAGCATTGAATTTTGTGCATTAAGCCTGCCTGTATATAAACAGGCAAGAAATAATAAGGTAAATTTATTTAGCATAGTTACGCGCTTTCACGCTCCGTTCTCACAGATCGTCTTCGTTATTAAGTTCTTAAGGGTAGGGGTGCTTTAAACTTTGGTTTTCAGCATTTGTTGAGCCATTTTCACAGCCTGGTAAGCATTTACGATACCGGCACTGGTACATAAGTTTTCAAATACAATTTGATCTTTTACCTTGCCAGGTTTGCTGGTCAAATGCCCTTTACGAGAAGTTACAGATGCCAGTAGAATTGTTTTAATCTGCTTGGCAGATAATTGAGGGAAATACGACCATAATAAGGCTGCGACACCTGTAACTATAGGTGCAGATAAACTGGTGCCGTTTGCAATTTGATAACCGTTATTTAAACCGGTAGAGCGAATACTTATACCAGGGGCGAAGATGTCTACATTAGCAGCACCATAATTGCTGATGGCTGCTGCCTCACCAGTAGGAGTAGATGCACCAACCCTAATCAGGTTTTCCGCTCTTTTTGTGGCAGATAGCATGCCCGAAGGATATACCATTATACTGTCTACATTTTTACCTTCATTGCCAGAAGCATGGAATAGTAAAACACCTTTTTTATTGGCATATTGAATCGCTTCATTTACCCACTGGCTATGCGGTGAATAGTATTTGCCAAAACTCATGTTGATTAATTTTGCACCATTATCAACTGCATAATAAATTGCAAGTGCAATATCTTTATCATATTCATCACCATCAGGAACAGCCCGTACGCCCATAATAGCTACAGAATCAGCTATGCCGTCAATACCGATCCCATTATTTCTTACTGCTCCAATTAAGCCGGCTACAAAAGTACCGTGGTAAGAATCCTTTTCAAAAAGATTAGCATTACCATAATATTTATCTTTGATATTATCAGCATCGCCAATCAAATCTCTAGGGCTGGTTTTATCATCCAGGCTTTTAATTCGGTTTACTACCGTTTCATTTTCCTGCAGCTGATTACTGTATATATCTTTCCATAAATCATTATTCTTATACTTGAACATGCTTCTTGAAACCACTCCGTACTGTTCATTTATTGCTGAATCGGCAATTTTAAGTTTCATTACATCAGCAACCATCGGTTCATGATCAAACTTAGTTGCTTTTATTACCGAGTCTGTAATTCTGAATGCATTAGTTATCAACGCAGTGTATTGACCGAACTTAATGTATGAGTTTATTTTAGCTTCTGCACGAACAGTACGGAAGTAGACATATTCATTTTTCTCTGCTTCAGTTTTAAGTTGTTCCGGTTTAACATTTTCGAAACGCGGCTTTAAACGCTTATATTCTCTGAAAGCTTCAGTACCTGTTTTTACCAGGGTTTGACCATTTTTATTACCTAGGAAATTCCATCCATTCACATCATTTGTATAACCTTTAGCACCGGGTCTAGGGTTTTTCCATATCCGGTCTTTCAGATCCTCATGATTAATATTTAAATCTGCGTCAATTACAGCAACGGTAATCTTTTTAGGTGTTAGTTTTAGGCTATCCAGAAACTTATGTGCCTTATCGGCAGAAACACCATAAAATCCTGTTTGATCTTGTGATAAATAATGCCAGTTTGATGGCAATGTTTGTTTTTTTGCGGTTACTTGTTGCGCTTTACTGATTGAAAAAGATGAAGTGGCGCAAAAAAATGCGAAAAAAATGAAATTCTTTGAGTACATTGTTCAAAACTATAAAAAAAATAATTCAGATGAAGGACTGTTACTCCTTGAGTGATCTCATTATAGCCTGTAGTATGTTTAAACGAATTTTAGTTTGTTGAAATTTTATTTTATGACGGTAATCTGATATATTGTTGAAGATTAAACACAATAAAGCTGTCACTAAGTCGTTACATCGCTGCAGTTTTAGATTATTCTGCTTCGTTATCGACAACTAATCTAATCTCATGATCAGAAATGGTGATCAATCTTTCTTTATACAACCCACCAATTGCTTTCTTAAAAGCACTTTTGCTAATTTTAAAACGATAGTAAATATCATCCGGAGAGCTTTTATCACCCAATGAAATCACGCCACCACTATCTTTCAGATCTGCAAGCAAAACATCCTTAGTTTCCAGAATGTGGCCATAGCCCATAGGTTGTAAGCTCAGATCTATTTTACCTTCTACACGTATCTTTTTAATCCATCCCTTGCGAGTTTCGCCAGGATTTAGTTCATCGAATAACTCATTGGTATATAAAAGACCAATGTATTTATTATCTATGATGGCATTATAACCCAAATCTGAGCGGTCAACAATCAATAAACTGACCTCATCACCTTCTTCAAGATCTATATCATCTTCCTCAACATAATTTACAAGTTTAGAAGAAGCCACCATACGGTCATTACTTTCATCTAAAAACACGTAAACTACATGTTTGTCACCTTTAAACATTGGGCGCTTCTGCTCGCGTTTAGGCACGTAAATATCCTTACCTAAACCAATATCCATAAATGCACCACCGTCTTCGGTTTCATCAACTACAGTTAAGTAAGCAAAATCACCTACACAGGCATAAGGTTTTTTAGTAGTCGCTTGAAGCCTGCCATCTTTTTGCATGTAAACAAATACATTCAGGTTATCACCAACTTCAGCATTTTGAGGAACATCGACATAGGGTAGTAATACTTCTTTTTCACCTTCCGTTAAAATCAGACCCTCTTCCGTTTTCTTTATTATCCTAAGGTCGTTGTATTGTCCTATTGCTATCATTTCACAAAGGTAGCATTCTATTGTCGTTTTCTATGTTCTTCAATAATTTCTAAGTAATGTTTACCTGTAGTTTTTTTCGTTTCCAGTCCACCGCATTCCAATCCGAACAAAACTTCAAGTTTTCGGGCAATTTTAAATGGAATATCCTCCTTGTCGTGGATAGATATATCCCTGTAGTTGTAAAAAGTGGTTATTCCCTTACCAATAATCTGAGGAATTGCCTTAAGAATGATCTTGTATTCACTTCTTTTTAAGTTATCTAGACATTCCTCGATTTTATATTTTTTAGGCAATAATTGTTTGTTTTGAGCATTTTCTTCCATAATAACAGTATAAATTATTGCAAGTCTATACTGAATGTGATATAAGTTGGTTAAAATATTGGTTTTGTTTTCGTTATTTTTCTCTACAAAATACTTTTGCAGGAAGTATTAAAGAAAATACTTCACCATTAAATGTACCCTTAAGCAGATGCATAGCTATTTTGCTACGTTTACCTGCCGAACAACACAATACAATTCTTTGAGTGGCAGATAATTCATTGAGATGATCATTTAAACTATAAAGAGGGATATTAACTCCACCAATGTTGTATTCCTCATATTCATAGGCTTCTCTAAGATCGACCAATTGATAATCAATTTGATCAGTTTTCCATTGCTCTAAATCTTGGATCTGTATCTCTGCAGTGGTTTCTTTAGCTATATGTTGTAACTGATTATTACCGCTTGTTTTTCCAAAATTAAAACGCTGCGTTTCATTGTTCAGTGCATTAAAAACAAGAAGTTGTCCCGATAAGACCTCACCAAAGCCACAGATGACTTTAATCGCCTCATTAGCCATTATGCTACCAATAATCCCAGGTAAGGTACCAATTACTCCACTTTCCCCACAATTTGGAACCTCATCAGGTAAAGGTGGTTCCGGATAAATCGAACGGTAATCAGGACCTCCATTAAAATTAAATACAGATATCTGCCCTTCAAACTGAAATATAGAACCAAATACAAGTGTTTTATTTAAGGAAACACAAGTGTCATTTACCAGATAGCGGGTAGGGAAATTGTCAGAACCATCAATAACCAGATCGTATTGTCCGATTAGTCTTGCGGCATTTTTATCAGTTAGCCGGAAAGGGTAAGCTGTAAACTGAACGTCAGGATTAAAAAGTTGCAGTTTTGCAGCAGCAACATCAGCTTTATGCCGGCCTATATCTGACATCTGGAACAATACCTGCCTGTGAAGGTTGGTCTCATCCACTATATCATCATCTATGATGCCAATATGGCCAATACCTGCCCCTACAAGATACAGCAGTAGAGGGCAGCCTAAGCCACCTGCGCCTACAACTAGTACCCTGGTATTAAGTAATCTCTGTTGTCCATCAACCCCCAATTCAGGAAGTGTAATTTGTCTGTCGTACCGTTTTAGTGTGCTTAATGGTCTCATCTTTCAAATCTTTATTTCATTCTATCTCAGTGCAGTATCCCAATCTTTCCAAACAGCTTCATAACCTTGTTTGGAAATCATTTCTGCGATTTCAATGGCACTTCGTTCATCCGAAATCTCAAATTGTTCCAGGGATTGAGGTTCTACTGCATAACCACCAGGATTAGTTTTAGAGCCTGCGCTCATTGCTGTAATGCCCAGTTTAATGATGTTATCTCTAAATAGATTGGACTCTCTTGTAGAGATAGACAGTTCTACTTCCTCATTGAACAACCTATAAGCGCATATCAGTTGGACGAGTTCTCTGTCGTTCATTACAACTTTAGGTTCTAATCCTCCACTAAATGGCCTTAACCGAGGAAAAGAGACGCTGTACTTACTTTGCCAATAGGTTTTTTCAAGGTAATCCAGGTGCATTGCAGTATAGAATGAGTCGGTACGCCAATCTTCCAGACCAATCAAAACTCCTAAACCCATTTTATGAATGCCTGCCTGTCCCAATCTGTCCGGCGTTTCCAAACGATACTGGAAGTTTGATTTTTTGCCTTTTGGATGATGCTTTTTATAATCTTCCAGATGATAGGTTTCCTGATATACCAATACAGTGTTTAAGCCATAAGGTCTAAGTTCTTCATAGTCTGTAAGATCTAATGGCTGTACTTCCATAGAAATGTGTGCAAAATGTGGCCCAATCAGTTCCAGTACTTTTTTAAAGTAATCGGTATGTACTGACTGGTTAGCTTCGCCGGTAACTAATAACACGTGGTCGAAGCCCATTTCCTTAATTACAGCAACCTCCTGCATAATCTCTATGGGAGAGAGGGTTTTGCGTTTTACCTTATTGTCGTAACTAAAACCGCAATAGGTGCAAATGTTATTGCATTCATTTGAAAGGTATAAGGGCACATACATTTGTATTACACGGCCAAAGCGCTTCATCGTTAGCTGCTGACTGATCTGTGCCATTTGCTCCAGGTAAGGAGCTGCGGCAGGGGAGATCAGTGCCTTAAAATCTTCCAACGTTCTTTTACGTGCAGATAAAGCACGTTCTACATCAGCGGCAGTTTTGCTGTAAATACTTTTACGGGTTTCATCCCAGTTGCATTGCTCAAAAATGTCATTAAAACCAGGCATAACAATTAATCTAAGAATGAAGTAAGCGGACTGCTGGCTACCGCATGATTGCCAATTGCACCCAATTTTGCTTTATAAGCCATTCTACCAGCCTCAACAGCAATTTTAAAAGCATTGGCCATCAATATTGGATTTTCCGAAACGGCAATGGCTGTATTTACCAATACCGCATCAGCACCAATTTCCATGGCTTTAGCCGCATCAGAAGGCGCGCCAATTCCGGCGTCAATGATCACAGGTACATTGCTTTGATGAATGATGATCTCCAGAAAGTCTATGGTTTTTAGCCCCTTATTACTGCCGATTGGTGATCCTAGAGGCATTACAGCCGCTGTCCCCACATCTTCCAGTCGTTTACATAAAACCGGATCAGCATGTATGTAAGGCAATACAATAAAGCCGAGTTTAACCAGTTCTTCTGTCGCTTTTAAAGTTTCAATAGGGTCGGGCATCAGGTATTTTGGATCAGGATGGATTTCTAGTTTTATCCAGTTGGTTTCCAGTGCTTCCCGGGCTATTTGTGCGGCAAATACAGCCTCTTTTGCATTCCTTACACCCGATGTATTTGGGAGTAAGTTGATATGAGGATATTTTAGGTGTAATAAAATGTCGTCCTCATCGGTATGCATATCCACTCTTTTAAGAGCTACCGTAACCAATTCTGAGCCTGAAGTTAAAAGCGCTTCTTCCATTTGTATAGAAGAACTGAATTTTCCGGTACCTGTAAACAGGCGGGAGGTAAATGTTTTGTCTGCTATTTTTAACATAATAGTTGATTTATGTTGTTTAAAATAATTGCGGTGTTAAGCTGATTGGTCAGTGCTCCAGATACTGCTACGCCGTGTATCCCTGTTTGCATCAGTAAAGGAATATCTACCGTTTCTATTCCACCAATGGCGATAACAGGTAAGTACATACCGGCTTCACGAGCTTGTTTCATAAGCTCGATATATCCCTGCAAACCAATCACCGGGCTTAAATTCTGCTTGGTGGTGGTAAATCTATAAGGACCTAAACCTATATAATTCGCTCCTTCATCGGCTCTTTGCAGCATATGAGCTAAAGTATTTGCTGTTCCACCAATAACCATGTCAGGTCCAACAATAGCCCTTGCTTCTGCTATGGGCATATCAGCTAAACCCAAATGCAGGCCATATGCCTCCGCCTTTAATGCTACCAGCGGGTAATCATTTACAATTAATTTGGCTCCATGTTTTTTACACAAGGCAGCTGCTTCAAGAGCTAATGGTAATACCTCTGCCTCAGTTTGGTCTTTAACCCTTAGCTGTATCCATTTTCCACCAGCAAGTAAAACCCTTTCAATGGATTGTAAATGAGAGCTGCCAATAGGCGATTGAGATATATAATGTAGTTTGTCTATCATAATTTATGATACCCTAAAAGGGTATTATTACTATTTAAAAATTGTTCAATGTATTGTTTGGCAAGGGTACAAGCGTTTAAAAGTGTAAATCCTTTTGCCAGGTAAGCTGTTACAGAAGCAGATAAAACACAGCCTGAACCGTGCTTTTGTTGAATTTCAGATACACCGGGTTTCAGCTCATGTACGATGTCATATTCAAATAGATAATCTGTACCCATATTCGCTTGTTGATGCCCGCCTTTTAATAAAACCGGACAATGAGTTGCCCAGGTAGTCGCAGCAGCGTGTACCTCAGCTTTACCGCCCATACTTAGCATTTCCGGGTAGTTTGGTGTGATCAAATCAATCTGGCTTAAAGCGGGAGAAAGCATTTTTAAACTATCTTCCCAATCATGAAATCCATAGCCGGAGCTGGCTTTTAAAACTGGATCAAGTACAATTTTCATGGTCGGTGCATATAATTTTATGTAAGCCATCACTTCAAGTAAAACCGGAATGTCTTTAATTAACCCAATCTTACAGGCTGTAACCGGAAACTTAGTTAGCAAAGGTGCAAGTTGATCTATAATCTGAGTTGCATCCAGCCAGTCGTTCTTTATAAAGTCACTATCAGTTTGCACCGTTAAAGCGGTACATACACCAAAACCGTAAACCTCATGTTGCTCAAAACACTTCACATCGGCCAACACCCCGGCACCTGCACTTGGATCAAATCCTGCAAGGCTCAATATATAAGGCCGGCTTTCTTTTATGCTTGTCATACTTAATTAAATTGATGAATTGAAGTTTACTTGCTTTTGTTTATAAGTTTTTTAAGGTTATTTACGGCTTCTTCTTTTTTACTCCATATTGCTCCGAGTACTGCAAATCCATCAAAGTCCATTTGTTTAACCTGTTCTATTTTTTCTGCTGTTATTCCGCCAAGGGCAATGACCTTTGTGTGATTACTATGTTCAGGCAAGACAAAATCAGTATTGGCAGTTCCAGTATATCCCGGCTTGGAAATGCTGTTAAAAACAGGACCGTAAAAAGTATAAGCAAAGCCAGCTAAATTCTTCAGATTGGCTAAATGATGAATAGAAGTGCTCAGCGTATAGTTATCCATAATAGCGGCTAAATCACTAGCGATTGTCTCTTTTCGAAGCCACTCCGGGTAGTGAAGGCGCTTGATCAAAGGGAAATCTCCAGCCAGTTCATGAAACTGATGCATAGCGATCCTATCGTGATAACACTCGTCTATTCCGGCAATTAATGCTGCATACGCTTGCCTGGTAAATCCTTCCTTTCTCAAGTGAAAAAGAGACATGCCAGCTTCAAAAAGCCGGTTTATTAAACGCGCCTCATCTTTAAAATAAACAGGATCAGATATGACAATCAGTTTCATTTAAATGGTTTTAATAACTGGTTAGCTTACAGGTATAATTCGCTGCCTTTTTCAGTAAATTCTTTAGATTTATCTGCCATTCCTTTTTCCAATGCTTCTTGCTCATCAACGCCTTGCTTTGCTGCATATTCCCTCACATCCTGTGTAATTTTCATCGAGCAGAAGTTAGGGCCACACATCGAACAGAAGTGGGCAATTTTAGCACCCTCAGCAGGCAAAGTCTCATCATGGAACTCTTTTGCGGTATCAGGATCTAATGATAAATTAAACTGATCTTCCCATCTAAACTCAAATCTGGCCTTGCTTAAAGCATTGTCGCGGTATTGTGCTCCCGGATGTCCTTTAGCTAAATCAGCAGCATGTGCAGCAATTTTATAGGTAATCACGCCATCCTTTACATCTTTTTTATTAGGCAAGCCGAGGTGCTCTTTAGGGGTTACATAGCAAAGCATAGCCGTACCAAACCAGCCGATCATTGCAGCCCCGATGGCCGATGTAATGTGATCATATCCCGGTGCAATGTCAGTCGTTAGCGGACCTAAGGTATAGAACGGAGCTTCAGAGCAATGTTCTAATTGCTTTTCCATGTTCTCCTTAATCAAGTGCATAGGTACGTGTCCCGGGCCCTCAATAATAGTCTGCACATCATGTTTCCAGGCAATTTTAGTCAGCTCACCAAGTGTTTCCAATTCACCAAATTGAGCTTCATCATTGGCATCAGCAATACAACCTGGCCTAAGTCCGTCTCCCAGAGAGAAAGCCACATCATAAGCCTTCATAATCTCGCAAATCTCTTCAAAATGTGTATATAAGAAGTTCTCTTTATGATGCGCTAAACACCATTTAGCCATGATAGAGCCTCCACGTGACACTATTCCGGTTACCCTTTTTGCAGTTAAAGGAACATAACGCAGCAATACACCAGCATGGATGGTAAAATAGTCAACACCTTGTTCTGCCTGCTCAATTAATGTATCTCTAAACAATTCCCAGGTCAGGTCCTCTGCTTTACCATTTACCTTTTCTAAAGCCTGGTAGATCGGAACAGTGCCAATAGGAACAGGAGAGTTGCGTATAATCCATTCGCGGGTCTCGTGGATATTTTTACCGGTAGAAAGGTCCATTATGGTATCTGCACCCCATCTGCAAGCCCATACCGCTTTTTCTACCTCTTCTTCAATAGAGGAGGTAACGGCCGAATTACCAATGTTGGCATTGATCTTTACCAGGAAATTACGCCCAATAATCATAGGTTCCAGCTCTGGATGGTTAATGTTACAAGGAATAACCGCTCTACCGGCAGCGACTTCCTGCCTCACAAATTCTGATGTTATGTAACCTTTAGGCGTATTTGCACCAAAGCTATGCCCTTTATGCTGGTGGCTCATTACATCATATTGTGCACCCAGTTGTTCATTTAATAAATCTATTCTTTGGTTCTCCCTAATGGCGATATATTCCATTTCGGCAGTAATGATACCTTTTTTTGCATAGTGCATTTGTGATACGTTCATGCCTTTTTTTGCTCTGTAAGGCTTGTTAAGATGCGAAAATCTCAGTACATCAAGTTTGGCATCTGCCAAACGCTGCTGTCCGTAATCAGACGATATCTGATCCAGTTGCTCTACGTCTTGCCTGCCGGTTATCCATTTTTCTCTCAGCCTGTTTAAGCCTTGTTTTACGTCTATATTTGCTTCAGGATCAGTGTACGGACCGCTCGTGTCGTAAACTGTTACCGGAGGGTTGGGCTCAGTTAAACCAAATCCATTGTGAATCTTGGTTTCGCTTAAGCTGATTTCTCGCATGGCGACCTCAATGTCGTGCAGCTGACCTTTAACAAATACTTTACGGGAAGCAGGGAAAGGCGTGCGGCTGATCACCTGTGCATTTGGAGTTTTTTCTTGTTTCATAATATGAAGGATTGGTTTATCCGCCTTGGGTGGCTTTGATAAGCATAATCTGATCGCCTTCCTTTAAAAGATGGGCAGACCAGTTGGATTTAGAAATAATAGTTTGATTGATGGCTACAGCGATACCTTTGACTTCGCCTGAAAGCACAATGGAAAGCATTTGTTCAACAGAACAAGTGTCTTTAAACTGGTGAGGTTGATGATTTATAGTTATTTCCATAATTTAAAAAAATTGGAAAAACTATAGAGATTGCCTGTAACAGGAATGGAAAAAGAACAACAAGAGTTGCTCTTACTTTTCCCTTCGGCAGTACTAACTGCATCAGGTTCAAAGGGTATATCTCAGCGCAAGGCACCCCTAAAGTTTTTTGTAAAGCTATACTATTTTTTAATAAAATTAGAAGGGCCTACAAAAAATAAATTTGTAAGCCCCTTTTTGATTAAATTATTGATCCTTAAATGTTCCCGTTATTTTGGTAGCTCCGGTGCGCGCTCTTTCCATGGGATTACCGAAATAGATTCCATAAAGGCAATGATTGCATCTTTTTCTACTTTCGAAAGTCCCAATGGTTTTAACAACTTGTCATTTTTAGGCAGCAATGGGTCATTAACCTGCTCTGGTTTTACGCGCTGAACTGGCATACCTGCATTATACATATTCATTACACCATCCATATCACTAAACAAACCGTTATGGAACCATGGGGCGGTTCTCATCACATTGCGCAGACTTGGTGTTCTAAATTTACCCACATCCTCAGGTTTTTTAGTAATGTTGTATAAACCTAAATCTTCATATTTACGGGCATAATAGGTTAAACCTACATTATGAAACTCTCGATCACTAAATAATGGACCATTATGACAGTTTAAACAGCGTGCTTTTGTTCTGAATAAATGCAAGCCAAGTACCTGCTGATCTGTCAATCGCTTTTTATCGCCCAATAAAAAGTAATCAAAGTCGCCTTTTCTGCTTACTATGGTTTTCTGGTAAGTTGCCAGTGCTGATAAAATACGTTCAGTTGTTATTTTTTTATCTCCAAAAGCATCTGTAAAAAGTATTTGATAACCCTTTATCTTTTGCAGTTTTGCAGGTAGTTTTTTTAAGTCCTGATGCATTTCAATAGGGTTGCTGATAGGATGAGCCGCTTGATCTTCCAATCCTTCTGCGCGACCATCCCAGAACAGTTTTTTAAAGAACCATACATTTTCTAAAGATGGAGTATTACGTTTACCAGCACCATGATCATGTCCAATAGCCTTTTCACGTCCATCAGCCCAATTTAAGTCTGGTGCATGACAACTAGAGCAGGAAATCTGATTAGAACCAGACAAGCGTGGGTCAAAAAATAAGTTTTTACCCAAAGTAATTACTCCTTTAAGCTGCTCTTTTTGATCTTCAATAGGAGACAAGGATACTACGCCCAACTCTACAAAATTAACTCCGGAATCAATAGTCGGTTTTGGCCATTTATCAGGAGATTGCGCGTATACTTTACGAAGGGAATCAATAGGTAGCTGATCGCCATTAATGAAATCGAAAGATCTGAAGGAAAAAAATAATAATATAAATAATAGTGTGCTAAGTGCTAAAAAGACCTTCTTCATGAATTAAAAATAAAGGTTTAGAGAAAGATTTAAATGTAACCTCTGGTGATTTGGTGAAAATGTAGCTTCTGGAAAAGTGAACTTTGAGTTTATTTGTGATAAATAAGTTCCTTGCACAGAAAATCCGGTTTTAAACTCTTTAAATAGATTATTGCTTACGTAGTTTACACCTGCTTTTAATTTGATAAAATCGCTGGTGTCATATTCGTAATTTCCGTAGACTACCCCTTTAACAAAGGTATTTACCGTTTGTAATTCCGGTACATTTAGCGAATGATTTATGGGCTTGCGATAAGAGATTCCAGCCCCAAATGAAAATAAATTATTCTTTTGAGATTTGACATATAAGCTTCCACTTAAGCCAGACTCAATACCAGTGACTTCAGTATTAATTGTAGTAATTACATCAATTTTTTCAAGCCGTTCAAAGCTTAGGCTTGGTCCAAATTCTGTAGATACAGGAGATTGACTGTTTAATCTGATTAGATATTCAGCATCTATGACCTGACGACTGTAATGATAATTCGTAGCTTCATAAAGGCTGCTTTTATCATAGCCGGTACTAGATAAGAAATCGACGGATAACTGCTGTGCAGTTGTTTTGTTCTTGTTTTTTATCAGTACCCTTGCCGTTAGGTCATTTAAGTAGAAAGTACCTAATAAAGAATCATTTATTGAATTGGCAACTTTCATTCTACTTTCTTCCACCAATTCCTTGTAAGCAATCCTGGTCAGGATTTTAAACCTGCTAAAGTCTCCAGAATAATTTAATGCCAATCCTAAATGATTTCCATTACGTCTCATTTTTTGATCATTCTGATAATTTCGCATATTCCCGTAACCATAAACAAGATAGGTTACTCTTTCGGGGTAGGCCGTACTTGTTTTATATGTATCATTTTTGTACATAGAAGTAAAGTCTTCCTTATCATAACCCCAGGTAGCCTGTATGCCCGCGTAATGATTTTTAAACTCATAAACGAGTTCCGGCTTTAATATCAGGCTATAGTTGTTAACCTTAGGTCTTGGGTCAACGGAGCGCGTAGATTCCCTGTAATTGTAATCTACACCAAGCCCGGTATATAATTTTTCTGGAACCAGGCTGTATGACAAGATACCACCAAGCTGATAGTCGGTTCGCTCATATTTGCCGGCTTTAGCGGCAACAAAGTAATAAGTTTGGGCATCAAGTTCTGTTCCCTTGGTAGTCCAGGCTAAACTATCCTGATAAATTCTCGAAAAAGCGAAATAGCCAGAAGCTTTGAACCTTCCAAGTGTATTAACCCCCTCGGTATAGATACTTGTTATGGTGTTGTACTCTGCCTCTTGTGCCTTTCTAAAATGACCTATACTATTTTGGTAAGAAATACTGGCCAAACCAGAACTTTCCAATTTTGAAGCATTTAAATGAGTTGCACTACCATATATATATTGGTTTTCCTTTTCACTTTGCTTGTAAAAATAAATACTGTCAGTGCTAAGTTTTTGCTGAGCAAAACTTAGCACTGGCAATATCAAAGTTGTTATAAAAGCTAAATATCTCAATTGAGTAGTGGTTATTTAAAAACAGTTTTGGTAACATCCGGTCTATCCAATGTTTCAAAATCATTGCTGGAGCTGTTTGTATCTTTCAAAATTCTTCTGCCATTAACAATTTTGGCTGTTTTCCTTATCAATGATTGAGAAGAGTATTGGCCATCCTTAACAAACGTAAAAGTGGCATCAAGGGAGCTTTCCAGTTTTTTCGGAAACTGATTAGTTACTACCGGTGGCTGTGTTTCCACTGCATCTAAAATATATTTTGAAGGAACTCTGATGTAGAGATTCGTTGTGATGTTAATTTCTTTTTCTTCAGGTGTCGGTATTTTAGCGAAGTTGTTAATGTCTTCATTGGTTTTAAAGATAACATAAGCGTCTCTGCCCGTAGGCTGTAGGATCAAATCCCGGTCGCCACCTCTGCTAATTACTTTTAGATTTGGTACAGCAGGATTGTCAATGTCGGTTGCTAATGGATTAATACCAGGCTCATTTCCCAGGTATACTTCAAAGTCAGCTTTACTAAGATCTACAGTTAAGCTAGGGTCTTTCACAGTAACTGCTATTCCTTCTAAATTGGTATATGGGGCTTTATGGTTAATTGCAGTTGCGGCAATAATCAAGCTTTCTCCAGGTTTGACAGGATAGCTTTTTCCCGTACCGGGAATCATGTACATCGTTTTGGCATAGATATAATCTTCATTAGCCCTGTTTACATTGTTTCCAATGGACTTGCTCCAATCGTATTGTTTGTTTGGGCGTAGATAGGTCAGTGAAGCGTCTAAAGATGTTGTTTTTGTATTTAAGCCAAATGCCTGAGAAAAGTATAAGCTATCTGCATACATTAATTCGTTCGAATTATTATAGATTTCAAAAAAAACATCCCTAAAAAGCGCACCATTAGAAGTGTGCGAACCGGCATAGTAAATCTGCTTAAAAACCCAGTCACCAATACGACCTGTGTTAATTTTAAGTATTAAATCATTGGTAGCTTTAA
This sequence comes from Candidatus Pedobacter colombiensis, assembly GCA_029202485.1. Classification (NCBI taxonomy): domain Bacteria; kingdom Pseudomonadati; phylum Bacteroidota; class Sphingobacteriia; order Sphingobacteriales; family Sphingobacteriaceae; genus Pedobacter; species Candidatus Pedobacter colombiensis. The sequence goes on along the minus strand of CP119313.1, from coordinate 2,756,043 downwards.
CAATAGATTGACCTTTTAATAAACCGCTAAAAGTCACATCTTCTGTCTGTAGATCTCCTGTTATCGTCGAATAATCATTTGCGCTTATTACCAGGGTAGCTTCAATATCGTAATCTCCGGGTGATAAGCTTGCGATGTTAAGCATGCCCTTATCATCGGTTTTAAGTTTGTTTACTTGTCCATTGATCAGATTGGTAAGCTTAATCTCCGTGTTTGCAGGGGAAAAGTTATAATTAATAACACTTTCATCAAGCGCTATTTTTAAACTTAATGTTACCGGTTTTACATCGCTAAGCTCATTTTTTTTGCAAGCCGAAAATGTTGTCAGCATGATACATAGAAATAGTAGTTGTATTCTTTTCATATACATATAATTAAAATTTGATAGACAATTCAGCCCCTACACTTGTAGGGTTGTTATAGGTTGTTCTTTTTTTTGTTACAGTGTTATAATAATTCGGCTGTATGTTTAGGAAATTGTAGGCATTAATGGATAACCTGATCCGTTTTTTTATCTCTTTTGACAGGCGTAAAGAAAGGTTTGCATAAGGGAAGGGGAGTTTTCCTTCACCCTCTTTTGTGCTGGGTAGTGGGAGTAGGTGACCATAATCAGGGTTAGCAGCATCAAAATTTTCTATCTTGTAATAATTGCCGTTTTTATCCAGATAAGCCATTGGGTACTTGAAAGCATCGAAATTCTTTAAATATTGCTGCCAAATCATATCTGCGTATAAACTCACTACAAAGCCGAATTTAGGGATGTGTGTATCACTGTTTAATCTTGATGTTAAACTCCAGTTTCTGTTTCCTGTGCTTTCATAAATAGCATACCATGCTTTTTTTTCAGCCAGGATATCATCTTCGTTGGCTGGTCGCACGGTAAATCCAACGTTATGATAATTACTGAGACTGAATGAAGAATTAAAGCTGAAACTACTCTGTATGGCTTTGATTTTTTTGGTAGAAATAAACCATTCAACACCATAGTTTTCAGAAGTTACGCCATTTTTAATCACGTTTGCATCCAACTTAACATTTATACGAGTGTTTCCTGTATCAAAATACTCCGGCTTTCCTCCAGGGTTAGGAGTAATATCATAAATAGGAATTACCATTGGGTAGTAAGTCTGTTGGGCGTAAAAACCATCTGTGTTATTCTTGAAGTATCCAAAAATAGAAGTACTAAAGTTTTTTTTGTTCCAATTCAATCCTAATTCAAATTGTGTTGATTTTGAGGGTTTTAGATCTCTGTTGTCTGGAGTGTATTTTTGGGTGTAAACCAGAAATAGGTCTGTTTTAGCATTGCCGGTAAAATAATTGAGTAGGGGGATGTCGAAGTAAGTAGGACTAGGGTATCTGTATGCCATCGTTGGAGCTTTAGTGGCGATCCCATAAGCCATATTTACTTTTAAATCTTTTGCTATTGCATAGCTGCTGTTAATTCGTGGTTGCAAGGTTCCAAATCCATTCTGATTGTCATATCTTAAACCGGCACTCACATCAAAGACCTTGGAAAAAAGCTTAAAACTAAATTTATCTTCAATGTATGCACCTGTATTGATCAGGCTGGGAATTAATTCAAAATTATAGGGTCGTTCATTTTGCGAATTCCTTCCTGCCCATCTCGGTCTTTTAGAATCAAATAAAACTCCCTGGCCTTTGTTTGATGATAAAGAAAAGCTACCACCGATAGATAGGAAATGCTTAATTTTACCGGTATTAAATTGATTTAAGAAGCTTAGGTTTGCATTTACATTTATTGGCTTACCTACAATCTGATCTATAGCATTGAAGTTTCCATCTGTATAAAAGCCTTCGTAAACTCCTGTAGTATCCTTATCGGCTGTTGGTTTCGGACTACCACTTAGCCACCATTGGGTATAGGATTCCGTACTAGAAATATCGGCTCCTATAGACAGATTTATTCTGCGAAGGAATTTTCCGTTTATTTCGGCAGACAAACGTTCAGAAAAAGCGAAACGTCTGTTTTTAGAATAGGTCATTAAATCTTTTCCATCATCAGGATCTTCCTTTGCATCATCCAGTTTTTCACTAAAATCGAATGAAATTGTATTTTTTACCCCTTTGGTAAAGTATCCTGTCCACATTAAGCCACCACTTACGCGCTTATACTTTTTGAGTAAGTCTCTTGGATCATCATTACTGTTCAAGTAATTTAGATTAGCATTCAATGAGCCAAGTTTACCATTTAGCTTAAAACCTTTAGATAGAGAAACGTTTGTTGAACCTCCATTAAAACGCGTGTTGAACTGAAAGTCGGTTTTACCTGCCTGTCTGTTAATGATAACAGCTCCATCAGTTAAATCTCCATACTGAGCTGGTGCAACACCGGATATAATTTCAATGTTTTCAATATTATCGGCCGGTATTTCTCTTAAATCAACTCCACCAAATGTTACGTCATAAGAACGGCCATTCGCCCGGTCATTAATTGTTTCCAAACCATATTTGCCAATATTTTTGTTTTGCATATTGGCATTGTTACTTTGCACAAGTCCATCAATAATTATTGCCGTGCCAAGTGCATTGTTTAAGCTGCTGTTTCCTGTTGCATCAGACCTTAAAGTCAGGTTTTTAGCACCCTGAAGATCTAAAGCCGCATAGGTTTTGCCAGGAAGATTATTTAAAACGTCTACCAAACTAAATGCCTGAACCTGTTCAATCGCTTGCCGGTCGAAAAGAATAGAAGAGTTGGATAAGCCTGTAGATTTTCGCACAGCCGATACCTGCACTTCATTTAAACTTAAGTTTAATGTTTTAAGTCTGATTGTAATTGATTTCTGGTAGTCATTTAAATTTATTGTGGTGTCGCTTGATACTTTGCCAACTATGGTGGCGGAAATCGTAATTTGCTTTAATACACTTGAATTAATCGCAAAACTGAATTTTCCTTTATCATTGGTATAGGTGAGCCTGTCTGTATTTAAAAGTTTAACGGTTACAAAATCTAGGGGTTTGCTTTGTTCGTCTACAATGGTTCCATTTATGATTATTACACCTTGTTGTGCACTAATTGGTCCAACATACAGCCATGGCAGTATGATTAATACGTATTTGTAAAGTTGTTTCAATTTAGACTAGTTCTAATTAATGCTGTAAAAGTGTAATTATTATTCCTGTTACGCAAATTATTTAGAATAATTCTAATTTATGTGGTTTTGAACCAATCTATAGTTTTTCTGTACTAATCTAATGCCCAGTTTTTTATGAACGATTTACGCCCAGCTGACAGTATGAAAAAAAACCGAGTAAATGAATTGCTAGATTTGCGCCGCAATATCTATGCAATGATTTCTACAAAAAAACACCGTTTCTTTTTAAGTCTGTTCTTCTTCATGTCGGGTTTAAGCTTTGCTACCTGGGCTTCCAGAATTCCTACCATTAAAGCCACTTTCGATTTTAATGAAGCTGAGTTAGGTAGTCTTTTACTAGCCTTACCCATTGGTTCGTTGCTAGGTTTACCCCTTTCGGGCTGGTTAGTGTCAAAATACAACAGCCGTGTTCCATTAACAGTAGGGTATGGTTTAAATGCATTTTCCCTGGCATTTATTGGCTTTGCGCATCATACTTTTAGCTTGGTCGCTGCAGTTGTTTTATTTGCATTTACCACCAGGATTTTTAATATTTCTGTAAATACACAGGCGCTTACCTTGCAAAAAAGGTACGATAAAAAGATTGTGGGTTCTTTTCATGGATACTGGAGCATAGGTGGAATAGGAGGTATCCTGCTGTCGACACTTTTCCTGAAATTAAATGTACCCTTGCAATATCATTTTTTAGCTGTGGCTATTGTAATGCTTATGGTAACCTTATATTCTTACCAGTTTCTACTAAAAGGTGATCGCTCAGAAACAGGGAATAAGCTAATTTTAGGTAAACCTGATCCGTATATTTTTTATCTTGGAACCGTTGTTTTTCTATGCGCAATATGTGAAGGAGGTATGTTTGATTGGAGTGGGATCTACTTTCAGGAGATTATAAAAGTTGAAATTTTTACTTATGGCTACCTGATCTTTATGACCTTCATGGCCATGTCGAGGTTCGTGTCTGACTTAATTGTAGCGAGGTTTGGGATGCCCAAAACTTATATTATGAGTGCCAGTTGTATCATTTCAGGTATTAGTCTGGCTATTATCTTTCCATTTTTCTGGACGGCGATGGCTGGTTTTTCGTTGGTTGGATTTGGAACTGCTGCCATCATCCCAATGTCGTATGCCTTGGCCGGAGCATCAAAAAAATATTCTGCCGGAATGGCGATATCTATTATTGCAACCTATTCAATTACAGGAATGTTGCTTGGACCACCATTAATAGGTTATCTGGCGCACGCATTTAATTTAAGGGTGTCGTTTGTCATATTTGCCCTATGTGGCATATTGTTAATTCCCATCACGCAAATGTTCTTTAAACATCAAAGGCTTTCAAATAAAGTCTGATTATCCTTTATTTGAAAGCCTTTGCCTTTCCTTTTTCGTTTTAATGGTTGACTTAAGAAATCAAGAGCGGCTAAAAGTCGTGGGCAGCCCCATCAGCGGAATGCTTTAAGCTCGATTTTACTTTTCTTATTTCAGTGTCTTTAAAGTCCTTAAACTCTTTAGAAACCGTAGCTGCTTTACTTTTTACATTGTCGACTACTTGATCTTTCAAATCTACCAGATTATCTTTATGCATTGTTATATGGTCTTTTATGGACTGATAACCGTTTTTAATGCCATCAGCTGCATCCATGGCCTTATCTGAAATTCTTCCCCTTGTCTTTTTTCCACTCTCCGGAGCAAATAATACACCCAATACGGCTCCTACAGCAAGTCCGGCTAGTAATGCAACAACTGAACCGGTGGTGTCAGTGGGATTGTATGAAGGGGTTGGCATACGGCTGGAAATTAATTTCTTATAATTCATAACGATCTCTTTTATTGATTACAACACTTATACTCTTTATTAAACATCCAGTATGCCATTGTGTTTTGATAAATTTCATTAATTTATTTTAACCAGGGTTGGCCAAAGGGTCATTTAAAAAGAATAGGAATAGGGGTATGTAAGCATGCCTATTTTTTTAATCTTTATTAGAACCTTTTTAGGACGTTACTAGGTCCTTGCTAGGTCAAATAACTTAATATAGATTAAATAATGTTTTATAAATATTTTGATAATTTTTTAAAACATATTATCTCTTAGATGTGTTTAACAGTAAGGATTAACATTTTAGATATATCATATGGGAAAATTATTGGGAGGTCTTTATGGACCATTGGTTGGAACTACCGGGAATATAACGAGTTATGTTCTGAACGGGCAAAACGTAACCAGAATGCTTAGGCACAAGAGAACAAGAACCAGCGAAAAGCAGTTTAATAACGAAATGCGGATGAAAGTGATTAATGATTTCTTTTATCTGATGAAACCATTTTTAAAAGCCGGATTTAGTAATGCCGCGAGAAATTCGACTAAAAACTACTATAATCTTGCGGTGTCTTACAATAAAAGAGCGGCATTGAAAGGCTTGTATCCGAATGTAGAGATTGATTATCCAAATGTGGTTTTAAGTGATGGGGATTTACTGCCTGCTGAAAATCCCACCGTAGAAAGGACAGTTGCAGGTCTGGAATTTACCTGGGATACCGATGGTTTTGGTTGGGGAAATGGTGCTGATCAGGTGATGGTATTGGCTTATTTTCCTGAGGCAGAGCAACCTGTGTTTTTTAGTTACGGAGCGGAACGCATGGATGGAAAAGAGCTGTTGCCATTGCATCCTCCATTGCTGGAGTTACCTGCTCACATTTATATCTCTTTTGTTTCACCGGATCGCACAAGCGTTGCCAGAAGCACATATTTAGGAGAGGTTTAAAGTAGACTTTAAAAATTACTAAATAAAGACTAAACAGGGGGAGTTTATTGCCTATTTTTGTGTCGTGTATTTTTTACACTAACTACGATACAAAAATGAAGAAGAGTTTATTGACTTTAACCCTTGGCGGACTGGGGATTGGCATCACAGAATTTGTGATGATGGGCTTGTTACCCGACATTGCAAAAGATTTGTCCATTACCATCCCACAGGCTGGTCATTTGATTTCGGCTTATGCATTAGGGGTCGTTATTGGTGCTCCGCTTTTAGTCGCCATTGCAGGTAGTTATCCTCCCAAAAAGATATTAATGGCCTTGATGATGATGTTTGTTGCTTTTAATGCGCTTTCGGCATTTTCTCCCGATTATACCACCATGTTTATTGCTCGTTTGCTTGCAGGCTTACCTCACGGTGCATTTTTTGGTGTAGGATCGGTTGTAGCGAGTAAGCTTGCCGAAAAAGGAAAAGAAGCACAGGCTGTGTCGCTCATGTTTGCCGGTTTAACCATTGCAAACGTGATAGGGGTGCCTCTTGGAACCTTTATAGGGCACAATTATTCATGGCGATATACCTTTGTGATCATCGTTGTTGTTGGTTTAATTACGCTTTTAAGCTTGAAATTATGGATGCCTGGATTGCCTGCAACTAAAAACAGAGATTTGAAAAAAGAATTGAGTTTCTTTAAACTACCTGAAGCCTGGTTAATCATCTTAATGATTGCTATTGGAACAGGTGGATTGTTCTCCTGGTATAGTTATATCGCTCCTTTACTAACTGATGTTGGCGGTTTTTCACCTAACTCTATTACCTATGTGCTGGTGCTTGCCGGTTTGGGTATGCTGGTTGGTAATTTTATTGGCGGTAAGCTGGCTGATAAGTTTTCGCCTGCAAAAGCTTCAGTTTCATTGCTGATTGCAATGGCGGTTGCCCTGGTTATTGTTCATTTCATATCAACCAATCAGACACTTTCATTGGTTATGACCTTTGTTACCGGTGCGGTGGCTTTTGCACTTGCTGCACCAATTCAAATGTTGATGATCACTACAGCTAAAGGATCAGAGATGATTGCCGCATCTGTTAGCCAGGCTAGTTTTAATATTGGTAATGCTTTGGGGGCATTTTTAGGTGGGTTGCCTCTGGCCGCAGGATATGATTATACCTCGCCGGTAGCGGTAGGGACACTAATGGCATTAACAGGAGCTTTATTTGCCTGGATGCTCATTGCAAGGAATAAAAGACTGGCTATAGCAAGCTAGTTTGAATTGCTTGCTATAATTTGTAATTTTAGTTTCGTCTAGTTTATGATTAAATTATGGAAACAGGTTATTTATCAAGTGTTCAAAAGCAATTTGAATATTATAAAGTATTGGGTGAAAAAACCATTGCACAAGTTCCTGAAGATAAGCTGTTCTGGCAGTATAATGAGAATAGCAATAGCATTGCTACCATCATAAAACACCTGTCGGGTAATATGATTTCCCGCTGGACTGATTTCCTGACAACGGATGGGGAAAAACCTACGCGTAACAGGGAGGCGGAATTTGATAATGATATCAATAACAAAGAAGAGTTGCTTAAGCTGTGGGACGATGGCTGGAAATGTTTTTTAGGAGCATTGTATGCATTGAAAGATGGGGATTTGGGTAAAGAGATCTTTATCCGTAATATGGGCCATAGCATTACCGAAGCTATTAACAGACAACTGGCACATTACCCTTACCATATCGGCCAAATTGTGTTTATAGGCAAAATGATATGTGGAGAAAGCTGGGTTTCTTTATCCATTCCGAGGGGGAAATCGGATGTCTATAATGCAGAGAAATTTGCGAAACCAAAGCATAAGGAACACTTTACGGAAGAATTTACAGCGAAAAAAAGAGGAACGTAATTTATGACGATAATTGTAGCCACAGACTTTTCGGAGGTAGCGGAAAATGCAGTTGAATATGCCGCTGCAATAGCAAAACACAATAATGCTAAATTAATTCTTTACAATTCTTTTGTGATTCCAATGCACGCGGCTAATACACTTATGTCCGGTTCTAGTTTCCAGAAGTTATTAAATGAAAATGAGATCCGAATGATTGAAAGAGCTTTGTCTCTTTCCATAACTTATGATATTGAGGTGGGGCATGAATTTGCTTTTTCATTTATTGAGGACGAATTGAGGGAATTGCTGGTTAAGTATGATGCAGGATTAGTGGTATTGGGAATGCATACAAAGACCTTAGAACAGGATTTGTGGGGTAATACCACGACGACTGCTATAAAGAAATTAAAATTCCCGGTGCTGGCTGTACCGTTGGGGGCTAAATTTGAAGGTGTAAAGAAAGTGCTTTTTGCATGCGATGTATTGAGTGGAGTTTCGGAAAGAGTATTGATGAATGTTAAAGAGCTGGCATTGAGCTTAAATGCCGAAGTAGAGGTTTTTAATGTGAACAGGGCATTGGAAGAATTGAAAAAGGATGGGGCGGACTTGCTGGCTACCAATGCTATTGATGATGGTTTGGAAGGTATTACTTATTACTATAAGAATGTTAAATCAAATGCAGTGATTAAAGAAATTGAAAAGGAAATAGCGGTATTTGGTGCTGATATGTTGATTATGGTTCCGAAAAAATATGGCTTTTGGGCTTCTCTGGTCCATACCAGTAAAACCCGGATCATGGCTTCTGGTTTGAGCATTCCTTTACTTTCTATTCCAATATAAATCTAAATTCTCCGGTTATGGAACAAATTACTACAAAAGGCTTGTTACTTTTGGCTATATTATCGCCCTTATTAGCTGGGGCACAATTGAATAAAACAACACAAAAATCTAGAATGATTTATCCTGAAACGAAAGAAGTAGCTGTAAAAGACAATTATTTTGGAACTGAAGTTAGTGATCCATACCGTTGGCTGGAAGATGACCGATCGGAAGAGACCAAAGCATGGGTAGCTGCAGAGAATGCAGTTACGCAAAAATATATGGCTCAGATTCCTTTTCGTAATCTGATTAAAGCGCGTTTAACCCATTTGATGAATTATGAAAAGTATTCGCAGCCTTTTAAAGAAGGTGCATATACTTATTTTTATAAGAACACGGGTTTGCAAAATCAAAGTGTGTTGTATCGGCAGAAGGGTGATCAGGAGGCAGAGGTTTTTCTTGATCCAAATACCTTTTCCAGGGATGCAACTACTTCAATGGCCAGCATAAATTTTTCAAAGGATGGAAGCCTGTGTGCATATCAACTTTCTGCCGGTGGCTCTGACTGGACAAGTGTAGTGGTGATGAAAACTACTGATAAAACCATTATTGGTGACGCGCTAACTGATGTGAAATTTTCGGGTATTGCCTGGCAGGGTAACGAAGGATTTTATTATTCTAGTTATGATAAACCTAAAGAGGGCAGTCAGTTATCTGGTTTAACCCAATATCACAAGTTATTTTTCCATAAGTTGGGTACGCCTCAAAAGGACGATGTATTGGTCTTTGGTGGCGAAAAAACACCGCGCAGGTATGTTGGGGCCGGGCTTACTGAAGATGAGCATTACCTCATTATCTCGGCAGCGAATACAACTTCGGGGAATGAACTTTACATCAAGGATCTTAAGGTACCTGGATCTGCAATCATTAGTGTTGTCGATAACTTTGACCAAAACCATTCTGTTGTAGATAATGAAGGGACTAAACTTTATATCTATACCAATTTAAACGCGCCAAATGGACGTATCGTTACGGTTGATGCTGCTGATCCGAAACCGGCAAACTGGAAAGAGTTGATCAAGGAAACAGCAAATGTTTTAACGCCCTCTACCGGTGGTGGTAAGTTGTTTGCCAATTATATCGTAGATGCTGTTACCAGGGTGCTGCAATATGATATGAATGGTAAGCTGGAGCATGAAATTGTGCTTCCTGGATTGGGAACTGCAATAGGCTTTAGCAGTAAAAAGCATGAAAAGGAATTGTTTTATACTTTTACCTCTTATGTATATCCTACCACCATTTTTAAATATGATGTGGCCAATGGGAAATCTGTTTTATATAAGAAATCGGGTGTAGATTTTGACCCTTTACAATACGAATCGAAGCAATTCTTCTATGCCTCTAAAGATGGGACAAAAGTACCAATCATCATCACTTATAAAAAGGGTACTCCGCTAAACGGTAAAAATCCTACTGTTTTGTATGGTTACGGAGGTTTTAATATCAGTCTTACGCCAGCTTTCAGTACTTCTGTTGTCGCTTTGTTAGAACAGGGTGGTATCTATGCTGTTGCTAATTTACGTGGTGGTGGTGAATATGGTGAACAATGGCATTTGGCAGGGACAAAGCTGCAAAAGCAAAATGTGTTTGATGATTTCATCGCTGCGGCCGAGTATTTGATTGCTCAGAAATACACTTCTAAGGATTACCTCGCAATTATGGGTGGCTCCAATGGTGGACTGTTGGTAGGGGCTACTATGGCACAACGTCCGGATTTGTTTAAGGTTGCTTTTCCGGCGGTAGGTGTATTGGATATGTTGCGCTATCATAAATTTACCTCAGGAGCAGGCTGGGCTTATGATTATGGCACATCTGAAGATAGTGAGAGGATGTTTGAATACTTGTATAAATACTCACCATTACATGCATTAAAACCGGGTATTGCTTATCCTGCTACATTGGTAACTACTGCCGATCATGATGATCGGGTAGTGCCGGCACACTCTTTCAAATTTGCGGCTACGTTGCAAAAAGATCAGGGCGGGGATGCACCTGTATTGATTAGTATTCAGACCAATGCCGGTCATGGTGCCGGAAAACCTACGGATAAAGCAATTGAAGAGATTGCAGATAAGTGGGCATTTATGTTTTACAATATGGGGTTGACTTATAAATCTGTACAATAATTTATAACTATATTAGGTTTGTAAAACTATAACAACAAACCATGAAACAAACAATTATCTTAATCACATTTACCATTATGAGTTTATTTGCTTCGGCACAATCTAAGGACGAGACTAAAATTGCAGAATTAACTGAAAAACTACGCTTAGCGATGATTAGCGGGAATAAGGCTGACCTGGAAAGCCTGGTAACCCCTAATCTAACTTATGGGCATTCGAACGGGTCAGTACAAGATAAAGCAGCTTTTGTAACCGCTTTATCTACTAAAGCCTCTGATTTTAAAACCATCGAACTATCAGAGCAATCTATTACTGTGGCAGGCAATACTGCTATAGTTCGTCACATTTTAAGAGGTAACACCAACGATGGTGGCATTCCAGGTAAAGTTAATCTTGGTGTGGTGCTGGTATGGGAGAAAGCAGCTGGCGAATGGAAATTATTAGCCAGACGCTCATTCAAGATCAGCTATTAATGATTTATTTTGTCAATTAATTTAGACACATCGCTCTCACCGCTAGTATAGAATTCGAGATTTTTATCTTTTCCATATAAGTACAGAGAAGGAAATTGGTTAGGATGAAACAAGGGAATAAAAACGTGATCTTTGTCTTGTAGTACTGTAACATTTTTCATGGCCTTTAACGGCTTTCCAAAGTTGTCCATAAAATAATTGACGGAACGAAGTTCGTCTTGTGAAACGAGGTAAAAGTTGACGCCAGTCAGCTCTTTACTTCGTTTTGATAAATTTGACGCTACTCTCTGACAATGCTCGCAAGTGGCATCAAATAGCATGATCAAGGATTTCGTACCTTTTGGAATTAGGTCTGTAGAAAAAGTCTTCCCATCGGCTTTATAAAAAACGGCTTTAGGCATGGCAGTGCCTGCGGTTGGTGTTTGTGCAAAAACGGCTACCGAACTCATGGTAATGATAAGGGCAAGGAATAGTTGTTTCATAGCTTATTAATTTTAATACGTTTGCTAATATCTGAATTTTTTAAACAATTTTGGCGAATAGTGCTGAAGGGAAAAATAGGGTAAAAGTGCTGCCTTTGTTTACTTCAGAGCTGACTTTAATTTCAATACCATGGTATTGACAAATGCTTTTTACAATAGAAAGTCCAAGTCCGTGTCCTACGTTTTCGGATAGGTTGGTTTTTCTAAAACGGTCAAATATGAATGCTTGTTCTTCCGTAGAAATACCGATACCGGTGTCGGCAATAGCAATCAGGTATCCTTTATTGATCAGTTGATCGCTTATTGTAATACTTCCATTATCTACATTGTACTTAATGGCGTTATTGATCAGGTTATAGAACAATTGAAATAACAAATCATGATTTACACCTTTTAGTAATGGATTTTGGGTCAGGTTAACTGCTATGTTAAGTCCTTTTTCTTCTAAACGGTGACTGATTTCTTCGATGACTTCATCGATAAGGTCTGCTGGCTTTATTGCATCTGATTTAACGAATTGTTCGTTTTCTATTCTTGATATCAGGAGCAGGGAGTTTGAGATTTTCTTTAGCCTGTTGAGCGTTTTCATCATTTCCATAATTTTGAGTGTCACAGTATCACTCAGTTGTCCGTCGCCAATCAGGTTTTCCATTTTGTTTTGAAGAATGCTGATCGGGGTCATCAATTCATGTGAAGCATTGGCTGTAAATTCGCGTTCTTTTTCGAAGGCCTCATTAATCTGATCCATCAATAATACCAGCGATTCATCAAGGTACTTAAAGTCGTACGTAGAGGTACGAACCGGGGCTGAGTAATCTTTAAAGGGGAATTTCCTGTTGATCAGTTTTGATCTAATGATTCTTCCTAAGGGACTAATGAGGGTTCTGGTAAAGAGGAGGTCGAATAGCAAACTCGCGATAATCAGTCCTATGAGTACATATAAGGCTGTTCGTTGCAAGGGTTTGTTGTATTGATTGATGCTGTTTATGGTTTTTCCGATTTCGAGTAAATAAGGTTTATGATCGAAATTAAAGGTATGCATCAGGATTCTGTAGGTTAGGGTATCCTGTTCTACTACGCGTTGTGCTGTTTTTATGGTATCAATTGTGATCCCTTTGATCGCAGGTTCTAAGGCTATATATTCTTCCTTAAGCATGGTATAACTTCCATAGCTGTCATCGTTTTGCAGGTAGTGCTTTATTCCTTTTTGCTCGACTATTTTGAGTACCTTATCTTGCTGTCTGCGTAAAGAATAGGTGGTGTATTCGGCAACAATTCCATCAACCAGAAAGGGCAATAGAATGATGAAAAGCAAGACTACGGCTAGCTTAGAACCAGTAATAAACAGGATTAATTTTGAAGATAGCTTCACGTTATTTTTTTATTCTATAACCGACCCCACGCACTGTTTCGAGGAAATCTGCGGGTGCCCATGCATTTAATTTCTTTCTGATATTTTTAATGTGGGCGTCAATATAGTTAGAGTCGTAATCGTCGTCTGCAAAGGTACCCCATATATGTTCGCTAAGTTGCATTCTGGTGAGCACGCGGTTGCTATGGAGGAACAGGTAGCTGAGCAGGTCAAATTCTTTGCGCGAAAGTTCTATCTGGTTTTCCTGAAAAAGGATAAGCCGCTTTTGCAGATCGAGCCTAAAATCTCCTAATGCCAATAGTTCTTCTTTGAGATTAAATTTACGACGTGCAATGGCCTGCATTCTGGATTGTAGTTCGAGCAATGAAAATGGTTTTGGCAGGTAATCGTCAGCTCCAAGGTCGAGGCCGGCAATGCGATCTTCGAGTTTACCTCTGGCAGTAAGGATAATATATGCGGCATCTGGATTGTGTTTCTTTGCTTTTGGGAGCAGGGTTAGACCATCTCCATCGGGCAGGCCGAGATCTAGCAGAATGAAATCATAGCTGTTCATCTCCATCTTTTCCAGTCCATCTTTAATATTGTGCGCAAGATCACAGATGTAAAAAGCCTTTTTTAAGAAATCTTCCATTTCATAGGCCAGCGTTTTTTCATCTTCTACAATCAAAACTTTCATGCCGTATGCTTAGTTGTTTTTTCTTTTGTTATCCTGATCGGGCTTTTCTTTTTTGTCAGGCTGTTTAACCTCGCCTGGTTTTTCCTGTTTTCTGGATTGGGGAACTTCTTTTACCTCTGGTTTTTTATTCTCCTGCTTCTTATCTCTTTTATCCTGATAGAAACTTGAATCCGAAATCGCGGATATAGTGGTGCGATTACTGGCGAAAGAACCTATAGGAAGCCATATGATAAGTAGGACTGTAACAATTGACCGGAATAACAGATTAATGTTCATGATGTAAATATACTAAAGCGCCCGAAAAAGAAGTTACCTATTTCAACTATTACAAAGTTGATTATTGAAGATGAAATTAAGATGAAAAAGAAAAATATACTAAATAATTCTAAAATTTCATGTTGATTTCATGTTCAGTTTGGAGATTTGGCTTAACAACACACAAATGAAACATTAAATATTAAGGTTATGAAGAAGTTAGTAGTATTAGGAATCCTTGGTATAATAGGATGGTTGCCGTTTAAGGCAGATGCACAGGTAAGAATCAGTGTAAATATTGGTTCACAGCCTTTATGGGGGCCTGTAGGCTATGATTATGTAGATTATTATTATTTGCCCGATATCGAATGTTATTACAACGTGCCAAAGCGACAGTTCATTTATATGGATAGGAACAGGTGGATCTTCTCTACTTCTCTTCCGTCAAGATATAGGGGATATGATCTTTATGGTGGTTACAAAGTAGTTGTAAACGGCAGAGATCCATATAGAAATTTTGACAGAGATAGGGTTGCTTATGCCAGATACAGACAGGTTAGAGGTCAGCAGGTGATCAGGTATAGCAATGATTCCAGGTATTATGTAGTGAAAGGTCACCCGCACGGAATGCCTCCAGGACAAGCTAAAAAGTATTATTCAAGAGATAACGATAGAGGTCACGGCAAATGGGATCGTGGTGGTGATAGAGGTAGGAATAATCATGAAGGTCGTGGTAATGATCACGGCAGAGGAAGACATTAATAAACACACAATTAAACCGAAAGGGTGCTACATTTACTGTATGCACCCTTTTTTTGTGGTAAAGGGATTCTTTTCCGGTACAGTTTACCTTCGTGTGCAAATGCTACGGTTTGTGATACTCTTGACACGGCCTCTGCAGAGCAGCTTGCTTCTATCAATACAAATTCGGCACTGACATTCGTTTTAGGCCACTCCATATTCCCATCTTTATTTAAGGGAAGTACATTATGGGTTGCAAAACGTAGTGTTCTGGAGAGGTCAAATTCGGTTCGCCAACCGTATAATTCTGCAATCAGGTTGGCTTTCTGAAGCATATTGCCTGAACCGAATGTGCCTATTGGGTTATGTGAGAAAAATATATTAAATAATTCTAAAATTTCATGTTGATTTCATGTTCGGTTTGGAGATTTGACTTAACAACACACAAATGAAACATTAAATATTAAGGTCATGAGAAAGTTAATAGTATTAGGAATCCTCGGTATAATAGGATGGATGCCATTTAAGGCAGATGCACAGGTAAGCATCAATGTAAATATTGGTTCGCAACCATTATGGGGACCAGTAGGTTATGATTATGTAGATTATTATTATTTGCCGGATATCGAATGTTATTACAATGTATCAAGGCAAGAGTTCATTTATTTGGACAACAACAGGTGGATTTTTTCTGCTTCCCTTCCATCAAGATATAGAGGATATGATCTTTACAATGGTTATAAAGTAGTTGTGAATTCCAGAGATCCATATAGGAATTTTGATAGAGATAGGGTTGCTTATGCGAGATATAGACAGGTTAGAGGTCAACAAGTGATCAGGTACAGCAATGATTCCAGGTATTATGTAGTGAATGGTCATCCGCACGGAATGCATCAGGAACAATCTAGAAGGTATTATTCAAGAGATAATGACAGGGATCATGGCAGATGGGATCGTGGTGAAAGGAATCATGATGATAGAGGTCGTGATGACAGAGGCCGCGGCGATAGAGGTAGGAATGACTACGATGGTCGTGGTAATGATCACGGAAGAGGAAGACATTAATAAACACACAATTAAACCGAAAGGGTGCCCGAAAATGCATTGTCCCCAAAAAGTTAGATACTTTCTGGGGACAATGCATTTTTGCCAATATACAAATCGTTTACTTTATTATAGAATGTTTTTATAGATTAGCCAAAAATTAAACATTGAAATAAGAAACAAAAAACAGCTTATAAAATATAAATTATGGCACTTATCAATCCACACATTAATTTCAATGGAAATGCCGAAGAAGCATTCAATTTTTACAAATCAGTATTTGGCGGTGAGTTCGTAAAGATTATACGCTTTAAAGATGTATCAAACCCTGAATATCCATTAGCAGAAAATGATGCAAATAAGATAATGCACATTGCTTTGCCAATTGGCAAGAACATTTTAATGGCCAATGACGTTCCGGAAAGTATGGGACAAGTAAATGAAAATGAAAACAGGTCTAAGATATCTATCAGTGCTGAAAGTCGTGAAGAAGCCGACAAATTATTTAACGGACTTTCAGCAGGCGGAAATATTGAAGTGCCTATTGGAGACAGTCCCTGGGGTTCGTATTTTGGAATGTTTAGAGACAAATTCGGTATTGAATGGATGGTGGATTTTGACCCCAACGCCTAACAGCGGTCATTGTAAAACGACAGTGTTTAAAAAAGAGAAATATTAAAAAGACAGAAATCAGATGACACATACAGAAATTATAACATTGAACTTTGAAGAAATCAGAAGAAGAAGTATTAAACTTTGGACAGGATTAGTACCTGAAACTTACTTTTGGAGACCGGACATCAAAGCAATGAGTTGCCTTGAAATGATAAGGCATGTTTTAGAAGGAGAACATTTATTCCATAAAATCTTGGACAACAGGGGTAATATTGGTGACTATGTTTCGCCTTGGAAAGACATACCCTATACGAACTTGCAAGACGAACTTAACTTTGCAAAACCGTACAGAGAGAAATTCCTTTCGGCAATTAAATCATTTAGTGCAGACGATTTAACTTCCATAGAAATTGTTCGTTCTGAAAAGGGGCAAAGAAGAAGACTGGGAGACTATTTACAGCGAATTGCCTATCACGAAGCAGTCCACGCCGGACAATTACTCTCATATTTCAGGACACTTGGACTTGACAGACCACAAATTTGGGACTAATAAATCCCGGGGTAGTTTTTCACATCCTTTTTTATAAGTTATTATGTAATGAATGGCCATCCGCACGGAATGCCTGAGGAACATCTACTATAAAGACCCTATCTCTTCTATGGAGAGTCCAGTGGTCTCAGCGATAAAGCTTAAAGAAATATTCCCGGCTTTTAATTTGAAAGCCATTTCTTTACGTTCTTCCACACGGCCCTTTTCAAGACCTTTTTCATGACCTATTTCAATACCCCTCTCAAGTGCCTCTTCTTTTATATACTCCATTGCACTATAATTGTCACGTCGTATTTTTAATCTTTGCTGATATTCGTTCATTTCCTCTGGGGTTAAGTTTCCAACTTCTGCAATCTCAAATACTTTGTCATATTCTCCCTTGCCTATCAAAGATAGCGGAATTTCGGATAATTCTTTCAGGTTGTTTAAGATGTAAAGCCACTCTTCCAGTTCATTTTCCAATTCTTCTTCTAGTTTCTTAAATTTAGGCATCTCTATAAAAATATAAGCTAGCTTTGGATAAAACTCCTGGTTCGTATTGATCTCCATCAGCCGGACATCATGTATAAAATGATCCGGGTGGCTGTCATCAAATTTAAAATTCATGATCGCAACAAAATATATTTCAGGAATCTGATAATTCCAATCTGCAATTACACCGACTCCCTGTTCCTGAATCAAATTTGCCGTATAGAAAATACTTCGGTCTTTAAAGTTTTTAACTTTTGCTTTCTGCATTTCCACTATAAATTTCTCGCCCTTGTCGCCAGTACAGTATAAATCAAATACTGTTTTTCTATAATCGTTACCCGAACCCTTATACTCCGTATTATTGTACTGAATATCAATAACTACTTTCCTCCCTTTTAACAGCTGATTCAGAAAACTGATTAGAAAACTCTTGTTGGGTGCTTTACCAAAAATATGCTTAAATCCAAAGTCAGAATAAGGATCGATAAATCTTGTGCTATCTGTTTCTTCGCTCATTTTTCCCTCTGATTATTTCAGTAAACATAACCAGATAATGAATGGTAAACCTTATTGAGTTGAAATACAGTGGAAACCCCCGTTTAATTGAATTTAACCAAATAAAATAGAGCTAAAATTACTTTATTGCTCATGCTTTACACTTTTATAGAAGTAGTGATTTAGACGCTATAGTTAAAGCTGAATTGAAAAAATATGGTCAAAATGAAGTTGGTTTATTCTTTTATATGTTATTGGTTGGTAATAATTTTTCCCTGGATACCATGTTCGGTTTGGCCCGGAGTAACCAAACCGGTTGAAATAATAGTGTAAGATTTACCTGCTTTAAGCTCCATGCTGCTCAATTCTTCTCCTAATCGTGCACCTGTTGCCTTATTTCTGATTTCAAAAACATATGTTTTTGCTTCTACTTCAATAAACTGGCTATTGGCTTTGTAAGCTTTGTTCTCTATGATCACATTTCCTTCTTTAACAGCAAGGTCTAATGCCGGAGCATCTGGTGAAAGGTTTACAAATCTAACGAAGGCTTTAGTAGAACTCACACTACCCAACTCATCTTTGATTTTAAAGAAATCCATATTGGTACCTCTATCAATCAGAAATAGAGAATTAATTGTATTTGCTTCTAACGTTACATCTTTGGTAATTATACTTTCAGTGCTACTGCCAGTTGTGAATTTAACGCTATGCGAACCGGGAGTGATTTGGAAATAGCTGGTACTGCCATTAAATGGTACTGCACCACCAGCATTTATTTTGCTCTGATCAACGTAGATATTAAATGTAGCTAGTGTAGGCGAGGTATTCATAATACTTAAAAAAGCAGTATCTGGTACCGGAGCAGCATTTTTTGTACAGGAATTGAAAAATAAGGAGCTGATAGATAATAGGGTAAATGCGCTAAATCTTTTAAAGTTTTTAATCGTTGGTTGAATAGAAATGTTCATTGTTTAAGTTTTAAGTTTGGTGAATGTAAGTTTTATAAAGACGTACAATGTCATACTAACGCTACAATAATATTAAAAAAATCTAATTACATTAGAGCATTTAACAAGGTGAATATTGTTTATCCATTAAAAATATAGAACAAAATGAAGGTAGTTATAGGTTCAGATCATGCCGGATTCAATTATAAAAGCATATTGATTGTGGTTTTAAAGGAAAAAGGATATGAAGTAATTGATTTGGGAACAAACAGTGTATTACCTACCGATTACCCGGATCATGCCGCTGATGTAGCTCAGGCAGTTCTTGATAAAAGGGGAGAGCGGGGCATTTTGATTTGTGGTAGCGCTGTTGGCGTTAGTATTGCGGCAAATAAATTTAAGGGGATAAGGGCAGGTGTATGCCATGATACCTACTCAGCCCACCAATCTGTTGAGCATGATGATGTAAACATCCTCTGTATGGGCGAACGTGTAATTGGGATTGAACTGGCAAAAGACATTGTTTTTGCTTTTTTAAATGCCACCTTCTCTGGTGAAGAACGTCATGTTAAAAGATTAGCCAAGATCACTGCAATAGAAAATAGAACGCTTTAAATTTAGATGAAATTATACCTGTATATCCTGCTGGCTCTTGTTGTTTTTACACTTTATAAATGCCAAACGCATAAAAAGACGATTGAGGTTAACAAAGAACTAATTCCTGATACTACCCATTCTCCGGTTATTCCAGCTGCTGCCGCTATTAAACTGATGCGGGTAGAGGATGGATTTGAAGTTAAATTGGTAGCAGATGAGCCGCTTGTCGTAGCTCCTGTAGCGTTAACGTTTGATCCTAAAGGCAGAATTTGGGCAGTGGAAATGGTAGGTTATATGCCTGACGTAAATGGAAAGGGTGAAGATAAACCAAACGGGAAAATTGTAATCCTTGAAGATAAGAATGGAGATGGACTGATGGATGATAGAAAGGTTTTTCTGGATTCGTTGGTGTTACCGCGGGCCATTTGTTTGGTTGATGGTGGTATACTGGTGGCAGAGTCTCCCAATCTTTGGTATTATGAAATCAAAAATGATAAGCCAGGTAAGCGGACGCTGGTGGATAACAAGTATGCCGATGAAGGCAATGTAGAGCATCAGCCTAATGGCTTGTTAAGGGCTATGGACAATTGGATTTACAATGCGAAGTCGAGCAAGCGCTACCGCAAAATGGACGATAAATGGATCATAGAGCAAACATGTTTTAGAGGACAATGGGGGATTAGTCAGGATAATTATGGACGGTTGTACTACAATGATAATTCTACCAACCTGATGGGGGATTATTTTACCCCTGGTTTTGGTGCTGAAAACAATAACCAGCGGAGTGTTGATGGTTATTCGGAAAAGATAGTCAAAAATAACAGGGTTTATCCGGCCCGACCTACACCGGGAGTAAACAGAGGATATATGCCTGGGGTTTTGGATGATAGTTTGCGTTTAAGGAATTTTACTGCTGCATGTGGCCCGGTTATTTACCGTGGTGGTTTGTTTGGATCTGCTTATGATTTTAATGCATTTGTTGCAGAACCAGCTGCCAATTTAATCAAACGGAACATACTTAGCGAAAAGGGATATGTAGTAGGTGGTGTACAGGCTTATTCTGGAAAAGAGTTTTTAGCCAGTATCGATGAACGCTTCAGACCGGTTAGCTTATACAATGGTTTTGATGGTGCTTTATATGTTGTTGATATGTACCGTGGTATTATACAGCATAAAACTTATGTTACGCCTTATCTGAGGGATGAAATTTTGAGCAGAAAGCTAACTGAACCACTCAGCTGTGGAAGGATTTATAAGATAGTTCCAAAAAATAAGCAGGCTATAGCCGTAAAGTTTAGTAATGATCCTAAGCTGCTTGTAGATCTGCTCGGAAACAACAATGGTCAGGTACGTGATATGGCTCAGCAGATGTTGATCGATGGAAAAAACAAAGGAGCAATTCCTTTTTTAAGAGCCGCGATTCAAGCTACGGATCAACCTTTGCGTGCAATCCACGCAATGTGGGTGCTAGAGGGCTTATCAGCTTTACAAACGAACGAGGTACTTGCGCTCTTGAAGGCTGAGCAATGGCCGGTGAGGATGCAGGCTTTAAGTGTTTTGCCTTCGATGATCAATGGATCATCCTTTAAGTATTATATGGATGCATTGACTAACTTACTTAAAGAAAATGATGAACTGGCAGCTCCGTATATAGCTTTTGCAGCAAATTATATCAAGCCATTTAATGCAGATGGAGCTGAATCGCTATTGATTGGCCTGGTTAAAAAATATCCAAATAATCCTTATGTTTCCAGTGCTGTGGTAAGTAATTTGGCTTACAGGGAAGAAAATTTTGCTGCCTCAATAGCAAATCTACTACCTGATACGAACCTGATCATCAATAAACAATTAACGGGGATAATTACCAGGGTAAGAAATGCGCAGAAAAATAGGGATCCTCTTTTGCAGGCTAAACTATATCCTAAGGGTGCTGCATTATTTGCTTTTAGTTGTCAAACTTGTCATGCTGCAGATGGGAATGGGATCAATTCACTAGCGCCACCTCTGAACAAATCTGAATGGGTTACGGGAAATAAAGAAAAATTGATTTCGATAGTTTTGTATGGTTTAACAGGGCCTGTTAAGGTCAATGGACATCTGTATGAAGCTCCCGAGATTTCGGCTGATATGCCGGGTATAGCGCATAGTGAGGAAATATCTGACGATGATGTGGCGCAAGTTCTTAGTTTTATACGTGGTTCCTGGCAAAATAATGCAGGTAAAATTAGTGTCGACGAAGTGGAGAAAGTTCGTAAGCGATTTAAAGGTAGAGAGAAGGCTTTTACTATTGAAGAGCTGGGGACAAAATAGTTGATTGGCATGTGAATAACCTGTTGGTAAGTTGTTAGTAAGCTGCGAAAAGCTGTTAATAATTTGATTCAGGTGTGCTTGCTTTATACGATTATTTCCTGTATATTAGATATATCAATTACGAAGTACTTTGGCAGTCTGAAAGAAATATTCCAAAAAGAAATACTTGGCCTCCGGGCAAAAGCTTCTGGAGATTTCGAGGGATCAGCAAGGGATCGGATACAAGGGAAACTGCGAGGAAGACCTAAGATACCATTAGCCGAAAGGCAATGGTCCATCGGCCGAATCTGGAACAGACATTATCATCAATTGAAACAGCCTACGGGATGATCAGGAGAGTAATTTAGACGGGGTTCAAAGTTCTAAGGAACTAAGAATACTACGAATTGTAAAGTAATAAATCGAATTGATGCTTTTCTTACAGCCAAGGCTGCAGGAGAGGTGGAAACGGAGACCTTGAATCGAGAGAAGAGAGGCTCCGTTTTCTTTTATAGATCTATTTCTTCTTCATCTTTTAAAATTCTTATCTGTATTATATAGAGCCTTTTATTGTTTGTAGTAGCTGTTTTGCTATTTGTCTTAATAATGTTACGAATGAAGGTAAATATTTTTTTTATTGTGATTATTTAATCTCTTATCTTGGATTAACACATAAAAAAAATACACAAATGAAAAACAAAATCTTAACTGCTATTGCAGTAATGGCATCCCTGTGCGGGTATGCCCAGACCAAAGGAACCAGCGCAGTCGGCTTTGGTATCAATTCACAAACTAGTAAATATCATTACAAGGATGCATCTGGTGCTGACAAAACTGATGAGAACAAGATTAATTCTTATTCTCTTGGGTATGGTTTTTTTATAAAGGATAATGCTAAACTTGGTGTCGACCTTAATTATGGCAGAAATGAAAACAGTTATGAGGCCAATGTTTCAGGAACAAAGACAGAAACCTATGGTTTTGGAGTGAATTACCAGTATTATTATCCGCTCATTAAAAAACTTTATGCATATGCGGGCGGAAATGTTTCATATAGTCATTCAAGTGCTGAAAATGGCAGTACCAATGCTGAAGATTATAAGGGCAATATGTATTCAGCGGGTGTACAAGGAGGGATTACCTGGTTTGTTTCAAAAAGGTTTGCGCTCGAGACTAGCTTACTTTCTGCAGCGGCTACTTATTCGAAAACCGAAAGAACATCAGGTTCAGCCACTGTAGCTCAGGGATATAAGTATAGCTATACTAACTTTAATTTAAGCAGCACTGGTTCATTGAACAATCTTGGTTTTAAAATATATCTGTTATTTTAAGCATTAACTTCCCTCAAATTAATATCAATGTTAAGGCATCCTCTTTGGATGCCTTAATTGTTTTGGTGCATAAAACAAAACGAATACTCCACAATATTTGGTATTGATCAAATCGATTTGAATATGCTTATATAGTTTATTACTAGGCTAATAGCGTATAATTTTGGAGCTCCATATCAGCTATATTAGTAATGCATATTTTTAACCTCTTAAATCTCAAAGCATTATAATTAATGATACTACCTGTAAATAGGTTGTGTTTTTTGCTAACCTTAAACTGATTTTAATGAAAAACAAATTGATGATAGCCGTAATTTTCGGCTGCTATGCATTTCTTTTTTCTTCTTGTAAAAAAGAAAAGAGTTCAATAACTGAAGAATTAAGTACAAGTAAGGCTACTACCAGTGCTGTCAGCCCATCGGGCACAGTTGGTATTCTATCCGTATTATGGGATGGAGATGCGAATTTAGGGACAGGGGTTTTTAAAACTTTAAATGTGGATACCCCGGCTGATTTAGCTGCGGTAAATAATGCCACTTATGGTAAAATATGGAGATTTACTAAAGCTGTAGGGAGTAACCGCTGCGAAGTCCATGCAGCCAAAAACTTTGATGCGGTAGAAGGGGACGACATCTATCTGGGTTGGAGGTCGCAGTTAAGCATGACTTCCTCTGTAACTACAAATGCATTGTTTCAGTGGAAAGCTTATGGTGCAAATATGACCCAGAATTTTCCTATTGTTATTAAAACTGTAAGCGGTAATTTTAAACTAATGCATACTGCCTCTGGTGGTGCAAGCACATTTATCTGGAGTACGCCGGTAAGTATAAATAACTGGAATACTTTTGTACTAAGAATAAAGGTTTCTCGGGATGCAGCTGTTGGATTTATGGAGTTTTGGTTCAATGGAGTAAAACAAACCCTGAGTAATGGTACGCAAAGGTATTATGGACGCACATTGGATGCTGATTATTGTGATCCTAAATGGGGCGTTTACGGTGCAAGTTCTGAGCTCATTGTAAACAGGGTACATGCATTAAAGATTGCATCGACTTATGCAGAGGTGGCTCCCTGATGTCAATAATTTTTTAAATACAAATTAAGTCAAATAGAGGTTTAAAAATTTTGCTAAAGTATCTATTATTAATATTAGGGCATCCTTTTTGGATGCCTTAATTGTTTTAGCCTTATTGATACAAATCTTTTTTGCTATTTTTATGTGCCATGAAACCATCATGTGCAGCAGAACACAAATCGAAATGAATAAATTTTGATAGCACATGATAGCTTCATAACCTTTAAAAATAAATTATATTCTAATGAAAAAAGTTGCTAAACATCCTTCCTTAGAAAAAAAGATCTTCGTTCTTGATACTTCTGTTATCCTTTATGACCACAATGCCTTTAAAAACTTTCAGGAACATGATGTAGCCATTCCAATACAGGTATTGGAAGAGCTGGATAACATGAAAAATGGTAATGAAACACGAAATGCTGAAGCACGAAGTTTTATCAGGTTAATGGATAATGCTTCGGGTGATCGGATTATGAATCAATGGATACCTTTGAATGGCAGTAAGAGTGGTCGCTTTAAAGTGGTAATGGATTATAAACCAGACAACCTGGATGCAGAAGAGATTTTTGGCAAAGGCAAATTTGATCATCGCATTTTAAATGCTGCATTGAGCCTTAAACAAGAATTTCCTGAAAAGCGGGTAATACTGGTATCTAAGGATATTTGTTTACGATTAAAAGCTAAGTCGCTGGAACTACACGCTGAAGATTATGAAACTGGTAAAATAAAGAATGTTGAAGCGCTATATACTGGAAAGGCAGTCCTTGCAAATGTCTCAGATGAACTTTTTAAAGCACTTAAAACGGATGGTAGTATCGATGCCGCGGCACTTGAACTGCTTGATCGGGAGGCCAATCAATTCTGTATTTTAAAAGGCAAGCGGAAAACTGCAACAACTTATTATCATGCAAAGTCAGGCAGACTTTTTCCGGTATCTCCCCGGACTATATTTAACATATCTCCACGCAATGACGAACAGTCATTTGCTATAAACGCTTTGCTTAATCCTGATATTAAATTGGTTACTATACAGGGGAAAGCCGGAACCGGTAAGACTTTACTGGCTATAGCTAGTGCATTGGAACAGCGTAAAGATTATAGACAGATTTATGTAACTAGGCCAATTGTTGCATTGAGCAATAAGAATATTGGTTTTTTACCTGGCGATGTAAAGTCTAAAATAGATCCGTATATGGCGCCTATATGGGATAATCTGAGATTTATAAAAGAGCAATATCATAGTGATCCGAAAATGCAGGCGAGGATTGATGACTTTGTAAGTACGGAGAAGATTGTAATTACTCCTTTGGCTTACATTAGGGGCAGGACTTTAAGTAAGATATTTTTTATTGTAGATGAAGCACAGAATTTAACCCCGCATGAGATTAAGACAATTATTTCAAGGGCAGGAGAGGATACAAAGATTATTTTTACCGGTGATATTTACCAGATCGACACGCCTTATCTGGATGCGGAGAGTAATGGTTTGTCTTACCTGATTGAAAATGCGAAAGATCACGATTTGTATGCGCACATTACTTTGGATAAAGGCGAAAGAAGTGAATTGGCAAACCTGGCCAACGACCTTCTGTAAATTACTATTGTATATTTTTATTTAAATTGGAGTTACATTATAAAATTGAATATGAAAAGATTAGTGTTGTTATTTGCTATGGGCCTTGTAATAGTAGGCTGCTCTGCGACTAAATCTGGAACAGATAAGAATCTGGTAGTTTTACAAGGAAAAGTAGAGGCGTTGGGTATGTCTACCTTTCAGTATGGCACGCATATACTCCATGCTGCACATAAAACCTATGCATTAAAAAGTAGCAAGGTTAACCTTAAGGATTATGAAGGGAAGAATGTAATTATAAGAGGTTTAAAAGTAGTGGGTTATCCGGTTGATGGTGGTCCTGAATTTATTGATGTGCAGGAAGTGAGTAATAAATAACGTACTCCTTCAGTTAAAAATTTTATAGATTGCGCTGGCAAATCTTATTTCATGAAACGACTAACTTTAATGATCCCCATTCTGATGATTTTATCATGTCAGCAGAATACTAAAAAAACTATTACTGAAAACCAGGTTATGGTTGATGATCCGCATTCTTTTTCTAAGCCTTCAATCGCTTATGTAACACATCTTGATCTTGATTTAAAGGTCAATTTTGAGCAACAACAAATCACAGGAAAGGCAACCTGGACTATTGATAACAAATCAAAAGCCAGAGAGATTGTATTTGACGACAGTAAGCTGAATATCGAAAAGATCACACTAGGTGCTGATGAAAAGGAAACAACTTTCACTTTTGGTCCTGAAACACCATATGTGGGTAAGGCTTTAAAGGTTGCTATTGCTCCTGATACTAAGCTGATAAATATTTACTATACCACAGGTAAGGACGCTAGCGCTTTACAATGGCTTAATCCACAACAAACAGCGGGAAAGAAAAGACCTTATCTGTTTACACAATCCGAAAGTATTGCAGCGCGCAGTTGGGTGCCTTGTCAGGATAGTCCAGGTATAAGGTTTACCTATAATGCGACTGTACAAGTACCTGTAGATTTACTGGCTTTAATGAGTGCTGAAAATCCGCAGTCTAAAAATAAGACAGGTATTTATCAATTTAAACAGGTACATCCAATCCCATCTTATTTACTGGCACTTGCTGTTGGTGATATCGCTTTTAAGGCTGTTGATGAACGCACAGGTGTATATGCTGAGCCTTCGGTGTTGGCAAAGGCAACCTGGGAGTTTGCTGATATGGGTAAAATGGTTCATGCCGCAGAAAAACTTTATGGCCCCTATAGATGGGGTAGGTATGATTTGCTTGTATTGCCTCCTAGTTTCCCTTTTGGGGGGATGGAAAACCCTAACCTAACGTTTATAACGCCAACTATATTAGCTGGTGATCGTTCGCTGGTGAGCATTATATGTCATGAGCTGGCGCATAGCTGGAGTGGTAATCTGGTGACTAATGCTACCTGGAATGATTTCTGGTTAAATGAAGGTTTTACCAATTATTTTGAGCGTCGTATTGATGAGGCTTTATACGGTAAAAATGAAGCAGATATGCAGGAAGTTTTTGCGAAGCAGGCTTTGGAAGATGCTGTGAAAGATATGGGAGCCAATAGTAAAGATACTTATTTAAAAACTGATTATACTGGTCGTAATCCTGACGAAGGGACAAATGATATTGCATACGAAAAAGGCTTTTTCTTTTTAAAGACGATTGAAACGGCTGTAGGAAGAGCAAAGTTTGATGCTTTTTTAAGAGGATATTTTGATAGTCATGCTTTCCAGTCTTTAACTACTGAACAGTTTTTGGATTATCTGAATAAAAACCTGATTAAAGGTGATAAGACACTTGAGGATAAAATAGAGATTGATAAATGGGTGTACGGTCCAGGTATTCCGACCAATATTGTTGCTGTTGGGTCTGAGCGTTTTAAAGCTATTGATGCTTTGCTTGCAAATTGGCGCAAAACAGGTTCGGTTAAAGGTTTGAGTAAAGAAATCGTGTCGAGCAATGAAAGACGTTATTTCATTAGTCAGCTACCTGCCAATCTGACCGCAAATGAAATGGCAGCATTAGACGCTGAGTTTGGTTTTACAGCTTCTAACAATACTGATATACAATTGGCCTGGTATACACTGGCTATTCGTCATCATTATACAGCTGCTGATGCCCGTATTAAGGCTTATTT
Organism: Candidatus Pedobacter colombiensis; assembly: GCA_029202485.1. NCBI lineage: Bacteria > Pseudomonadati > Bacteroidota > Sphingobacteriia > Sphingobacteriales > Sphingobacteriaceae > Pedobacter > Candidatus Pedobacter colombiensis. Next base: position 2,728,175 of record CP119313.1, on the reverse strand, counting down.
GTTGGAAAATGGAAGGATGTGGCACATCATTCCTTTGTATAAGGAGATGATGGCTACACCAGAGGGACTAAAAAGGGCAAGGGATATTTATAAACTGGCAAGACCAAATTATCATCCTATGACTTATCAGGCAATTGATAAGTTGTTGAAATAGGACATTTGTATTGGCCGTTAGTTTTTCTGGACAAATTGATGTCTTATTCTACAGATTAGTGTCCTTAAAATAGTATTAAAGTTAATTTTAATTATTGGCACAGAGTTTGTATTTAATAAATCGGTTTAGTTTGGTTTAGGTTGATCTGTGGTGGATCGACCTTATGAACGGGAATAGTCTCTCCGACTTATTCCCGTTTCTCTTTTAAATACCTGTTGGTTTTCAGTTGTGGCGTTCTAAGCTATTTTATTTGGCTAAATTCAATTAAACGGGGATTTCCACTGTATTTCAACTCAATAGGGTTTACCATTCATTATCTGATTATGTTTACTGAAATAATCAGAGGGAAAAATGAGCGAAGAAACAGGGATAACCAGATTTATTGATCCATTAAATAAGGATGAGTTTACACGCTTTATTGACCCTTATTCCGACTTCGGATTTAAACACATTTTTGGTAAAGCGCCCAACCAGAGTTTTTTAATCAGCTTTCTGAATCAAGTGCTAAAAGGCAGGAAAGTAATCGTTGATATTCAATATAATAACACGGAATATAAGGGGGCTGGTAATGATTACAGGAAAACAGTATTTGACTTATACTGTACTGGCGACAAGGGTGAGAAATTTATCGTAGAAATGCAGAAAGCAAAAGTTAAAAACTTTAAAGACCGAAGCATTTTCTATACGGCAAATTTGATTCAGGAGCAGGGAGTTGGTGTAGTTGCAGATTGGAATTATCAGATTCCTGAAATATATTTTGTTGCGATCATGAATTTTAAATTCGATGACAGCCACCCAGATCATTTTATACATGATGTTCGGCTTATGGAGATCAATACGAACCAGGAGTTTTATCCAAAGCTGGCGTATATTTTTATAGAGATGCCTAAATTTAAAAAGGTAGAAGGGGAATTGGAAAATGAACTGGAAGAGTGGCTTTACATTTTAAACAACCTGAAAGAATTATCCGAAATTCCGCTATCTTTGATAGGCAAGGGAGAATATGACAAAGTATTTGAGATTGCAGAAGTTGGCAACTTAACCCCAGAGGAGATGAATGAATACCAGCAAAGATTAAAAGTAAGACGCGATAACTATAGTGCGATGGAGTATGTGAAAGAAGAGGCACTTGAAGAGGGAATAGAAATGGGGTTTAAAATGGGCCGTAAAGAAATGGCTCACAAATTAAAAGTTGAAAATGTTTCTTTAAGCTTTATCTCTAAGATTAGTGGGCTTACTATAGGAGAAATCGAATCTTTGTAGCCAAAATGAACAGGGCAGTATCTCACTTGTATCGGTCAATAAAAACTATTATTAAATTTAGCCGTTGTTAATAAGAGCTTTAATAATCCGGGCAAATAAAAGCTTAGAAAAAAGGTGCCAAATTGATATTCTTTTTTTACAATTGTACTTATGAATAAAGCCAAGTTATATATATCTAAACTTGTTTATAATAAATTCTTCTGGCAACTATTTGTAGCGATTTTTATGATCGCTATGGCCATATTCTTTATCCGACAGGAACACATCGAAGTGATAAAGATTAAGGAAGAACTAAGTCGTAGCCATCCGTTCTATATATTTTTGGGAATAGTTTTAACAGGTGTCTATATTGCTGCCCAGGGGGTGATGTATGTGCACAGTTTTAAAGCTTTAAATAAGCCTTTATCTCTAGCATTAGCTACTAAGCTATTTCTTAAGAGAAATCTGGTCAGTGTCTTTCTACCTGCCGGTGGATTTTCTTCCCTTGTGTTCTTTACCAAGGAGATTGAAGATAAAGGAGTAACTAAATCGCAGATACACCTTGCATCTACATTGTTTGGCTTTTGTAGTATCTTATCTGTAGTTGTCGTGGCCATTCCGGTATTGGCTATAGCTTTACTTTTTACTAAAATTGGAACAACAGAGCTGTTGAGCTTTGTGTTTCTTTTAATGTTGACTGCTGCGTTTATTTTGCTGATCTATTCTGTATCTATAAAAGGAAGGGCTTATCGCTGGCTGTCCAGAATGCGTCCTTCTTTGTCGACTGTACTGGACGAAATGGTTAATGAAGAGATCAATAGAAGACAATTCTGGATGACGCTATTGGTTTCTATTGGTATTGAGGTGATTGGTATTGTTCATCTTTATATTTCGATGCTGGCACTGGGCTTTGATGCCAGTTGGCCCGCAGCAATAATTGGCTATATCGTAATGGTCATTTTATTGATTGCATCACCATTTTTAAGAGGCCTCGGGGCAATTGAAGTATCCTTGACCTTTGTATTGCAACAGTTCGGTTTTCCCATTCTTGCTGCGGCAACGATTACGTTGTTATTTAGGTTTTTTGAATTTTGGATACCATTGCTTATTGGCATATTTAGTTTTATTACCAAGAAAGATAATTTAGTCCTCAGAATATTACCAGCGTGTATCATCCTGGTTTTAGGAATTGTAAATATCATATCGGCCATTACTCCGGCTATTCCAACGCGTTTGCGGATGGTTAAAAACTTGTTGCCTGAAGATTTAATTGTCACCAGCAATACACTTGTGTTGGTTTTTGGTTTGATCCTCGTTATCATTAGTATTTTCTTGTTGCAGGGCTCTAAGCGTGCATGGTATGCTGCTTTGTTCTTAACTGTTTTCTCTTTTTTTGGTCACTTAATTAAGGCAGCAGATTACGAGGAAGCTGTGTTGGCGTTTATAGCTGGTTCTGCATTGTTGTATACGCGTAAATCTTATAGACTTAAACCACATGCCCGATTGGTCTCTATTGATTACATGGTTTTAATATATGCGATACTGGCTGTGTTGGCATATGGAGTGCTGGGTTTTTATTTTATAGATAAAAGGCATTTTGGAATTGATTTTCATTTTATGCAGGCCTTGAAAGCTGTATTACAATTGTTCTTTTTAATTGATTATCATGGCATGACGCCACTTACCCGATTTGGGGAACGTTTTCAGGATTCTATATACATATCTGGGGCCGCAGTGATACTTTTTGTTGTTTTTAGTATGCTTAGGCCTTATTTTTCCAAACCTTACAATTCGACTGAGGATTTTGATCTTGCCCGTCAGTTATTAGGAAAATTTGGTTCATCTGCATTAGATTATTTTAAGGTTTATCCTGATAAATTCTTGTTTTTTAATGCGACTAAAACTGCTTTTATCAGCTTTAAACTCACCCGTCATTTTGCCATAGTACTGGAAGATCCCGTGGGTGAAAGTGAGACTGAGCGAATAGGGATGATTGCTTCTTTTGAAGAGTTTTGCGGACAAAACGGTTTTATAAGTGCTTATTATAGGGTGCCTGAAAAATCTTTGCATATGTATACTACTATGGGATATAAACATATTCCTATTGGCGAGGAGGCTGTACTGGATCTTACTACTTTTACACTTGATGGTGGTAAAATGAAAACCACCAGAAGTGCAATAAGCAGGTTAACTGCGGAAGGGTATTGTTTAAAGGTATATCAGGAGCCAATTAAAGATGGTTTATTACAGAAGTTAGAAAAGGTATCTGACAATTGGTTAGACGAGTTAAATCAAAAGGAAGTAGCTTTTACGCAAGGTGTCTTTGATACCTGTATTCTAAAAAACCAAACGATCATTACTGTTGAGGATGAGGAAGAGAAAGTGTATGCTTTTCTGAATTTAATTCCAGATTATGCACCTGGGGAGGCTACCTACGACTTGATTAGAAAGGTGGCTGATTCGCCTAATGGTGTGTTGGATATGTTGCTGGCAAAGACTTTTATTTATTTGAAGGAGGAGGGGTATAAGTCTGTTAATATGGGGCTTGCGCCACTTTCCGGCATGGAAAAGGTGAATATTACTCAGAAAACAATTAAATATGCTTATGAGAATTTTAAGATGTTCGGGCAGTTTAAAGGCTTAAGAAGATATAAGGAAAAATTCTACCCGAACTGGAATAAGAAGTATTTAATTTATAGCCACAATTATCACCTTTTACAGGTTCCGTCGGCATTAAGAAGAGTTTCTGAAGGTAATTAGCTAGTTTACCAGGCATTTTATTACACTGGCAGCAACAGCCTTCACATCGTCATCATAATGATGAGAGCCTGGAATGGTTATTTTACGAATGTTATTGATTTCTTTTAATTCCTGACTGATATCGGTTTTTTCATCATCTCCATAAATACAAAATACTGGTACTTTTATTTTTAAAAGTTCGGGGTATACTTTGTACTTATCTTTATTGGTGTATTTTGAGTTTAACATATTGATAAATCTAACTTCAAAGCTGTTTGAATAGCCGGGCGAGAGTAAGGCTAGGCTTTTGATCTTTTCTGCAATTGAAGCAGATAGGTGCGCAGGTAGAAATGCGGCTACCTCAGCCCCAAAAGAATAGCCTACAATATAGAAGCTGTCTTTATTCCATTGCTTAAGGTAATTGCTAATAATTGTATTCATATCTGCACCAAAGCCTGTAGGTGTTTTTTGTTGCCAAAAGTACTTTCTGGTATCGAGTGAAATTACGGGGTAACCATTTTTACCAAATTCATCGGCCAATTGTATAGAGAAGTTATTCCAGCCACCATCGCCTGTTAAAAATACCAGAATAGGTTTATTGTTGTTTTTAGGCTGTAAAACATGAATAGGATATTGATTTGTTTGGGCATTTGCCTGAACAAGATTGCAAAGAATTAATAATAAAAGGATTGTTTTAAATTTCATTTTTGGTGTATTCCTTTGGTTATAGTGTTAATGATATCATTATATGACGTTTGATCGTAAGTATGATCTCCGGGCAGCAATTTAAGGTAAAAGTTTGATTTTAGTACCCCTTCAAGTGCTCTGGGATCCTCATCTTGCCCATAAAAGCAATAAATAGGTATTTTAACTTTGTCAACTTCCATTTTTACTTTGTATTTTTTATTGTCTTTAGCAATGTTAAGCAGGTCGGAGGTACGTACTTTAAAATCTGATGTTGCAAATGGAGAGAGCATGCCAAGCACCGCAACTCTGCTTTTTAGGCGTGGATGGAGTCTGTTGTAGACAAAAGGGATTACATCTGCTCCAAAGGAATAACCGCATAGGATGATCTTTTCCGGTCTATATTGCCTTACATAAATCATGAGTAGCATACTGAGGTCATCGGCAGTTTTTCTTGGTGTTCTTCCTGCCCAAAAGTAGTCACGGGAGTTGAAGCCTATGGTATTGAATCCGGAGCTTGAAAATTTAAGGGAAATTTCGTCTTCGAAATCTACCCATCCACCATCGCCGGATAGGATTAAGACCAAAGTGTTATTTTTAATGCTATCTGGTGCGGGGTATAAAAATACTGGTAAGTCGAAATCAGAGCGTTGTATTCCATTGTGTCGGGTAACCCTGTCTCGCTTTAATAAACTACAACTTGATAAGCTGATTAAGCCTGTTATAAATAGAATATTTAGCGATTTATTTAGCATTGAGTTTATGGTCTTTTGAATGGTTTAGTTAGCTTTCTTTTACAAACATTGTTCCTTTAGCTAAGCTATAGTATAATTGTTTGGTAATAATTATGGGTTTGCCAATAATGTTACTTTAACAAGTATTGGTTTTAAGTACGCAAGAAAATAAAAATTACATTAACTTTCCGTACTTTATTGATTTATGATGAAAAAAAGCTTTTTGTTTTCTCTTTATGGTAATTGTTTTGGGTGTAAATACAGGGAATGCCTGTCAAAGTGTGCCAATTGCATTAACTATTAAATAAATATAATGGCAACTTATATTGATGTTACTTGTGCAATTATAGAGAACAAACTTGGTCAAGTCCTGGTTACTCAACGCAGTGCGCAGATGAAGCTTCCATTAAAAATGGAGTTTCCTGGAGGTAAAGTTGAACCGGATGAAAGTCCTGAAGAAAGCTTAATCAGAGAAATTAAGGAAGAGTTAAACCTGGATATTGAAATCGTATTTGGGATGGCCGCAAACCGGCATAGTTATCCTGATTTCTCGATTAATTTGATTCCCTTTATATGCCGGATAAAAGGTGGTGTAATCGTTTTAAGTGAACATACGGCATTTGATTGGGTAGGGGTAGATAAATTGATGAGCTTAGATTGGGCTGAAGCAGATATTCCGATTGTAAGTAATTATATTCGCAAAAAAAAAGAAAATGATAGCTCATCACGTATTATTCTGGCTAAAGGCCGACACATCTGAAGATCAAAAAAAAGCGTTTCGTAAAGGTTTAGAATCGCTGGAGAAAATTGAAGTCATCAAAACCCTTCATATTGGTACACCTGCACCGATAGAACGTGCTGTTGTAGACACAACTTATACTTTTTCATTGGTTTTGTTTTTTGACGATCTGGTTGGACATGATGTTTACCAGGTGCATGAAGTTCATAAAGCATTTTTAGACGAGTTTAGAGTGCTTTTTGAAAAAGTGATCATTTACGATGCACAATAGTATTTTTCCGGCAAAGCCGGAAAAATACATTTATAAGACCGCTTACATATTTGCATGATGGAAGTATTTGCTGAAACAGATAGAATTATATTAAGGGAACTTGTACTAGAGGATGCTCCATATATGTTTATAATGGATGCAGATCCGGAAGTACACAGGTATTTGGGCAAGAAACCGATTCAGACAATTAGAGAAGCAACTGATATGATATTATTTATCAGGAAGCAATACAAGGATTTCGGAATAGGTAGGTGGGCAATTGTTGATAAAGTCACGAATACCTTTATTGGCTGGAGTGGTTTAAAGTTTCATCCTGATACCATAAACAGCCATACTGATTTTTATGAGGTAGGATACAGGTTATCTCGTGAATTTTGGGGACATGGGTATGGTACGGAATCTGCGCTAGCATCTGTTAAATATGCATTTGAGCAACTTGACCTTCCGGCAGTGTATGCAATGGCTGATTGTGAGAATCAGGCATCGAGAAAGGTGCTGTTAAAGGTTGGATTGAAAATTACCGGGCAATTTACTTATGATGGGGAGGCGCATCACTGGTTTGAACTTAAAAAAACTGACTGGAAAAAGTAGCTTTTCCAGTCAGCATATAGTTAGCCGATTTTATAGCGCCACTTTTAATACTATTTTACCTCGGGTATGACCGGCTTCACTTTTTTGTTGTGCTTCTGCTGCCTGCGGTAGGGTTAATACCTCTGCTACAATTGGCTTAAGTTTTCCTTCATCTATTAGATTTGCTAATTTTGTTAAATCATCGGGACTAGATTGTGCCATAAATTGGGCCCCAATCATGCCTTTTGCTTTAATTGCGGCTTCATCTTTTAATCCAACAGTGCTTACCAAAATTCCTCCAGGTTTCAATACTTCCAGAGATTTCCTCTGTGTATCACCACCAACAAGATCAAACACAAGGTCCAGATCTTTTAATTTGCTCTCAAAGGCTTCTTTTTTATAGTCAATAACCTCATCGGCTCCTAGTTTTTTCAAAAAATCCAGATTCTGTTCGGATGCAGTACCTATCACATGGGCGCCCTTCCATTTTGCCAATTGTACAGCATAAGTACCAACGCCACCTGCGGCAGCATGGATCAGTACTTTTTGTCCGGCTTCAAGCTTTCCATGATCAAACAAACCTTGCCAGGCGGTTATACCTGCCAGTGGAACAGCTGCGGCATGAATATGATCGATTGTTTTGGGCTTTAATGCAATCTCAGCAGGGTTAACAGCGACGAATTCAGCGTAAGTGCCATTTCTTGACACATTTGGACGGGCATATACCGCATCTCCTTTCTTAAAATCTTTTACATCAGATCCTGCCATTTCAATGATCCCCGATACGTCCCAACCTAGAATAATAGGGAATGTTCTTTTATCAGAGCCGGGCATATGTCCTTCTCTCACTTTCCAATCCACAGGGTTGATGCTTGTGGCATATACCTTGATTAATACTTCATCCGACTTGATCTCAGGTTTCGGTGCATCCTCATATTTTAATTCGTCGACACCACCGAATTTATAGATTTGAACTGCTTTCATTTTAATAGTTGTTTTGTGTGATAACAATTAAAGGCAAAGTCTGTTTTTTCATCAGGGTACATTTGACCAGCTTTTATTCATTGATTTTAATTAGCTTCGTTTATGATGATTCGAGAAGCACTTCCTTCTGATGCAAATAAAATAGCTAAACTAATTATTCAGGCAATGGATGATCTCGCTGCGAAATTTATTGGCGCTACTGATCCTTATGAGGCTATTCCTTTATTTGAAAGGTTTGCAGGATTACCAGGTAATCAGTATAGCTACGAAAATATATTACTGTATGTGGAAGAAGGAGAAATATGTGGAATGATCAGTGCTTATGATGGTGCTGATCTGGAAATGTTAAGAGCTCCCTTTTTAGCTTACATTGAGCAAACTTATGGTCTAAAACATGTTTTGGAAGCGGAGACACAGGCCGGGGAATATTATCTTGACTGTATTAGTGTTGCTCCTGGTAAACAGGGCAAGGGGATTGGTAAAGAATTAATTAAGGCTATGTTAGATTATGCTGTAGCACATCATCATATTATTGGCCTGTTGGTAAGTAAAGAGAATCCAAAGGCGGAGAAATTGTACGCAAATTTAGGCTTTAAGGTAATAAGGGAAAGAGATTTTATGGGTGGTCAGTATTTTCACATGCAAATAATCAGATAAGATTGGTCTGCATAGTGTCTAATCCATAAAAGAGCAGCGTTTAAGTACTAAGCGCTGCTCTTTTATGTGCCATTTTAAAAATCGTAGCCATAGTTAGGGCAGATAAAATGGTGATAATTAAATAGCTTGCACTTAGGTGATGCTCGTCTTTAGCGGGTAAAACCGAAATGATTCCGTAGCTTAAAAAAGATACGATTACATAGGTAATACCTCCGGTTAAGCCACTTGCAATTCCAGCATTTTTTGGGAACTGCCCAAGGCAAAACGTAAAATAGTTGTTGAATATATAACCGGCTGTGACATGGATCAAAAAGGCAAATAACACCAGGCTATACAGACTGGAAATAAATTGTATTGTAACTATCATGGTTAAAACAAAGGTCCCTTGTAACAGGAGATTTGTTGTCATCTTTTTAAAGAAAGGTCTGTTTATGGTTGCTTTACCAATAAAGCCACCAACCATCCAGGCAAATCCCAACACGAGGGAGCTGTAACCAGCAACTACAGGACTAAGGTTTAAATGGTGTTCTATGATAAATGGTCCTGTCATGTTATAGATCATCACCATGCTATAGGCCAAGCCAAGCATAACAATACCAAGGCTAAAGCTTGCTGTCTTTATCATGGTAACATATATGCCGGTAATCTTTTTTAAAGAGAATTCAGAAAAATGCGTGAGACTTTCACCACTGTAAATCAGTTCTAAAATAGCGAGTACAGTAGCAAGTATCGCCAGAAAATAAAAGTTGGATTCCCAACCAAATGCGGTTTGTAAGTACCCACCAATAAATGGCGCAACGATTGGACCGGTAGACCATATAATGGAAAAGAGACTTAGGTAATGCTTCAGTTTATCTCCCGTAAAAATATCCACAAAATAAGCACGTTTGGCTACGATAATGGTACCTACAGTAAAACCGTGTATGATTCGCATCAGGTAAATGAGGTAAATGTTGTGAGTATTGGCAATGATAATACATGCTGCTGCAAAAATGACTAAGGAAATAAGACTTAGCCTATACCTGCCAAAGCTATCTAATACACTACCTATGAAGAGCTGAGAAATGCCATAGCTGATTAAAAATAAGCTTAAAGTAAGTTGTACTTGTAAACTGCTAATGCCCATGGTGGATGCCATGGTGGGTAATGAGGGGATATATATATCTGTCGCAAAGCCAGATAGTGGTAGTAGGGTAAATGCTAGTAATGTAGAAATACCCTGATGCTGTTTTTTTAGTGTTTTTGTATTGTCCAATTCTGTGTGATCTTATTTTGACGGGTCAAAGTTAGCCTTTCAAAATTCCCAGATATAGATTTTTAAACAGCTTAGTGTAATAATTACATCCTGCTAGTTTCATATTTTATTCTTTAATCTTATTTACAAATACGGACAGCTCTCTGATGTACTGATCTAGTGAAAGTGCTGAAATTTTTAAATAAGAAATTATGGTTTTGAGGTCATCGTTTTCAGCTCTATTTTCATCTAGCAACTGAGATAGTCCAAGGATTTGTACTACAGGTTGTCTCATTTGATGAGAAATTTTGAAAAGCATTTCTTCCATATGTTTAACATTTTGGTCACGCTCTCTTTCTTCGTTGGCCTTTCTATCAGAAATGAGTGTCCTTAATGAAAGGTATTGAAAGGGCTTGCCCATGTTATTTTTAATGGGTACAATCACACTGTCTACCCAATATGGGCTTTTGTCTTTAGCCAGGTTTTTTATTTCACCGTACCATACCTCACCTTGAGCAATGGTCTTCCACATATTTTTGAAGAATTGTTTAGTGTGGTGGCCTGAATTGATGACGTTATGATTTTTACCAACCAACTCATGTGCATTGTATTTAGAAACTTCGCAGAATTTTTGGTTAACGTAGATGATATTCCCCTTAATATCAGTGATGGATGATATTACACTATTGTCTACAGCACGCCGATAAGCAGACAAAACATTAATTAATTCATCTTTTGAATTTGACTGCCCATATCCCAAATTCCCTTCAAGTAAACTCATAATCATGCAAATCTACATAATGAAGGCTTATTTATGCAGTTTTCATTGTAATAAATACCTTGTAATAGGAAAGGTTCTTATGCCTTAGCAGAATTTTGTCATTTGATCCGCCACATCTTTAGCCATAGGATCATCCCTATGATTTAAGTCCTTTATGATGGCATTCTGATTGGTTTTACTTTTATTTTGGCTAAGTTTAAATACGTGTTTCAGGTCTGTAACCACAATTTGGAATCCGGTAATGCCCTTTATTAGTTTTTTTACTTCTGCTTCTCCTATTTTATGGAAGGCAGCTGCACTTGATGATGGGTTTTCGTACTGGTTGGTCAGGTTCTTTAAGGCTTCATAAGTCTCATCATCATTCATCGTCTTAAAAATCCCCTTTGCATGAACGGTCATATAATTCCAGGTCGACACGGCGGCCGGTTGCTCATATACGGATGCGCTGATATAAGTATGCGGGCCATTAAAGAGTGCTAAAACATTAGGGTGATTTGTGTAAGCATTGGCATGATCGGTTTTATTCATTACATGACCAATCAACAAAATCTGATCATCTTTTACAACAACTTGTACCGGTACCTGGGTTGCTACCGGGAATGTTCCGTCAAAACCAATTAAAGTAATAAAGGGGTTTTTGTTCATAAAATCCAGAACCTGGTCCTGGTCGGTCACGGTAAAATTTTCTAAAGAGATCATTGAAATAAGATTTAATGCAAAATACCATTATAGAATAATACTTAGCCATGCACTTAAAAAAGAACAGATTAATATGTCAATTGGCGGACAATAGATAACGTTTCTAAATTAAAATGAGATTCCGGAGTCTCTGGTCATTATTCTAATTTTGCGCCAAACTAATATTACATGTCAAAAACAAAACTTACAATTAATAATAACGGTTCAGTGAAGATTGAAGGCGATTTCGAAATCGTTGACAGGAATGGTGATGTTTATGGATTACAGGGAAGAACTGTGTTATCTATATGTCGTTGCGGTCTTTCTAAAAATAAGCCGTTTTGCGACGGTTCACACAGTGGAAATTTTGAACACGAAGCTATAGCATTTGAACTTCCTCCTAAAAAGGTTTAACTAGAAGGGCAGATTTTAATCTGCCTTTTTTTGTGGGTAAAAAGCCGGTCCGTTTATTCTAAAAGGATTTACTAGCTTTGCCCGAAAAATATTGAGTTAATTTAATAAGTATGAAACCAGGAAATTTTAAGGTAAGTAATGATGGAGACAGCCTCTCGGCTACAATAACAGTAAAGCCGTCACTTGCTCTAAAAATCTCTTTATATTTATTAAATATCTTATTGATAGCTGTTATCATTCTGTTTACTGTTGGTGGGGTTGGCGTCATTGTACTATTTATTGTAGCCTTCGAAATTTTATTTTTAAGGTATTCAATATGGCATATTTATGGTTCTGAAACAATCATCTTAAAGAAAGATACTTTGAGCTATCAGCAGTTTTATGGCTTTTTTAAGTTGTCGGTAAAAACATTTAAGATAAACAAGTCGATCAGGGTAATTCCTTTTCACGAAGATTTTCGGGCAGGTAGCAATGCTATAAAACTTATTTTTGAGTCATTTGATCATTCAAATGAACCTGTTAATCTTTACCAAACTGCCTTGGCGGTTTCTAAACAAGACTACGAAGTCTTTAAAAAGTCATTTGATCGGATGCACTAAGACTTCAGACCCGGGATTTCATCATATTATCAATGTCTTGTAACATAAGATGTTGGAAGGTGTTTAAAATAGTTATGATGGAGAATCATTGGTTCTGCTATATTTGTGCTTTTATTCCGATCCAGATTTGAAAAAGTATATCATTCTCCTGCTTATTTTCATAAGCTTTTCTGTTTATTCCCAAAATGTAACCGTTTGTTCCTGGAACATACAAAATTTTGGTAAATCCAAAAATGATGCTGCGCTAACTTACATTGCAAAAGTTGTCAATAAATTTGATGTGATAGCGATTCAGGAAGTTGTGGCAGGCTATGGAGGTAGTCAGGCTGTAGCCAGACTGGCTGATGAGTTAAACCGCATGGGCAGCAAGTGGGATTATGTGATCAGTGATCCTACCTCAAGTACAGGCAATTCAAAAGAGCGTTATGCGTATGTCTGGAATACGGCTAAAGTCAAAAAAAATGGCAGAGCATGGCTGGAAGAAACCTACGGGCTTTTGATTGAAAGAGAACCCTATTATTGCAGGTTTACCGTTGGGCGTAAGACGTTTACGATGGCTAACTTTCATGCGGTTCCCAAGTCAAAGCAACCTGAAACGGAGATTAAATATTTTAAGTTCCTACCGGATCTTTATCCAAGCGATAACATTATTTTTTGTGGAGATTTTAACCTTCCACAGTCTCATAGTGTGTTTAATCCATTATGGAAAAGCGGACATATTTCAGCTCTTAAAGGTCAGAAAACCTCATTAAAGCAAAAATGTATTAATGGTAATTGTCTGGCTTCTGAGTATGATAATTTCTATTTCAAAGCCGCAGGCATAAATGTGCTAAGGGCGGGGATAGTTCATTTTTATCAGGACTTCGAAGATCTTAAGACTGCAAGGTCAATCTCAGATCATGTACCAATTTATATGCAGTTTTCTTTGGATGTTATCGCTAAATAGGAGAGATGAGATTTAAGATTGTGTCTTCTTAAGAATTCTGGAAGCACTATCAGAAGCACATAATAATCCGCCAGCCATCATAATCACATCTTTTATCACCAAACGGCCAGCTGCTGACAGGTATGGGAAACCGTGATTTGGTCCACCTAAATCCGGAACCCAGGTTTCTTTTGTCGTAATCAGGAAGCTAAGTGTAACCAGCGACATCCCAAAGGTTAATCGCACTATGAAAGTGTATATATACAGTTTCACTCATCATTTTTATTGGGAATTTATGTAGCCATGCAGTTGTAGATCTTCAATGGTATTGATCTTGTAATTGCAGCCGTTATGAAGCAAAACAATGCGAGTAGAGGTACTAAGAATTTGGCGGTAATAATGGTCGGTTAAGATGATCCCTTTCTGTGATTTGAATTTCAGGATGTGCATTTGCATTTCTTCAATAATAAGCGGTGCCAGTTGTGAAAAGGGTTCATCGAGTAGCACAAAATCGCTATCGCTATAGAGAACTAACAAACATTCTACCACGCGTCTTTGTCCGCCAGATAAATTGCCAATGGGCCTGTTAAGGTTAGTGGAAATGACTTCCTGAGTCAGGAGGTCGGCTTTGTACTTATTGGTATATAGCTCAACCAGTTGTTTTATCTTTAAATGTGCGGGAACAAAGTAGCTTTGTGGGAGGTAAGCAAGCTGGCCGGTGAGGTATGCTCTTTTAACCGGTTGTCCGTTCAATTTCATATAGATGTAATCGGGACGAATACTTCCAAATATGATTTTTAAGAGGGTAGATTTCCCAGAGCCATTTCTGCCCAGTAATCCGATTACTTCACCAATCTGACAATTAAGGTACACACTGCTAAGTATGGTACGCTCTCCATAGCGATGTGCCACGCTGTCTACATAAAGCTCTTGCATGTATAGCTGATTAGGATGAGAATAAGAAAGAAAAACAGATCTGCTATGAAAAGTAAGCTAAACAACTTCCTGTAGCTAAACCCCAGGTTACGGTAATGGTATGTCCTCGCTTTGAAAAATAGTTTCTCAACAGAAACTGAGATCGCATAAGCAACAACTTTAAATAGAGCAGCTACCATATACAGGGGATAGTGGTTGTAACCTTTGTACCAAAAAAAGATAGTAAAATATAGGCTTACTGCCAGATTCAAGGCAATGATGAATTTAAAATGTTGAAGGTAGAGAAAGCTTATTTTCCGGAGCATCTGAATTGTTCGTAATAAAATATTCCTTCAATATATGGAATATTTATTTTTTTAGCATCCTGAGTTTAAAGTAATGTCATCATGGGAGAAAAAATCAACAATGCTCAGCTAAGTTTTACCTGTAATCAGGATTGGAATTCGATGAAATCAGAATCTGACGGAAGATTTTGCCACACCTGTCAGAAGAAAGTGTACGATATGACAAATAAAAATGCTGCATATTTTATCAGGATTATGCAGGAAAACAACGATAAAGTTTGTGGTCGATTTACTAACGAGCAATTAGCCATTGCTTCGGAATCAGTAAGTAAACCTTACTGGAAAAGATGGGCAATGGCAGCAATGGTTTTTATTGGTATTGGTACAGTCGGACAGAAAGCAAATGCACAAACAATATTAGGTAAAGTGGCGCCTCAAGCTAAGGACTCGATATGTGATAGCAGCAAAACGTTTCTTATGGGAGTGGTCGCAATAATTCCACTAGCCGATGAATTAAAGTCGTTGCATGAGTATATGGTTCGGAAATGTAAGGGGCCGATTTCCACCAACGGTTGGCTGGTTGCTTCATTTACAGTTAAAAAAGATGGTTCTCTTACCAATTTAGCAACAAGTGAGCAATTGTCTAAAGTCGTTAGGGAAGAGGTGTTGAAGGCTTTGAAAAAAGCGCCTAAATGGGACAGTTCTAAGATTGAAAATGAGCAATCTTATTCCTTGAATCTAACTTTTAAAGATGGAAAGATTATACCTTATTTTAATAAGTAGTATGACTTGAGATTAGAAGACTTCCGTTAAACCCAGAAAGAATCCCTTAGATCCATAATTTCCGAAGGCATAATCCATGCATAAATTGGTTCTGGTAGCTTTGTTGAAGAGTACACGTAAACCCGCACCTCCGGCTGGCTGCCATTTCTGAAATAATTTAGTGCCCAGATCATCATTTGCTGTTTGGATATTGAAAAATGTAACCCCACTAAGAAATTTGTTTGTTGTGATTGGGAATCTGTATTCCAATTCCGAGTAAAAATACTTTGGACCTTTAAAGTATGTTACGGTATAACCCCTTCCGCTACGAAAGTAAGTGTCTCTTCCCGTTCCGGGTAATTCCAGATAGGGTAGGGCACCACCAACCAAATAAGAACCCCAGTTCCAAAAAGCCAAAACATGTTCAGGATTCTCATCAGAGAGGCTCCAATATTTTCTGAAATCCGTAGTAATTTGTACCGAATTCTTTGAACTTCCCATCCAGGTTTGGTTTGCTCGGATGCCAACATCAGCATATATACCTTTGTAAGCACGGTTCTGGTTGTCGCGCGTGGTATATTGTACATTTAAAAATAAACCGTTGGTCTGGTAATGATCCCTGTTAAACCCATATCGGTCACTGTAAATGTTGTAGGGCGTTAAGTCACTTGTATTTAAGCGGTCCTCAATTTTTCTTCTAATATCGAAGGATACGCCAGCTCCAACAAAGAGGCTCTTCTCAATTTGCTTATAGATCTTTTCTCTGAAACTGTAATATATAGCATGGAGCACATAAGGTTTACGATCTGGGTTGGTGAGTATGAAGTCGGCTTCACTAGCATAGGAAGCATTCCCAATTCCCAATCCAAAATCAGGTACAACGGTCTTTGCTGCTACTAAGCTTCCCTGGAGGTTCCATTTATTGCCTGGGGTGTAAACATTATGATTCAGGTAAAAGTAAATGATGCCCTTTGTGGTTATAGATGCTGATGTAGCTGCAATTGACATTAGTGTATTTTTTTCTTTGCCCAATACCTTACCGGCTACGGCTTTTATGCCAATCTGCGCACCAATACTTGGGTTGTAAGCAAAATTGGGTATAATGGTAACAGGCGACTTTTTTTTAAAGGGATTAGGCTTGCTTTTTGGATGAAAAATGCTTGAAAATAAATCTCCAATATCATATTGTGTTTTTGTGGTATCGTTTCTTAAAGTATTCGTTTTTAGGGAATCGACAGAAGGCTTAGCTTGACTATAAGTGTACTGTAATCCTGCTACCAGGGTTACTAATAGCATCAGGCCCTGTTTTAGTGCCCTTTTTATGTGGTACATGTGGTGAAAGTTCAATATGTCATACTCTTATTCAAAGATAATTACAAATATGATAGCCAAGATGTTTTAGGATATTAATTGTTTTTATGAGATAATATTCTAAACTTTGAAATAACCAATGAACAAACGCGACTCAACAATGATCAAAATTCTTTTAACCTTATCAAACCACATTTTTCATGTTTAAAAATCCTTTTTCATTTGAAGGTCGTATCCGCAGATTGGAGTATGGCCTTAGTTATTTAATTTATATTGCTGCAGCTATTTTTATTGGTTTTATTCTTGGATCACTAGGTTTTGAGAAAGAATCCATGAATATGCTTTTATTTTTATTGCTGTTGCCTGCTATCTATTTTTTGATTGCTCAAGGCGCTAAAAGGTGTCATGACAGAGGTAATAGCGGTTGGTGGCAACTGATTCCATTCTATGCTCTTGTAATGATATTTGGCGAAGGTGATCCATTTGAGAATGAATATGGTCAGAATCCTAAAGATTCAGATAACGAATTTGTAGACCCTTTTGCTGTTAATGATCAAGATTAGAAGATGACATTAAAGCTGACGACAAAACGGTTCGTTCTCGCAGTTCTTTTGATTCTGGTGTTACTGGTTATAAGACCAGTAACCTTTCTTCTTTACACTTACATAAAGGATCAGAAAACGAGCGAGCATTTATCTTCTGTAGTCGTAAATGATGCTAGTCAATTAAACCAAACAAAAGTAGATACCGTTGTAAAAGTACCAAAGGAGATCAATCTCGCTATTTCTCAGATTTCTGACTTCATAAAACAAGCCAAAGCTTCAGGAAAGAAGATCTCCATATCCGGTGCCCGACATAGCATGGGAGGGCATACTATTTATCCCGGAGGTATCCAGTTGGATATGAGATCTTTTGATTATATGGTGTTGGATAGTGCTGCGAATGTATTAAATGTTGGTGCTGGAGCATTGTGGAGTCAAGTTATTCCATATCTGGATCAACATGGAAAATCAGTTATGGTAATGCAATCCAATAATTCATTTTCTGTTGGTGGATCTATCAGCGTAAATTGTCACGGCTGGCAGCCCAATTCCCCGCCAATTGCATCAACAGTAATCTCATTAAGATTAATTAACGCTAACGGAGAAGTCGTTAATTGTAGCAGAACCGAAAACAAAGAGCTCTTCTCATTGGTTTTAAGAGGTTACGGGCTTTTTGGGGTGATATTGGATGTTAAATTGCATGTAACTGATAATAAAGTATACAAAGCGGAGCAGTTTGTCGTAAAAAGTGCTGATTATGTTATTGAATTTGAACGATGGATGCAGAAACATCCAAATACCGGATTTGCTTTCGGAAGAATCAATGTCAATCCAGATCATTTCATGGAAGAAGCTATTCTGTCAACTTATAATGTTACCCCTGCACCGGTACAAGAACTCCATCATAAAAATACTTTTTCCGCTTTAAGAAGAGCCATATTTAGAGGTTCTGCAAATAGCAATTATGGTAAAAACTTACGCTGGAAGTTGGAGAAAGCTTCAGCATCATTAGTAAATGGAAAGCTATTTACGCGAAATGAGTTGTTCAATGAAGGGGTAGAGGTGTTTCAAAATACGGATCATGACTACACGGATATTCTGCACGAATACTTTATTCCCAAAGCTGCTGTTCCTGAGTTTATTAAGGCGCTTCAGAATACAGTGCCTGGATATCATGTTGATTTGCTAAATATTACAGTTCGAAATGTGAAGACTGATAAGGATAGTTATTTGAACTATGCGCATGAAGAAGTATTTGGCTTTGTAATGTTGTTTAATCAAAAAAGAAGCAAGGAAGCAGAGGTTGATATGCAAGCGTTAACACGTAAATTGATAACTATTTCCATAGCTTTAAATGGGGCTTATTATCTTCCTTATAGGTTACATGCTTCAAAAGAACAAATGTTTAAGGCATATGCGCAGGCAAGTGCTTTTTTTGAATTGAAAAGAAAGTATGATCCGAATGAAATGTTTAGTAATAATTTTTACAGGGTTTATGGGAGGTTCGGTAACCTAAATTGAGGCTTTAGACGCATCATTATCTAGTAATTTCATTTATCTGCCAATACCCTGTCTTATCTGATCCGATGCGATCAATAATCTGCATTTTGATTAGTTTTTTAACGTTTCTGTATATACTAACTTCGCTAACTCCAATCAGCTTTGATAACCGTGAGAATGTGATGTTTTTATTTTTCTGCATCTCAATGATAATTTTGATCTGATTCTTAGATAGTTTTACACCTACCTTTACACCTACTTTTGCACCTACCTTTACACCTACTTTATCATCCAGTGAATTAGCTATGAATTGCTTTATTTCTGAATAAACTATTACACGAAAACCACCCTGAAACTCTTCAAAAAATGGTTCTTTTAGACCATAATTTACGAAACCTTCTTGTATACGTTTAATCCCTGAACCATACTTTTCAATTAGCTGAGCTTCTTTAAAAGTAGAGGCTATCATTTTATTGCGAACACTAGATATATAGTACCCACTAATCAATTGAGCTATGGAAAATCCTTCGGGTAGCCTTCCAAAATTAAAGAATTCAATACGGTCATTATATACTTTAACAGAAGAGTCTCCTGAGTGCATATAGTCACGATGTACTATCATATTTATCACTATCTCTCTTATGGCTTGTAATGGGTATTCCCATCGTTCTTCTCTTTGAGGATCGCCAGTTATGATGTATTCTTTATTAATGTGTTTTTTGATAAAATCCAGTACCAGTTCTACTTCACTAAATAAATCTGAGCGAATCGTCATTCCGTCTTTAATACTGGTAGGAGTAGAGAATCTTCCAAGTTCAATTACTGCCGAAAACACATCATTTTTCGAAAATAACAAATGGCAGGCAGAGGTAATGCCGGCGTCTTTAATCAATTCAAATTTTTTAAGGACAGTCATTGGATCATCTTGAATTTGTATTTCTTTATCCTTGTTACACTTAATGATAAATTCGTAAACCTTCTCTATGAAATATTCTTTATTGTATAATCAGGATTAACATAGCTATCCCAACTTAAATTAAAAGATCTCAAATGCAATTCTGATATCTCATTTAGGGAGAGTTGATGATTTGAATTTCCTACCCGTTTAAAATATCTACCTCTAAAAGAAGCAGGTTTTATTGGAAATTCTTTTACTGATAATTCAGCTGCTTTTGCATCACTAATTTTAATTATCTCTGCATCAGGGATGATGCTTGGCTGAGTTTTATTTTTAATTTCATTTATCCATTTTTGAAGTGTTTCAGAACCTATGCTAAAGCCTTTCACAGGATTGCCAGCATTGTCTAATCCAATCAGTACTTTTCCACCTTTTGTATTGGCAAAAGCAACTAAACTTTCAATAACACCGTCATTAAAACTACTCTTAAATTCGGTGTGTATATTTTCTTCCATTCAATGCAGTTTATCTATATTCAAACTTATATAAATATCATATAATAACCAAAACGAAATGTTTTACATTTATCAAGAAATTATTTTAGTTTATTAGGATGTTTTGAATAATAAATAGTCTTTTTGTTATAACTTTTTTGTTTCTGGTATTAATGCCAATTCTTTCGTTGAAATTTTGCTTTACTGGAATAAATTCCTAAACTTTGAATAGCCGAATAACCAAGACGCCATTCATCCATGAAAAATCTTTCCTTTTTAGTAAATACTTTCTTTAACTAAAGCTTCTGCATTTAAAGATAATCTGAAACCGGATTTGCATTGTGCTACCTGTAGGGAGTAAAAACTGTTATGCGTGCACAAAGAGTACTGCAAACATTGCAATTCTGGAGGAATGTATGGTGTGTGTAGTTCAACAAGCGGTACTCTGCCAAACAATCGTTTATTATCAAAACCAATTAGAAAAAGCAATAGTTCTGCGAGTACGCAATGCCAGGGTATCACAAAAAAGGAGCGCGATGTAAAAGGATGGTTAAAAAATAATTCAATTCTAACATAACTTCACAAAGGAGAAGCTTCGATTCCTTTAACGCTATATCTTTTTTTGGTTGTAGCCTCTTCTTCATTCTCTGATATTTTGTACTGATAAAATCCATCGCTATACTCAATAATATTAAGTGGGTCGATTGCCTCTTGAAGCGGGCGGCTAGTAGCTTTATTAGTAAAGAATTATTCGGAGAAAGAAGTGTTATATTGGAAAAATGTTCAAATATTTTTTGAGTCATATAAAGATTTGAAATTGATTCCAGAATATTTATTAATTTGAGAGCAAATTTAAATTATTTAATAAATATTAATGGCTAATATTAAATTCGGAGAAATTGACGGGGTAAAGGAGAATGATGTATTTGTTGATAGAAAACATTTAGCATCTGTGGGAGTTCATCGACCATTGCAGGCAGGCATCGATGGCAATGGTAAGGAAGGAAGTTCGTCAATAGTTTTAAATGGTGGCTATGTTGATGATATTGATTTAGGTGAAGTAATTATATATACTGGACATGGGGGTAATGATTCTGATACAAAAAAACAAATAAAGGACCAATCTTGGGGTTCGTCTGGAAATAAGGGATTATTGATCAGTGAAATGCATGGTTTGCCGGTTCGAATTATTAGAGGGGCAAATCACAAGTCTCAATTTAGTCCTAAAATAGGATATAAATATGGTGGCTTATACTTGATAACAGAGCATTCTTATGTGAAAGGTAAGGATGGTTTCGGCATTTGTAGGTTCAGATTGGAAAAGCTCTCAAGTTTACTCATTGCGTCTGAATTTAATGAAGTTGAAGAACAGGTAACTGAAAGTGATGGGGCAACTTCAAGGATTCCAACGACTGTTTTAAGGATTGTTCGTGATACTAAGTTATCTAGGGAAATTAAAAAGATGTATAATTATACTTGTCAAGTATGCGGATTAAGAATTGAATTTAATGGTATCGGTTATGCCGAGGCTGCACATATACGACCATTAGGTAAGCCGCATAATGGGATGGATGTTAAAGGTAATTTATTGTGCTTATGTCCTAACCATCATGTGATGTTTGATAAGGGCCATTTTACAATTAATAATAGGTTTGAACTTATTGGTATTGAGGGAGAATTAAATGTTATTGCTAGCCATAAAATTAATAAGGATTGTATTGATTATCATTATAGTCATTTCAGTTCCGGTAATGATCAATAAGTAAAAGCTATTCTGTCCCTTCTTTTATACTTTGGGCATCTGAGAATTGAACGTAAGTGCCTTAATGTTTTTACTTAACGCTCAAATTCAGATTGAATTGCTACTTTTACATTGAATTTTAACCTCTATGACTGTAATAAAGCTGCAAACCTATATTAATGCTGATCAGCAAATTGTTTTCGATTTATCACGTAATATTGATTTGCACCAGATTTCTACAAAACAAACAAATGAAAAAGCGGTAGCAGGAAGGTGTTCTGGTCTTATTGAACTAAATGAGACGGTTACCTGGCAGGCCAGACATTTTGGAATCACTCAGAAATTAACCTCAAAAATCACCGAATTCAACAATGGGAATTATTTTGTAGATGAAATGGTAAAAGGCATTTTTAAGTCTATCCGACATGAACACCATTTTGCAAAGGAAGGTGACGGAACTTTAATGACTGATGTTTTCAATTATGTTTCGCCATTAGGTCTACTGGGAAAAATAGCAGATATTATTTTTTTATCCGATTACCTAAAAAATCTGCTTATTAAACGCAATAGTGTAATAAAGGAGTATGCAGAGCGCAATTTAAAAGCATAATATATAAGCTTATATTTTATTGTAAATCTCTTTTAAAATACAATCACTTACTTCCTTCGCATTTGAATACACCATAAAATGACCGCCTCCCTTAATGATAATGTCAGGCTTAAGATATCTGATAGGTAAAACAACATCGACCGTTCCATGTATATGGGTTAAATTTGCCGGACGGTCTTTATTTCTCCATTTTAGAATACAGGTTAATGCCCATTTTATGAAATTAGGGTCGCTATCAATGATAAGCTGTTTTAATAATGCTCTCTCGTCTTGGGTCTTGGCACCCATAAAATTCAACCCAATATTATTAATACGCTTGAATAAAGCAATCGGCACTATTTTTTGCAATCTTAACTTTCCGGCCCTTTTGTAATACCAGGGCAAACCTGAAAAAACTGGTGTGCTGGATATTATGAAAGTATGCAGAGGATTTAACTTTTTTGCAATTTCAGTAGCTAACATGCCCCCAAATGATAATCCAACTAAATAGAATGGGGTGGAGGTATCAATTTTAAGCGCTAATCGTTGGGCATAGGCTTCAAGAGATTCATTTGGCTTGGGACTGATCCAGTCAAGGTATATCAATTCGAAATCTGCAGGAAAAACAAGCTTTTTAAAAGCACGTCTATCTGCACCCAGACCGCTAATTAAATAAACCTGTTTAGCCACCATGTTTAAATCTATTCATTATTAGTTTAATCATCAAAATACAATCAAATATTTTATTTTTAATAACTAGATTTAATTGAAATAAACACTGTTTTTAGAAAACTTTATTATTTTTATGAAATATTAATGTCTTTCAATTATGGCAGTAGGTTTTACCCCTAGGTACAGTAACGAATTAGCTTTACCAGATTTAACACAGCAACAATATATTGCACTCGGCATCGAAGCGGCAAAGTCTCTTGGTTGGGACATAGTATATACAAGTAATGCTGGCTTTAAAGCGTATACAAATAAAAATGTCTTCCTTTCTACAAATCAGCTCATAAAAGTTGTAATAGTAGCTGATAATGTATATATGGAGAGTTCATCGCTTGGGAGCGAGATGGTCGATTTTGGTAAAAACAAGAAAAATGTTAATCAATTGATTACCGCTATTGAAGAGTTAACAACTGATTTCAGTACCCAGGAGTTAGAATTGAAATACGAAGCATTAACATTGGTTGCTGATGAAGACGATGACCTTACACGGGCACCGGCAACTGCGTCAGAAAATTTTAAAAGCTTCTTTTCAATTTTTGTCCCACAAAATGGATATTTCATTACGCCTATTTTACTCAATTTAAATTTACTTGTTTTCATTTTAATGTTATTGATGGGGGTAGATGCTTTTAATCCAGATGGTGAAAGTTTAATTAGATGGGGTGCTAATTTTAAACCAGTAACAACTAATGGTGAACCCTGGCGCTTACTTACCAATTGCTTTTTACACATTGGAATTTTGCATCTGTTGATGAACATGTATGCCCTGGTTTATATTGGAGTAATACTCGAACCCTATTTAGGTAAGGTCAGATTTGCAGCTGCATACTTGCTTGCGGGTATAGGAGCTAGCGCGGCTAGTTTATGGTGGCACGACATGACCATTAGTGCCGGCGCTTCAGGTGCTATTTTTGGTATGTATGGCGTTTTTCTGGCTTTGCTTACGACGGATTTTATTCCTAAAGATATAAGAAAGAGTTTACTAACCAGTATTATGGTTTTTGTAGGTTATAATTTATTAAATGGATTAAAGGGTGGGATAGATAACGCCGCCCATATTGGTGGTTTGGCTAGTGGTTTAGTTATTGGCTATGCTTTGATACCTAGCTTAAAGAAGCCGGATATGTCTAAACTGGAATTAAATACAATTCTATTGTTAACGGTATTCATCTTTTGCACATCATTTATGGTGTACAATAAGACATCTTATGATTTTGCAAAGTATGATAATGAGATTAAAGCATTTGTTAGAAATGAGTCTCAGGCCCTGGAAGTTTATAAATTACCTGCAGATGCTACGGATGCTACCCTGATGTACGAGATAAAAGATCGCGGAATTTACTACTGGAATGAAAATATTAAGCTTGTCGGGAAATTGGATAAACTTAATCTTCCGGAAGTGCTTCACGAAAGAAATAGAACGCTTAAAAAGTATTGTGAGCTTCGGATCAAATGTTACGAGTTGATGTATAAGTCCTTGGAAGAAAGGAATAAGGAAAAATATAATACAGAAATACAAGCCTTAGCCCAGCAGATAGAGGGTACAATAAAGGCGGTACAGGGAAAAACAGAGTAGGCAGACATATTTTTTTTCGCTATTTTTTTTGAAACTACAGAATTTCTTCAGAATTATTACGTATGTTTGTACTTGAGAGCGTTAATTTAATAGCCCGTATCCCGGTCTGGGTGCGGGTTATTTCTTTTACATGGTTTTTACTTCTGTCTTTTCATTATATTTACATATATGGATCATAGATAAATAAAACCTTATTCTGATGAAAACATCAATAGCTCACCTGCCAAATACCAAACAAAGGGAAATTGCTCATATACTGAATATCATCAAGGAAGAGGCGAGTCCGGAAAAGGTAATCCTGTTTGGTAGCCATGCCAGAGGCAATTGGGTTGAAGATGAATATGTAGAAGGTGGTATCCATTTTGGTCATATCAGTGATTATGATTTCCTGGTGATCATGAAAAAGGAGAAGATAAAAGAACAAGACATCCTTAGTCACATAGAAAATCGTTGCAATAGTTTTAAGAATGTGATCAGTCCGATTATTCATGATATTGAATACATTAACGAAGGTTTACGGGTAGGTCAGTACTTCTTTTCGGACATCATTGCCAAAGGTATATTAATTCATGATACAGGAAGCTTTCAGTTTGAAAAAGCAAAAGAGCTGACTTCTGAAGAGGAAAAAGAGCGTGCAAGAAGCTATTTTAACATTTGGTATCCGCAAGCATCACAATTTTTAATCGACGCAATTAATGCCGCCGAACGCGGAAAAGACGGTAGAAGAAACAGCGTGTTTTATTTGCACCAGGCTACAGAATGCTTCTACAGCGCTGCCCTATTGGTACACACCGGGTACAAGCCTAAAACCCATAATCTTGCAAAATTAAGAAACTACGCCAAACACGTCTCAATTGATCTGTACACCCTGTTTCGTATGCCGATACTTAATGAGCAAGAGTTTCACCTCTTTGATTTGCTCAAGCGAGGTTATACAGATACCCGTTATAAATTAGATTATGACATCACAGAAGAGGAGTTAAAAGGGCTGATTGATAAAGTTACGAAGATGCAGGAGATTGTGAAGACGATCTGTGAAGAGAAAATCAAATAGATTTTGAAGCACTTTTGATAAGTTCAATTATTCCTTCATTTTGAACAATATACATCCCCAGTCGCTCCATTGAAACCCCATCTTTTAACATCCAGTTGTTCTCTACTAAGATTTAGCGTGATGTTTTGGTCGTAGTAATATTTTATAGCCTCTTTTCTCGAATTTAAAGTGCTAAGATCCGCTACCGGGTTGGACATCATTTCATGAATCTTCTCCCGGCCCCCGATTGTGTTGGTCAGTTTAAAAATGTTAAACAGCGGGTCCAAATCCGAAGAGGATGAAAATATGTTCAGATCTTTATAGGTCTGATTGTCCATATTAAATTTCATAGTAGCGAGCTAATAATATGTTCGAAATGAATTAAGTTCTAATATAATATTAAAGTAGGGAAGATGTCATCTAAATGCTTCATTAAAAATAAAATAGATTTTTCACCAAAATATTTTTTCATATCTTTCAGTTAATACTTTAATTAACGTATATGAAAAAAGTTCAACTCTTATTGTGTGTTGTCGCATCTCTTACCGTAATCAGTTCTTGCAAGAAAGCCCCTTTAAATTGACCTATGTTATATCAGTTAATGCTCATCATTTTCCTCTTTCTTGGTTTTGTAAGTACAAATACCGTTAAAGCGCAGCAGCTGGAGAAGCCATTGACAGAAGTTTTACTTAAAGGTAAGGTTGTTATAGATAATAATGTGCCTTTAGCTTATGCCAGTTTGTTCGTCTTGGATAAGGATAGTATAGTGGTAAAAAAAACTGTTACAGATGTAAATGGTGCATTTGAATTGCGACTTTCGGGCAAAGTAGATTATGTTTTACTAGTTCGGTATACAGGTTATTTGGTTTATAAAATGAAGGTAAGTCCTCTACAAGATAGGAATTTAGGTTTAATCAAATTGCTTCCTGATGCTAAAATGTTAAACGAAGTAACCGTTCGTTCCAATCAAAAGGTGGTAGAAACCGATGGCAGCAACATTATATTTAATGTTTCAAAAAGCATCACGGCTCAGGGAACTACAGCACTAGAAGCCTTAAAAAAGGCTCCTGGGGTATTTGTAGATAATAACGACGTAGTATCGCTAAATGGTAAGCCAGGGGTGATGATACTTTTGGATGGAAAACAAACCTATATGGGGGCTAAAGAGTTGGCCGACCTTTTGAAATCAATGCCATCATCAGGTATTAAATCTATTGAGATCATCAACAGCCCTACGGCGAAGTATGATGCCTCAGGATCGGCCGGAATCATCAATATTAGAACCCAAAAAATGCAGG
This sequence comes from Candidatus Pedobacter colombiensis, assembly GCA_029202485.1. Taxonomy (NCBI): domain Bacteria; kingdom Pseudomonadati; phylum Bacteroidota; class Sphingobacteriia; order Sphingobacteriales; family Sphingobacteriaceae; genus Pedobacter; species Candidatus Pedobacter colombiensis. Next base: position 2,701,077 of record CP119313.1, on the reverse strand, counting down.
CAGAAGGCTTGAATGGAACCATCACTACGGGGATTGCGTATGGTGTGTTTGTAAAGCAAAATCAGGACCTGTCTTTCAACTATAGGGATAAAGGCCTTAATATTTACGGAAGTTACAATCATTTTTTTGGTAACTATGCTTATTTGTATGGTTCCAACCGTATACAAGATGGTAAAAGGTATAATAGCAATACCGACGATACCGACAAGAGGAAGAAAATGGGCGCGCGGCTGGGTGCAGATTATGCTATTGATCAAAGGAACACAGTGGGTATCCTGGTAAATGGAAACTTCCTTTTTGGAGGCGGAATAACTGATACCAAGACACTAATCGGCCTGCCAGCGTCAGAAAATATAGAAGAATCACTGGATGCAATAAATGATTATTATTTTCAGCGCACCAATCGGTATAACCTAAACCTGAATTATAAATATGAAGATACGCTGGGTCATATTTTTAATGTAGATGCAGATTACAGTGATTTTAAAAAAGGAAATGGAAACCTACAGTCCAATTCCTACAAAGATCGGAATCAGGCCGTATTGAGCCAGAACCTTTATCATACCTTAAATGATATAGACATTAGTCTGAACGCGTTGAAATTGGATTATACCACCAATATTTTTAAAGGAAAGCTGGAAACAGGAGCAAAGTATTCGGGAATCACGGCTAATAATAGCGCACAATTTTATCATGTTTTGGAAGAAAGGGACAGCCTTGATGATCGTCGTTCAAATACGTTTAAATTTGAAGAGCAGGTTTATAGTGGCTATGTTAATTATAAGAAAATATTAGGTAAATGGTCCTTGCAGGCTGGTTTAAGATTGGAGCATTCGGCTTCTAATGGCGAGTTAAACTATAGGTTTTCGGGTGTTGAAAATAGAGAATACATTGAAAAGAAGGCTACAGATCTTTTTCCATCCTTTAGTATAGCTGTTAAGCCTCAGCAAAATCATAATTTCTCCCTTGGCTATTCTCGACGGATAGATCGGCCGGCATACCAGGATCTGAATCCATTTGTTTATATGCTCGATGAATTATCTTTTTGGCAGGGAAATCCCTTTTTACAACCTCAGCTAAGTCATAGAGCAACCTTGCAATATGTTTATAAAAATTTAACCATTGTAGGGATAACGTATGCCCATACGGATAACTATAGTGCAAGGATTATAGATACGATTGAAACAATAAAGATTGTAATGGTGCCTAGGAATTTAGGTATACAGAAAAGCATTTCCTTATTTATAACGCAAAGTGTAACCTTGGCCAATTGGTGGGAACTGACATTTAATGGGACATTGTTTCAGATTAGAAATATCATCGCATTTGATAAGGATCGGAAGTACGGACTGAAACAATTGGCAGCAAGGATAAACTTACAGCAAACATTTAAACTCCCATTTAAGCTAACTGGCGAAGTTACAGGTTATCTGAATACAAAAAAGCTGGTAGGGGCTAACGAATTTAGTCGAGGTACCAATCAGGTTGATTTGGGGTTACAACGTAAGCTATTAAGAGAGAAAGCTACACTTAGATTGGCTTTGACAGATATTTATAAGGGGAGCAAATCTTATGGTATTCAGCAGGTAGACGGTCTGACTTTAACTAATTATGGATATTATGAAGGGCGTCAGATCAGGTTAAATTTCACGTACAATTTACTCAATAGCAATACAAAAAGTCCCAGAAGCAGAGGTTCGGCTCTTGATCTCGAAAATGGCAGGATTAAGTGATGCTACCAGCACTTAAAAGCAGATTTATCATTGATTTGTCAGTTTAAATAAATACTTAAAACCCGAATAATCTTTTCAAGGTATAAGTAGTCTTAATATCAAAATTGAGAGAGATTATGAAAACGGCAAAATTTAAATGGTTATTTATAGTAGGATCTATCATATTGATGACTGGATTTACTACTAACGATGCATTGGCACAACGTCATGGTGGCGGTGGCGGTCATGGAGCATCACGTCCTTCAGGCGGGTCCAGACCCCCAAGCATAGGTAGGCCAGGTATGGGTAGGCCTCCAGGCCATATCAACAGACCTGGTTACAGACCCGGTAGACCGATTTACAGACCTCACTATAGTTATTACAGACCTGGCTTTTCGTATCGCAGACCTTACTATGGTTTTTATAGCTATTACAGACCCTTTTTAGGAATTAGTTTAAGCGTATTGCCTTTTGGATATTATCCATTTTACTTTGGTCCGGATCAGTATTATTATGCAGGAGGCTTTTTTTACCAGCAAGCTGATAACGGATATAAAGTAGTTGTACCTCCGGTAGGCGCACAAGTGCCGAGCATTCCATCTGAGGCAAAAGCCATTTCAATCAATGGTCAGAATTACTACGAATATAAAGGCGTTTATTATAGCACCAGTGTTGATGCGAATGGTAAAACTGTTTATATAGTTGCAGGTAAAGACGGCGTTTTAGAAACCGGTGGTAACAGCAACAACGGGATGCTTGACGAAAGTGGTACAGCATTGCCCAATGTGGGCGACATTGTAACTGAACTTCCGGACAATACCAGAGACGTGGTGATAAAAGGAGTACTATACTATGTTTCCGAAGATGGTGTTTATTACGAAAAAGTAATGGACGGCAACAAGGTTACTTATAAAGTAATTGGCGTAGGCAACTAAAATAATTAATTATTAAAATATAAGAGCAGCCTGATAAGTTACAATTTATCAGGCTGCTCTTTTGTTAATAGGGTAATGATCCGCTCTTTATCATTGATCTGATCCTTTAAGGTCGCAACCAATTCTTTGCAACTTTTAAGTGTTGCTTTCAAATCTCCATATTCTACATGTGCTTCCGCCACCATATTCTGTTCGGCGTCTAAATCTTCAGCACTTTTGAAAAAACAGCAAGGCGATACTTCCAGTATTTCGGCCATAAGCAAGATATCTTTGTATTTAATAGATTCATTGATCAAGCCCAGTCGTAAACCATCAAAGGTTTTGCCCATACTTATGGCAAGCCAACTTAGCGATCTGTGTTTGTCTCTTATAATTCCGTCAATTATTGCTTTTAATGACATCAGCGTTCCTTTTTTATTGCAAAATAAGAATTTTGTGTTAAAAAGCACACGATTTTTGATAAAATCTCATAAAAATATTGTACGGAAAGTCAAATAACTTATTTAATTAACCATAAAAATTTTGGAATATTATCTAATATTTTATATGAAATAGGACATGGCTAAAAAATTTTTATTCTTTTTCTCTTGACAGTAAAGAATTTTTTCTTAGTTTTACGTTCGAGAGCGTTAATTTGCGGGGGCGTAGTCTTTTAGACTTGCTTCCGCTTTTTTTTTACCTGTCTTTGTAAAATAGCTCTAACAATGGGATCAAGCAAAAAAGTTGGGGAGGGATTAATTTTGTTTAGATTTGCATTAAACAGCAATTATATTGGATTCTACCCTGCTTTCATTAATACTACCAGAAGGTCTTAGCGACTATTTTGAATTCGACCGAGCTGCTACAATTGACGGTTCAACCTATATTTATTTGATAGAAAAGAACATTCATCCACAAGAGTTTTCTGGAGATCATCTTTTATCTAAAGGATTCTACGATGAGGCTTCCGTTCGAGACTTTCCTTTGCGTGGCAAACCTTGTTTTTTAAACCTTAAGCGTCGGAAATGGCTCAACACCCGAACAAGTAAGATCGTTTCCCGGGATTGGCAATTAGTTGCCGAAGGCACAAAGATGACTCAAGAGTTTGCCTTTTTTTTTGAAAGACTATTTGGATTCCACCCCAATAAGCTGTAAAAGTCTTGGCCATTTCTTTGGTGTTGACGGAAAGCGTCTGGAAGAGCAATATGCCCGCCATTTAAGTGATTTTACCAGCTGGGATCAGGCGGAACACTCTGAGAATTGGCTGCTTTTTGCTAATAATATGGGGGAATATTTATCAATTGATGAAACTAGCCTTTCACAAGGAGAGCTCTATACAATACTGACTAATAAAGGGGCAAAAGGGAAGAAAGGTGCTTTGGTAGCAATTGTAAAGGGTACTGAAAGCGAGTCGATCATAAAGGTTCTTCACAGAATGAAGGAGCAGGTAAGGAAACAAGTAAAAGAAGTAACCCTTGATCTGGCTCCGACAATGACCAGAATAGTAAAAAGGAGTTTTCCAAAAGCAAAGCTTGTTTCAGATAGGTTCCATGTACAGCAATTGGCTAATGAAGGTGTCCAGGAAATCAGGATTAAACATAGATGGGATGCTATAGAACAGGAAAACAAAGAAATGGATCTAGCCAGAGAAGTAAAGAAGCCTTGGATTCCCGAACTTCTGGAAAATGGAGATACGATAAAACAGTTACTGGCTAGAAGTAGGTATTTGTTATTTAAAAAAGAAGTAAACTGGACTCCTTCACAAAATCACAGGGCAGAACTGTTATTTAAGCTATACCCAGATTTGCAGCAAGCGTATAAAGCCTCCCAGGAACTGTCTTCAATACTCAGCCATTCAAAAACTAAAATGATTGCCTTTAAAAAGTTAGCCTTATGGTATAACAAGATAGAAAAAATGGACTATAAATCCTTCAATACCATATCAAGAACCATTCAGAACAATTATGAAACAATATTAAACTACTTTGATAACAGATCCACTAATGCCTCCGCAGAATCTTTTAATGCGAAGATTAAAGCTTTTAGAGCGCAATTTAGAGGGGTAAGAAATGTCAAATTTTTCCTATTCAGGTTATCAAAAATATATGCCTAATCCCTCCCCAACTTTTTTGCTTGATCCTAACAATGCGCTAAAGCCTTTTATGGCATATCATTACCCTTTTAAAGTTTAACCTGACGGATGATATTTCTGAGATTTAGCTCAATGATATCAGTCATACTTTTGCATTCAAGGTATAACGGATCATTAAAATAATCGGCCATCCCTAATTTTAAAGTGTCTATATTTTCGGGAGTGGTGAGTACTTCCATTTTGGATACATCCCGCAAATCCGCCAGTCGATGTCTTTCGCTACGAACCCGGTGCAATAAAGAAGACTTTTCTTCCTGCTGATACTGTAAATAAGTTTTATCGGTTAACTGTTCCATTCCCAATTTAACATAGGGGAAGTTCTCTTTAAAGAACTGTGGCAGGTATACCTTTATATTTCCCTCATAAAACTGTTGGTCAAAATCAATGGCCCTAATCCTAAACTGTATGTCATCAAAATCAGGCGTAATCTGTACCACAAAATTATAAGCCCTCATATCGCCCAGCAACATCACCAAACAACGTTCGTTAAATTTTACAAACTCCTTTGCGATACGAGTTGGGTTGTATTCGGAGTTGTGCAGGTAGGTTTTAGCGAATATATCGCCTGGGATTCCTGCAATATGCTCTTCAATCAGCGTTTGCCGATCTACCAGATAGTTGACCTGGTTGGGTGATAGGATGTGTTCCAGTTCTAAACCATATATCCTTGAAGCATCAGCTTTTTTAACATAGAAATAATCGTAAACATCATTTAAGCGGTTTACAATCCTCACTCTGAAAGGATGTGTGTTACCAAAGGTGCAGTATTCAATCTTATCGATGTATTTATGCTGTACAATACGCAAATTGCCTGAGGCCTTTAAGTTGGCATACACTATTTTTAAGCCATTGTGCAGGTCTGCAATCCTGTCGTTTGCATAAATTGGAGCTTCCCATAACGAATCCTTACCATCCTTGTCCATAATGGGAAAAGCCTCACTAAACATCAGCAGGTCATCATAAGTAATAGGTAGTTTAGATTCCCGCTGATAGACTTTAAGGTATTTCTGTAAGGCAGGCGATACCGGGAATATGGGCTTCTTACGGGAAATTCTTACATCGTTGGATTCCATGGGTAGGTAATTTATGTTCAATTTCGGGTATTTCATTTGAATTTCATAATGATGTAGGTTTAAAGTCATATCGTTTCAGATATAAGGAATATACTAACCGTGGAATGTAGTTTTGTGTTAAGATGAAAACACTGCTCAAAAACATTCCTTATTCCGTACTCGACCTCGCAACAGTAATAGAAGGCAAAACACCTGCCGATACTTTTAAAAACAGTTTAGATCTGGCCCAACATGTAGAAGGTTGGGGATACAATCGTTACTGGCTGGCTGAGCACCATAATATGGTTAGCGTGGCAAGTTCTGCCACTTCTGTAGTGATTGGACATATTGCCGGTGGAACCAAAACCATCAGGGTGGGTTCAGGCGGTATCATGCTGCCAAACCATTCGCCTTTAATTATTGCCGAGCAATTTGGTACACTGGCATCTTTATATCCCGGACGTATTGATTTGGGATTGGGCAGGGCTCCGGGTACAGATCAGCTTACCGCAGCAGCGATAAGAGGTGATTTGCGTTTTCAGGCTGCACAGGATTTCCCAAGGGAGGTTGTGAAATTACAGACCTACTTATCTGCTGAGAACAGCAACAGTCATGTAAGGGCTATCCCTGGCGAAGGGTTGGATATCCCGATTTGGATACTGGGCTCAAGTACTGATAGCGCACGTTTGGCAGCTGCAATGGGTTTACCTTATGCCTTTGCCAGCCACTTTGCTCCGGCGCAATTCATCACGGCGATT